>JAZNMK010000051.1:0-36074 GCA_045579585.1 Acutalibacteraceae bacterium
AAAATTCAGCTTGTCCGCCAAAACGGCGCTACAACCACAATCGACCGCAGCAAGGCGCAGATTACCTCAAACGGTGAGAACGAAACCTGGATTGTAAACCTGCGCGTTGAGGCAGGCGAGCACGCTGTCCGCGCAAAGTACGGCAAGGTCTGGGTTGAAAAATACGCACCGTTAAGCGTTACTTACGATGAGCCCAAGTCCGATTCGTTTGAACTTACATACGAAAAAGGCATCGGCACGTTCGAGGTTGTAACCGACCCGAAAATAGCCAAAATCCAGTTTGTGCTCGACAACGGCTGTACACTTACTTATACGCAAAGTGTCAGCCGCATTGCTGAGGACGGTATGCGCCATTGGACAGTAACGCGCAAAATCCCAACCGGCACAACCTATACCCTCAAAACCAAGCTCGGTCATACCTGGACAACAACCGACCTGAAAGTAACTTCATAATCAAACAGCCGAGTGCATCAAATCGCACTCGGCTGTTTGATTATAACACACAATCCTCTGTCAAGGCTTACTCACAGAACCACCTTGATATAACAAAAAAGGAGCAACGCTTAACGCGTTGCTCCTTGCGTTTTATCCAAGTATTTCTTTTGCTCTTGCAAGCGCACGGTCGATATTCGGGCAGATGTTTTCTTCGCCTATTTCCTCATACATTCCCGATTTCTTGAGCACCTTCATCGGCTGCTTGTTGACGTGCGACATAATCAGCACGGTGTTGTTCTTCTTACAGGCTTTGATGATTGATTCAAAGCTGTGTATGCCTGTTGCATCAATAGCGGGCACGCTTCTCATTCTCAGCACAAGCACTTTTTTGTTTGCACCCTTGATAACGTCAGCGATTTTGTTTGATGCACCGAAGAATATCGGGCCTGTAATTTCATAAACCATTGCACCCTCGGGAATTACCTTGAGGTTAACGTTGTCGCTGTCATTGCTTTCGTCAATTTCCTTCCAGCCGTAGGCGTCGGTAACGTCGGACATACGCTTCATAAACATAACCGTTGAAAGCACGATTCCTACGCAGATTGCAACAACAAGGTCGAATACAACCGTCAGCACAAATGTTACAATAAGCACGAAGGTATCACTCTTGGGGCTGTGCTTGACTATGGCTACAAATTCGCGCCACTCACTCATATTGTATGCAACGATGAACAGTATCGCGGCGATAGTCGGCATCGGGATAAGTGATGCATAGGGCATCAGCACAAGCAGCACCGCAAGCAGCACAACAGCGTGAACCATACCTGCAATTGGTGTTCTGCCGCCGTTTTTGATGTTTGCCGCTGTTCGTGCAATTGCACCTGTTGCAGGGATACCGCCGAAAAGTGCGGAGCAGATGTTGCCTGCACCCTGTGCAATAAGCTCCATGTTGGAGTTGTGGCGGCTGCCTATCATACCGTCGGCAACAACGCAGGAGAGGAGCGACTCAACAGCCGCAAGCACTGCAATCGTCAGCGCATCAGGTATTATCGCTTTGACCGTATCGAGTGAAAACTCAGGTACAGTGAGCTTGGGTGCGGCGGATGAGATTGTGTAAAGGTCACCGATTGTGTTGACATTCATATCGAAAATCTTTACAAGTGCGGCGCACACGATAATTGCTATGATTGATGCAGGGATCTTCTTGAGAAATTTAGGTACGGCAATCAGTATGGCGAGCGAAACTGCACCGATTACGAGTGCCTGCCAGTTGAACGTTGCAAAACAGCTTACAACCTCTTTAACCTTGTCGATTGTTTCGATAGGTGAGTTTTTGAAAGTCAGGCCGAAAAAGTCCTTGAGCTGACCGATTACAATAGTGATTGCAATACCTGTTGTGAAGCCCGTTGTTATTGTATAGGGGATGAATTTGATAAGGCTGCCGAGCTTGAATAAACCCATAAGGATCAGCAATATACCTGCGATGACTGTTGCAAGCACCAGACCGGAAAATCCGTTCTTTGCCACAATGCCGGCTACGATTGAGGCAAATGCTGCCGTAGGGCCTGCAATCTGTACACGGCTGCCGCCGAGGAACGAAATTACAAAGCCTGCAACAATTGCCGTGTAAAGGCCTTGCTCAGGGCCTACACCCGATGCAAGGGCAAGAGCAATTGAAAGCGGAAGAGCAATTATAGCAACTATAATACCTGCTGTGATATCCTTAATAAGCTGTTGCTTTGAGTATTTCTTTAAGCTTGTGAACAGCTTTGGCTTTAGTTCTTTCATCTTTATTTCCCCTCGTTATACTTTAATGCAGTTATTGATTATATCTTCTTTTTTTGCCACTTTCAAGCTGTTGCGCAGGATAAAATGAATTTCTCTGTTTAATCCATCAGAGCGCTGCTCAAATCGGATTTTTTGTATATTTTGCGATAATAAATGCGGACACTTCATCGGTGAAGTGTCCGCTTGCAGTTTATCGTCTGTAAAGGTAGTTGAGATTTTGCCAGCGATTTTTATCGATAGAGTTTATCTGGTCAGCTGTCACGCGGTATTGCCAGTTGCCGTCAGCTTTGCCGGGGATATTTAGCCTTGTATCTGAGCCGTAGCCGAGCAAATCCTGAATAGGCAGAATTACAGTGTTTGCGTGGGAGGCAAATATCGTGCGGATGATGCTCTGGTAGCCGTTGTTCCAGTCGGGCGATTCATAGCCGCAGTATTCGAGCATACCTCTACGTGTTTCTTCAGATAGCTCCCACACATAGCCGAGCAGTGTGTTATTATCGTGTGTGCCGGTGTAGGCAATGCAGTTATCGGTGTAGTTGTGCGGCTGGTGAGGGTTGTCGCAATCGGAGAGGAAGCCGAACTGGAATACTCTCATTCCGGGGAATCCGCTGTATTCAACAAGGTCAATAACTTCCTTTGTTATGTCACCTAGATCTTCTGCGATAATCAGCTTTTCGCCTGCAACCTCTTTTGCCATATCGACAAATTTTTCGCCGGGGCCCTTTACCCATTTACCGTTTTTTGCGGTTGTTGCGTTACCGTCAACGCTCCAGTAGCTTTCAATGCCTCTGAAGTGGTCAATGCGCACTGCATCAAACATTGTCAGGTTGTGGCTTAGCCTTGCTCGCCACCACTTGAAGCCGTCGGCCTCCATCTTGCCCCAATCGTAAATCGGGTTACCCCAGAGTTGACCTTCCTCGGCAAAATAATCGGGCGGCACACCCGCCACGCAGGAGGGCTTGTTTTCTTCGTCAAGCAAGAACTGCTCTTTGTTTGCCCATACGTCGCAGCTGTCGAACGATACGTAAATCGGAATATCGCCGATTATCTGTATACCCTTGCTGTTTGCATATGCCTTTATATCAGCCCACTGTGTGAAGAACTCGTACTGAATAAACTTCCACATAAACAGCACATCTTCATTGATTTTGTCGCTCTCCCATTCGGTCCAGGTTTTTTCATTGTTAGCTTTTTTGAGCGCCATAAAACGGCAGAACTGCTCAAGGTATACGTTGTCGCTTATGAAATCCTCAATTTTCTCTTTGAGTGAACCGTCTGCACGCATTGCAGCCTTCATCAGCACATCCGTACGGGTGTGATAAAGCCTTACGTATTCAGCGCTGTAGGGTGTTTGCTGGCGGCAGAAGTCGAGCTCTTCCCGGGTAAGAAGACCCTGCTCAAAAAGTGTGGGCAGATCGACAAAATAAGGGTTACCGCCGAATGCTGAATATGACTTGTAGGGCGAATTGCACTCGTCAACAAGGCAGAATGGGAGCACCTGCCACATTGAAAAGCCGCAGTCGGAGAGGAAGTCAATAAATTGTTTTGCCTCTTTGCCGAAACTGCCGATTGAGTATTCACCCGGTAGTGAGGATACGTGCATAAGCACGCCGCTTTTTCTTTTTTTAGTGTTAATGATAATCACCGCTTTGCTTGACAGTATTTTTTCTGTATGCTAATATCAGCAATGTAAATCATTATATATTGAAAGTTTAAAAAAATCAACTTGAATTTGTATGTGACAGAACTATGATTTATGTCGAGACAGCCTGAAAGCATATGCACAAAACGGTTGCAGCGACGAATTGTTGGATATGGGGTGAGATGTTTAAATGTGTTCTTCAAAGCCGCTTTTTTCTGTTATAGTACCTGTTTATAATGCAGAAAAGTTTTTGGATAATTGTATTTCATCGATAGTAAACCAAATTGAAAAAAACATAGAGATTATTGTCGTTGATGACGGTTCGACTGATAATTCACCTGAAATATGCGATAAATGGGCTGCCGCAGATGAAAGAATAACAGTAATTCATAAAGAAAACGGAGGCGTAGTATCTGCATGTAAGGCAGGTTTTGAAATTGCCGCAGGCGAATATTTTTCTAAAATAGACAGCGACGATTGGATATCTGATGATTTTTATCTGAAAATAAAAGAGTGCGTCATAGAAAATAAGCCTGAAGTTGTGATTACTGATTATATTGCCGAGCCGCAAGGTACGGTAGTGCATACCGGATTTATAAAGAACACGGTTACAGACGGTTATTCATTTATAAAAAGCAATCACGTCGTACATACGTCAAATGATATTTGTTTTTCGTGCCGCATGATTTTTGGTATTGATTTTCTCAGAAAAAACAATTTGTTTTTTGCAGAGAATATGAAAATAGGTGAAGATACAGTTTTAAATATAAAGGCTATATTTAATGCTGAAAAGGTTATTGCACTCGACTATGCCGGATATCATTACCGAATAGATAATGAAAACAGCGTTATGCGCAAAAAATATAAAGAGAGTTTAGAAAAAGATTTATCCGTTCAATACGAAACTCGAAGAGCTTGTTTTAACGATATAGACACATATGTATACGATATGTCGGTTTATTATGTTGTAAGAATATTTGCTAATGTAATGAATAACTGTAAGAATTCTCCATCAGGACTTACTTACAAAGATGTAAAACGTGTATTTAACAGTAAATGGCTAATGGACAGCTACAGATACCTTGGTTTTTCGTTGCCCTTTGAATCCGTCAAGGAAAAATTGGTAGCTCTTACGGTTAAATTCCGACTGACCTTACTGTATTATCTGTATATGAAATTTATAGCTGAATAAAAAAGAACTCACTTGGCACGATTCAAGTGAGTTCTTTTTTTTACTCTTCAATTGCCGCTTTGAGTCTTTCAAGACCGAGGTCAATTTCTTCTCTTGTGATGTTGAGCGGAGGCAGGAGACGAACGAGTGTTTTGGCTGTCAGGCAGATAACACCGTTTGCGATACCTTCCTTTACAACGTCAGCACCTGTCTTACCTTCAACTTCAATGCCTATCATCATACCCATACCGCGTATGGATTTGACATTTTTGAAGCCCGAAACCTTTTCGCGGATGTATTCACCGTTAGCTCTTACGTTTTCGAGGAAAGCATCGTTGTTAACCTTATCGAGCACGTAGCTTGCGCCTGCACAGACAATCGGGTTTCCGCCGAAGGTTGAGCCGTGTGTGCCGGCGCTCATAACTCCTCCGAGTGCCTGAGTGCAAAGGCAGGCACCAATCGGAAGTCCGCCGCCCAGCCCCTTTGCAAGCGTTACAACGTCGGGCTTGATGCCGTAGTTTTCGTGAGCGAGAAGCTTGCCTGTTCTTCCGATACCTGTTTGTACTTCGTCAATGATTACAAGCAGGTCTTTTTCTTTTGCAAGGGCACAGACCTCGTTAACAAAGTCTTTCTCGAGCGGAATAACTCCGCCTTCACCCTGAATCATTTCCATCATAACAGCACAGGTTTTGTTGCTGATTGCCGATTTAATCTGCTCAATATCTTTTTCGCAGTAAACAAAGCCGCCGTTGTAGGGGGCAAAGCAATCGGGATGAAGCGCATCCTGGCCCGTTGCTGTGAGCGTTGACATTGTTCTGCCGTGGAATGAGCTGAGCAGGGTAATTATTTCGTATCTGCCCTCACCGTATTTGTCAAAGCTGTATTTGCGTGCAACCTTGATTGCGCATTCGTTCGCCTCTGCACCGGAGTTACCGAGAAATACCTTTGAAAAGCCGGTTGCCTTTGTTAGCTTATCGGTAAAGGCTGCTGTTGCATCGGTATAATAGAGGTTGCTGATATGGCTTAGCTTATGTGCCTGAGCGGCAACAGCGTCTGCCCAGCCATCGTCAGCATAGCCGAGGCAGTTAACACCTATGCCTGATGTGAAATCGATGTATTCCCTGCCGTCAAAATCCTTTGCAACTGCACCTTTGCCGCTTGCAATACCGAGGTCATAGCGACCGTAGGTGGGCATTGCAGAGGAGTTGTTCATTTCTTTAATCTGTTCAAATTTCATAATAATTATCCTTTGTTAACGGAACATTGTGCCTATACCTGCATCGGTAAGGAGCTCGATGAGTATGGAGTGTTCAATTCTGCCGTCCATAATAATTGCGTGCTTGACACCGCGTCTCACAGCCTCAACACAGCAATCAACCTTCGGTATCATACCGCCCTTGATGACATTCTGCATCTTGAGTGCGGGGACTTCGCTGACGTTGAGCTCTTTGATGAGTGTTGATTCATCGTCCTTATCGCGCAGCAGGCCTGTGATATCTGTCATCAAAATAAGGTTTTCCGCACCGAGTACAGCTGCAATGCGCGATGCTGCAAGGTCAGCATTTACGTTGAATGCATGGTCGCCGCCTGCAACGGAAGAAATGACGGGGATATAGCCGCTGTTGATAACGTCGAGCACGGGCTGGATGTTGATATCGGTAATATCGCCAACGTATCCGATGTCCTTTTCACGGTGTTTGACGGCTTTAATCATACCACCGTCAATACCGCAAAGGCCGATTGCTTTGCCGCCCTTTTTCTCGAGCAGCGCGACAAGGTCTTTGTTTACCTTGCCTGCAAGCACCATCTGTACGATTTCCATTGTCTCTTCGTCTGTGTATCGCAGTCCGTCAACGAATTTGCTCTCTTTATTAATTTTTTTGAGCATATCGTTGATTTCGGGACCGCCGCCGTGAACCAGAACAACCTTTATGCCGACAAGTGAGAGAAGAACGATATCTTCCATAACAGCTTGCTTGAGACCTTCGTTGATCATAGCGTTGCCGCCGTACTTGATAACAACTATTTTGTTGTAATACTTCTGGATGTAGGGGAGAGCCTGCACCAGAATCTGTGAACGGTCAAAATTTGAAATATCCATCTGAGTTACCTCTTATGAACGGTAGTCACCGTTGATTTTTACGTAGTCGTATGTAAGGTCACAGCCCCATGCCGTTGCCTGTGCATCGCCGTCAGACAGTGTGATGTCTATAATGATTTCGTTTTCAAGAAGAATTGTCTTTGCAATATCCTCGTCAAACTCAATACCTGCACCGTTTCTGCAAACAGCGATTGTGCCCTTGCAGCTCTTAAAGTCAACATCAACACCGTTTATGTTGAGGTCAGCACCGGAGTAACCTATTGCGCAGAGCACTCTGCCCCAGTTAGCGTCAGCACCGAACATTGCGGCCTTGAGAAGTGATGAGTTGATAACGGATTTTGCAACTGTCTTTGCGGTAACGGTATCTTTAGCGCCATTTACGGTGCACTCGATGAGCTTTGTTGCGCCTTCGCCGTCACGTGCAATTTCGCGTGAAAGATAGCGCAGTGCTTCAAAGAGAGCGGTCTTGAAGGCATCAAAATCGGCACTTGCGGCTGTGATTTCGGTGTTGCCGGCGAGACCTGAAGCAAGAATGGAGCACATATCATTGGTGGAGGTATCTCCATCAACGGATACCATATTGAATGTGTCACAAACAACTGCGTTGAGCGCACATTTGAGCATATCTGAGCTGATTGCAGCATCTGTTGTAAGGAAACAGAGCATTGTTGCCATATTGGGCATAATCATACCGCTGCCCTTAGCCATTCCGCCTATGTGGCAGACCTTGCCGTCAAGCTCAAATTTTACGCAGACTTCTTTTTCGTGTGTGTCAGTTGTCATAATTGCAACTGCAGCGCTGTGGCCGCCATCACGGCTCAAGCCGTCTTTAAGCACGCCGATATGGTTGGCAATAGGCTCGATGTCGATTGAAGGACCGATAACACCTGTTGAAGCAACGACAACGTCTTTTGCACTGATGCCGAGCGCATCTGCAGCAAGGGCGCACATTGCCTCTGCCTTTTCAATGCCGTCAGCAGCGCAGGTGTTAGCAATGCCTGAGTTGCAGATGATTGCCTGCGCCACGCCGTTTTCAAGGTTGGCAGCAGTAACTCTGTTGGGCGCACCCTTTACAAGGTTGCTTGTGTGCATTGCTGCAGCTGTGCAAGGCTTTTCGCAGTAAACGAGTGCAAGGTCGTGCTTGGTTTTGTTTTTTCTGATACCGCAGTGGACCGAGTTTGCAACGAATCCGAGCGGTGTGGTAATTGTTCCTTTGATGAATTCCATTCTTTAACTCCTTTGTGGGATTAGAAAGCGGGGGGGACGAGATTAAGTCCTGCGTTTTCATCAAGACCCATAATGAGGTTCATATTCTGTATTGCCTGACCTGCAGCACCCTTTACCATATTGTCGATTGTGGAAACAACGATGAGTGTGCCTGTTCGGCTGTCTATGTGCAGTGAGATATCGCACATATTCGTAAATTTAACGTTTTTCAGGTTGGCTGTTGCCCCCTCGGGAAGCACGCGCACAAACTGCTCGTTTGCATACTTTGTTTCGTAAGCTTCACGCACCTGTTCTTTTGTAACGCCATCCTTGAGTTTGAGGTACATTGTGGATACGATACCTCTGTTTACGGGCAGAAGGTGGGGGACGAATGTAACCTTAATCTTCTTGCCGCCGAGCTTTGAAAGCGTCTGCTCGATTTCGGGCGTGTGGCGGTGCATACCTACTTTGTAGGGCGAAAAAGCCTCGTTGCAATCGGGGTAGTGTGTGGTCTGTGTAAGTCCTCTGCCTGCGCCTGTAACGCCTGACTTTGAGTCAATGATAACGCTGTCTGTTTCAACAAGGCTGTTGATAATTGCAGGTGCGAGGCCGAGTGCGGCCGAAGTCGGATAACAGCCCGGGTTTGCTATTACGCTCACACCTTTGGCTTTATCTCTGAAAAGCTCAGGTACGCAGTAAACAGCTTCCTTATGAATTTCGGGCTTGTCAAACGGTTTCTGATACCATTCGGTGTATTCCTCTTCACTCTCGAGGCGGAAGTCAGCGCCAAGGTCGATGAATTTTCTGCCTTTTTCAAGACATTCTGCAGCAAGCGGCTCCGAAAGCCCGTGGGGCAGACAAGCGAAAACAACATCGCTCAGGTCAACTGCTTCGCTCTGATTAATGCAAACCTTGTCGCAAAGACCGAGGAATGAGGGATAGATATCGGAAAGCTTCTGACCCTCAAAGCTTCTAGAGCAAAGGGCAGTAAGCTCAACGTCGGGATGGTTGAGAAGAAGGCGGACAAGCTCGGCGCCTGCATAGCCTGTTGCACCGATAACGGCTGCTTTTATTTTCATAGTGTATCAATTCCTTAATGTGTGGGATTATTTCTTTATTCTGTTGTTTACACAGGTTTCAAGCTTGATTGCCTCGTAAACATCATCGCCAAACAGCTCGCAAACGCCCTGATACTTCTCAAGGGGAAGAGTTTCGAGTGTCAGTTTTTCCTTGATGCAGAGCGCAACAAGCTCGCCCGTTGCTTTGTACGCATCGCGGAAGGGGAGACCCTTGCCGACGAGATAATCGGCGCAGTCGGTTGCGTTGATGAAACCCTCTGCTGCTGCGCGGCGCATATTTTCGGGTATGACGCGCATTGTTTCAATCATCGGGTCAAGTGCCGTCATACACATCTTGACTGTGTCGATTGCATCGAATATAGCTTCCTTATCCTCCTGCATATCTTTGTTGTATGCAAGCGGAAGCCCCTTCATAGCTGTAAGCAGTGCCATAAGGTCACCGAAAACTCTGCCGGATTTACCTCTGATAAGCTCGGCAATATCGGGGTTCTTTTTCTGTGGCATAATGCTTGAGCCTGTTGAGAATGCATCGTCAAGCTCAACAAATTTGAACTCCCAGGAGCACCAGAGAATAATCTCCTCACAAAGACGTGAGAGGTGCACCATAAGGATTGAAAGAGCAGATGCAATCTCAAGGCAGAAATCTCTGTCGGATACACCGTCAAGCGTGTTTTCAACAACACCGTCAAAGCCGAGAAGCTGAGCGGTCATTGCACGGTTTATCGGATATGTTGTGCCGGCAAGAGCACCGCTGCCTAAAGGAGAATAGTTCATTCTTGCCTTTGCATCGGCAAGTCTGCCCATATCGCGCTCGAGCATACTGACGTATGCCGAAAGCTGCATACAGAATGTAATGGGCTGTGCACGCTGAAGGTGGGTGTAGCCGGGCATAATCGTGTTTTCGTTTTCGTGTGCTTCGTTGAATATGGTGTCCGTCAGGTGGCGGAGCATATCCATAACCTCTTCGCACTCTTTACGCAGTGTGAGGCGGATATCGGTTGCAACCTGGTCGTTACGGCTGCGGCCTGTGTGCAGACGCTTGCCGGCATCGCCTATGCGTGCGGTGAGTGTCTGCTCAATGAATGTATGTATATCCTCTGCGTCGGGGTCAATAAGAAGCTCGCCCGATGCGATATCGTCCTTAATCTGCTTGAGACCGTTGATGATTTTTTCGCAGTCTTCAACGGGAATAATGCCCTGTGTGCCGAGCATAACGGCGTGGGCGATTGAGCCGTCGATGTCCTCGCGGTACATACGGCTGTCGAATTTTATGGATGAATTGAAATCGTTGGTTCTTTTGTCAGCTTCCTTTGCAAAGCGTCCTGCCCAGAGTTTCATAGTAATTTATCCTGCCTTTTTTGGTAATCGCAACCTGATTCAATCAGCGGTTACTTCATTAAACAACATTTGGGCGGAGGGATACTCCGCCCTTAACAATATTGGTTTCTTACTTGTTGCGCTCTGCCTCGAGAATTGCGCGAACCTTGATCGGAAGACCGAAGAGGTTGATGAAGCCTGCGGAATCCTTCTGGTCGTAAACTTCGTCAGCATCGAATGTTGCGAAGTCCTCGCTGTAGAGTGTATAGGGTGATGTAACACCTGCATTGATCATGTTGCCCTTGTAGAGCTTGAGCTTTACGTCACCGGTAACTGTTTCCTGAGTTTTGTCAACAAAAGCGCTGAGAGCCTCACGAAGGGGAGTATACCACTGGCCGAAGTAAACAAGTTCTGCAAAGCGAAGAGCAACCATCTCTTTGTAGTGCTGTGTGTCACGGTCGAGTGTAATTGTTTCGAGAACCTGATGTGCCTTGTAGAGAATTGAACCTGCGGGATTTTCGTAAACACCACGGGACTTCATACCGACGAGTCTGTTTTCAACAAGGTCGCAAAGTCCGATACCGTTTGCACCGCCGATTTCGTTAAGCTTTGTGATAAGCTCAACACCGCCCATCTTTACACCGTCAAGTGCTACGGGAACACCTTTTTCAAATGAGAGTGTGATGTATGTGGGCTTGTCGGGTGCTGCCTCGGGAGCTACGCCCATCTCAAGGAAGCCTTCCTTGAGATACTGCGGCTCGTTTGCAGGATCTTCAAGGTCGAGACCTTCGTGTGAAAGGTGCCAGAGGTTCTTATCTTTGGAGTAGTTTGTTTCGCGGTTGATCTTGAGGGGGATGTTGTGTGCCTCAGCATACTCAATCTCTTCCTCGCGGGATTTGATATCCCAGATTCTCCAGGGAGCAATAATCTGCATTTCGGGAGCAAATGCCTTGATAGCAAGCTCAAAACGAACCTGGTCGTTACCCTTACCTGTGCAGCCATGGCAGATAGCATCAGCACCTTCAGCCTTTGCGATCTCAACAATTCTCTTTGCGATAACGGGACGTGCAAATGATGTGCCGAGGAGGTAATCTTTCTCGTAAACTGCGCCTGCCTTGAGTGTGGGGAAGATGTATTCATTTACGAACTCGTCCTGAAGGTTTTCGATGTAGAGCTTGGAAGCACCTGTAGCGATTGCCTTCTCCTCAAGACCGTCGAGCTCTGTGCCCTGGCCGACATCACCGGATACTGCGATAACCTCACAGTTGTTGTAGTTTTCCTTAAGCCAGGGGATGATGATGGATGTATCAAGACCGCCTGAGTAGGCAAGAACGACTTTCTTAATTTCTTTCATTGTGGTTTCCTCTTTTCAGTGAATTTAATATTTATTCGTTATCATGTGCATTATTATACAACTTTTATACAGAAAATCAACTGTATTATTGCATAAACATACACTATTTTATTAGTTTTTTTGTGTAATTATGCATAAATTCTCATTTGCCGGTTGAGCCGAAGCCGCCTGCACCGCGCTCGGTTTCATCAAATTCGGTAACCTCAACGGCAGGAGCTGTGCATACAGGCATAACAACAAGCTGAGCAACTCTCTCACCCGGCTGAATTGTGTAGCTCTCTTCATACTGGTTGATGAGACCTACACAGATTTCGCCGCGATAATCGCTGTCGACAACGCCTACGCAGTTTGCGGGGGCAATGCCGTGCTTGATTGCAAGGCCGCTGCGTGCAAATATCATTGCGGCATATCCGCAGTCCTCAAGTGCGATTGCAAGCCCCGTCGGGATAAGGGCGTGACCGCCCTTATCGAGTGTTATCGGCTCATCAATACAAGCGCAAAGGTCAAGACCTGCGCTGCCTGATGTTGCACGCTGCGGGATTTTTGCGTTTTCACGGAGCTTTTTGAATTTGATTTCGGTTATCATCAGAAAATCACCTTTTCTTCTTCCTGCTTGAGCACGAGAGCAAGGAATTCGTCAACGCTCATTGCGCCTATGTCGCCCTGACCTCTCTTACGTACACCAACTGTACCTTCTTCAATTTCCTTATCACCCATAACAAGCATATAGGGGATTTTCTCAAGCTGAGCCTCACGCAGCTTGTATCCGAGCTTTTCGCTGCGGTAGTCGCCGCTGACTCTCAGACCTGCAGCACGGAACTTTTCAACAACCTGTGCAGCAGCCTCGTGGTGTCTGTCAGCAATCGGAATAACTCTTACCTGCTCGGGAGCAAGCCATACGGGGAATGCACCGGCATACTTCTCAATAAGGAGAGCAAGAGTACGCTCGTAACAGCCGATGGACGTACGGTGGATGATGTAGGGATTCTTCTTTGTACCGTCAGCTGCAACGTATTCCATACCGAATTTTTCTGCGAGCATCTGGTCGATCTGGATCGTGATGAGTGTATCTTCCTTACCGTGAACGTTCTTGATCTGAATATCGAGTTTCGGGCCGTAGAATGCAGCCTCACCGATACCGATTTTGTACGGGATTTCAAGGTGGTCAAGAATCTTTGCCATAATACCCTGAGCTTCATCCCACTGCTCAACCGTACCGATGTACTTATCTTTATCGTCGGGATCCCACTGTGAGAAGCGGTAAGAAACGTCCTCGTAAAGGCCGAGAGTTTTGAGCATATAGATTGCAAGCTCAAGACAGCCTTTAAACTCGTCTTCAAGCTGCTCGGGAAGGCACATAAGGTGACCTTCGGAAATTGTGAACTGACGTACACGGATAAGACCGTGCATCTCGCCGCTGGATTCGTTTCTGAAAAGTGTTGATGTTTCGTTGTATCTTAAAGGCAGATCACGGTAGGAGCGTGCTCTGTTGAGGTATGCCTGGTACTGGAAAGGACAGGTCATAGGACGGAGTGCAAATACCTCATCATCCTTTTCCTCGTCACCGAGTATGAACATACCGTCCTGATAATGATCCCAATGACCTGAAACCTTGTAAAGATCGCTTTTAGCCATATAGGGAGTTTTTGTGAGAAGCCAGCCCCTCTTCTGCTCCTCGTCCTCAACAAAACGCTGAAGCAGCTGGATGATTCTTGCACCCTTGGGGAGAAGAATCGGCAGACCCTGGCCGATAATATCTGAGGTTGTGAAGAGCTCAAGCTCACGGCCGAGCTTATTGTGGTCGCGTTTCTTTGCTTCTTCAATTGCTTCAAGGTGGGCATCAAGGTCAGCCTGCTTTGTGAAAGCCGTGCCGTAGATGCGCTGAAGCATCTTGTTCTTGGAGTCGCCTCTCCAGTATGCGCCAGTTGCGGATGTGAGCTTGAAAGCCTTTACTCTTGATGTGTCGGGAATATGGGGACCTGCGCAAAGCTCGTCAAATTCGCCCTGCTTGAAGAATGAGATGTTCTCGCCCTTATCAGCGTGCTCCTTGATAAGCTCAACCTTGTAGATTTCGCCTCTTTCCTCCATCATTGCAATTGCATCTGCGGGGGAAAGCTCGTATCTTTCAAGTGCAAGACCTTCCTTGACGATTTTCTTCATCTCGGCCTCGATTTTCTCGAGTACTTCGGGTGTGAAGGAAACGTCGCAGTCAAAGTCATAGTAGAAGCCGTTATCAATTGCCGGGCCGATAGCAAGCTTTGCCTGGGGGAAAAGCCTTTTGACAGCCTGAGCGAGAATGTGTGAAGCGGTGTGACGGAAAGCCTTCTTGCCTTCTTCATCGTCAAACGTGAGTATTTCTACCTGTGCGTCTGCATCAAGTGCCGTGCGAAGGTCGCAGACCTCGCCGTTGACCTTTGCAACGCAGGCAGCCTTATAAAGACCCATACCGAGGCTTTTTGCAATATCGGCAACGGTAGTGTTCTTTTCATACTCCTTAACAACATTGTCTTTGAGTGTTACTTTGATCATCGTTTTTCATCCTTTCTTAAAAATAAAAAACTTCACCTTGTACAGATAAGTACAGGGTGAAGTATGTAATAAACAATACTCCACGGTTCCACCCGTGTTGCGTAAATAATTACGCCGCTCATTAGCTTTAACGCAGCTTCACGGCACAGCTTATCCGGTTTCAGCCGGCTTCGCAGGCACTCGGCAGTGGTCGTCATTGCGGCTGAATATCTGCCTTCCAGCATATGGCAGACTCTCTGTAAACAACGCTTGCAATGCACATTCTGCTTCAACGTTTTAATGTATTTAATATAACGAAAAGAATATATCACTTTTATTATATAATGTCAAGAGTTTATCAGTCTCTGTAAACTCTTATTACCTGCTTGCAGCAATCAATTTCTGTGATTTTGTATGCACCGCCGTATTCGCCGTCAAGTGTCCACGGCACTTCATCCGCAAAGCTCTCGATTACGAAGTGTGATCCCTTGGTGAGCGTGAACATATCCTCGTTGTACTTGTGGTCGATAAGCAGCTCTTTTGCGCGCTCTGTCCACATTTTCGTACCGTGGGGCATTTTTGCAAGGTTAAGCTCAAACATGCCGTCGTCAAACGAGATATCTTCACGATTGTATTTGATGATGCCGCCGATATTCAGTGAGCTTGAAATTGCGCCGAATGCGTATTCGCCCTCGTAAACCTCGTTGTCACATTGGATTCTCATAGGCAGCGGCTTGAAGCCTTTAAGCTCCTTGAGGCCTGCAACAACGTAAGCCGGGTAACCGAAGAGGTTTTTGGAGGTCTGTGACGTGTTGTAGGAGCATTTTGTGAATACACCGAATGATGCTGTGTAGCAGAAGAAACGGCCATTGTTCATCAGTCCCATATCGTGGTACTTAGGCTCAACGTTGCAGATAAGGTCTATTGCTTTTGAAGCGCTGACGGGGATACCGAGGCTATGCGCAAAGTCGTTTGTTGTACCGCTGGGTATATAGCCGAGCGGTACGTCAATGCCTGACTTGAGTATGCCGTTTACTGTTTCATTAAACGTGCCGTCACCGCCGCGGCATACGATAAGGTCAAACTTATCTGCAAGATGTTTTGCGTATTCCGTTGCGTCACCGCGCTTTTGTGTTGTGTAAACCGTGGTTTCAAAACCTGCTTTTGTAAAGTCGTCCGCAATGCGGAGCAGCTGGCTGCGTACGGTGTATCGACCTGAGCGGGGATTAATTATAACCAGAACCTTTTTGCCGGTATTATTGTTCATATTAGCACATCCTTAAAGCGTGTTTTAGTTGTTGATTACGGTAAGCTCTTTGGGTGTTGAGGTTAGATTTTCACATCCGTCCGCGGTGATAAGGAGCATATCCTCAATACGCACTCCAAACTTATCGGGGATATAAATGCCGGGTTCTGCCGTGATGACGTTGCCTTCGCGCAGTACATATTCGTTTTTTGTTGAAATATTGGGGTCTTCGTGTATTTCAACGCCGACACCGTGGCCTGTTGAGTGGCCGAAATATTTGCCGTATCCGGCTTGTTCGATAATGCTTCTTGCGGCTGCATCAACATCCTTTGCGGCAACTCCCGCGGCGGCTTTTTCGATTGCAGCTGTCTGTGCCTCAAGCACAATTGAATATATTTCAGCCATATCGTCACTTGCCTCGCCGATGGCTACGGTACGTGTCATATCGCTGTGGTAACCGTTTACAACTGCACCGAAATCCATTGTGACAAAATCACCGAATTCGATTTTTTTGTCGGAGGGCACACCGTGGGGCAAAGAGGTCTTTTTGCCGCTGACAACAATTGTGTCAAACGATACTTTTTCTGCACCGTTTCTGAGCATATGGAAGTCGAGCGCGAGAGCAACCTCTTTCTCTGTCATACCGGGTTTTATGTATCTTACCGCATTATCGTAGGCTGCCTGAGCTATAGCCTGAGCAGCTTTGATATTTTTGATTTCTTCATCGCGCTTTGAACAGCGCAGATAGCGGATAAATTTATCGAACCTGTTATCAAAAACAGCCTTGAAATCATCCGGCTTGAACATTCTGCTGTAATCGCGCAAACCGCTTACCGTTACGTGGTTAGCTTCGATTGCAACGCTTGAGCAATTGAACTTTTTAAGGTATTTGGGAATTTGGGTTTTCGCATCTGTCAGCAGTACAACGTCGCAGCAGTCAACCTGAGCCTGAGCGGCTTCGATATAGCGGCTGTCTGTAAGAAATACGTTGCCGTTTTTGGATACGATAAGATATCCTACATCTGCATTGAATCCCGTAAAATACAGGCGTGCGGCAGGACTTTCGATTATTCCGCCGTCAATATCCTTGGGAAGCATTTTTGTAAGCTCATACAATTCCATAGGTCATTCTCCGTTTTTCCTGCGTTCAAATTCCTCAAGCAGCTCTTTTTCGCCGTCTCTTGCTTTTTTGAAGTAGAATTTAAAAATTTTTTCATCGCGTGCTCTGTCTGTGAAAACAGCAACCGCACCTGCCGTGTTTGCGGCGAGCATATCGGTTTTCAGCTGGTCACCGACCATTGCAAGTGTATTTATAGGCAAACCGAGCAATTCTGCTGCGCGCAGCAGTCCGTCGGGTTTAGGCTTTTTGGCGCTGTATATATAGTGCCTGATGCCGAGCTTTTTGGCTGTGATATAAACGCGGGGTGCTATTGCGTTGGAAACTATTGCAAGCGGAATGCCTGCACTGTCCATCTTTTTTACCCATTCCCTTACACCCGGCAGGGGAGTGAGGGTTTCGTCGTATATCAGTGTGTTGTCTATATCAAGCATCAATCCTGAAACACCCATTTTTTCAAGGTCGTGCGGCGTTATACAACAGACACTTGGAAAACGGTATTGGGGCATATGTCGGTCATCAAGCATAATCTTATCCTTAGTTTATGTATTGTTGCAAGAAAAAAGACGGGCGTTGTTGCCCGTCTTTCGGTTCTTACTTATACTTGCGCTTACGAGCAGCCTCTGACTTCTTCTTTCTCTTTACAGAAGGCTTTTCATAGTGTTCTCTTTTACGAACTTCCTGAATAACACCGTCTCTTGAGGTCTGTCTCTTAAACCTTCTGAGTGCGCTGTCCAAGGATTCGTTTTCTTTAACTTCTACTTTACTCATTATCTATTCCCTCCCTCCGCAATTTGCAGGGGCAAATTTCTCATTGTATAGAAAGCATTATACAACAGATCCTTACAGCTTGTCAATAAGTTTTTTGATATAACGGAATAAAAATTTATGTTATATCTGTTTAAAGCCGATTTTTTTCATACACTTGCTGAGTGTACGCTGAGCAAGGCGAGACGCGCGTTCAGCACCTTTTGCCATACACTCGTTAAGGTATGCTGTATCTGCAATAAGCTTTTTATAGTTCTCCTGCAGGGGTCGAAGCTCTTCAATAACAGCTTCACCTACGGCTGTCTTGAAATCGCCGTATCCTTTGCCTGCAAACTCGTTTTCGATTTCTTCGTAGCTCTTACCTGTGCAGCAGGAGTAGATTGTCATCAGGTTGTTGATTCCGTCCTTGCCGTCGGCATAGCGTACACAAGCCTCGGAGTCGGTTACGGCACTCTTGAATTTCTTCATAATGACGTTCGGCTCATCAAGCACGGAAACCGAAGCTTTGGGGTTGGGGTCTGATTTTGACATTTTTGAGGTCGGATCCTGGAGCGAAGTGATTTTCGCACCCTTCTTGCCTATGAACGGTTCGGGCATTGTGAATGTGTTGCCGTGTATACCGTTAAAGCGGTCTGCAATATTTCTGGTCAGTTCAAGATGCTGCTTCTGGTCTGCACCGATGGGCACAAAGTTAGCCTGATAAAGCAGAATATCTGCCGCCATAAGAGTAGGATAAGAGAAAAGGCCGACATTTATGTTGTCAGCGTGCTTCTGGCTCTTGTCCTTAAACTGAGTCATTCTGGATGCCTCACCGAACTGTGTGTAGCAGTTGAGCAACCAAGCAAGCTGAGAGTGCTCAGGCACATGGCTTTGCATAAATACAATGCTCTTTTCGGGGTCAAGACCGTTTGCAAGAAGCAAAGCAAACATCTCTGTCGACTGCTTTCTGAGCATAGCAGGCTCCTGGCGTACGGTGATAGCGTGAAGATCGGCAACACCGAAAAGGCAGTCGTAATCTTTACTCATCGCTTTCCAGTTCTTGAGAGCGCCGAAATAGTTACCTATTGTGGGCACGGCTGTGGGTTGAATAAGACTTAATACACGGGGCTTACGCTCCGTAACTTTGTTTTCCATTTTATCTGTCTCCGTAATTTATCAGTATTCTTTTGCGATGTCGGCAAGTATGTTGATGCCCTTGACGATATCCTCATCGCTTGGTGTTGAGAAGTTCATTCTGAAACACTGTGTTGCTGCAGTCATATCACCAAGGAAGGCTGAACCCGGAACAATCGTTACTTTGTTCTCAAGTGCCTTCTTGCAGAAGTCTGCCATAGGTATATTATCGTTCAGCTTGCACCATACAAACAAGCCGCCTTCGGGGCGTGTATATGTAACGTAGTCGAGGAGCTTTTCTTCAACAAGGTCGCACATAAGATTAAGTTTGGAGCGGTACATTGCTCTGATTTTTTCGATATGCTCGTTGATATCGTACCTCTTCATCCACTCGTCAACAAGCACTTGTGAGAATACGGGTGTGTGAACATCGGATACCTGCTTGCCTACAACCATTTTTGCAATAACGGGCTTGGGTGCCACGCAGTAGCCTACACGCACACCGGGTGCAAGAATCTTTGAGAATGAGCCTGCATATATAACAATGCCATCCTTATCAAGGCTCTTGATCTGGGGAACGTCTTCGCCGGTTACACGGAGCTCGCCGTAAGGGTTATCTTCAAGAATCATAACGCCGTATTTCTTTGCAAGCTCGTATACAGCCTTACGCTTCTCAAAGCTCATCGTGATACCGGAGGGATTCTGGAAATTGGGGATTGTGTAGATGAACCTTACGTTTTTCTGTGTCTTGAGTGCATCCTCAAGCTTTTCTATGTTGATGCCGTCGCTGTCGACGGGTACACCGCAGAGGTTAGCACCGAATGAGCGGAAGGCATTGAGTGAGCCGACAAATGAGGGCTCCTCACAAATGACCGTATCACCGGGGTTTACAAGCACCTTTGTTGCAAGATACATAGTCTGCTGTGAGCCGGATGTAACGATAAGCTCGTCATCCTCTGTGCCGATACCGTATCTGCTTTTGCTGAATTCGCGGAGAGTTTCGCGAAGGGGAGTGTAACCCTCCGTGATACCGTACTGAAGCAAGGCAACGGGATTCTTTGTGAAAACGTCTCTTGCAATTTCAGTAATCTCTTCAATCGGGAATGATTCGGGAGAGGGGTTGCCTGCTGAAAAAGGCATAAAACCCGGCAGACCGTTATATTTGAAAAACTCTCTGATAAGTGAAGGCTGCAGTGAGGATATGCAGTCTGCAAAAATGTAATCCATTGATTGAACACTTCTTCCTTTACGGTTTTTATATAATAGGGTATTATAAACTATATGTCTTTTGTTTTCAAGTGTTTTTTATTTTATGATTGCAATTATGGGCTGTAAGTGATAAAATAAGTGCAGTGCAGATTAAAAGGAGGAAATAATATGAAAAAGATATTGTCTGTCCTGCTGGCGGCATTGCTTTGTCTGTGCGTGTTTGCAGGCTGCTCAAAAGATGGCGGCGGTGATGTTGAAAATACCGACGTTGTGATTGAGGATATTGAGGATGCAGGTGTCGGTGTAGGTTCGGTTACGCTTGCAAATATGATGGGTAAGGATGCTGTGGAGCTTTTTGCAAGATCGAGCGGCACAACCGAATGGTCAAAAAACATTCTTTCTCAGGACACTCTCAGGGCAAACGTTGCTGTTGAAATGAAATATACAAAGACTGAAACGAATAAATTTGACGTGCGACTTGTTTTTGAGGACGGTACGTCGCAGGAGTTTACAGACCTTGATTTTGCCGCAGCAAAGTCAACGATTTATCTTGGCGTACAGTAATCGTTAATTTAAAATCACCCGATACCGTCGGTATCGGGTGATTATTTTATTCATCTTCTTCGTCTACGGTGGTTTCCTCTTGCGTTTCCGATGTTTCTTCCGCAGCTTCAGATGTCGGCACCACTGTTGCAGGTGTTGTCGGCTGCAACGTTACGCCGGGTTGTGCGTTTTCGGGTGTGTCCGTAGTCTGCATAGCGCTTATGTAAAGTCCGTTGTCGTTTTCGCGCAATGTAACTTTCACGTATTTGCTTGGTTCAGGCTGAATGAAATTACCTGCCGAATCCTGTGCCCATGCTTCTGCGGCAAGGTAACCTACCGTGAGTACAACAGTGTTGGATGTTTTGTCAATCTCGGTTACCTTCGGTGTGTAAATCGGCACGGTACCTGCAGATGTTACCAGGTAGTGGCCCGTTTGCTCGTTGAATGTGAACTCATCAAAATATCCTTTGACACCGATATGCGTGGGAACAACGTCAGTGCCGAAAAGTTCGGCGAATTTCTTTTCAACGTCTTCTGCAGGAATCATAATGTTTCCCTGAGGGTCTGTTTCGTATTTGCCGGGGTAGTTGGTTCCGTCTTTGATAATGCCCCATACAGCGCAGACTGTAAGCTGGTTAAGGTTAGCGGCGGAAACATCATCAAACATATCCGGGTCGTACATTACAACCGGAACAAGCATTGTTTCATATTCGAGTTTTTTGTTTGAGTTATCAGTCAGCTTCTTTATTCCGTCAATACCTGAACCGACTGCGAAGATAACACCGACAATTGCAAAAATTATTATCACAAGTCCGAGAGGGAAGGCAAGCTTGCTCTGTCCCTTTCTTTTTTTGTCTTTTGACATTTTTGTATCTTCCTTTCGTGTTGCAGGCTTTACGTTGCGGCAAGTGCAATCATAACCGGCATAGTAATAATGGAGAAGAAGCTGACAAGGGCGACCGTTTTGGATGCAACGCCCGTGTCAAGGCCGTATTTTCCGGCAAGGATTACGGTGTTGTTGGCACACGGTGCGGAGGCTGAAACGGTGATAGCCATTGCCAGTGTCTGCGGAATATTCAGAAGTTTGAAGCCGGCAATCATTATCAGCGGAATTGTAATCAGCTTGACCAGAGCGACAAGGTAAATCTTTTTGTCCGTGAACATTGTCTTAAGGTCGGTGTGGGCGATGTAAGTGCCGAAGATAAGCATTGCAAGCGGAGTGTTGAGTGAAGCAAGGCTGCTGACGGGTGTTGCGATAACAGTCGGTAATTCGACACCGAGCAGATATAACGGCAAACCGAGTGTGACACCTATTGTGCCGGGGTTGATAAGCAGCTTTTTGAAGTTGAAGCCGCCTTTCTGTGCCCCCATTATATATATGCCGTGGGTGAATGAAAAAATGTTGAACACCATAATTATTGCCGAGCAGTAGAATGCACCCTGAGCTCCGAGCACTGCGTTTGCAAGCGGCAGTGCCATATAGCCGCAGTTGCCGTACATACAGGCGTAGCGGTAAAGACCTGCCTTTGATTTGTCGGTTTTTCTGAACAAAGGCAGTATAAGCACCATTCCGATAACGTGAATAAGCACACCGCCGAGTGCTGCTATGCCGAAATTTCTGAGGTTTTCGGGCGAATTGTCAATAGACAAAAAGCTGTTGACAATTACCATCGGCGTGACTATATAGAAAAGCAGATTGGTGTTCAGCTTTGATGCTTTCTCGGTGTACAATCCTGTTTTGTCGGCAAAAAAGCCTACTGCAATAAGGATGTACAGAATAAGAACTTGTTGAGCTGTAGTCAGCAGGTTAGATAAAAACAAGTGAAAGCAAACCTTTCGTTGTCGATTTATTCAGGCTTTTTTGCTGTTGCTGTGTTGTGGAGAAATACGGGAATGAAAATTGCAAGCGCAAGATCGCACAGCTCAAATTCGTATCCTTCAACAATAAGGTCTGAGTGGCCTATTATGGCAAGGAAGATTCTCGGCACACTGACGATGAATGCGATAACCGCTGCGGGCAGACCGCAACCGAAAAGACGCCATGCATATACCTCGGGCGAAACACCCGTTATCACTTGAGCAAAGCTGAGCAAAAATACAATCATAAACACGAGCATCAGCAGCTCAAGCAGAAGGTCGGAAATGTTTACAAAGCTTATTTTGGCAAGAAATCTGAAAACTATTCTGCAGATTGCCCATACGGTCGGCGCTGCGGAAAGCACGGTGAAATATGATTTCTTTTCGCTCTTGCTGAAGCAGTTTACCGTGTATGAAAAGAAAAACACCGAAGCGAGCACACCTGTAACACCTTGACCCAGAAGTGCAGCCGCACCGGACTGGGTGAGGTATGATGTGTAGCTCAGACCGTGGAACGCCGAAGCGTATTCAGTATTGAGCTCAATAAATCTGATGACGCTGTTTGCGGCGTTGAACATAATGCTTGAAGCCGTAAATGCCGAAATGATTCCGAGCAGCGTGCTCCTTGCCGTGCAGTTGCGTGCTCTGTTTGCTTTGCTGCTAAGGAAACTGAGCACAAGAAGCGCAACGATTAAAAGTGCGCCTAAAGCATAAAAGAGCGGAATCGTAAAACTGTCGCTGTTGAAGAATCCCGTCTGCGGATCAACCAATGTGGTTACCTGATATACACGAAGTGGGAGCAACGCACAAAGGCTCAGTGCAGCAATTGCAATGAGCGAGGCGGGCTCAGGCTTTGAAAGGCTGCCTTTGATTTTTTTCATAGTTTATGACACCTCTTATGTTATTTGAGAACTGCGCGTGCTTCGCTGGGAATGTATTTGTCCGGGTGCATAACGTTTTCTTCCGTACGGTCTTCAAGTGCGATGTAGTGGTAGGGGAGGGATACGTTTTTGTATGCGGGGCGGATAATACGCTTACCGGTGGTGAGCTCTTCGATTCTGTGTGCTGCCCAACCTGCCATACGCGATACTGTAAACAGTGGTGTGAAGAGGTCTTCGGGAATTCCGAGCATATCGTAAATGAGGCCTGAGTAAAGGTCAACATTTGCGCAAATCGGTTTCATATCGCCCTTGATTGAGCGGAAAATATCGGGTGTAAGCTCTTCGATAAGCTCGAGCTGACGGAATCTTCTTTCGAATTCTTCGCTGAAGATGAAGTTGCGTGCAGCTTCTTTGAGCAGAACAGCTCTCGGGTCGGACATAGTGTAGATTGCGTGTCCCATACCGTATACGAGACCGGAGCGGTCACCTGCCTGCTTTTTGATAAGCTTTGCGATGTAGTCAGCAACCTGACCCTCGTTTGTGATATCTGAAATTTCCTCAGTCATAAGGGTGGTCATTTCCTTGACCTTGATGTTTGCACCACCGTGTCTGGGGCCTTTGAGTGAGCCGATACCTGCTGCGATTGCCGAGTATGTATCTGTGCCTGAAGATGTAAGCACACGTGTTGCGAAGGTGGAGTTATTGCCGCCGCCGTGCTCCGAGTGGAGGATAAGGCACAGGTCGAGAAGCTTTGCCTCTTCATCGGTGAAAAGTCTGTCTGAGCGGATTGTGCGCAGAATGGACTGTGCCGTGCAAAGCTCACGCTTGGGCTGATGGATGTACATGCTCTTTTTGTAATAGTGGCGACGTTTTACCTGATATGCGTAGCTCATAATGGAGGGAAGCTGTGCGATGAGCTGTATGCACTGACGCAGTACGTTTTCTGTTGTGATGTCGTCAGGATTATCATCGTATGAGTAGAGAGCGAGGACAGAGCGTGACATCTTGTTCATAATGTTGGGTGAGGGCGCTTTCATTATCATATCTTCAATGAAATCCTCGGGAAGCTCACGGCATTCGGCAAGTACGTTGCTGAATTTTGCAAGCTGCTCTGCTGTGGGCAGTGCGCCGAAAATAAGTAACCAGGCAACCTCTTCAAAACCGAAGCGGTCTGCCTTGCGGCAGCCTTCTACAATTTCGGTTACGTCGAGACCTCTGAAGTTGAGCTTTCCGGGACGTGGCACACGCTCACCGTCCTCAACATAATAGCCGTCAACGCTGCAGATTTTTGTAAGGCCGGCCATAACGCCTGTGCCGTCAGCGTTTCTTAGCCCTCTTTTTACACCGTAACGGTTGTAATCTTCAAGCTCAATTCTGTCATTTATCTGTATTTCGTTGCATAAGTTTATAAGGGAATCGTTGTTGATGGGGGACATGTATCTTGACATACTGTGTTTCTCCTTTCCTGAGAAATCTATTTATAGATATACTTATACAATATTATTTGAGCCTACATTATACTATACATACAGTAAAAAAGTCAATCATTATTAACGAGTGAGGAATAAAAAATGCGTTTTTACAAAATTACAGCCTTCATTATTGCACTTGCACTTATCCTTGTTCCGCTTACCGAGTTTAAATCCGATTCGGTGGATTCTGACCAAACACGGGGAGAAAACGCAAACGGCATTACGGAAAATACTACCGCTCAGAGTGAAACGGTGAAGGTTTTTATGAGGGATGATGACCTTGTGCTGAGTATTAATGTGGAAGAGTATCTTGTGGGTGTGCTGGCGGCAGAGATGCTGCCAACGTATCACGAACAAGCGTTGTGTGCTCAGGCGGTAGCTGCTTATACCTATTTGCTCTGCAAAAAATCGGAGCAGGAAAAATCGCCCGATTCGTCACTTAAAGGTGCCTATCTTTCAAACGATACGGCAACACATCAAGGATACCTTACCCGGGAAGAACGCGCCGAAAAGTGGGGCGATAAGGCAGAAAGCTACGAAAAAAAGCTGAGCCAAGCGGTTGAATCGGTAAATGGTAAGGTGATAACCTACAACGGCAAACCGATAATAGCGGCTTTCCACGCAAATAACAGCGGCGTTACACAGAGCGCCAAAACGGTCTGGGGCAATGACGTGCCGTATCTGAAAAGTGTAAACAGTATCGGTGATAAGCTGTCGCCGGACTGTATCAAAACCGTTGTTATGACTGCATCGGAGGTTTCGCAGGCGGTAAGTGCTTTGGCAGGGTGTGAGCTCAGCGGCGAATCCGATGGCTGGATTAAAAATGTAAAAAACGATGAAAACGGGTATGTCGTGAGCCTTGAAATAGGTGGTGCAAAGCTTAGCGGTCTTAAGGCACGCGATGCGCTGGGTCTGAAAAGTGCAGTGTTTACGGTTGAAACGCAGGACGGAGGCTTTCGCTTTACAACTCAGGGATACGGACACGGTGTCGGCATGAGTCAGTACGGTGCCGACTATATGGCACGCCAGGGCAGTACATGGCAGGAGATAATCAAACATTACTATACGGGTGTGGAAATTGTGGATTATAACGCGTGATCTTAAATTTTGGTATGGTAATTTTCTTTCTCTTATGTTATTATACAAATGTATAACATAAAAGAAGGGTGATTTTGCGATGAGATACGATTTTTCTTTCCTCAGCGTAAGCGCTTCGGGTAAAGCTGCGGAATATGCGCGCGAGCTTTTCAGTGAAGAAATTGAGGTACGCGCAGGCTACAGACCTTTTGAGGACGGTGAGCCTTGCGTTGAGCTTGTGTGTGACGGTGATATTGCTGATAAAGACAGCTTTGTTATCGGGCAGGACGGCTCTCATCTCAAAATTTCCGCTCAGGGTATCAGGGGTTTGATTTACGGCTACTCCTACTTCTTGCGCAAGTGTGTTTTTTCATCAAACAAAATCACCTTGATAAAGAATATTGCAGGTGAATATTCACCTGATAAAAAGATAAGAGGCCATCAGTGCGGCTACCGCACAATTCCTAACACCTACGATGCTTGGGGACCTGATGAGTATTTTCGCTTTTATCGCGATATTATGGCTTTCGGCTGTAATACCTGCGAGCATATTCCCTCCGGAAATAAGGATGAGAAGAATCCGCTTATGAAGTATCATCCGCTTGATGTTGCAGTGTGGGCCAGCGAGCTTGCGGACAAGCTTGATATGGACGTTTCATGTTGGTATCCGAACAACGATGATGAGGATGAGGAAACAGCGCTCGCTTCAAGACGCAAGGTGTTTGAGGCAATGCCGCGAATCAATGCTATTTTTCCTCCCGGCGGTGACCCGGGTGAGATGGACGGCGACGATTTTATCAAACGGTGTATCAAAATATCCGATGCACTCAAAAGCATCAAGCCCGATGCGCAGATGTGGCCTTCCGCTCAGGCACCTCACTCAAATATAACCTGGCCTGAGGATTTCCTCAGCGAGATGAATAAGCTTCCCGATGAGATTGACGGTATAATCACCGGCCCGAACCACGCTTTTATGATGGATGATCTGCGACGCAAGCTGCCTGCAAAATATCCCATCAGGTTTTATCCGGATATTACTCACAACGTCAGGTGCGAATATCCCGTGCATTTTGACAGGGATGACTGGCACTACGCGTTTGCATCAACTCTCAGCCGCGAAAGTGTTAACCCCAGACCTGCCGAATTCAGGCTTCTCCACAGGCTCACACGTCCCTACGTGGTCGGCAGTGTCAGCTACTCTGAGGGTACGAATGACGATGTGAATAAGGCTGTCTGGAGCGATATGGATTATTTTCCGGACGTTTCACTTTACGATACACTCTGCGACTATTCAAGGTTCTTTATCTGGCAGGCAGATGCCTCAAAGATTGCCGACGGTATACTCGGCCTGGAGAAAAACTGGGAGGGTGACCCGGCGGAAAATCCGCACATTGAGCACACACTCAGGATTTTTGAATCGGAGCTTGAAAAATCACCTTCGCTTATGGAAAACTGGCGTTTTGTGCTGCTGCTTTTCCGTGCAAGGTGCGATGCGCTTGTATACCGCAGGAGGAGATTTGAACTTGCGCTGATTGACGAAGCAAGAAGCTTTGCTTCACGCGGCGATTTCGTATCCGCAAAGGCAGAGCTTATGACAGATTACGATGCCGATTACTATGCAATGCGTGCTTCACTCGGTCAGCTTGCCGATATGCTTTTTGAGCAGATAGGAATTCAGCTTGATGTTGAAAATTACCACGCTTCAGGCTGGGAGAGAGGCGCAACTCTCGATACAATCGACCTGCCTGTAACCGACAGAGCGTGGCTGCTCAACAGATTTGAGGCGGCCGATGCGATGCCCGAGGGTGAGCGTGAAGCGTTCCTTGCACGTGTTTTCAACCGCAATAAGGTGAACAAGGGTGAGTATTACTTCTCTCTTGCCGAGCACGGCTTCGGTGTGTTGGGCGAAAGGCAGAAGGGCGAGTTTTATATCGACTATCAGGGCGACCGCCGTGAGGTCAATAACGGCTCAATACCGATGTGTATGCTCAAGGCTTTTGATAACTTTACGTTTGTCTGTAAGCTCGCAGGCTTTGATGCGGATACGGATTATAAACTGCGCGTAACTTATAAAAAGACAAATAACGATATGTTCAACGGTTTCTACGTCAAGGCAAACGGCAAGGAAATTTACCGCGGCAAATTCTACGGCGGTGAAAAGGACGAGCAGTTTGAGCGTGAAATGCTTCAGGAGCGCTTCACCTGTGCGGTTTACGATCTTCCTGCATCGGTGTTTGAAAACGGATGCGTTGCACTTGAGATAGGTGAGGAGCACGTAGGAGTTGTTCTGAGTGAGTTCTGGATTTATAAAGCATAGGAGAGATGAGTTATGGAAAAAATTCTTACCCAAGGCAAACGGTTTATTGATGAATACGGCAGAGAAAGAATTTTTAACGGAGTAAACCTCTGCGATAAAGGCTGGCCGGATGAAAACGGCAACCTCTGCAATGTGTATGAGTACGATGAAAAAATGTACCGCACAATTGCAGAAAGCGGTTTCAATATAGTGCGCCTCGGTATCACCTGGGCAGCTGTTGAGCCTCAGCCCGGTCTGTATAACGAAAAATACATCGAGGCTGTGCGTAAAATGCTCGATAAATTCTATGAGTACGGAGTTTACGTTTATCTTGATATGCATCAGGATCTTTTCTCAAACTACTGCTACCAGTGGGGCGACGGTGCGCCTGAATGGGCATGTATGATGAACGGCAAAAAGCAGAAAAAGATTAAGGTTGTCTGGGCTGAAGGATATTTCTGGGACAGAGGTATCCATAAGGCTTTTGACAGGTTCTGGAGCAATTCGCCTTACGAGGGCAAGGGTCTGCTCGATTACTTTGCCGATATGTGGAAGCATATTGCAACAAAGCTCGGTGATCATCCTGCGCTTTTCGGTTTTGATATGTTTAATGAGCCTTTTATGGGCACGGACGGCGGTAAGGTTTTCCGTCAGCTTATCAAAGGCCTTGTCAAAACAACACTTACCGATAAGCGCATTGACAAATGCAAGCTTGTAAAGGATGCCGTAAAGCTGGATATTCCCGCAGTGCTCGAGCAGTATAACGGCGACATTCTTCACGATGTTGCAATGGGTGCTGCTGATATTGTCGAAAAATTCGATGTTGAGCGATATACACCCTTCCTTAACAAAACAGCAGGTGCAATCCGCTCGGTTACCGATAACGGTATTATGTTTATCGACAACTGCTACTACTCAAACCTTTCAATTCCGTGCAAGGCTGGCCCGATTACGTATGACGGTAAGCCTGAGGAAAAGACCTGCTTCTCACCGCACGGTTACGATTTTATGGTTGATACTCCGCTTTATAAGCACGCAAGCTCATCCAGAACCGATGCCATCTTCGGTGAGCACGCCAACACGCAGAAGAGGCTCGGCATTCCTGTTCTCGTCGGTGAGTGGGGCGGCTATTCCGAGGGTACGGAATGGTATCCGCATATTCACCATTTGCTTAAGTTCTTTGATGACCGTAAATGGAGCAACACATACTGGGCATTCCATGAGGGACTCATCGGCGACGGTGTAATGGAGGTGCTCAACAGACCTTACCCCAGGGCTGTTACCGGCGAAATTGAGGCATACTGCCACGATAGGCAGGCAAACACATTTACGCTTACATATAAGCAGACGGATGCTTTTGATGCAAAAACTGTTGTTTACGTGCCCACCGAGCCGAAGGCTGTTGAATGTACAGGCGAATATGAGGTTGTTCCTTGTGAATTCGGCGGCTATACTGTCGAAATCAAGACGGATATCGGTTCGCACAAGCTTGTTGTAAATCTCTGATCAGAAAATGAAAACGGGACTGTTTGTCCGGCAGTCCCGTTATTATTTTGCTCAAATGCTGTTGAAAAGTTAACAATAAAATGCTATTATACAAATATATCAGATTTGTTTCGGAGAGGTACGGCAATGGACAAAAAGGCAATGAAAAAAATACTGGCCTTTGTAAAAATGCTCAAAGCACCGTCGCAGATGATTCCTTACATCATCTCGCTGGTAATTATATTTGTGCAGCGTCATACTGATAACGATAAGGCTGCTGCCGTAAAGGTTGCAGATCAGGGTTTTGTCTGCCGAAAAAACAGCAATATTCAGGGTGGATGCGGCTCGCCTGCGGTTGCTGTTGAGCCTGACGGTAAAGTTACGGTCGTTTTTGCTTGCAGCCGTGTTGTCGGCGGTGTGCCGCTATATTCTCTTTGCCTTTGCCGCAGTGACGATCCTGCAAAAATCCCCGTTGCAAAGCGTGAGTTTATTTTTGATTCGCCGATGCAGCTTGGTAACGTTACAGCAACCGCAACACCTTACGGTCTGCTCATAAGCTGGCGCAGTAAGCTTGCTTCAAAGCTGCATCTGCCTGTAACTGCCGATAAAGATGCTGTAAGAATCTGGCGTGAGCGTAACGCTGTGCGCTATGCTCAGCTGACTGATGATGAAAAGCAGGGCGGCACCTATTATGCTCTGCTGCCCTATAAGTCGGGTGTTGCTGCTGTGCCGCAAAAAGCGCCTTGTAACTTTGTTCAGCGTGCGGTTATGCTCAGCGATAACGAGGTTTTATGGATGGGCGAGTGTGAGGGAGCTGCTGTTGCTTACCTCAGCACCGACAAGTGCAACAGCTTTACAAAACGTGGCACTGTGCCGGCCATTCCCGGCGGACGTACTGTTTCTCAGGTAAGCTGTGCAAAGCTTAAAAACGGCAGACTTATCTGTGTTTTCTCATCAATGGGTCAGTTGTTTATATCTTATTCGGATGATATGGGTGTGCGTTGGAGCCTGCCGCATATGCTCAACGTCAGTGGTGTTTCACCTGAACTTTGCGTCAGAAATGACGGTGTTACCGTGCTCAACTACGTACAGCCGGAAAAGAAGGTTTCGCTGAGGAGTATGATAAGTCTCGACGGTCAGTATGAATGGCTGGAGGAGCGTGCGCTGGTTATTTCAACAGCTACTAATTGCCGCAAGCCGTACACGGTCGATGTTGGCGGTAAATTTCTTACTGTTAGCCGTCAGCGGTTTGCAGGTGACAGGGAGTCGTCGGTTATTTTTACGTTGTGGTCACCTCACAAAGACGATGAAGCCCGTATAAAAGAAATTTCAGCAAAGACTAAGAAGAAAAAGAAGTAAATTTTGTTTAATAGTAAACAACAGCCCCCGATTGTATGTAAATTACAATCGGGGGCTGTTCAAATAAACATTAATTTTATTTGTTCTGCTCTTTTTCGATGCTCTCAACAACACCGCCTACTGTTTTTACAATCGCGAATGTTTTTGCGTTTAAATTTACACCGAATTCCTTTTCGATTTCGGATGAGAGCATTGCAAGGTCGAGTGAGCAAAGACCGAGGTCTGTTGTGAGCTTGGATTCTGCTGTAACCTCATCGGGGTCAACCTCAACAAAGCCACAGATGATATCTTTGATTCTGTCAAACATTTTTTGCACCTTCCTTTTAAATTCTGTCTATTATTTCACCGAGTGTCATATCGGGGTTTTCTACACCGAGCTTAAGTGCTTTAGCCGTGCCTTCCTGGAATGCATCGATATCCTCAACACTTACAAATTTTGTTCTGTGCATACAGGAAAGCTTGAGGCAACCGCTGCGTGAATCCTTCATTGCGAAGGTGTAAAGTACCATAATATATCTGCCGAGTGAATAGCCTTCAAACTCGTAGTCCCAGTTGTTCATTGTGCCTGCTTCAAGCGGGAACCATGAGAACATCATTGTTGATGCACCGGCTGCCGATGGATAGTTGTACATCTTCTGCTGAAGTTTGCGGTATTCGAGATAAGGATAATCCATATGCTTGAATGCCCAGAACTGAACCTCAGCCATTTTCTCAAGTGCTTCTCTGAACGTTGTGTTTTCAGGAAGAACAACTCTCTGAGGCAGCGGAGCTGCAAGAGTTCCGCCGGCGCGTTTTTCGGCAAGAGTCTTTCTTCTGGGACAAAGCACTATAAAGTAAGTGTCGTCGTGTCTGTTGTTGATTTTTGAAACGTGAAGGCGCATCGCAAGCTGAACAAGACATTCGCCGCCGACACCGTTTTCTTCCATAAACTTGAAGATCTTTTGGCTGTCATCGTGGGGGATAGTGTATTTGGTAAGCTCTGCCTTATCGTGAATCGGGTCGAAGAGCGAGGGTGCTTTGATATTTGGATTCTTTTTCTTTGCGCGCTCTGCTTCAAGGAATTTTGGACCCTCTACGCCGAGGTAAAGCGGCTCGCCGAGTTTATCCATAAACTCACGGTATGCCTTTTCTTCTCTCTTGAAGTTTTCGGGGTCAGCAACGTAAGCAAGCTCTTTTTTGATGATATCTTCATATTTGCCAAGCGGCTTTGGCATGGGAGTACCGTCTTTGAGATGATCGTAAATCGCAAACAAATCTGCAAAGAAAGTGAAAACGGCAGCGTTATCCATAACGAGATGATGAATATTGATGTAAACACCGCAGCGCTTGTCGTGTGTGCGGAAGAACTTGACACGGTAGGTTTCGTCCTTGAGCATTTTTATGGGCTTTCTGGCATCATTGGTGAGCGTATCGATGCGTTCCTGCTCGGATTTGAACTCAAAAACAGGTATGTTTTCGAGCTTATATTCGGGCAGAAAATACTGCTTGATTTTGCCGCCTTCTTTGAAAAAACGAAGACGCAGGCAATCGTTTCTTTCGATTTCGATGTTTAATGCCTTTTCCATCAGCTTAAAATCAAGCTCTTTTTCAACTATAATTGATTCGGGAATCTGTGTAACTTGCTTATGGAAAAAGCTGTACTTGAGCATAAACTGAATCATTTCCTGCGGAGGGATAAGTTCGTAAACTGTACCTGTTACTTTTTTCAATGCTTTTCAAACTCCTTAGATTTTTGTTTCGTATCTCTTAATTTTTCCGGGACCTGTCTTTTCAAAGGGAATATCCCTGATTCTTACTTCAGAGATAAGATGAGCTGATTTTGCTGTTTCGTTGAGAGTATCAACATACTTCTCAATTTCAGCTTTTATGTCGTCAATGCCGTTTGCCTGAGCATATTCAGCATTGGGGTAGAACTCAGCAATAATGTTATTGCCTTCACCGTATACGAGTACCTCTTCAACCAGATCGTAGCCGCTGAATTTTCTTTCGATAGCTTCGGGAGAAACGTTCTCACCGCTTGAAAGGATAATGAGGTTTTTAACCCTGCCTGTTATGAAAAGCTGATTATCTTCGGTTACGTAGCCGATATCACCGGTTTTAATCCAACCGTCTTCGGTGAACATCTCTTTTGTTTCTTCGGGCATTTTGTAGTATCCCATCATCGCTGTAGGGGTTTTAACCTGAATTTCACCGTTCTGTGTTCTTACCTGGCAGATGTCTATTATTCTGCCGACGGATTCGTAAGCAACACCGTCATCAGGCACGGAAACACGGCAGCCAACTTCTGTCATACCGTAGCCTTGGCGAAGGAAGATGCCGAGCTTGTCGTATTCGTCAACCAGTTCCGGGTTGAGATATGCACCGCCGGAAATGAGCCACTTGATATTTTTGCCGTAAACTTCTTCGGCAGCCTGCCTGGGTGTAAGGTCAGGGTTTCTTCTGAGAAGAATTTTGATCTTGCCCAGCAGTGATTGAGCAATCATCGGAACAATTCTGATTACTTTGGGTTGAAAACGTTTGAGGTTTTCTGCAATATCTTTAAACTCACCGTTAAGGCATACCTGCAGACCGTCCTTAAGGTTTTTGATGTAGTCGCCCGAGAAACAGAATGTGTGATACATCGGCAGTACCGAGAGGGCAACAACACCTTCGTTAAAAATATCGGTGCAGTATTCGCGGTACATAATGTTGCCGACAAGTGCATTCATCGAAAGCATAACGCCTTTTTTTACACCGGTTGTGCCGGATGTGTAAATGATGATGGCGCATTGCTCTTTGTCTTCTTCGATTTCGGAAAGCGATGAAAACTCAGAGTTTGCAGAGTAGGTTACGTATATTTCTTCTGCTTTTGAGAAACAGCAGATATTTTTCAGCTGAGGACAGATTTTTACAAGTTCCTCTGCTCTTTCGGCAAAGGCATCTTCGTAGAGAAGCATTTCAATATCTGCTCTCTCAAAAAGGTCAGCCGCTTCTGCTACAGAGATTTCGGGTGAGAACGGAACAAAAACGTTGCCGCTGGTAAGAACACCCGAACAGAAAACAAGGTATTCGTAAGATGTTTTGCCGATTACGGCAATGTTTATTCTTTTATCTGTGGTATGCCTTATCATACGGCATACGCACTCACTGTTATCTTTTATCTGAATGAAAGTCTTTTCTTTTACGTCACCGTTTTCGACGTATTTGATGAATGTAGAATCGCCATACTTACGGGCACTTTCGCTGAGTAACTCTTTAACTGACGGTACTACTGTCTGCAACATATCTTCCACCTTGTATTTGATTCTTTTTAACCTTGTAAATATTATCACAAATTTTGTGCCGGGTCAACACATTGTTACGTTATTTTAATATTGCCAATTAATGTAACGCCCAAGCCGGATTTATTTCAGGAGTTTGCTAAGCGGAAGCTTTGTGTAAAGACGTTGTGCTGTGCAGCTGATGCCGCTTTGTATCGCTTACCTTTAAGTCCCTATGCCTCCAAACAAAAAATAACCGACACACCTGATGGCGTATCGGTTGTTTTGGCGCGCTGGAAGGGACTCGATTCGCGCCGCCGCTACGGCGGCTTGGTCGCTCGCGGTCACAACAGTCCACCGGACTGTTGCTCTGTGCCGCTCGTCCTTCGAGTCCCTATAACACAAAAAAATAAACGCCGCAACCTGACGGTTACAGCGTTTATTTGGCGCGCTGGAAGGGACTCGAACGCTTATGAATTGTATACATTACTTTTGATCTGTTATACCAAGAATATAATCAACAGTTGTTTTATGGAATTTTGCCAGTGCAATAAGCACTTCTGGCGGAATGGTTCTTTCGCCGCTTTCGTAGTAGGCGTAAGTCCTTTGCGGAAGGTTTATCGCTTTGCCCATTTCCGATTGTGTTAAATCTGCATCTTCACGTAAATCTCTTATTCTCCGAAATCGCATAATATCACCGATTTCATTATATGCAAGAACAAAATGTTCTATTGACATTAAGAACAATTTGTTCTATAATGCTGTTGGAATAAAGCAACATAAGCTTGCAGAATTCCTGAACTAAAATTCCATCAAGACATATGAAGCGGCTATCCGTGTGGCAGAATGTGTTTTGAATGCTGAATATAAGGAGATGTAAAATAATGAAAATTGTTAAAAAGTCAGTTTGTATTATTCTTGCACTAATTTCTATTCTTGCTTTGAATGCTTGCGGTGGAAATGGTGGAAGTGAAAAGAAAGAACCCGAAACATATTCCCCTGCAAAGGCGATGACTGTCAAAAAAATATATGAAGATTACCGAGAAAACGCTCTCAGAGCAGAAGGTACTCATATAGGTCAGCGATATAAATTCGATGGGCAAGTTGAACGCGTTAAAGTTAAAGGTGTTTATGAAGATTGTGTTGTTGCAGATGCTGTTCCAGGAATTTACGCAGTAACGTTATACTATGAAGGACAAAGAGATTTTGTTGTGAGTCTCTCGGAAGGCGACGTAATTATTTTTGAGGGCACTCTTAGAGAGGCTGATATTGGACATAGCCATAGTTACCCCCTTAAGTTTGAAGATGTTGTTTTCATTAGCAAAATAGACCAATTATTAGATTCATAATATTCCATTTTGACCTCACCTTGCGTGAGGTCATTTTTTTATGCAATGAAACTTGACTGTTCTGAAAATTAGAAAAACGGTTAAAATTCAGTTATAATTATTATAGAAAAGAAAAAGAAACGAAACTCTTTTCAGACTAAATTTTTTAATCTTCCGAATTGTAAGAAATTTTGTGGTATTTTTGCTTGACACGAAAATTGTGTTTTCCACCTACTTTGCCTTAAAAATGAATCTTTTCCGTGCATTAACGCTTCGGATTGGATTTTTTAACGATTCTGTGTGCTTTTTTGTGTGCTTTTTTTCAAAAATCATTCTTGCATAAAGTCAAAACCTCCGGCTAAGCCGGAGGCTTGAATAAGCCCTATAAGGGCTTTTTGCAGACAAAACCCCTAAAGGGGCGCTGAACAGTTTGCCGACCGCATTACTTTTTCAGCCACCCCTAAAGGGGTTCTTTTTATGCTT
>JAZNMK010000052.1:0-25723 GCA_045579585.1 Acutalibacteraceae bacterium
TTCTCATCTCTAATATTTCTTTTTCATATTCGTTTATATGACGATAATTTCTTGACATAACAAAACCTCCTATGGTAGTTGTTTTAATTCTACCATAGGAGGTCGCTTTTTTCTATTGTCCGTTTTTACTGGACTTGTGCAAAAAAGTTTGCTCGGTTATTTATTTGTGATACTCAGTTAAGCGGTGCGTTTACCGCCGCATTAAAGTCCGCATCGTTAACGACACCGTCGCCGTTGACGTCAGCCGCAGCCGAGTATGCGCCGCCGATATCATCCTCACCGATAAGGCCGCTGTTGAACATACCTACAAGGAATGCATCGTTAGCATCTATCGCACAGTTGCCGTCAACGTCACCCGCAACGCTCACAACAAGTACATCAACTTTGTTATCAGGCTTGATAAGCTTGATTTTGCAACCTGTGGAAAGCAAAGACGTTGCCGGAAGCTTAGCGGAATCTGCTGAATAAAACTCCGGTGTAACCGAGCCAAAATTTGCGGCAAGAGCCGACTGAGTGAGGTTGGCAAAGGTAGTAGCACCGAGCAAATACCCGTCAGGCTCAACAACAAGGTCAAGCTCCTCATCTGCTGTAGGATTCTGCGCATCGGGCACAACAATCTGCTTTGCAGCGTGAATCTCACCGCCTTGGACGGTTGATTTAACATTGTTGAAGCCGAAGCCAACAGAGATGTTGCCCACAAGCGTAGGCACGCTGAGAGTAAGATCACCGCTGTAGAGCAGAACGTCATCATTAACTCTGAACGTAACGCTCGCAAGTGTGCCGCCATCGGTCATAAGCTGCTCATCAATAACCGCAAAATAAACCTTGCCGTCATCATAGTTTTCATTGGCAACAAAATATTCGCTTGCCGCCTCACCACCGTTAACGCTGACAGGTGTAAGCGCATCGGAATCATAGCCAAGTATGAACTCACCGGCACAAAAACCTCTGTTATCGTTGACAGTTACGTTAACGGTTACTACGTCGCCGGGGCGAGCCTGAGCCGCACCGTTGACAGTAAACGCAGGTGCCGGCGGTGCCGCATAAACGGCAACAGCCGCAACTGTCATAACAAAAACAACAGTAAGTATCGCAGCTAAAATTCTGCGTCTATATGTTTTCATTACAGATCAAACCTCTCGAGGGATTGTTGTTCAAAAATCAGAACAGGTTAAAGAATGCAAGGATGATTTTGTTGATAAGCACACCAAAAATCTTGCTAAAGAAGTTAAGCTCGATTACGTCGCTATCCATAGCTTCCTCTGCAAGGAGGAGAACCTGTGAATCGTACTCAGTCTCACCCTCGTGGAGAGTGATAAGACGGCCGCCGCGGTTGTAATCCTGGCCGTAGGAGTTGAATGTGCAGCCGGGTGTGTTGACGATATCAACACCGTTAAGCTCAACTGTGAATGTGTTTACATGGTCGTGGCCGGAGAAAACAGCAACTGTGCCCTGCTCAACAAGAGCATCGAACTGACCGAAGTTTGTAACACCGGGGCAGGGAGGCTCTGTGAGCATACCATCCTTGATAGCGGAGAAATCAGCTACAGTAAGATCATACTCTTTTCCGTTGCAGAACTTGCTGTCGAAGCTGATTGCAACCTCGGACTTCTCTTTATAGAAAACGTCCATAATCTCGCCAACGATAATGTGTTGGAATGCCATTGAGGGGATAACCTTACCGCCGTTGAGAGCTGTGTAAGTGCTGTTTGTAAGCTTGAACCAATCGATCTGGTCAGGGTATACACACTCGTAGCCGCTGTTACCGTTCTCATCTGTGTAGCCGCTTGTGCCTGAATCGAACATATAGAGGTTGTAAGCAACCTTGAGAACGTTTTCAGAGGACATAATGGGAAGGTTGTGTGTAGCTACACCTGAGAGTGTGGGAACCTGATCGTAAGCAAGGCAGTACTTTCCGCCGTGCTTCTGGTAGTAGCCGAGGAGGATAGCGTTGTGCTTGATCTGCTCCTCTACGGGGCCGTACTCTCTGTCGTGGTTACCGAAAACGAGAGTAAAGTATGTTTCGTGCTTGACAAAAATTTCTACGATCTGAGCAACAGCCTGCTCCTGCTCGCCATCACCATCAACGGTGTTGTCACCACCAAGAACAACGAGGTCGGGCTCGTACTTGACAAGGCAATGCTCAATAAACTGAAGCATTTCATCGTGAGCAGGATATTCATCCTGGCAGTCTGTGAGGTGGAGGATTTTGAACTCGCCGTTTTCGTCAAATCTGAGAATGGGGAGCTCGGGTGCTGCAAAAGCTGTTGCACTGCAGGCAAATACCATAACAAGCGCAAGAAGAACAGATATTACTTTTTTCATTTTGGTTTTCCTTTCTGATAATTATAATTTCCGGAAGCTCACACTTCCACGCTTATCCTATATATATTAACATATTTGCAGCTAAAATTCAAACGTAATAGATATGCTTTTTATTTTGTGGTTGACGAATTTTAGGTGAATTTTTTGTGCGAAATGTCTATGAAAAGAGCAAAACATTTGCAGCGACAAAAAACTCCCCCACTTACACTTTTGTACGTTGGGGGAGTTAAATGTATTACTTTATGCCATGCAACTGATTAATCAGCGCCGTGCATTCATCGAGCGTATCGGTAATAATCAGAATTTCAACAAGCTGATCGTCAAGCTGTGTGCAAAGCAGACAGTACACAATCAAGTCGCCGTCGGTAGCGTGTGTAGCATACGTTGCGGTAACAAGATATTCCCTGCCGCCCACAGCAAACGAATTCACAACGTTTTTAATTTCAATCTGCTGCATATACGTCTCATTATACACCGTAAAATACTCTTCTTCAAGCCACGATTTCATACTGGTATGGTAATATGCAGCGTAGTTTTTCGGTGCAGTATACGTACCGTCACCGATTCCGATTGAAATTTCATCTCCATCCTCGGCTAAAAAATACACAACACATTTCGCATCTTCCGTATCATATTCAGCACGACTGATTTCATCTACCTCTGTATAACCCTCGGGGCATGCCAGCTGAAGATTGAGCCAGGTGTTTTTGTAAACACCGTTGACGCATTCTCCGTTTGTGAATACAGCACCGGATTCCGCGATAAAATCCTCATCGGGATATTTTTCTTCTATCTCGACAAGCAAATCAGAATTGAACGAAAAAATATAATTGGTAACAAAATAGCTTATGCCAAACCAAAGCGCAAACGAAACAACAGCGCTCGCTACAATTATCGCAATGATTTTGCCCTTTGTCATCCTCTTTTTGGCAGGCATCGGCTCCGCCACATAAACGGGCTGCTGTTCTTTGCAGTTGCAAAGCTCGCCTTCACTAAGCTCCCTGCCGCATTGTTCACAGTACATAGTTTATCCTCCCTTATTTTGTAACACCGGGATACTCGCTTTCACTTATCATAGTAACACAAAAATCTGTTGTCTGTGCTCTTTTGAGAATTCCTGTTTTATAGGTAAGCGTTACGGTTGCAAACTTCATTTCGCTTATGTTTGCGCCGCCGGGAGCTTTGAGAATTTCAAGCTCAATACTTTCACCGGGTGCAAGCTTAACCGTCTTGCTTCCCTTTGCAAAGGCAAGCACAGCATAGTCGGAGGAAATATCCTTTATGTAGAGTGTATCCTCCTTTGAGATGTTGGTTATCTTTGCTTTGCCCTCAAAATATCCTTCGCTGTTATACGTAAGGAAGCTGCTGTTTGTCGAGGTGAAACAGAACGTAATCTTATCGTTTGGTGCCATACTCTCCATAAACTGCGGAAACTCGTATGACGAGTAAGCATCCTCTACACCCTCGGTCATAAGCTGTGTCATAAGGAAATCGAAGGAGCGTGAATCCCACTCCGCCTGACCGTGAACATTATTTTTAATAATCCACGTTCTCTCGGGATAATAAGCTGTGGAAAGGTCGATTGTACGGTCGGGCGAAATTAAGTAAGCACCGGGATTCAGCTGAGTATAGCTGTCATCAAAGCTCTCACCCAAAGGCGCACTCGTTGCACCGCAGGAATATTTGAGGTTTACAATACCGTCGGAGTTAACGTTGCCGCCAATAATCATCGGAATACCGTAGCCGCTCTTGATTGTGATTTTTGCACCGTTTTCCTCAGCTTTATCAAAGGTTGCTCGGATATTCGACATAAAGCCGTAGTGAAGAGCATCGGTTTTGGCAATTACGTCAGCACTGGCAACCGGGTCGAGCCAATACTCTTTGAGCTCCTCAAGCTCGCTCATTGGCAGCATATCCCAGAATGCAGTACCGTAAATCATCATATCGGGAAGAATCAGGTCTCTTCTTCCATAATCGAAAGCAAGGTTGAGAAAATCTGTGGGAATGATTGAAATAATACCGCCAAGATCCATTTCCATATGAAGAATCTGTGCAAGCAGCGGGCCGAGAGGTGCTGTGTTGAGGCTGATATTATCAATGCCGAAAACGCCTGTTACAAGGTCTGTGCCTTCAAGTGCCGGTGTGTCAAACACAATATTGTTAAGAAAACCGTCTTCAGCATGGTTGTAGAGATATGCACCGACAATAAGCGCACCCTGGCTTATTGAGTAAACGTTGACCTTGTCTGCACCCGTAAGCTCGAGCACATCCATAACATACTCGCGGAAAAGCTCGGAATTGTCTATATGGCTGAAGCGCCAATCGTATGTAAAATTGAAAACCTTATCGTCGCCGATAATATCACCTACACACTCCATATCCAGAAACTCGGAGCCTGTGTAGGGCACGTAGGCCAGCATACCGTTATCCTTGAATGCTTTGAGTGAAGTGTTTGCTGCACCCTCTACAATCGGAGCAACATCTGCACGCTTTGAGGTGCCGTCGGGGTTAAGGGCAATATCGTCAACGATATCAATAATAAGCGGAGCAAGAGCCTGAGCGAGCCTATCCGTATTGCCGAAGAATATCGTATCGAGAAGACCGACAAGGATTTTGCCTATATTATCGCCGAGGTAACCGAGGATTCCGTCGATACTCGGAGGAAATACAGGCTCACAGCTGCCGTCATCACCAAATGCGGCAAGCGTTGTTGCGCCAAAGCCCGAAACATAAATTACGGGCAGCATATCATACTCTCTGTCCGCACTCTCCCGGGGTTGGGCAGCAGCCGCACTGACACAGCCAAACAGCATAAACACCGCCATCAGTACCGACAGCGTTCTCACAAAAATACCTTTCCTTTTCATAATATGACATAAACCTCCTTAGCTTTATGAACAATATGTTAACACATATGACTTGCTTTTTCAATAGAAAAATAGAATTCACCCTATTGTATTGTGTTTTTTACGGTTGAAAAAATCGGATAAATATACTACAATATGAATATCAAAAATTAAGGACTTGAGCCGATGATAAGAATTAACCAGATTAAGCTGCCGCTTGAGGCGGGCGACAATGAGCTGAAAGCCGCTGCGGCAAAGATTCTCCGATGCCCTGCACGCAGAATTCTCACCCTTGAGGTTGCACGTCGTGCGGTAGATTCAAGAAAGAAAAACGACGTATATTTTGTCTATAACGTAAACATAACCGTAGACGATGATGAGGACAGCCTTATAGCCAAAGCCAAGGACGGCAAGGCAGAAAAATACACCCCTTTCAGATACGATCTGCCGGAAAACAAGCGCACCTCTGCCCTGCGCCCCGTTGTTGTAGGCTTTGGCCCTGCAGGCCTTTTTGCTGCACAGACACTTGCCAAGGCCGGTCTCAGACCCATTGTACTGGAACGCGGTGACTGCGTTGAGGAGCGTACAAAAAGAGTACGCACGTTCTGGGAGAGCAAAGAGCTTGACGAAAACAGCAACGTTCAGTTCGGCGAGGGTGGTGCCGGCACTTTCTCCGACGGCAAGCTGACAACAGGCATCAAAGATACGCTTTGCAGACAGATTTTCCTTGAGTTTGTGCGTCACGGTGCACCGAAGGAGATTCTCTACTCCGCAACGCCTCATATCGGAACGGATAAGCTTGGCGGCGTAGTTAAATCAATGCGTGAGGAAATTATAACACTCGGCGGTGAAGTCAACTTCCGCTGCAGGCTGACAGGTCTCATAGTTGCAAACGGCTTTATTCACGGCATAGTTTATGAGAACGCTGACGGCAAAACTGTTGAGCTGGAAACTGACACAGTAATCCTGGCAATAGGACACTCTGCAAGAGATACTGTTGAGATGCTGTATGACAGCGGAGTGAAAATGATACAGAAGCCTTTCTCGGTTGGCACAAGAATCGAACATCCGCGTGAGCTGATTGACCGCTCACAGTACGGCGAATTTGCAGGCCACCCGAAGCTCGGTGCAGCAAACTACAAACTCTCCTGCCATCCGCAGGGCGGCAGAGGCGCATACACTTTCTGCATGTGCCCGGGCGGTACAGTTGTTGCCGCATCAAGCGAAAAAGGCAGAATGGTAGTAAACGGAATGAGCGAATATGCACGTGACGGTGAAAACTCAAACTCTGCTATTCTCGTAGGCATTGAGCCGCAGGATTTCGGCAGCGAGCATCCGCTTGCAGGTATGCATCTGCAGCGCAAAATTGAGAGTGCAGCATTTGAAGCGGCAGGCTCCGACTACCGTGCACCCGCACAGCTTGTGGGTGATTTCCTCGAAAACCGTCCTTCAGAAAAACTTGGCAGCGTTAAACCAACCTGCCCGACAGGCGTTACACCCGGTGATATACGCAAGGTATTACCGCAGAAGGTTACCGATACGATTGCTGATGCACTTATAAAAATGGATAAACAGCTCAAGGGCTTTGCACTGCCCGATGCGGTGCTGACAGCGCCCGAAAGCCGTTCCTCCTCCCCTGTCAGAATTACGCGTGATGAATACTTCCAGTGCAATATCGGCGGCATCTTCCCGTGCGGTGAGGGTGCAGGCTACGCAGGCGGTATCGTATCAGCAGGTGTTGACGGCATACGCTGTGCACACGCGGTACTGAGCGACGAGAATAACTTTTAAACAAAAACGGGCAAGCCGACAGCAGCTTGCCTTTTTTGTTTTTGAAATAAAAAAGCCCGCAACAGCACGTTACGGGGAAAGGGGATAAAACATCAAACAACCGTCAGGATTGCTGATGATATGAAGATGTCTGGGGGTAATGCAAATATATATGAACGGCATTATGCCGATTATAATCCCACGAGGGTGAGCTTCAGGCTCAAGCTTACTGAACAGAAGAGTTCATATACTTGATGAGGCCTTCAAGCTCTATTGCCTTTGTGAGCATACGGAAAATGTTTCTCTCTTTTGAGATCTCGTTGATGAGGTCATTTTCCTTCTTGAAAACAATCTTTGCAAGCATTTCTTTTTTCTCCTTTCGTTCGATTACATCTGCATTCTAATCCTTTTTGTAATATTTGTCAAGTTTTTTTGCACAAATACTGAGCTGTGTATTTGTGCAATATGTACAAGGAATTCAAAGCCGCAAAAATCAGCTATTCAACACATTATACTAACTATGCTGCTTGTTTTTGTGCATTTTTACCAATGATTTCGAACTTTTTGCCTTTTTAGACAAAATTATTCAAAATTCCGGTTCAAAAAGTTTGTGCGGTTTTGTTTTAAGTTTTCGTCATTTTAACCACGGCATATAACACAAAAAGCGTCAGCCTGTTTTGTGCAGACCGACGCTTTTTATTGTTGATATTTAATTATTCAACTGTAACTGTACCATCTTCAGCAACAGTAATCTTCATACCGTCCTTAACGTAGCCCAGAAATTCATCACCAAGGCAATCGATAACGGGCATGGGAGAATCTGTCCAGACCGCACCGAGAACAGCACCTGCGCAAGCAAGTGAATCGATGTGCTCAGAGAAGAGCAGACAAGCGGGCGTTCTTTCCATAACCTTTGCGCAGTAAAGAACCATGCCGCCTGTTGTTGAACCGATAGTCTGAGGCAGGCAGAGAGCTGTATTAACCATGGGCTTCTGGTAGAGATCCTTGTTGTTCTGGTCGCCGCACTTTGCCTGCTTATCCCCGAACTGAAGAGCGTTCTGGAAAGAAGCAAGTGTGTTGAAGCCACCGTGAGATACAAGAGCAGGAGCAGAGCATGTGCCCGGAACAACCGGACGACCTTTAAACTGTTTCATTATGCTTTACCTCCTGTGATGATGTTGAGAATCTCGTCGCTCTTATAGTAACGTGAAGTTGTGTAAGTTCTGAGCTTATTGGAGTTTGTGATGACGGGCATCTTCTTGCAAAGCGGGTTGTTCATATACATCAGCGGACAGATATAGCTGAGAACAACACCTGTTGCTTCAAGCTCCTTAGCCTTTGCCGTTTTGCTGAACTCTTCAACAACAGCGGGAGCAGCTGTGAACACTGTAGGAACAGTAACCTTCTTGAGGCCATTCTTCTTAAGACCTGCAACAACGTTATCTGTCCACTCGATGAGCTGTGCGTGTGAAAGGTGGGGGCAACCTACGAAGCAGAGCTTCGGTGCAGCGTTCTTATCCTTCCACATAACAGGATAGTTAGCCTGAACTCTTTCAAGCTCAGCATCATCAATAACATAAACCTGTGCACCCTCTGCAATAAGGCTCTCGCCCTGCTCAACAGCTTCGGGAGTAAGGTTTGCAATATGGTAGAGACCGACAGCACCGTTGGAAGCTGTAGCAGCACCGAAATCCTTGAGGTAAGCCTTTGTGTCACCGTCAAGCTCTGTACCGATCCACTTATCAAGACCCTTGACATAGGGAACATCTTCCATAACCTTCATACCGATTGCAGAACCGAGAATCTGTGCTTCAGGCTTCTTTGTTGTTTTAACTTCGATAATCCATGTTGCCTTTCTGCCCTCGTCTGTAAGAAGGCCGAAGTAAGGAACCTTACCTACAATTGAACCAAAGAGCTCGATGATACCGGAGTTACGGTTACATCTTGCGCCGATTACTGAGTTAGCATAAACAACAGCTGATGACTCAGCCCATGAAAGAACCTCGCCCTTCTTGGGAAGGTTACCTACCTCGTCCATATAGCAGGTACATGTGTAGGACTTATCGTCGATAAGACCAAGCTTTGCGAGCTGTGCATCGTACTGATCCTGCTTGGAGTACATAAGCTTGTTGAAAACAAACTTCTGAAGGAAGTTTGCAGGAACCTTGGGATCAATCGGCTTGGGGTCAACAGAAAACTTCTGCTGTGAAAGTGCATTGCCGGCAATAAGCTGATCCATAAGGTCGTAAACAGGGCTCATAACCTTGAGGCCAAAGCTTGTAACAAGGTGACCCATCTTGCTCTCAACAGGAACCATTTTGGTTGCGCCGAAAGCCTCACCGTACATAACAAGGGTCTTCATAACCTTTGCCATTGTTTCGCCCTTTGCACCGTTGAGAATTTCAATCTCATCGGGTGTGAGCTGCATTTTGTAGTTCATTTTATTTATATCCCCTTTCGCTAAGGATCAAATTTATCTATATCAAGCCGCCGAAACGGACAAATAAACTTTACAGCAGCCATATCGCCCGAAAGCAATACGGCTGCACAAAAAGTTTTTCTCATTACGGAAGAGCGTCAAAGAAATTCTGAGCGATCTCACCGAAATTGAAAAGGAATGCCTGAAGCTTCTCAAGGAAACCGAAAAGGCCTTCGATAATCTCGTTGAATGACATTTAATTTCCCTCCTTCTTTCTGAATTTTTGTTTCTTTCTCTGCAGATAATCTTCTGCAGTACGATTTTAGCATAATATGCAAGCTTTTTCAATACTGCAAAGTAAAAAATGAGTTGCACATTCAAGCCCAAAAGAGGCTTGCAGGGTGCCTGCAAACCTCTTATTAAGCCGTGGATTTATTACAGCTTCATCGCTACATCCCAGGCCTGCCAGATAACGGTACGAAGATTACCGACCTTGGAGGCATCGCCTACGATGTGAACGTGCTTGCTCTTTTCTGCAACGGGTGCAGGTTTGTAACCGACTGAAAGGATAACACTGTCAGCAGGAATATCAGCCGTCTTGCCGTCCTTCGTCACTACGGTTACGCCGTCCTTGCGGATCTCTGTTGTCTTTGTTTCAAGCAGGGTGGGAACCTTGTTTGTCTTGAAGAAATCACGAAGGAAGCTTGTATTTGCAAGAGCAACACCGGGTGTTACTACAAGGTCATCCATCATTTCAACAATAACAGGCTTCTTGCCCTGGAGGTAGAGATCGTATGCGATCTCACAGCCTGTAAGACCGCCGCCGATAACAACGACGTTGTTGCCTACTTCCTTGTTCTTAAGGAGGTAATCTACAGCCTGTACGCCGAACTCATCAGCGCCCTTAACGGGAATTCTGTTTGCAACGGAGCCTGTTGCTACGATAACCTCATCCGCGCCGAGGGAGTTAACATCCTTAACCTCAGTGTTGAGTTTGACTGTGATTGAGGGGTACTTGAGAATTTCTCGATTGTACCATGCGATAAGGTCACGGTCCTTCTCCTTGAAGGAGGGAGCTGCAGCAGCAATGAATACGCCGCCGAGAACGCCGCTCTTCTCGTAAAGAGTAACTGTGTGGCCGCGCTGTGCACAAACGATAGCAGCCTCCATACCGCCGATACCGCCGCCGATGACAGCGATGTTCTTCTTTTTCTTAGCAGGCTCAATCTTATATTTCTTGGACTGCATTGTCTTGGGATTAAGCGCACAACGTGCAAGACCCATTGTGTCAAGGAGATCCTGAGTGTTTGCATGACCCTTTGATGAAGAGAAGTTGAAGCAACCACTGTGGCAGCATATACAGGGTTTGATTTCCTCAAGTCTGTCTTCAATGATCTTTGTGATCCACTCGGGGTCAACAAGGAACTGACGTGCTACACCGACAGCGTCAATCTTACCCTCTGCAACAGCCTGAGCACCGACGTCGGGCTCCATACGGCCTGCACAAACAACGGGAATATCAACACAGGTCTTGATGTGAGCAACGTCCTCAAGGTTACAGTTCTGAGGCATATACATAGGCGGATGTGCCCAGTACCATGAATCGTAAGTACCGTTATCGGCATTGAGCATATCGTAGCCTGCATCCTGAAGATACTTTGCAGCCTTCTCGGATTCAGCCATATTACGGCCAACCTCGTTGTAATCCTCGCCGGGCATTGCACCTTCGCAGAAGCCCTTCATCTTGGACTCAACAGAGTAACGCAGAGATACGGGATAATCCTCACCGCAAGCCTCTTTGATTGCCTTGACAACCTCAACAGCAAAACGGTATCTGTTCTCGAAGCTGCCGCCGTATTCGTCGGTACGCTTGTTGAAGAACTCGATAGCGAACTGATCGAGAAGGTAACCCTCGTGAACAGCGTGAACCTCAACACCGTCAACACCTGCGTCACGGCAGAGCTTTGCTGTTTTTGCAAAAGCTTCGATAATTTCGTGAATCTGCTCCTTTGTCATCTCGGGGCACTCGATATCGTGAGCCCAACGTGACTTCTGCGGGCTGGGAGATGCCAGCTCGTGTGAAGTGTCGAGAATCGGCTTGATGAGAGCACGTGTGAATTTATTTTTGTGGAGAGGTGCAACAAGCTCGGTAATAGCCCATGAACGGCCCATACCTGCAGTAAGCTGAACAAACAGCTTTGCACCGCTCTTGTGAATTTGCTCCATATACTCCTTGAGTTCGTCGAACATCTTCGGATTCTGCCAGAGCCATTTGCCCCAGAATGTATCACGAAGGGGAGCGATACCGGGAATAATAAGACCAACATTATTGTTTGCTCTTTCGAGGAAGAGCTTTGCAGCTTCCTTGTCGAAATGGCAGCCGCCAAGCTCAAACCAACCGAAAAGAGATGTACCGCCCATAGGGCACATAACTATTCTGTTTTTGATTTCGCAGTTACCGATTTTCCAAGGGGTAAATAAAGCTTCGTACTTAGGATCCATAGCTGTTATCACACATCCTTTTTGAGATTTTGAGATATAATTTCTGCAACTTTCAGTATATAAAAAACGGGCGCGTATGTCAAGCAAAGAAGCGCAATATCCTGCGTTTTTATACAACATTAACCTTTTCGCAACTTTGCTGTTCTTGACATATAATTATTATTTAAGTATAATTGATAATGAAAGATTTCACCCAAAACAAGAAAGGTGGCGGCAACAGTGGAAAAAACTGCAAAAAGGATGCTCGTATGCGTTTTCTGTGTAATACTCTGCGGTGTGTTCTGCTTTTTTTCATCTGCACAAAGCACTAACGAATACGGTCTCGGCCTGACAGCGGTTTGGCAGAAATCCGGCAACGACACAGCCGTCACACTCACCCTGAAAAACTACAACGAATTTAATGTTGACGGCATAACACTCACCTGCAGCACACCCGACGGACTAACCCTCAGCAGTGCCGGCAGCACACCGTGTGCCGACACACTTGCCGCAGGCGATACGTATAAAACTCAGCTTATTTTCACCGCCGCAGGCTCATCCGTACCTGTTACAAGCGAAAAAGCTGAAACAAACCAAACAAATATTCAAGCCGTTCTTGCCGCTGTGCTTGCGGCTGCAGCAACCGTTACAGTCATCATTATCCTCACACGCAAACATAAAAAAGCAGCAGCACTTATGCTCGCCCTTGCCATGCTGCTGCCCGTTGCCGGTTTATTCGGTGTGCATGCCGTCGGCACTGACGAAGCACGCAGTTTCACACTCGATACAGAAATAACCGTTGCAGGCAAAACATATCCGCTGACGGTTACAGCAGGCTACAATGCAAACACCGCAAACGCCAACTACTTTGAATTCACTTCAACCGACAGCGACAAAAACACCGTTGACAGACCCATTGCCGATTTCAGCGGCAGTGCGGTTTCAAACTCAACAGTTACCTCCGTGACGTACGAAGTATGCAGCGATATAGACAACTTTGAGGTAGGCTCTAGCGGTGAAGCCAAGCTTGACGGATGCCTCTGGAGTGTTGACGATCTTGCATTAAAGCATGGTGACAACACCGTTGTTTTCACAACAACACTTTCAACCGGAGAAACATACACACAAACATACAACGTATACTATGACGCAGGCAAAATCTATCAGCGCACACAGGCTGACGAAGCCGAAGAAAACGGCACAAAGTATGTAAGAGAGATCATCAACATCTATTTTGATGTTGATACAACCAACGAAAGAATTGATGAAATTCTTGCCGATTTCGGTGCTGAGCGTGTTGGCGAAGTGAACGATATCGTCATGGTGCAGGCAAGATTTGAGGCAGAGAATCTTGAACAGCTGAACGAAATATGTGCAAAGCTCGAGACGTACGACGAGGTCACAGGAGCAGGCATAGAGCAGATTCTTCCGCTTGAAATCACCGTTGCAACCAACGACCCGTGGAACGTATACACCAGCCACGTCGAAACCGTCAACGAAGATATCCCCGGCGGCTACAACTGGCACACAGAGGCTATACAGGCACACAGCACGTGGGAGTATGACAAATTTTTCTCCACTGCCAAGGTAGGCATAATTGACGGCCCCATTATGACGGCACACGAGGATATAAAGGGTCTCGTTTCGTTCAACGGTTCCTACGCTTCACACAACACTCTTTCGGTAAACAACAAAACGCGTGCAAGCCAGTACCACGGCACACACGTTACAAGTATAATCGGCGCAACGCCGAACAACGGCATTGGTCTGAGCGGTGTTCTGTGGGATGTTGACATCTATGCCGCAAACTTCCAATCAAACGACGCAAGCTCCGACACATTGGCATATGTTGTGAGCGCAGTATCAAGCCACGTAACAAACGGTGCAAAAGCGGTCAACCTTTCTCTCGGTCTAAACCCGACACCGTCAGACACCTTTAACCCGTACGAAAACCCGTACACCACAGAAGACCTTGACAGCACCGCAGAACAGTGCGCGCTCGGTATGAACGCACTCCTTAATGCCGGCAAAGAGTTTGTCATCGTGCAGTCGGCAGGTAACGGTGTTGTTGACACAAGGCTCGGTTCTAACGTATACAGAAGTGTTGATGCAACACTGAACGGACTTTACTGCTCCATCAGAAACAACACACGCTACGGCTCAATGACACTTGCACAAGTCAAAAACGTATATAACCGCGTTATCGTTGTAGGTGCCGCATCAAACCAGAGCAACAACGCAAACGGTTTACTCTTCCAGATGGCACCTTTCAGCAACGGCGGCAGCAGAGTTGATATCTATGCGCCCGGCTACTCGGTATTCGGTGCAGTCACACCGCAGGCTAACTCAAGCGGCAACTACAACATTTTGTACGGCTCGGCAAGCGGCACATCTCAGGCTGCTCCGATGGTAACAGCCGTTGCGGCACTTTGCTTTGCAATCAATCCCAACTTCACGGGCGCACAGGTCAGAGACCTTATCCGCGCAGAAGAGAACACAAGGTGTGCCGTTTACGACTACTCAAATATGCAAAAGGGCTCAGACGGTATTTATTACGATCTGCATCCCCTTACAGGCACAGGCAGAATGCTCAGCATGAAGCTTGTTACCGAGGCGGCACTGCGCACCGTAGTAGGCAAGGCAAACTACACACAGCTCAACAGAATAGTTGCCGCCGCACAGAGCCTTAATCCCGCCATGTTCACAAACTATGAAATTGTTCAGGCTGTTATAGACAGCATTGATTATAACCTCTACGCTTACCAGCAGGATGAGGTTGATGCAAAATACATCGAGCTGCTTGATGCTATGGATAAGCTGATTGAGCGCACACCCGCCGACTACTCCGCAGTAGAAGCGGCGAAAGCTCAGGCAGCAGCGCTCAACCCCGATGACTACGTTGATTTCAGCGGCGTTACAGCGGCTGTAAACGCAGTTGTTTACGGCAAATACTCCGATGAGCAAGATACCGTTGACCGTATGGCTCAGAATATTCTCAACGCAATAGCCGCACTTGAGCCAAAAGCTTCGGTCGATTCACTTGATCCGTCTGTTGTAGCAGACAACCATAACAAGTACATTGTGCTTACTGCCGATTATCTTGATTTGTATTTTGATGTGCTTGAAGCCACCGGCGGATACACCGTAACCAGAGATACCAACAGTGTAGGCACGTATTCAACCGGCTCCACCGTAACGCTCTCGAAAGCAGGATGCGATGACGCAGTTTACGTTGTTGCAGTGCTCGGTGATATTGACGGCAACGGCAAAGCCGATGCAAACGATGCATTCCTTGCGAGAATGTACGCAATCGGTCTGCTTGAGCCGGCACACACCGTATACACAGTAGCGGCCGATGCAGACTGTGACGGTGCTGTTACTGAAAGCGATTCCATACTCATACAGGAAAGCGCTATATACAACAACACAATATTCAACGATTACACAGCAGGAGAGTGACCCGCTAACAAATGATTATTCTTGCAATTGGCGATGTTGTAGGTACGCCCGGCAGTGAATATCTGCGCAGGCGTCTGCCGACAATAAAAAAGCAATACGGTGTTGATTTCTGCATAGCAAACGGAGAAAACTCCGCCCCCGGCAACGGCATAACACCTGCCTCGGCAGATTTCCTTTTATCCTGCGGTGTTGACCTTATCACAACAGGCAACCACGTTTTCCGCCGCCGCGAAATATACGAGCGGCTTGATGCCTGCCGCGATATAATACGCCCTGCAAACTATTACGCAGGCAACCCCGGCAAAGGCGTTGCCGTTGCGGATATGGGCAGTGTTAAAATCGGTGTTGTCAACCTTGCAGGCAATGCTTTTATGGACGGTGACAATCCGTTCACCACGGTTGACAGCTGCCTTGAGGAAATCAGTGATTGCCGCATTAAGCTTGTTGATTTCCACGCAGAGGCAACAGGCGAAAAGCGTGCACTCGGATTTTATCTTGACGGTAAAGTAAGTGCAGTTTTCGGAACGCACACCCACGTTCAGACTGCAGACGAACAGATTCTGCCAAGCGGCACAGGATATATTACAGACCTCGGTATGGTCGGCACCGTGCAGTCAGTGCTGGGTGTTGCACCGCAGAACATAATCACAAAGCTCAAAACGGGTATGCCAACCCGATTTGAAAACAATGACGGCGAATGTATGCTTTGCGGCTGTATTTTCGACATTGACAAGCAAAGCGGAAAAACCGTTGAGGTTCAAAGAATAAACATCAGAGGATAAGCTATGAAAAAATCCCTCAGACTGATTTGCACATTACTTACAGCGGCAATCCTGTTTTCGCTGTGCGCCTGTTCGGGAGGCAAAGACGACAACGGCCCCGGTGGTCAGAACGGTACAAATAATAAGCCTACGGTAACATACAGCATAACTCTGCCCGTAGCCCACAACGACACCGTTGACCCGTTCAAAGATATCAGCACGGTAAACCGCTCGCTTGTGACACTGCTATACGATGGGCTTGTGCTTATTGATGAAACCTTCACCGCTCAGCCGCTGCTGATAAGCAGCTACACAAACGAAGGCACACTGCTGACAGTTACGCTAAGAAGCGGTATCAGTTTTTCCGACGGTTCACCGATAACCGCAGCCGACGTTGTCTATTCGTTCGATCAATCTAAAAAAAGCAACTACTATGCACCGCGTCTTACGGATATCAAATCCGCAACCGCTAACGGCAATTCGGTTGTATTCGAGCTTCGCAGCGAAAACATCAACGCACTCGCCTGCCTCGATTTCCCGATTGTCAAAAACGGAACGGTGCAAACACAGTATAACGACACCAACCTTTTTGATATAGTGCCTCCGATAGGTGCGGGAAGATACATCATTAACGGAACGCTTCCCACCGCGACACTGACACCTAACCCGCACTGCAACCGCAGCCAATCGCTCAACGTCGGTACAATTTCACTTTTTGAAGTGAATGATTCGGACGGTATGGCATACGGTCTGCAAATAGGCAACTACGATTACTGGTACAACGATCTTTCGACAGGACAGTACACAAGAGTTAACGCAGGCCTCAACATTGTGCCGTCAAACAGCTTTATTTATCTTGCTTTCAATGAAGAAAAATCGATCTTCACCGAAAACGCTGTAAGGCGTGCCGTATCGATGCTTATTGACCGCAACGAAATCGTTTCGCGCGGATTCCAAGGCCACGCAACAGCTGCGGCAGTGCCGTTCAACCCTGCGTGGAGCGCAATGAAAAACGTGCCCGTAAACACATCTGCAGCTGCTAACGTTGACGGTGCGAAAGCAATCCTTGAGCAGGCAGGCTACACCTCAATCAACCACTACGGCTACCGCTGCAGCACCTCAAAAAGCCTTAACTGTAACCTGATGGTCTGCAAGGATAACGAGTTCAAAGCAGCTGCAGCCAAACAGATAAAAGAACAACTTGCAAAACTCAACTTCAACGTAAGAATTATAGAGCTTCCCTATGATGAATACGCAAGGGCGATTGCAGACGGCAACTATGAAATGTACCTGGGAGAAATTAAAATCCCTGCAAATATGAACATCTCTCCCTTCTTCTCATCCTACGGTGCACCCAACTGCGACCTGAGATTAATTGACGAAAACGAAACAGAATTCACCGTTTGCCACGATGAATACCAAGAGTTTCTTGCAGGCAGACTTTCCATATCCGACTTCTGCAGATTGTTTGAAAACGAGGTGCCTTTTGTTCCCGTATGTTACCGCAGCGGAGTTGAAATATATTCCCGCGATTTCACATCGGAAATAAGAGGAACTTGTTACGATAATTTTTACGGTATCGACACATGGTCGATAAAAACAAAAACGGAGGAAGAGAAATGATCCATTTTGAAAACCATATGGGTAAGGTTGAAATAACCGAAACCTATTTTGCCAATCTCATCGGCAATGCCGCCTCATCGTGTTTCGGCGTTGTTGGTATGGCTCACAAAAACACACGCCAACAGCTTCGTGCATTTCTCAAAAAAGGCCAGATATTCCCTGATCAAGGTGTAGGTGTTGAGATGCGCAGCGACGGGCTTTTCATCGAGCTTCATATCATCATCACTTACGGTCTTAACATATCGGCAATCTGCCAGAGCATAACAAACAAGGTAAAATACACCGTCGAGCAAGCAACAGGACTTCGAGTAAGCAAAATCAAAGTATTTGTTGACGGAATGAAAGCAGAAAGCTGAGGTAAAGACAATTGATTAACGGTACTACTCTGCGTGAAGCTGTTATTTCCGCAGCAAACAATATAGACAACAGCAAAACCGCTGTTGATGCGCTTAACGTTTTCCCCGTGCCTGACGGTGATACGGGTACAAATATGTCTATGACAATGCGCGCTGCCGCAAGGGAGCTGGCAATACTTCCCGACGGTATGCCTGCAGGCGATGTTGCCGCCAAGGCGGCTTCCGCGCTCCTCAGAGGTGCAAGAGGCAACTCCGGTGTTATCCTTTCGCTTATTTTCAGGGGTTTCTCAAAGGCTCTCAAGGGACTTAATGAGATTGATGCGCCATCGCTTGCAAAAGCACTTGAGGAAGGTGCAAAATCGGCCTACGGCGCAGTTATGAAGCCTACGGAGGGTACAATCCTTACCGTAATACGTGAATCCGGCGAAGAAGCTGCAAAGCTTGCCAAGGGCGGCATTGACCCTGTTGAGCTTTGGAAAAAGGCTTGCACCGCCGCAAAGGAATCACTCGACAGAACACCGGAGCTTCTGCCTCAGCTGAAAAAGGCAGGTGTTGTTGATGCCGGCGGTCAGGGCTTGCTGCTTGTTATGGAGGGTATGCTCAGCGTATTCAATGGCGAGGGCATAATCACATCCGGCGATAACCCCGTTGCACCTGTACAAATTGTCAGCGCAGCAGCAACCGTAAACGAAGATATCAAATTCGGTTACTGCACCGAATTCATAGTTAACCGTGTCAACGCTCAGCCGACTGATGCAGTCAAGCTCAGAGCCTACCTTGAAAGCATCGGCGACTGCGTTGTGGTTGTCGACGACGACGATATAATTAAGGTTCACGTTCACTCAAACGATCCCGGCAACGCCATTCAGGCGGGTCTTAAATACGGCGCACTTGTCAACATAAAAATTGACAATATGCGCTACCAGCACAGCAACAACGTAATTGAGCAGGAACAGCTGCCTGCTCAGCCGCAGGAAGAAAAAGCAGAGGTTGCCGAAATCGAAAAGCAGTTCGGCTTTGTTGCAGTGTGTGCAGGCGCAGGCTTTGAAGAACTGTTCAGCCAACTCGGCGCAGACAGAATTGTCAGCGGCGGTCAGACAATGAACCCCAGCACGGAAGACATACTCCGCGCCGTACTCGCAACACCTGCAGAGCACGTATTCATCCTGCCTAACAACAAGAATATAATTATGGCGGCAGAGCAGGTTGTTCCGCTTTGCGAAAAGGGCATCAGCGTACTTCACACAAAAACAGTGCCGCAGGGCATTGCCGCTATGCTCAGCTTTGATGAAACTCAGCCCGCAGAAAAGAATCACCTCGAAATGATGAATGCTGCAGGTAACGTCGGCACAGGTCTTGTAACCTTTGCCGCCCGCGACAGCGAGGTCAACAACCAGCGCGTACGAAAGGGACAAATTCTCGGCATGGAGGACGGTAAAATTACCGTTCTTGAGCACGACCCAATCAAGGCAGGCTACAAAGTTGCACGCCGCCTTTACAAGCGTCTGAACGCTTCTATGATTACGATTTATTACGGTGAGGAATCCAACGAGGATCAGGCAGAGGCTCTCAGCCAGATGATCGCTTCACGCTGCCATGATGCGGATATTGCCGTTGTTCCCGGCGGTCAGCCGATATACTATTTCACGATTGCGGTAGAGTAATATGCTTAATTTCTCAAGCGATATTCAATATTTAAAGGGAGTCGGTGAAGCCCGCGCCAAGCTGTTCAGGCGGCTTGGCGTAGCTGACGTCGGCTCCCTTCTGCGCCTTTACCCACGCACCTATGAGGATTGGAGCAAGGTGAGCACCATTCTTGACGTAACACCGGGTGAGCAATGCTGCATTAAAGCCACCGTTTGCGCACCGGTAACACACGCACTAATCCGCAAGGGTATGACGGTATATAAAACACAGGCAACAGACGGTGAAGCTATTATGAAAATCACAATTTTCAACAATCGCTACTCCGCTGAAAAGCTCATAGAAGGCGAGGAATATCTGTTCTTCGGAAAGCTGCAGCAGAACGGATACGCAAGGGAAATGCTCAACCCGCAAATCGAAAGAGCGACAACGGGCGAACGAATCCGACCGATTTATCCGCAGACACAGTCACTGTCATCGCGTATGATTGAAGGTTGTGTACGGCGTGCGCTCGACTCGGTTGAGGAATTGCCGCCCGATATACTCGACGACGGTATATGCAACAAATACGCTCTTTGCAGCTATGCTCACGCGCTTAAAAACATACATTTTCCCAAAGATGAACCCTCTATGCTTGCCGCAAGGCGCAGACTCAGCTTTGAAGAGCTTTACGTGCTGCAGAGCGGCATGATGCTGCTGCGCGGAAGAAGCCGTAAACAAACAGGATATCGGATAGAGCGAGATTATTCCAACGAGTTTTTCTCACTTCTTCCATTCGCGCCTACGAGAGCACAGCAACGCGCCGCAAAAGAAGCGATAGAGGATATGAAAAAGACAACGCCTATGAGCAGATTACTTCAGGGCGATGTTGGCTCCGGCAAAACCGCAGTTGCCGCAGCAGTTGCGTACACCTGCGCAAAAAACTTATTTCAGTGCGCTATTATGGCACCGACGGAAATACTTGCGGCACAGCATTACCGCACGTTCTGCAAACTGCTTGAAAGCACTGAACTGAGCATCGAGTTGCTCGTAGGTTCGACACCTGCAAAGGAGAAGAAGCGAATCAAGCAAGGCCTGGCAAGCGGTGAAATTGACATAGTTATAGGCACACACGCACTTATACAAAAAGATGTTGAATTTAAAAAGCTCGGACTTGTTGTAACAGATGAGCAGCATCGCTTCGGCGTCGCACAGCGCTCGGCACTCGGCGGCAAGGGTATCAATCCGCACACCCTTGTTATGTCGGCAACGCCTATCCCCCGCACACTTGCACTAATCATTTACGGCGACCTTGATATTTCAATACTCGATGAACTGCCTGCAGGCAGACAGAAGATTGAAACCTTTGCCGTTGACGGCAGCATCCGCAAGCGTGCTTACGGCTATGTTAAAAAGCACCTTGACGAGGGCAGGCAGGGCTACATCGTCTGTCCGCTTGTTGAGGACAGCGAAATCAGCGAGCTTTCCGCCGCAGAAGAGGTTGCTCAGAGGCTTGCAAAAGAGGATTTCAAGGGGTACACAGTCGGTCTGCTGCACGGCAAAATGAAGCCTGCAGACAAAGACAGAGTTATGCGTGATTTTGCAGACGGCAGAATTCAGCTTCTGGTTTCAACAACGGTTGTTGAGGTTGGCGTTGACGTACCTAACAGCGTTATTATGGTTATTGAAAACGCAGAGCGATTCGGACTGTCACAGCTTCACCAGCTCAGAGGAAGAGTAGGCAGAGGTGAGCACAAATCAACCTGCATACTCATATCCGATGCCAAAGGCAAAACGGCACAGCACAGACTAAAGACAATGTGCAAAACAACAAACGGTTTTGAAATTGCCGACGAAGACCTCAAGCTGAGGGGTCCCGGTGATTTCTTCGGCGCACGACAACACGGCCTGCCGGAGATGAAAATTGCCGACCTTTCAAGCGATATGGAGCTACTCAAGCAGGCTCAGCGTGCCGCACAGGAAACACTCAACGATGACCCTGCACTGCGAAAAGAAAAAAACGCACCGCTCAAGCAAGCGGTGCTGGATTTATACGAAACAGTAGGCCCACAGGGCATGAACTGAAAAAGGAGCTGTAAAAACTATCGTTTTTACAGCTCCTTTTTGATTAATTATTCAGCGGGAAAGAACTGAGGGAGATAATCCTTGTGTGCTTCCTTCATTTCGTTGAAGCAGTTGAGAGCCTTCTCCCAGTCACCTACGAGCGGATGGACAAGAAGAGCGTTGAGAGCAGCCTCGTTGGAGCCTGTCTTCGCAGCCTCAACGGTGTAGCGCTCATACTCCTTAACAATGCTCATAAGGCCTATGATGTGACGGTTTGTGATTTCGCCGAGGTCAATCGGCTCTGCACCGTTCTTGCCGATGCGAGCAGGCACCTCAATAACGTCATCGGGTTTGAGGAAAGGAAGAGTGTTGCCGTTTTTGATATTGACAACCTGAACATCGCCGATATCGTTAGCAATAGCGTTGATAAGCGAAACCGCAACAAGAGAATACTTGTGGCCGCCGCGCTGGTCAAGCAGAGCAGGCTTTACGTACAGGCCCTCGTCAGAGTACATTTCAAGAAGCTCCTCTTCGATCTCCATACACTTCTGTGCACGGCTCTTTTCACCCTTGAGCAGATACTCGAGCTTTGCATTGCGGCAGTAGTAATACTGCAGGTATGATGAGGGCAGAGCGTGAATAGCGGCAAGGGTCTCAAGTGAGAAGCCGTCATCCTTGATATTAGCCATAACCTTGGGAGAGAAGCCGTTTGCGATAAGCTCGTCAATCTTCTCCTCACCGTCAACCTTAACAGATGTCATCCAGCTGAGGTGATTGAGACCAACGTACTTGATTTCAGCATCATCGCCTACAATTTCCTTTGTATCGTCGAGCATATCAATCGGCACGTTGCAAAGACCGATACACTTTACGTTTGTATTGTTGAGAACATACTCTGTAACTATACCCGAGGGATTTGTGAAATTGATAAGCCATGCATCGGGGCAGATTTCTTCAATCTTGTTACAGATATTCTTCATAACGGGGATTGTGCGAAGAGCCTTGAAGAAACCGCCGATACCTGTTGTTTCCTGACCGATAAGACCGTACTTGAGCGGAATTGTTTCGTCAAGATGTCTGCAGGGAAGCTTACCTACACGAATCTGTGTAACGACGAAATCCGCACCCTGAAGTGCTACGTCAAGGTCGTCTGTGAGAACTGTTTCGCAATCAATACCTGCAGCCTTAAGCATACGGATACAAAGGTTGCCGACAATATTTCTCTTGCGCTCGTCAATATCCATAAAGGAGATTTTCTTGAGCTTGAGTGAATCCCTTGCCTGAAGGAAACCGTCAACAAGCTCGGGGCAATATGTGCTGCCTGAACCTATAACGCAAACGTTAATTTCTTTCATATCTATATACCTCCGAAGTTAAATTACTTTGCAAAATCCTGCAAAATCCAGTTGATGCAGCCGAATACGGGTGCAGCTGTGAGCTTTTTGAAGCAGAGCTTCTTGTCTGTAAGCTTGCCTGCTTTTTCAATCATAAGGTCAACATACTTTTCGCTGGGGAGCTTTGTGTGGATTGAGCCTGCAAGAACAACCTCAACCTCATCATCAAAATCAAGCTGATTTGCGTGAGCAGCGATGAGATACGCGCCTCTGTCTGCAAGGGCTTCAACAGCCTTCATAACGGGCTTATCGCCCATATTTGCAGCAGCAAAGAAGAAATCGATAAGACGCATAACAAAGCGTGACATCTGTGTTTCATCCTCGTACATGGCAACAGTGCCGAGGAATGCCTCCTTTGACTTGATGCCGAATTCCTCAAAGAACATATCTGTCATAGCTGTTTTTTCGATATTAAGCATTACGTCATCATAAATGATGCGGTATGCTGTGATTGCAATCTGATGTCCGCCGCCGATATCGCCGGAAAACTCACCGAGACCTGCAAGCTGACGCATCTCGCCCTTGCGGTCAATAGCGTTACAGCACATGCCTGTACCCATGTTATAGCCGATTGCGGCACCTGTGTCGCTGCCTGCCTTAACGCCGAGGAAGCCGTCGTTATAAATCTCAAAATTCTTGAGACCCTTTGCCTTGAGCTTATCGCACATAATGTCGTGCTGATAGGGGTGGTCGATACCTGCAAGACCCATAAGAGTAAAGCTTACATCATCAAGGGTAATACCGCGCTTTGCTACAAGCGCTGTAAGACCGCTCCAGATAATTTCGCTTGCCTCATCGAAAGAGCCTTCCATATTCTCGTGGTTGCTGCCGGGGGTCTTAACCTCGTCAAGTGTTTCCTTATTCTCGTTAAAGAGTGTGTAGACGGTCTTTGTACCGCCTCCGTCAACGCCTATGTAGTACATTATTATATCTCCTTTTCTGTATCAGCACTTATTCGGCTGTTTCTTCTTTGTTTTCTTCTTTTATGTCGTAGAACTCGGGGCAAACCTCATCAAGGCAATATCTGCCTCTGCGGTAAGGCTCTCTGTCAATCCACATACCGTTTGTGAAATCGGGGAACGCAATCGGGTGGCTGCCCATTGAAATTGACTGCTCTGAAAGGCAGGTTACTGCCATCCACGCTGCGGTGTCGTATACGTCAATCGGGGGTTTTGTGTCATTGAGTGCCGCTTCAGCAAAAGCAGAAAGAACAAGGAAATCCATACCGCCGTGACCTGCCTCGTGCACACCGCGCTGGAAGTATTCTTTCCACAGCGGATGCTCAAACTCCTCAATGTACGGCTCAACACGCTCAAACTCGTGATGAGGTGAACGGCCCTCGATATAAATCTGGTTATCATCCTCTGTGTACATACCCTTTGTGCCGTCAATACGGTAACCTCTTGAGTAAGGTCTGGGCAGTGAGCACTCGTGCGTAAGAAGGATTGTTTCGCCGTGAGCACACTTGATCATTGTTGTAACGACATCGCCGAGTGTGAAATCGTAACCGTAAAGGTCATAACCCTCGCCCTTGTTGTCCTTAATCCACTGGTTGAGACCTCTTGCCTTGCTGGACATTGAAACAACAGACACCATTCTGTTACCTCTGTTGATGTCGAGAAGCTTACAGATCGGTCCGAGCTGATGGGTCGGATAAACCTCACCGTCACGGTTCATAAAGTTGTAAAGTCTGCCGTGGCGGTTTTCTCTGCCGAGAACAATCTCATCACGAAGGTCATGCTGATATGCACCCTGTGTATGTACAACCTCGCCAAAGAGGCCCTGACGCTTCATATTGAACAGTGCCATCTCAAAACGGTCGTAGCAGCAGTTTTCGAGAAGCATACAGAACTTGCCTGTTTCCTCACTTGTGCGTACAAGCTCCCAACATTCCTCAATGCTTGCGGCACCGCCTACTTCCATACCTACGTGCTTGCCTGCCTTCATGCAGTCAACTGCTATACGAGAGTGGGTAATCCACGTTGTGGAGATCATAACAGCGCCGATATCCTCGCGCTTGATCATCTCTTTATAATCTGTGTAGCCATCGGGTCTGAAGCCGTGCTCCTCATCAAAGCGGTTGATCATATCGTCAACTCTGTCCTGATAAAGGTCACAAACCGCGACAATTTCAACACCTTCAACATGTTGAAGCTCAAGAGCCATACCTGAACCTCTTCCGCTGACACCGATAACGGCAAACTTGATTTTTTCTGACATTTCTTGTTCCTCCGAGAATTACTTAAAGATTTTTCGAAAGCTCTTTCTGAATCTTACCAGATAGAGCGTTATGAACTTAGTTAACATTATATCGTAAGCCACGAAAACGAGATTGGCACCGACAAGCAGAATGAGCAATCCGTACCTGCCGAAAATTTCCATATCGTCAACGGGGATTCCGAGCACATAGGTTGAAACCAGATAACCCGACACAGCCGCCGCGTTGAAAATCAATGCTTTCACGATCCACTCTACCACATTCGGCAGGTGTTTTTCAAGCGGTGCTTTGATAATTGGATAGTAGCCGAAGAAAAAAGCATAAAACAAAGCCGCTTCCTTATCGGGAACAACAAGCATTGCAAGCAAACTTACCGCAACGTAG
>JAZNMK010000053.1:0-72961 GCA_045579585.1 Acutalibacteraceae bacterium
CCTTGTATTTTAGTAATGCGGTCGCCAAACCATTTCTATTATACTTGGAGGTTAAATCTTTTCTCTACGTTTTTGTGGCTTGCCTTTGCTCGCCACTTTTTGTTTTTACTAAAGCTTTTTTATTCCCCCGGTAGAACCGGGCGTTTTCTCTTTGCTGAAGAGACAACAAAACAGCAGTGAGTTGAACAAACTCACTGCTGTTTAACTTCAAGTTAATTATTTGCTCTTTACAGCCTCGAAATCGTCAATAACCTCCTGAGAGGGCTTCTTGGAGATGAGCGAAACAACAACGATAACGATGCTGGAAACGATGAATGCGGGAAGAAGCTCGTAGATGCCGAAGATACCGCCGAGAGGATTGAGCACAAGCTTCCAAAGGAAGACCATACCGCCGCCGCTGACCATACCTGCAACCGCGCCTGCAAAATTGACTCTCTTCCAGAAGAGAGAGAAGATAAGGAGCGGACCGAAGGTTGCGCCGAAACCTGCCCAAGCAAAGGATGTAATGCCGAAGATTGTGCTGTTCTGATCCCATGCGATAACCATTGCGAAGATTGTGATAACCGACATAGCGATACGTGTTACCCACATAACCTGCTTGTCGCTCGCATCCTTCTTGATGATACCGTGGAAGATATTTTCGGCAACAGCAGATGTTGAGATAAGAAGGTATGAATCGGAAGAACTGATAGCAGCAGCAAGGATACCTGCACAGGCAAGACCTGCAAGGATGGGCGGAAGGAACGCAACCGCTGAATCCATAAATACTGCCTCAGATGCTGTACCGCTGAGATAGTCGATGCCGGGAACGCTACGTGCAACGATACCGATAAAGAGCGCTGCACCCATAGCGATGAAGAGCCATACGCAAGCTACACGGCGTGAACGTGTAAGCTCTTTTTCGGAGCGGATGCCCATAAAGCGAAGAAGAACCTGTGGCATACCGAAATAGCCGAGGCCCCATGCCATAGCTGATGCAATGGAAAGTGGCTTGAAAGCTGAAGCTTCGCCGAATACGTTAATTTCTTCCGTTGAGGGGCTTGAGGTTGTGAAGAGCGACAGATAGCCGTCAAACTCTTTTGCATTCTCGATAACAGCATTGATGCCGCCTGCGTGGTTGACAGAGAGAACGAGAATGAGAACAAGAGTAACAACCATAACAACAGCCTGCATAAAGTCAGAAGCACTCTCTGCAAGGAAGCCGCCGAGGAACGTATAGAGAAGAACGAAAACGGCTGCGATAATCATCATAAAGTGATAATCAAGCTCAAAGAGGTTAGCAAACAGCTTACCGCAGGTAGCAAGGCACTGACCTACGTAGACGGAGAAGAAGATGATTATGAAAAGAGAAGCGATAATAAGGATAACCTTCTTTTTCTCGTGGAAGCGGTTTGAGAAGAAACCGGGGATCGTAATAGCTTCAACACGCTCGCTGTAGCGGCGAAGACGCTTTGAAACGATAAGCCAGTTGAAGTATGTACCGACGAAAAGACCGATAGCGGTCCAACCGGCATCGGCAAGACCTGTCCAATAAGCAAGTCCGGGAAGACCCATAAGAAGCCAACCTGACATATCGGAAGCTTCTGCACTGAAAGCAGCAACCCACGGACCGAGCGAACGACCTCCGAGGAAATACTGATCAGCATTCTTGTTTGCACGTTTTGCAAAGAACACACCGATACCTACAACGGCAAGCATATAAACTACCATTGCGACAAGGTGCTGAATGTTTGCACTGTTCATAAATTTTCTCCTTTCCCCATACCGCTTTAACACATTAAAACGGTACAAAGATAAAATATACGCTATTTTAACACTTTAAAGAAAAATATGCAACCTTTTTTCATATTTTCTTAAAATAAAAATGCCGGCTCAACACCGGCATAGTTTTAAGGCATATACGGATTATCGGAATAAGCGTAATTCTCAGGCATAATAAACGGTTTCACATGATTGATTGTAAAATCAACGCCCCACTGACCGATTTCCCCTTGCCACTTGTTTGAATGAGGTTCGATTGAGAGCATACCGTTATAGCCCTTTATGTAGAGAAGAGCAAACACCGGGCCCCACTTAACGTCATCCATACCTGCAGGCGGATCGTCATAATGCTCACCGTTGATATAGAGTGTGCCCTTGATATGAAAATGATAAAAACGATCGCCCCACTTTTCCATTTCGGCAAGGTAGCTGCCTCCCCTGTTAATGCAATGCGACGTATCATACTTGATGCCAAGCTCAGGAAGTCTGCCGAGAACAACACTCCAAGCATTATCCTCTACTACAAAGTTTGCCCAATCACAGTTATAGACCGCGATTTTGACGTTACGCTCTTTGCCGTACTCGATAAGCTTTGAGAGATAATTAATTGCGATATCACAGTTTTCCATAAAGCTCTTTGTTTCAACCTCATTACAGCCGCAATTGAACACGGGACAGCCGAGCTTTGAAGCCAGGTCAATACAGTTTTTGTCGTGCTGAAGAGCTTCGGGAATAACTTTACCGTCATCATCTACCCTATCCATACCCCATCTGCCGATTGAGCCGACACGAACACCGTACTTTTCACAGCTTGCTTTTATTTCGTCTGCCTGAGCAAGAACTTCGGCACTGTCGTAATTATGGTTGACACAGAATTCAACCCAACCGAGACCTTTTTCGCTGACAGCCTTAATACAGCCGTCGGACCAACCGTTGATAATACCGAGATGCATACAAATAACCTCCGTTAAAACACTTTTGCTTTATAATCCGCTCCGCAATCCCCTGCAGGAGAAAAGCAGAGAGCATAAATATCGTCAGCCATACATTCGAGCGAAAATATTTCACCTGCCGCCGCATCAAGCTGTTTGAACTGCGATGCTCTTGCAACAACGGGAAGCGACGGTGCAGCCGCCGAAAGAATCTGCTTGCCATTTTCGTTGCAGGCAAGAACGCGGATATACGGCGGCAAGCCCTGAGAATGCTCAGACTTTAGGCCGAGAAGCAGACTCATGATAATTCTGCGTATTCTCGCTGTAGGATAGCGTTTTGTTTTTATGTTATCAATAAGCTGTGCAACACTGCCCGAAACTCTTGAAGCCTCAAAAATTCTGTTTTCAAGCCCCTCCGAAATATCAGGAGCAAGTGCAATATCCTTTGCGGTGAGCTTGCGCAGTGCATAAAGCAAAGCAATATCGAGCCGTGAGGAATCGGCATAGTCCGTCGGATAAGCGACGGGAACAAGCGAAGAAAAATCCTCACCCGAAGTTATTAGACGGCGTATCGCACTTGCAGAAGCAAAACCGTCACCGGAAGCGACGGTTGAATTATAGCCGTCACCGTACCGCTTTACCGCATTCAACCTGAAATCAAAGCCGAATTTTTTTACAGCCGCGATATATTCAACAGCCAGTATGCTATTCGGGTTCGAGAGCAGATTTGCCGCCTTTTCGCCTGCAAGATGTGCAACAGCTTGCTCACGCGCCGCAGCGTATGAAACACACGAGGGCAATAACTCGGCAAGCATTGATTCAAATTCGGCCGAATAAACAACCTGAGCTGCGTACTCAAGTACCGATATATCGTCACACTCACTGCCGAACGAGAGCATATCGACACAGCCGAGCGCACCGGCAATGCTCACTGCACCCACGGCAAAATTCTGTGCCGTGCTCATAGCCCAAGGAAGAGGCAACTCAACAACAAGGTCTGCGCCGCAGCTTACAGCGGCTTTTGCACGTGTAAATTTATCGAAAATTGCCGCTTCACCTCGCTGCACAAAATTACCGCTCATAACAGCGACAATATGCGTTGCACCCGACTCACGCGTTTTTTCAAGCTGATACTTATGCCCGCAGTGAAAGGGATTGTATTCAGCCACAACAGCCGCAATTTTCATAAATTCACCACCCAAACAAAAATAGACAGACTCTACGTCTGCCTATATATTATAACATTTCTTCCGTTAATTCAATACCGTTTCCATTTCTGTTTTTATATGCTCGATAATCCGCTTCTCAAGCCTTGAAATATAGCTCTGCGATATGCCGAGCATTTCCGCAACCTCCTTTTGCGTATGCTCGCGATCGCTCCCGATTCCGAAGCGCAGCCGCATTATCATCTGCTCACGCTCACCGAGTGCATCAATAATGTTAAGAAGAATACTCCGCTCCTCCTCATGTTCAATGCCTACATTTACACTATCCGCATCACTGCTGAGAATATCGGAGAGCAAAAGCTCGTTGCCGTCCCAATCGACGTTGAGCGGCTCATCGATAGACACCTCGACCTTTGAGTTGGATATTTTACGAAGATACATAAGGATCTCATTCTCTATACATCTTGAAGCATAGGTTGCAAGCTTTATATTACGCTCGGGACAAAACGTATTGACAGCTTTGATAAGACCGATTGTGCCGATTGAAATCAGATCCTCAATACCTACCCCTGAATTTTCAAACTTCCTTGCAATGTAAACAACAAGCCTGAGATTATGAACAATCAGCTTTTCCCTTGCTGATTTGTCACCGCTTTCTATCTGCTTCATCACTTCCCTCTCCTGCGCACTTGTCAGCGGTGCAGGCAGAGTTTCGGGACCGTTTATGTAATAGATTCCTTTCTTTGCAAACCTTAATTTTATCCGCCTTATAAATTCTTTGAGTTTTTTCATCGTTCTCTCTTCCTCCCTGAATATCATTAATAAAAGCCGAATTGACAAGCACGCTTTTGCCGCCCGCAAAAGTTTCTCTCGGGCTGACGGCAAGGGTTACGTTTTTAACATTAACCTGCTTATCTGACGAAATAAGCATCATACTTTCCGCTTTAAATGCACACATAAGAGCATTTGAGCCTACGGTATCAGACACGATAAGGTGCATACCCTCAGGAATGTTACCGCTCATCGGATCTGTCACCGCAGCCACACAAGCAGCAGGAAGCAGACTAAGTGCAAGGCTTTGCGAAATTACGCTGACCGGCTCACCCGTGAACGAATCGCAGAGTGTATTGCCGGTATCAATGATGCCGTTTGTCGATACAACTTTGCCGTTAAAGCTTATTTTCAACTGCACATTTATTTCTTCACTGCTGCGTTTGGCAAAAAACTTGCCAAAAATCCGCGCAAAAACATAGAGCATCACACATATAACAACGAGTTGAATAAAACTGATATCAACGTAAAACGAACCGTTGTGCACCGCAATCGCATTCGGCAAAAACAGCAGCCACACGGCAACCACCGCACCTGCGCAAATCACCGATGCCGCACACAGCAGAAAAAAGCAACGAAAGAACCGCCTTATGTAACCAAAGCCAAACACCATCAGAGTTACGGCAAGCAAAAATAAAGCTCTGCCGATTATATTCAGAGCCACGTGCATATCCGGCAAAAAAATCACGAGCGAATATGCTCCGCCCATCAAAGACCCGATAAGCACACGCAGAGTTTTCGGCTTTTCATGCGCAACGGCACAAACTGATTTTATAAGAAAAAAGCTCAGAATAACATTGAGTGCAACCAACACATCAACATAAACAACCTGCCTCACACCTTGATCACCGCCCTTGGTTTCAAGTTTAGCCGCAAACAAACAAAAAAATAGTCGTAACAAAGAGGAAAAAATAAATATTATTGAAGGCATAAAAAGACAGAGGTTACCTCGCTGTGAAGTAACCTCTGTCTTTTTTATCATTCATTTATTTGGCACTGACCGTATTCTCCGTAGTGTTACCTACAAGGAACTGCGGAAATTCAGCACTGTCTGTTACCGTGGGCTGGCCGTCATATGCTACCAGCCAATCGATAAGATTTGTGGAATAATTCCAATGGCTGAAACCGCTGACAAACCAAGTACTCTCGGGGAACATACAGGTTGAAGCATCAACAGTACCGTCGGGTGAAACGTGGTTGTGTCCGTCATCAACCTTCTGCTTATAGGAAGAATCGAAGGGAGCATCCATCGGGGCAAAGGTTGCACCGCCTGATGAATTTGCAGAATCGATAAGTCCGTCAGTCTGATAGCAGGTATCGCCGACAAGCGGCATTGGTGCAACGCCGTAGTGGGAAACGAGCACAACTGCCATACCGTTTGCCTGAGCCTCTTTGAGAATCTTTTCGGCATTCACCTGAGCAAGATGGTATCTATCGAGCTTTTTGACAAGTTCGGAATACTGAGGATCATCACCGAATACCATCTCAATTGCATCGTCATAGTACTCTGCAGGCACAAAGTTGAATACACCCGGCATACAGGCAAAAACATCGGTTGCAAAGCCTGCATATATTTCATCAAAACATTCATCAAGAATCTTGTTGACAAGGTTTGTGAGGAGATTGTAGATACCTGTGTATTTAAGCACCGTAAGCAGATCAAGCACACCCTGATCAACGTTTACAACAGGAAGCATTGTCATAAGGAAGTTGTAGAGCTGATCGGCATCAACACTGCACTGATTGGTGAAAAGCTTACCGATAAGGGTAAGACCCTGGAAAGCAGAACACTGAGAAATAAACTTTTCTACCTTTTCGCTGCCGTACTCATCAAAGTAAGCAAGAGAAATCTCGCCACCCTCGCTGTAGGCATTGATTATAACCTTATCGTGTCCTGTGACCTCGATAATTTCATCAATATATGCATCGAGCTTTGCGGCTGAAACATAAGGATCAAGACGCCAATCATAAAGGAAATTAAACTCATTATCTGCCATATGCTCATCGACCGTAACAGCATCGCAATCGTCCGAATATGCATTGAGCACGGAATTCCCCTTATTATCACAATCCATACCTGCAAAAAGCTTTGTGAGCATCTTATCGAGCGATACGGCAAACGAATCCCATCCTCCGAAAATGCCGTTAATAAGAGCGGCCGGCAGATATGTGAGAATTACGCTGACCATCGTTTCATTTTCAATGGGGAAAATCATCTGTTCGTTGCCGGCTTCATCAGCAGCGAATATCGTGCCACCGATACCGTTAACAAAAACAACGGGAGTTTTACCGCAATCGCAGCCATCATCCTCTGCAAAAGCGACAGCTGAACAACCGAGAACAAGTGAAGCGGCCAATACAAGGCTGATTATCGCTTTGAAAGTTTTTTTCATTTTCATCACCTTTTTGTTTGATTATTTAATACCGAGCTGTGATTTCACAAATTGAGTAACACGGTACATCTCCTCAATCTCATAGCGGCAGCCGACACTAAATTCCTCAACACTGCGTGCTCTTGAAGTATATCCCATATCAAGACCGTCAAGTGTCATATAATACTTTGCGTTAACGGGATATACCTGACGCTCTGCAACAGAGAAAAATCCGACAATATCCTGAACAAGCTGTGCCTTCTCGGGCTCTTTTTCGTAGTTTTTACAAAGCCATGAGTAAAGCTCGGGATGGAAGTTAGCCATAACACCCGAAAAACCTGCACAACCCATTTTAAGAGTATCAAGCAAAGTTGCTGAGTTGGCATTGTAAATCTTAAGACCCGTACCCTCAACTGCATCAAGCTTAGCCTTGATCTGTGCAGGATTGCAGCAAGTATCTTTGAGGAAAGTGAATCTGCCTGTGCGTGCAAGCTTGCCGAGAGTTTCGGGTGTCATAAGACGCTTATAGGGATAAGGACACTCGTACACACCGAATGCAATATCCTGAATCTCATTCATAAACACATCAACGTTTTTAAGTAACACGTCATCGCTCTCATCCTGCTTTGCAAGGCGGTTTGAGATGAAAACATAGCCGTCAATACCAAGGTCGATAAAACGCTTTGCCTCATCAACCTGCGTGGGAATATCATCCGCAGTGTGACCTGATGCGACTATTGAAATATTCTTGGGAGTGTGCTCGATAATAAACTTGAGCAGCTCGTATCTCTCCTCAAAGGAAAGGAAGAAGATTTCACTTGACTGACAGATTGCAAATATACCGTCAACACCGCGCTCGCAGTACCAGTTGATAATCTGCTCAACTGCGTTGTAATCCACCTTATTGTCCGCTGTGTAGGGCGTTACCATTGTCGGATAAACACCGTTAGGAATTGATTTGATCATTCTAACATCTCCCGTAAATTAATTATATCTTTTTGAGCTTTGCAAATTTTGCCATAAGCTTCTTTGTACCGGCTTTATCAAAAGCGATCTCAAGAAGAACGTCGTTGCCCATAGGCTTTGCCGAAATTACAACGCCGGTACCGAAAGTGCCGTGAGAAACGCTGTCGCCCACTGCAAAGTCCTCGACAGGCTGTGCAGGCTGCGGTGCAGGCTTGGGTGCAGGCGCCGTTCTTTTCGTAAACTGTGTCGAATAAAAAGAACTGCTCACCGAACCGCCCCGTGCACCGCCGCCCATTCCGCCGCCAAACATCGGAGGCTGAGCCGCAACACCTGTATTTTTGATGAGTGAAACCGGAATTTCATCAACAAAACGTGAGGTGCGGTTGTGAGTTGTTGAACCGTAGAGCATTCGCGTACGAGCCTTAGTGAGATAAAGCTGTTTTTTTGCCCTTGTGATACCTACGTATGCAAGGCGGCGCTCCTCTTCTATTTCGCCCGGATTGTAGACAGCCTGCATACCGGGGAACACACCCTCTTCCATACCGACAATAAACACATTATCAAACTCAAGACCTTTTGCGGAGTGAAGAGTCATCATAACAACACGTTCCGCCTCTTCTTCCATATTGTCAAGGTCAGTCATAAGAGCAACTTCCTCAAGGAAACCTGTGAGTGAAGCTTCCTCATTCTCCTCTGCATAGCGCTGGAGGTTGTTTGAAAGCTCGTTGATATTCGCAAGACGCTCTGTGTACGTTGCAGGGTCAAGAGCAAGCGAATCAACATAGCCGCTCTCTTTCATACATGTATCAAACAGCTCCTTGATTGAAAGCTCCTCCGCTTTTGTAACGAAACCGCTTATCATATCGGAAAAGCTCTTGAGCTTAGCTGCGGCACGCTTGAGCTGAGGATAATCCTCCGCATTTGAAATAACCTCAAACAGGCTGATACCGAGCGAATTTGCAATATCTGCCGCATTTGCAACAGTAGTATCACCTATTCCCCTCTTGGGCTCGTTGATAATACGGCGAAGCCTTATATCGTCTGACGGGTTATTGATTACCGTGAGGTACGCAATCGCATCCCTGATTTCCTTACGGTCATAGAATTTATGGCCGCCGAAAATCTGATAAGGTACACCCATACGCACGAACGCATTTTCAACCGTATTTGACTGTGCATTCGCACGGTAGAGCACGGCAAAATCAGAAAAACGCATACCTGATGCAACACCTTCAAGCACGGTATCGGCAATATATCTCGCCTCTGACTGCTCATCATACGACGTATTGAGAATTATCTTCTCACCCTCGCCGTTATCTGTCCAGAGGTTCTTACCCTTACGCTGCTCGTTATTGCTGATAACCTCGTTGGCAGCATCAAGTATCGTCTGGGTTGAGCGGTAATTCTGCTCAAGCCTTATAACATCAGCGTTAAACTGATTTTCGAACGAAAGAATGTTCTCAATCGTGGCACCGCGGAATTTATAGATACTCTGGTCATCATCACCGACAACACAGAGGTTTCTGTGCTTTGCAGCAAGTATACTTACAAGTTTGTACTGAGCGTGATTGGTATCCTGATACTCATCAACCATTATGTATTTAAATCGGTTTTGATAATATTCAAGAACCTCTTTATCCGTTTGAAGAAGGCGGACGGTATTGACAATTATATCGTCAAAATCCATTGCATCGGCACGCTGAAGATTCTGCTGATACAGCTCATACAGTGCCGCGATCTTCTGAAGTCGGAAATCACTGCCTGCGTTCTGTTTGAATTCTTCGGGGCTGATAAGTGTATCCTTTGCTCTGCTGATTTCCGCAAGAGCGGCCTTGTGCCCTATAACACGCTCCTCGATATTGAGTGCACGCTGACACTCCTTCATTGCTCTGCGCGAATCATCGGTATCGTAAATTGTGAAATGATTTGTAAAACCGATACGGTCACCGTATTTGCGCAGGATACGCGCACAAGCAGCGTGAAAAGTGCTTGCCCATATCTCAAGGCCGTCGGGACCGAGCATACGCTCCAATCGCTCCTTAAGCTCATTTGCTGCCTTGTTGGTGAAAGTAATTGCAAGAATCTCCCACGGACGGGGTGTATTGACACGCATAAGGTCATCAATCTCAACATACGCAAAATCGTCACCTGTAAGATAAGCCTCTATCGCATCAATATCGTGCTGTGTTACGGGGCGGCACAAATCGCCCGAATAGTAGGCACCGCCAAACTGCATTATATTTGCAATTCTGTTGACAAGAACGGTTGTTTTGCCGCTGCCTGCACCTGCGAGCACAAGGAGCGGACCCTGAGTGTGAAAAATTGCACTGCGCTGCATACTGTTCATCTTGCAGAACTGCTTTTCTATTACCTTTTTTCTTAATTCAATAAATTTCTCGTTTAACATAATGTACCACCATTTTAAGATAGTAATATATTACTATATGCTTATATAAAAGGCAAGAGCATTTTCCGATTTATAACAATTTGTTCAAACAAAAAAATCCCCCCGATATCCATCTATCGGGGGAACTGATTTACATTATTACACTGAGCTTTTTCTTGGAAAATTATTCGCCGCCACCGACTGAACCATCCCATGTATCAACGGTTTTAGCCTTCATTTCTTCTTCATCAAACCAGCGTGTTGTTACAGCCTTTGTTTCGGTATAGAAACGGAAACCGTCCTTACCGAGGCAGTGAAGATCGCCGAAGAACGACTGCTTGTGACCTGTGAACGGGAATACCCCTACGGGTACGGGAATACCTACGTTGACGCCAACCATACCGCCGTCTGTTCTCTTTGCAAACTCACGTGCATAATAGCCGCTTTGGGTAAAAATAACAGAACCGTTTGCAAAGGGATTAGCATTCATAACAGCAAGACCCTCTTCAAAATCCTTAACTCTCTTTACACAGAGAACAGGTCCGAAGATCTCTCTCTGACCGACAGTCATATCCTCTGTAACGTGATCGAAGATTGTGGGGCCGACATAAAAGCCGTTTTCATAACCGGGAACAATGGGATTTCTGCCATCGAGAATAAGTTCAGCACCCTCCTCGATACCCTTTTCAATCCACTTATGTATTGACTGCCTGTGTGCCTGTGTAACAACGGGGCCGAGAGTAGATTCCTTATCGTATGCAGGACCGAGTTTAAGCTCTTTTGCAAACTTTACAAGGTAACCGACAAGCTCATCTGCAATACTCTCCTGAGCGACAATAACGGGAAGTGCCATACAGCGCTCACCTGCGCAGCCGAAGGAAGAATTAATAATGCCTCTTGCACTTCTCTCGAGAGCAGCATCTTCAAGAACAAGGCCGTGGTTCTTAGCTTCACAAAGAGCCTGAACACGCTTGCCGTTTGCAGCAGCCCTGGAATAGATATGAAGACCGACACTTGTTGAGCCTACGAAAGTAATACCCTTAACGTCCGGATGATCCATAAAGATTTCCGCTTCGTTTCTTGAGCAGGTAACGATATTGATAACACCGTCGGGAAGACCCGCCTCCTGCCAGAGCTCAGCAAGTCTCATACAGGTCATAGGAGTCATTGAAGCTGCCTTGAGAACGATAGTATTACCGCAGACAATGCACAGCGGAGACATCCAGCCCATAGGGATCATACCGGGGAAATTGAAGGGAACGATGCCTGCAAAGACACCGACAGGCTCTCTGTAAAGGGTTGTATCGTAACCTGTCGAAGTATCTCTCATACTCTCACCCATAAGAAGTGAAGGTGCTGAGCAAGCGAGCTCGACAGGCTCCTTTACCTTGAGGATGTCTCCCTTGGCTTCGCTCCATACCTTGCCGTGCTCTCTTGCACAGATTTCTGTAAGCTCATCCATATGCTCTTCCAGGAGCTCACGGAATTTGAAAACGATCTGAACTCTCTTCATAACGGGTACGTTTGACCAGGTCTTGAAAGCTTCCTTTGCGCAGGCAATAGCCTCGTTAACCTCATCCTTTGTACAGCAAGGTGTCTGTGCGATAACTTCGCCCGTACTTGGATTATAAACATCCATATATTTTTCGCAGGATGAATCAAGCCACTTGCCGCCTGCAAAATATTGAAGTTTTTTAACTGACATATTAAACACTCCCATCGAATTTTTCGCTTTCAATTTTATATCTTTTGAGATAATCTGTCAATAGAATAATACATAACAAACCGTCATATTATTGATGAAACGATTTATTTTTTTAACCTACCTTACTAACGAATATTCCGATATAACAAACAGCAAAATGAAATAACAAAATTAAGCCGCATTATTCAAAAAGCACTTGATATTAAGAGAAAAAATGATAAAATGATAATCATAATTACTTGGAGGTTTCGATATGGGCAAAAAAATAATTGTTGCCGGACTGGGTCACGGCGGAATTGCAGCTGCCGCAATTCTGGCAGAAAGAGGATTTGACGTAACCGTTTACGAAAAGAAAGCAGTGGGAACGCTCGGTTACGACTGGACAGATATTTTTGCTCCGGATGCACTGCGAATTGCCGGAATACCTATGCCTCCCGAAGATAAATACGAATACAAAGAGCATATGACCTTCTTTGCTCCTACGGCAAAAAGATCTCTTACACAGCGTGTGCCGGAGGATAAGCTTGAAATCAAGATGGAACGCAGAGACATATACTCTCACCTCATATCCCACGCAGAAAGCTGCGGTGTTAAAATTGTTTACGGGTGTGAGATTATTGCGCCGCTCACCCTGGGCAACAGAGTTGTAGGAATTAAAACCGAACAGGGCGACTTTCAGGCAGACCTTGTAATTGATGCCTGCGGTATCAATTCGCCTGTCAGAACCAACTTACCGCCATCAATGGGAATTGAAAAACAAGTAAGGCGCAATGAAAAAATAACAATTTACAGAGCTTTTTACAACAAAGCAAGTGACGAAGAGGTTGAGGCAAAATTCAGAGTTATGCTGTTCGCAGGCGGTGAGAGAAGCGTAAGCTGGGTTGCATCGGAAGATGAGCACACAGACCTGCTTGTTGGCAGATTCGAGGAATTCAGCCTTGAAGAGCTTGAAAAGTACGCCGACTTCCTGCGCCAGACCTCCCCGAGACTGGGCAAAGAAAAGGTCAGAGGCGGTCAGTTTGTTGAAATTCCCGTTCGCCATCCCCTCTCGGTTATGGTCGGTGACGGATACGCCGCAATCGGTGACAGCGCATTTATGACAGTGCCGCTCATTGGCTCAGGCATTGCAAACTCACTCAAAGCAGCAAGAATGCTCGCAGATACCGTAACCAAAGACAAGTACTGCTCATTCAGCGCAGAAACGCTGTGGAATTATCAGGTTAAATACTACAAAGAGCTCGGTGCAGGACTCGCACCGCTCGAATGTGTAAAATATCTGCTTCTTTCCCTGACCCCCGATGAGCTTGACTACTGCTTTGATTCGGGTATGCTCAACGAGGACAATATCACAATGACGGCAGATTTCACCAGTCTTTATGATCTGTTTAAGTTTGATATTCACGACCTTATGCTCAAAGGAAAGTGCGCAATCAAAAACACAAAACTGCTCAAAAAGATTATCGGCTGCGGCACCGAAATAGCACAGGTTACGGCTGTTTGTGCAGCAATGCCGAGAAAATGGGACAGAAAAAAAGTTATGGCATGGGCCAAAGCTTACTCAAAGCCGTTTAACAAATAAAAGAAAGGCATCCGGTTTAAAATCGGATGCCTTAAATTATTACTTATTCAAAAATTCTTTCGAGCGGGTTGTAACCGAGACCGAAATATTTGAAGATCCAAATGACGGGATTGAACTTGAAGATTGCAACATCAAGTACAGTTACAAGAGCGCGAAGGAAGGTTGAAATATCGTGAGTTTCCGGTACATCTACAGCCGGGAATTCCTCACCTTCTACATTAAGAACCATCGGGTTTGCATAGCAGATGCCGTTATCGCCCGACAGATAGAATCGAAGGTAAAGATAAGGCTCATCAAGGAGATCATCATTGTGAAGATCGAGTGTAGCCGAGCCATTCTCAATCGATTCACGCTTAATAACATTACCGTTTGAAACCCAGGTGATGATATTAGCGTTGATACCTTCAACCGTGATTGTATCAGCTTCCTGATCTACGGTAATTTTCTTAACCTGAGGTGTATCATCGCGCCAGTAAGCTCTTGTGTCGTAAACGTCCTGCTCAACAAAGCCGGGCATTTCTTCCATACCGTTTAGCTCAACACCGTTGGAGAAATGAGAAATTGAGAAGAATTGACCTTTTTCAAGACAGGTGCGGAAAGCGTCGAGTGTAAGCTCAGGCATCCAACTCATTGTATAAGCATCGTTGAGTGAGGTTTCGTTATGAGAATCGGCAAATGTATTGCCCCACGGAACAACACCGTTGGGAATAGTCTTCTGAAGAATCTGATCGTAAAGAATACGATCACAGCGTGTATGCGCGTCGGTTGCGCTGTTGATACCCATACCGAGTGAATTTTCGGGATTATCAAGGAAAATTCTTGCAAACTTATTTACGTAGTATTCATCGATTTTCTGTCCGACGTGGTCTGCAGAATCCTTATCGGGATATACATATTCACCGACGTGGGAAAGGAAAGTGATACCGTCACGCTCTGCAACCTCACGGCAGGGAGTTTCATAGTCGCCGTATACGCCTGCGTATCCCTGACCGTACTCAGCCCAATAGCTTGTAAGATGGCAGTCGGCAAAAGGAGTAGCCATATTCTGCTCATTTCCGAGCGGAACGTCAAGCATACCGTTTGTTGTGGTACGCACGAGCAGATCACCGTCTGTTGTGGTATATGTTCTGTCGGGGTTCGTACCGTTGAGATAGCCCTGGTATGATTCCTCGTCAACAGGAATTATGGGAGCGTTGTTGTTGGTACGCTCTTTCTTGATAATACGCATAAGCGGAACGATTTCGGGAGCAACATTCCAGCCGCGATTGAGTGTACCGTGATCTGTGAGCGCAACTATTTCGTAATTGAGTGCATAGTGCATATCGCAGAACTGCTGAACGGGCAGGAAGCCGTCGCTTGCGTTTGTATGGCAGTGAAGCTGGGTCTTGTAATCGTCCCAGGCATCCCAATCAATTCCGTCGTACGGGTTTTCGATTATGTAGTTTTTCTTGGCAGGTGCAGATGCCAGCGCAGGCAGTGCAAGCGTAAGCAACATAGCACAGGCAAGAATAACCGAGAGAAGTTTTTTGTGCTTTTTAATCATATTTTTACCTCCGATTCCGTGCAATTTATGCACATTCAATAACTGGATTATACATCTTTTTATAAATATAAGTCAACAGCAAATTAAAATTTTGCAAAGAAAAAATCCCCGACCCGAAGGTCAGGGATTGAAAAGATTTACTTTTTATTGACAAACTCGCCTTGAATTTCTGCTTTAGCAGCAAGCCTTGCTTCCTCTGCAGTGCCTTCCTGCATGATTTTTGCCATTTTGTCACGACGCTCCTGAAGATCGGTATACATACGGTTGCGCATTTCGGCATTAAGCGGATAGAAGAACTTCGGAATAATACCGAGGCTGCTTGTGATGATCGGAATGCCTGTACCCAGAGCAAAAATCCACCACTTAGTCTTTGTGGTCTGTGTACCGATTTCAAGGCCCTGCTGATAACCGATTTTTTTCATAACAATGGCATTTATACTGCCCATAACGGTGTTCTGCAATTTAGCTATAAGCGACTGTGCAACACCCGTCATAGCTTCTGCACGGTAGCCGTTCTTCCATTCACAGTAGTCCATAGATTCGTTAACGATTTCATTGGGAATAACTCGTCGGAGACCGTAAACGCACATTTCAAAGATTTCTTCAATACCCATCAATGGAAGAATAACTTTTTTATTCATGAAGTTATTGTTGATGGAGCCTATACCAAAGACGACCATCCAGAGCATATCCGTCCATGCATCCTCGAAAATCCACAGTGCTTTTGTTGAGAAGCGCTTACGCAGCGGAGCAACAAAGCTGTAGCTGATGAACTTAACGGGGAATGCGGGAATACCGACGATTGTTTTCCAGGTGATTGAACCGATAACGTCGATATAGAAGTTCGTTCTGCTCTTGCCGATACTGAAACCGCTGAGGAACGAAGAAACAACCTGAATGAGAACAGGTCTGTTGGTAACGATAGCCTTGAGGCCCTGAACAACGCTCGGACGCTCAACCGACTGCTGAACTCTTTCACGGCTGAGCGTGAAGAAGTACATAACAAAAATTGTAGAAAGAATTGCGCACGCAAGACCGAAGCCCGCAAAAAGATTGGGAAGCTCCCAACCGACGACCTTGTTAATAACCAAATCGTAAAGAATACCGAAAATCTGTTTTGGCAGGTCCTCAAAGATGTGGGAGAGAAGATGTGCCATTGTGATAAGCCTTGTACGCTCAACAGGGTTGGGCGTGATAGTGGTCATAAAGCCGGTATTTGCAATGCTTGTGAACGTACCTGCAGTTTCCTGCACCATCATCATAATCGAATAGAAAATGAGCTTGGGAAGATAGTTTGCGGCAGTACCGGGGAAGATAAACGGAATGACCCAATAGAACAGACCGATTATCATAAGCGGAATCTGACCGAAGAGCATGTAGGGCTTGAATTTACCCCAACGTGTACGTGTACGCTCAACGATAACACCAATGAATGTATCGTTTATAATATCCCAGATTGTTGCAATGAAGTTATGTAATGCAAGATAGTTGAAATCGATTTTTACAACGTCGTAAATATAGCGCTCATAGAAATCGCTGATATTAAGTGAAGCTGCGGCGTCGTTAAGAACGTAGGCAACAGTCTCTGACCTGCCGACGTAACGTCTGTTACCCTTATAATCAACGCTTGGTTGGAATGCTTGAGATTTATCTTTCTTTTTAAATCCGAGCATAATACACCACCTGACCAATGAATTTATTTTTCTAATAATAGCATATTCATCAGTTTTTTTCAATAGGTTGTGGATAAAATTCCGTAACATACAATAACTTTGACAAGAGCGGCCTTTATGTAATATAATATCAAAAAAGCAAATAACGAAAGGGGTAACCCTAAATGAAAGAACTGAAGTTTTTTGTTATTACCGACACGCACTATTTCAAGAACTCACTTGGCGCATACGGTGAGGAATACGAAAAGTTTATGGACTTTGAGCAGAAATGCTTTGCCGAAACAGAAAGCATAAACAAAGCCGTTTTCAGCTACCTTGAAAAAGCTGATGAGGCCGATATTGTGCTTATTGCGGGCGACCTCACCTTCAACGGTGAAAAAGGAAGCCACGAGGATTTTTCGGCTTTGCTCAAAAACTTTGAACAAAAAAGCGGCAAAAAGGTTTACGTTGTGACTGCGGGACACGATATGAACGAAAGGCCTTTTGCATATGACGGCGGCGAAAGAATCACACCCGAAGGCTCAAAATTTTCCGACCTATATGACTACTACGGAGATTTCGGCTACAAACAGGCAATTGAGTTTAACCGCGAGCATATGTCCTATGTTGCACAGTTGAGCGAAGATGTGCGACTGCTTGTTATCTGCAACGATACGGCCGAGAAAAAGAGCTGCGAATACTCCGACGAATTCCTTGCGTGGATTGAATCACAGGCAAAAAAGGCGCAGAATGACGGACAGATGATGTTTGCAATGGAGCACTACCCTGTTCTCGCAGGACAGCCCTTGTTCAACCTCATCGGAGATGCAAGACAGAAAGGAAGCAGCAAGCTGATTTCAACACTTGCAGACAACGGAGTTCACCTTATTTTCACCGGACATATGCACAACCAGAGCATAAACGTTACCGAAACAGAGAAAGGCAGCAAATTTTACGACGTATGCACCGGCTCGGTTATCGGCTGCCCTGCATTTATAAGACTTGTAACAATCAAGGACAGTTCAACCGTAGATATAAAGAGCATCCCGATACCTGAATTTGATTGGGATAAAAAAGGATTGACGGGTGAAGAATACCTCAGGGTGCAGTTTGAAAGAATGATAAGAACATATATCAACTCAATGAGCGATGACCCTGTCAGATTTCTGAACAAGCTGCGAATCAAAAACACACCCGCAGTTGAGAAGATTATCGGATTTATGGGCAAAAAGCTCCGCAAGATGACAGTCGGCGGCTTTGCAAGAATATTTATGATAAGGGTAGATGAAAGCATACGCAAAATCTCCTTCGTAGATTTTGCAATTGATCTTGTAAGAAAGGTTTTTGAGGGCAACCAGCCATTTACAGAGGGCACTCCCGGCGGCGATGCTCTGCTCAAGCTTTTCAAACGCCTCAAACCTCTGTTCAAAAAAATCAAGGGTTCACAGGGTGAACAGATTGATATGTACGAAATACTCAAGCACACGGTAGGCAATTACGGAATTGACGATTACAACGCTGTGCTCAAACTCAGATAAGCAAAAAAGCTCCGGAAAAATCCGGAGCTTTTTTCAATCTTCAAGTGCTTCTCGTATTCTGTCGGGATAGTCGGTCATAAGCAGGTCTGCACCTGCGGCGGCGAGATATTTTGCATCTTCGGCACTGTTAACCGTCCAGTACTGCATTGAGATACCGTGCCTGTGTGCATAGTCGATAAAACTTGCTTTGCCGAGATTTGCTACAAGGAGCATTCCGTCATCCCGGTAATACGGCATCTGCAGACAGGTGTAGCTGAGATCGGCACTGCTGAGGTCATCGTTCCTGAGGTAACTGCCGTACAAATCAACAATCTCAAACGGGTTTGCAGATCTGTTGATTTTGCCTTTGTAATTATTGTCGATATAATAAGAAACATCGGGCCAGAAGCTGGCAACAATAACACGGTCTGCGAGATCATACTGCTGCATAAGTTCATATATACCGTCAACTATCTTCGGTGCCCACGGGTGGGGGTACTTAACCTCAATTATATATCTGTAAGTATCGGGAGCCTCACTCTCCACGCAGGCAAAAACATCCTTGAGCGCTGTAATTCTTATATCGTCGGGAACATCGTCACCTCGCAAGCCTCTGTACGGATAGCTGTCGCCTGATTTGAAATTTTCACCCATATTAAGCTCACGAAGCTCTGCATAGGTCTTTGAAAAAACAGTTGTGCCCTCAATGTCGAAATACTCGGCACTGTTGCTCATCTCATCAAGTGAAAGGCTGTGATAGAGCACAATTTCGCCATCCTTTGTGAGCTGAACATCCATCTCGATTATTGCGGAATCCGACGAAGCGTAGACAAGGTTTGATTTGATTGCCATAAGCGTATTTTCAGGTGCTGCACCCTTACCGCTTCTGTGCGAAGAAACGAGCGTGTTGCCGTAATCAGGCAGGAAGTATTCACCCGTATCTTCGTTTAAAAACTTCGGTTCTTCAACCTCGGGCGGTGCAAACGAACTCAGGCACATAACACCTGCAACAATAAAGAAAACGCCTTTTTTAACCAGTGACAAAAGTGCAAAAATTAAACTCTCAAACATACAAACCCCTCTTTATAATAAGTTTTAATCATACAATCTACAAAATTACTCCTCAGCAAACAAGGAATATTGATCTTTGCCGACTCTTTTCCGAGCGCCGCCATATAATTCTGCACAGCCTCATTGAACTCACCGTCAAAATCGACAATGCCATCGAGCCGGTTGAACACACGGTTGCGCCAATGCACAACCTGAAAATGCAGACCCTTAAAGCCGGCAGCAACGGTTTTTCTGTAAAATTCTTCTATCCCCTTTCTCCACTTTCATTCTATAATCGAATTATTGATTTGAATTATAGCACATACAATGGAACATTTCAACAAAACAGAGCGCAATAAATCTACTTATATGCAACTATACATTATACCTGCATGTGTGCTATAATTATGAGTACAATGTACAAATATACCGTTACAGCAGTAACACAGTAAAGGAGACGCAGTATGTCATTTTTTATCAGACAAATAATTTCTTTTTTCATCTCAGTCGCACTCGTACTGACCGGTTTTCTCGGCCTCCCCTCTCCGAAAATCGAAAAAGTTGATAATTTCAGAGTCACAACCTACGTCATAGGTGAATACATACAGTCGGCAAGCAGTATCTATCCCGAAGATTTTGATTACATAACAGATGCTATTCTGTTCGGGTGTGCAACCTTCAACAGCGAAGGTGAGGTAATTTGCAACACTCCCATACTTGAAACCGCACTCACCAACCTCAAAAGCGCTATAGGCAACAGAGACATACACATAACGCTCAACCTTCTCGGCCCCGGAGGTAAAACAGACTCCGATGTATGGGAAGAGCAGATGGAGGCACAAAGCGTTGAACACAACAAAGCCTTCACAAGCGGTGTGCTTGAGGACAACATTGTTGCGGTGCTCGACAAATACGGTTTTGACGGAGTTCATTTTGACTATGAATATCCGCTTTCGCAAAACGCATGGCGCCACTACAACAACTTCCTTGTTTCACTGGATAAAAAGTTAGGTGACAAGTATACCCTCGGTATTGCCGTAAGTGACTGGAACATAAAGCTCACACCCGCGGCAGCCGAAGCGATTGACACCTTTGAACTTATGCTTTACGATATGATTGACGAAGAAGGAAAACACGCAACGTATGAGGATACCGTAAAAGCCGCACAAAAGGTTGGTATTTACGGCATACCGTTCGAAAAGGTAAATGCAGGTCTCCCCTTCTATTCACGCCCGACTGATTTATCAGCGTACTGGTATGACTACAAAGGGTATTACGAAAAAACAACACAGGATGGCTGGTATCACTGCAATAACATCAACAAGGATTTCTGGTTCAACACACCCGACGTCATCAAAGCCAAAACAGACTACGCAATTAATCACGGCTTCGGCGGTGTAATGATATGGCACTACAGCTGTGACATCCCGTCAAGCCATGAGAATTCGCTGCTCAGAGCAATAGGAACAGCAATAAACGAAAACTATTGATCGGAAAAGGAGGAAGCTGCTGATATAAATCAGCCGTGACGATATGAAACACATCACAAAAAAGGAGAGAAACAGCTTTCTGACAGGTCTTGCAGGACAGAATCTGGTCTACTGTATGATAGGCGCATCGTTCTTCACCTACTTTATGACCGATATCGCTATGTTTCCGCCTGCAGTTGTTACCGTATTACTGCTGCTGATGAAAATATGGGACGGCATCAACGACCCCATTATCGGCGCAGTGGTTGACAGGCATCGCTTCAAATCAGGCGAAAAGCTCAGACCCCTGCTCAAGTACACACCCGTACCCGTAGGTGTTTTTACGGTACTTTTACTTATTGTATTTTCAACAAAAGAGAGCCTTCTGTGGCTTCGCGTTTCATATTTTGTAATTATGTACCTGTGTTGGGATATAACCTACACTATTCAAGACGTTGCAATCTGGGGTATGACAGCTGTTATATCACCCGACTCAAACGACAGAGACAAATTTGTTCAGCTTGCAAGAACGGTAGGCTCAATTTTCTACGGTGTTTTCAGTGCGGTCGTACCGATGGTTATGGAATCAATCGCAAAAATATCCGGCAATTCACTTGCACTTATGACCTTTGTTTTTGCCGTTATATTCGGTCTGGGCGGTGCACTTGTAAGCGCAAAATGCCACAAAGCACAGGAAAGAGTACGCCTTGTAAAAGCAAGCCAGCAGCAAACATCGCTTTCAGAATGCTTCAAGCTTCTTTTCAAAAACAAGATGTTGCTGCTTATCACGCTTGCAAGCCTCCTCGGCTCGTTTGCATTCGGCAATAACCTTATCACCTACTTCTTCAAGTATATGTACCCGGATAATTATTTCGGCGGATTTATCGGTGCGCTCGGCATCACAACAATTTACTCAGCGCTCACTTATGCACCCAGCTTTATAGGTATGCTGTTTGCAACAAAGCTCAGAGAGATTTGCAAAGGCTACAGAAACGTTATTATTCTTATTCAAGTGCTTACAATTATCGGCAAGGTTGCCGCTTACTTAATAGGCTACGAGGGCAAGAATATGATTATCGGCATTGTCATAATGTCAGTGCTTTCAATCCCTTCCGGTGCAAGCAGCATTGCGCAAACATCCCTCTTCTGCGACAGCGTTGACTATATGGAGTGGAAAACCGGCAAGCGCACGGAAGGCGTAACCTTTGCTATGCAGACCTTCTTCACAAAGGTTTCAAGCGGTATTACAGGCGGACTTGCAACGCTCTCACTCGGACTTATCGGATACAAAGCTGTCGCCGACGTACCCGGTGCCGTATTTTACGGCACACAGAGTGCAATGTTTGAGAAGTGGATATGGCCCCTTGTAATGCTCACCCCCGCGATTGCAGCATTCCTTTACATTATTCCCATGCTTTTCATCAAATATACACCCGAACAGAAAGCTCAGGTTGAAAAAGAACTGCTGGAGCGCAGAGCTGCAGCGGAAAGCGCTGAATAAAACACAAAAAGACCATCTCACGATGGTCTTTTTTATTAATGGTTGAATTTTCCGGTAAAAAAGTAACCTGCGCGGTTATTTTCTTTTGACCTCTCCGCTGCTATAATGAAACCAAGATTCAGCAAAGGAGAAAAAAGATGGACATACAGAAAGTCGGCAGACAGATTGCCGCCTTGAGAAAAGCCAAAGGAATAACGCAAAGTGAGCTTGGCGAAAGAATCGGCGTATCATTCCAGGCGGTGAGCAAATGGGAGCGTGGCGAAACGCTGCCGGACACAGCTATTCTGCCAGACCTTGCAAGAATACTTGAAACAACCGTGGACGGTATTCTGATTGGAGGCGAAAAAGCCAACGAATACAAAGGTAAGTTTTCTGTATCAGATATGAAGCAAGGGCTTGTCGGCATCAAAAATGCCGGCGAATATCTCGGCACAGAAAACATCATTTACCGCGCTGCAATAGAGGGCATCAACACAAGGCTCAACACAGATATTGAGTCAGCATTCACAGATGATTACGTTTTTGAGGCATTTCTCGCAGAGGCAATAATCCAGAACCTTATTACAGGTCTGTACGTTGATATAAGTGACGTTAAGAATAACTTTAAATATGACCATTTCAAGGGAATAGTTGTTGATTACTGCAGCAGATACGGTATCAGATAAAATCTTGTTTTGATGCGCTGATTATGGTATAATCAGCGCATCAAATTCAAGTGAGGCGCAAAATGGAGAAGGCAAAAGAAATCATCAACCAATACAATACCGTTTACTCCGACCCACCGGAAAGAGTGCGCGAATCGGCCAGGGCAATTGCCGTGCAAAACGGAAAAATTCTGCTCACATACGAAGAAAACACAGGTGTTTTTATGTCGCCCGGCGGCGGAGTGGAAGACGGCGAAACACTTGAAGAATGCTGTATACGCGAGCTCAGAGAAGAAGCAGGGGTTAAAGTAAAGCCCGTTGAACATTTTATAACAATTAACGAATACAGCTTTGAAACGCTTTACATAAGCAATTATTTCATATGCGAAATAACGGGAGAAGCCGAACAAAGTCTGACAAAAATTGAGATTGAACACGGTGTAACGCCCAAGTGGCTTAAGCTTGAAGAAGCAATGAAAATCTTCTCCGCTTACCCCGAAAAGCGTCCCGACATACGAAGCCTGTACCTGCGTGAGCACACAGTTCTCGGGCGGTATACGAAACACATAAATAAGGTGTAAACCCAAGATTGCAACAACTTCGGGTTTTGAAAGACGGAGAGAACCGAACGCTTGACATCATTTTGGAGATATGAAACTCCTGTATTCTACCAGTGCATTGAGGCAGAGATCAATTAAACGCGTATCCATCTCATTTGCAGGTTTTTCAAGCTCTTGGCTGATGAGCAAATCCAGTTTTTCAGCATCAAGTTTAATTTTTTTATCTTTCAAATGTTTTTTCACTAAATTAAGGCGGCGTTTGTACTCCTTCAAAATATCACCTCGTAATTATCCGTATAACTATATATGATAAAATTCAAGGTTTGTCACGCAAAAATCAGAGGTAATGCGAATTTTTTTCGCATTACCTCCTTTTTGGTTAAGCGTTTTTTTAATTTTGGTGAAGGTTTACAATCCGTTTTTCGTTTTTCTCTGCGTATTTTAAGGCCCGGTATGCACCGCCGAATTCGTTTTCAACGTAAACGACAACTATATCCGACCTGTCAATTATATCTCTGTTGCGTACAACGATAGCAAACTTGAAATTTGCATCAGCAGAGGCTTCGCAGATTTCTATTGAATCATAAAAATTTTCAAACGCTTCCGTATTGTTTCTCAGTTCAGCGGTTTCATAGGGCAGAACAAGGGTAAGAAAAACATTATCCGTGTTCATTTCTTTTTTTAGTCTTCTGACAACGGATGCCGTCATAATATCAAAATCACCGTTTCTGCCGACGAGGAACTCAACCGTTCTGCCTCCCCTGCCTATTATGACACGAAGAAGCTCATAGAGTTTTTGCTCGACAGCCCGGTAATCCGATATTATTCTGTGGCCGAAAAAGCTTACGGTCAGTTTTTCTTCCATTTTATCTCACCCTATTCAGATGATATATGCCGATTTATCTGCCACATCGGCATATATTTAATTATTTACAGCAAACGATGTAACTACTACTAATCATAGTGGATTTGGTATAGTCACATCTCGAACAAGTTTCAACATCATAAATTTCACGTCGGCAACGCGGAGATGTTGCGCTAACCTTATGTACTATGGCTGCAACAGTTGATGTCTCGAGTTTATGACCAAAAAGAGTGCATAGAAGACCGTAGGTTGCAGCGCCGTCATCTTCACCGTGGAAATAATGAGCGATAGCTTTTTCGCGGAAGTTCTCTGTTGTGTCAGCATCAAAAATAAATTCTGTTTCGTTCACGGTAACGGTAACCGTACCTTCGTCGGCACCTTCGGCACCTGCCGAAACAGGCATTGCACAACAGAGCAAAACAACAGTCATGATAAGAGCGATAATTTTTTTCATATCAGTTAATCTCCTTAAGATTCTCTATTATTCTGAAAAGATTATCCTCAGTATCTGATTTCACACAATACAAATTGTTTTTGTAAATAAAATTTGCTTGTATATACTCGGGTTTATTTTCATAGTATATTAAATAGCCTGAAACTTGCTTCTCTATCCAATTCACTTTGAAATCTTCGGCTAAAGCAGAGCCGATTTCAACTTCTATACTGTGATTAGACACATTTGAAAGCAAAGTATATACTTCAGTTTCCCCTACAATCAAACACCTAACCTCTATAATCTTTTCATCATTCGGTAACCAAGTTGGATATAAAATCTCAATCTCTTCATCTTTTGCAAAATCTTCAAATGAAGAATACGTCTTGGTCTTGTTATATTTATGGAAAGTTATATTGCCGTATTCTTTCGAACCGCCGTCGAGCAACTCATGAACAGAGTGACCCACACGTCTGAAAAATTCAGTGACAGCATCGCCCGAACCGACAGCAAGCATACCAAAGAGTGTTATGAGCACCGCGAGCACGGCGGCAATGACAGCAATACGCTTTGCTCTCAGCTTTTTCTTAGCATAAGAGTTCAGTGCTGTTACCTTCCCCGCAAACGGTATTTCTTTTACCCTTTGTTCAATTTCTTCCTTAGTAAGTCTTTGTTTTCCCTCAAGTTCCATAAGAAAATCAACACATTCAGCCACAAGGTCACTATCCATTTTCTTATATTCCTTTGAGGTTTCAAGCAAAATGATTGCCATAAGCTTATCCTTCAAAGATTGTTTTTCAGCAGTCTCATTGTGCTTATTTTCCATGGATTTTTTTCACCTCCAAAAATTATGATTCAATAAAAGTAAAACCTCCTCCAAGTATATATGAAGGAAATTGCGATTTGTCACGCAAAAATTTTGAAAAATTTTTAAAAAAATTATAATTTCATAAAAAGAAGCAAAATCGCCATAAATACTAAGGCTGTTTTCTCTTTGATTTTCAGTCTTAGTCTGTATACTCTCGACCTGACCGCATGTTCAGTTGTATTATAAACCTTTGCAAGCTCAGCGTATTCCATACGTTTTGTATAAAACAACTCAAAAAGCTCAAGCTCTTTTTCGCTCAAAGAATCAAGAATGCCTTGCTTCTTTTCTTCAATTTCTTCGTCGGTTATTCTGCTATCCTCTTCCATTTCATAGAGAATATCCTCACTCGACTTAGCACCAAACACGGCACCGAAAATGAGCTCCTTTTCACGTTTTGCAATACTCCTGAACTGTTCCTTAATTTTATTGTCCGCAACCTTGTAAAGCCACGCTTTAATAAAACTGTCTTCCAGCTCACTGTAATTCTTCTGAAAGAAAAGGAAAACCTCCTGAACGACTTCAGAGGCCTCATCATCGTTTTTGAGCCTTAAGCGGCAAAGATTATATATGTCATCATAGTATAAGTCTGCAACTTCTTTTACCCTTTCCGCGCTAATCAACTTATATCCGTCCTATTCCTAAAAAAATTAACAAACCCGAATAATTATATCAGTTTTGTAAAATTATGTCAAAAAAATAATTACTCAGTGTATAGTTTACGTTACCTGTTATCGGGTGCTGTTTCCACAATCTCTATACTGCCGTTTGTATAACCGTCTACATACTCACCGTTTTGGTAAAACAATTTTGAATTGATATTTACAACAGCGTTGGCAGGCACATACAAAACAGACTCCATACCTTCCGGTAAAGTAAGAGAGATGATATAATCCCCGTCAGTTTTTTCGTAACTAAGAGTGATTAACCCTTTAGCACTCGGTACGGTACAGCTCAGATTATCGAACAGAGCGTATTGAGGCTCTATTTTAAGCTTCTCATACCCTGCCTCAAGCGGAGTAACACCGGCAAAATGCTTGCTCATTATAACAAGAGGTCCGCCGCTCCACGCATGATTCTTAGTACCTCGCCAGGAATCCCAAAACTCCCAGAGCGTGGAGTAATCTTCACTCATCATATCCTCGTATCTGTCCTTGATCCTGTTTCTTGCCGCTTCATATTCTCCCATTTTACAAAGGGCTTCAAGAACATAGTATTCCATATACGGGCTTGAGTTTTTAGTGGTTGTAAGTACATTCGTAATAATATCATATTGGTCTGCCGCTGCAAGCCCGGACAAAACTGCAAGAGCATTGGCTCTGTCATCAGGTTTTCTTACATCTTTACTTTTAAATCCGTTTTCTGTCCAAAGAGCAGTATAACCCTTCGCTATGGTGTCTTTTCTTTCAGTGATAAATGAGATATCCTCGTCCTTACCTAAAACCCCTGCCATTTTCTCTGTGGCGGAAAGAGCGTAGTAAACCCAGGCGTTTTCAATAGCTGTCATATCCGCTTTTTTGCCCCAATCAGGCCAATCCCACGAACCTTCGCGATGAACTACAAGATTATTTTCACCGATTTCCCAAAGTTTCAGATAGTTTAATGATGCATCATAAACTTTTTCGATAAAAGCACTGTCGCCGGTATATTCATAGTAAGTTAAGAAGCCCACAATTCCCGCAAGCTGCTGAACGGGAAGTTCAAAATACTCACCGTTTATAGGTACAACCGTCTGAAGTACATTCGTCTCGTCAACGTGAGACAACATCGCCTCAACGCCCTTTTGATACAGCAGGTAGGAGTTACTGTCCATAGAGTACATTGTCATAATCATTTCACTTGTAACATCGCCCCACCACTGTGCACGTTCTCTGTCAGGACAATCCATAAAATTGTCACGCATGGTAACATAGAGGGTACGCAGAGATTTTTGCCAAAGAGAATTCAGGAATTCATCCTCACACTTAAAGTAACCGCAGAATGAGCTGTCATATCCCGTTTCACGGTACATCAGAGAAACAACCGTAACACCTTTGGGTATTTTATAAGTAATATGTTCTCCGTTCACCCAACCCAAGGCCTCAAACTCCTGCTCTCCCTCTTTGGTTATATAAGTGGTTGAAACTGCGCCGATCAGAGTATTTTCTGTTGTTATACGAATTTTTTTGCCTTCGGGTGCTATGATTTTAAGGTACGGAGTAACCTGTGCATTATACGGAATATCTACGGTGATTTTCTCACCGAAAAGCTTTTTTACGGTATAATTTTCATAGTTCTTTGAATTCTCGTAATCTTTAAGTCCGTAATCCTTGAGAAAAGGTATCCCTCTCGAATAAAGCTTGCCGTAAACGCCTTCACCGCCAACGGCATATTCGGTTGCGTTTTCCCATGAAGAAAAATCATAAGCTGCGTTTAACCAATTGTTATCTTTTCTTGCATCAAAATAAATGCTGTACTCAGGAAGTCTGTAATTTGGCGGATAAAACGGACTGTCAACATAAGCGCTATTCCTTTTTACCTTCCAGCTTTTATCGGAAATTATGGTGATGCTTCCGCCTATGGCTTCAAAAATGAAACCTCCCTGACCGCTGCCGCTGTAGGAAAAATTTTTTTCATTATCCCAGAACCACACCAAAGCGCAAATTGAATTTTCGCCCTCTTTTAGGTAAGGTGCAATATCTATGCTGTCGTAATAGCCGCTGTTTTTATCAGGGCCGCGTTTTACACTTCCCTCAAACACAACGGTTTGCCCGTTTATGTAAAGCCAATATTTCGAGTCGGCAGAGACATGAGCGGTAAGCTCTACAGGCTTTTTTTCGAGAGTTACTTTTTTATTTAAACACATCCAGACATTTTCTTCCGTCAGGTTTTCCTTATCCCAAATCCATTTCGCAGTCCAATCGTTTTTCTCCTCTATAGAAATCGCACTGTATTCGGGAATACTGTCAGGAATCTTGTAATTATTTGTATACGGTATCATCACCGAATCGCCACACGAAAAAATTGAAGAAATAAAGGCTGCCGCTATTGCAAGATAGGAAATAATTGTCTGTATAACTCTCATAGTAACCTCCCTGATATTATCTGCGATAACGAAATTTATCTTACCATAATCGACTCGGAATTTCAACTTGCCCGCATATCACCAAGTAACATATCGTAAAGATAATAAACAGCAACGCATTTTTGACACCCTTCACCTTTTCACAAACGACATAAAAAACATAACACAGTAAACAAAACAGGTGTTACGTGTTAACTACGTTTGAGGTCCGTATAACTAATCAAATTGCATAATATTTGAAAAGAAACGTGATTATACCCGGTTTTTGGTTTTAATATTGATTTCCTTTGAGCAAAATGATATACTTACTGCATATAAAATGAGAGGATGAAAAAAATGATAAGCATAATAAACAAAATAATTACCTTATTACTTGTACCGATTTATTTTTCTGCTTTATCTCCAACATACCCTATAATCGTTTTATTCAATCAGCCCAAGCAGCTTATTTCTCTTTCGGAAAACGGAGTAGGCTCTGCCGAAGATCCTGTTTACCTTACAGCGCACAGAGGTGTTCATGCTTTAGCCCCTGAAAATTCTTTACCTTCTTTTGTAGAAGCAGTAAATAACGACTACTATTCTGCTGAGTGTGATATTCAATTGACAAAAGATAACAAATGGGTTGTCATACATAATGCAGAGGTTGACGGCAGATTCTGCCAGTATGGCAAAATTGCCGACCTTACTTTGGAAGAACTCAAAACATTCAGCTACAACTGGGGTGCAAACATCTGGAAATACAAGGATTCCCGCATACCTACCCTTGAGGAATATCTCGATGTTTTTGTAGGCACAAGCACAAGACCGCAGATTGAAATCGGTATTGAAAACTACGATATGCTTTCCGCTATCGTTGATGCAATCGAAGAAAGAGGTCTTGTAAGCCAGGCTATCGTACTCACCTATAACCTCAAGCAACTCAAGGCAATACATGATCTCAACCCCGCAATCGAGCTGTGGTACCTTGTAGACGAGATGACACCCGAGGTTATTGCGGAAGCCAAGGCACTCGGCGATAACGTATGGCTTTCTGCAAGCTACGATAAAAACACCGAGTACAACATCAACCTTGCAATCAGCGAAAACGTCAATTTCTCACTCTTTACCGTCAACACCGTTGAGGAGGCAAAAGCGCTTTACGATATGGGTGTCAGATATATAGAAACAGATATACTTTGCAACTGACGTAACACTAGGCTTGACAAACACGACCGTGTGTGTTATTCTTGTCAAAATTCAACCAGAGGTATTATTATGAACACATATCTTCTCAAAAAACTTGATATGGATATGAATTGGCTTGCACAGCATGATTATCAGTCATCCGGCAGGCTTATACCTCTATATTCATTTTGGGATAGATAAAGCTATATTTCCATATGATTATAACGGTGTAAGCATCTGCAGCTGCTTACACCGTTTTTTATATCCAAATTCAAATTATAAAAACTATAAGGAGAATTGTTATGAAGTTGTTTGAATTAATCAAAAAACTTTTCAAAAAGCAACCTGTAAAAACAGGTGATCATCTTGTAGATTTCTATAACCGTATCGATGAGGATTCTCGCCTTTTATCAAAGCACGGCAGAATCGAATTCCTTACAACCACAAAGTATATTGAGAAATATCTGAAAGACGGTATGAAGATTATGGAAATCGGTGCAGCCACGGGCAGATATTCGCATTACTTTGCGCAAAAGGGTTTTGAAGTTGATGCCGTTGAACTTATCGAGCATAACATCGAGATTTTTAAATCAAAAACACAGCCGAATGAAAAAATCAGCATCAGACAAGGCAACGCAATCAATCTATCCGAATACGCTGACGAAAGCTATGACGTAACACTTTTGCTCGGCCCGATGTATCATCTCTATACGGTTGAAGAACAGAAAAAAGCATTGTCGGAAGCAATGCGAATCACCAAAAGCGGCGGCTGTGTTTTCGTTGCATACTGTATGGTTGACCCTTCTGTATTAACGGGAATTTTCAAAAACAATAAGGTGCAGTTCAGCATAGAAAACGGTCTTATTGACACCGAAACTTTTGAAACGTTCTTTCCTCCGCACGGCATTTTTAAGCTTTATACCAAAGATGAAATATTTGAATTGACGGAAAACTTGAACGCACAAAGGCTGCATTTTCTCGCAACTGACGGTTATGCCTGCCATATGCGTGAAGTAATCGACAAAATGGATGATGAAACCTATGAACTGTATCTGAAATATCATTTCAAAACCTGCGAAAGGCAGGATTTAATCGGCCTATCACATCACACGCTTGACGTGTTGAGAAAGGAGTAAAATATGATTACATACCCGAATTATGACAGAAGCATTTTATCAATTGCTTCGTCTGTTTTAAACCACTTCGGCGTTAAAGATTGCCAACATAAAACCTTACCCGAGTTTGATAAGCTACTCGAAGAAGACTACAAAAATATAATCGTAATGCTTTTTGATGGCTTAGGTGTTTCGGCAATCAATGAACACCTGAACGAAAATGACTTCCTGAGAAAACATTTTGTTTGTCCGATTTCGTCTGTATATCCCTCAACAACCGTTGCGGCAACAACAGCAATAGAAAGCGGATACTCTCCCGTCGAAACCGCTTGGCTCGGATGGGATTTGTACTTTGATGAAATAGGCGAAAATGTTGCGGTATTCCGCAACACATTACAGAAAAACGGTGAGTCTGCGGCAGACTATAACGTCGCGTGGAAATATATCCCATACAAAAGAATATTTGAAAGAATTGAAGAGGTAAACGGCAAAGGTTCTGCCGTTTATGTATCTCCGTTTTCAAAGCATCACATAAAAAGTGTGCCTCATATCTGCAGAACAGTAAAAAAGCTTTCGAGAAAAAGAAAAGCAAAATACATATACACCTATTGGCATCAGCCCGACACGGCAATGCACAGATACGGTGTTAAAAGCGAGCAGGCACACGAACAGATTTTGCTGATTAACAGCGAGGTTGAAAAGCTTTGCAAAAGGCTTAAAAACTCTCTTGTTATCATTACCGCAGACCACGGGCTGTGCGACGGTGTAAACGAATATCTTGAGGATTATCCCGAACTTTCCGCAATGCTGAAACGTCCTCCGTCAATCGAGCCGAGAGCCCTGAGCTTTTTTGTGAAAGACGGTATGAAAGATGATTTCAGAAACGAGTTTAGCAGACTTTTCGGCGATGATTTTAAACTTTTAACAAAAGAAGAGGTCTTTGCGAATAATCTTTTCGGATTCGGAAAAACGCACGCAAGAGCATATGATTTTGTCGGTGATTTCCTTGCTGTTGCAACCGGTAATAAATCATTATTCATAGAACGTGAAGACCGTGAATTTGTCGGTGTTCACGCAGGTCTTACCGAAGAAGAAATGACCGTACCTTTTATTGCAATAGAAACAAAGAAAAGGAGTAAGAAATGAATAAAACAAACCAAGAATTATATTATGAAAAAACTCCCGTTCTCGAAACAGTGCGGCTGATTTTAAGACCGTTAACTCCCGAGGATGCAGAAACAGCATTTTTGTGGCACAGCGACCCGAGGGTTAACAAGTTTATGTCTTATCCCCTTTATACCGATATAAGCCAGACTGTTCGATGGATTAACGACATAGTCCCCGCTGAAGAAGATTTTCATTGGGGAATTGTATTAAAAGAAGGCAATATTCTTATCGGCAGCATCAGCATAGGACCGATGGGAAATGACGACGGTGCTTGGGGATTCGGCTATAACATAAGATATGAATATTGGAACAAGGGTTATACAACCGAAGCTACAAAGCGAATTATAGAGTTTTCGCATAATGTTCACGATGTAAAAGATTTCACAGCAAGTCATGCCGTTGATAACCCTGCATCGGGCAGAGTTATGGAAAAATGTGGCTTAAAGTTTGAAAGCTATGGCGAACATTCCAAACGTGACGGCTCTGTGACTTATAAAGTAAAGAATTACAGGAAGCATATTGATTGAGGTGTGATAATGTGAAATTAGAAAACATCGATAACGGCAATGCTTTTGACTTTGGTAAAACCTCTGCCGAATACGCAAAGTACAGAGATATTTATCCCAAAGAATTATATGATAAGCTTTATGAAATCGGTGTAGGTCATAAAGGTTGTTCGTGGCTTGACATCGGCACGGGAACAGGTGTTTTACCGCTTAATATGTTCTCTTACGGAGCAGACATAAAAGCAATAGATATTTCTGAAAGTCAGATTACCGTCGCTAAACTTTTGGCAAATGAAAAAGGAGCTGATAATATTGAGTTTTCTGTGTCGCTTGCAGAAGAAATTCCGTTTGAAAGCAACAGTTTTGACTGTATCACGGCAGCACAGTGCTTTTGGTATTTTGATCGTAAAAAGATTATCAAAGAAATAAAACGCTTGTTAAAACCAAACGGAGTTTTTGTGAAGATTTATATGAGCTATACCCTCGATGATGAGATAGCCAAGAAGTCCCACGAGCTTGTTAAAAAGATAAACACAAGCTGGACTCCCGGTGCATCAGGTTCAAAGGATATGTATAATCATCCTTTTGAAAACGGTCAGCTTGATATTTTTGAGTGCAAACTCCCGTTCACCCGTGAAAGTTGGCACGGCAGAATGCTCGCCTGCCGAGGAACAAAAGCTTCTATGAATAAAGAAACTTTAGACAAATGGGAAAAAGCACATTTGGAATTGCTTTCGCAGTATCCAGAAGAGTTTGAAATCAATCACAAAATCTATATTGCAACATACAAAATCTAACTAAATACTGCAAAAACCTCCGGGCAGTTCAAAAAACTATCCGGAGGTTTTATTTATAAGAAAAATCAAGCTTCTGTTTTTTTACGGTCAACAGCCGCGTTATGAATCGCATTAAGTGCACAGCCCACACCGAAGAACACAGCTGACAAAATAACTACAACCGCTACAAGCAGAAGGACACCTATCAACGGATTATAGGGTGTACCTTTAAGTCCCGGGATAAATTCCCACATCTGTCTGCCATTGAGGAACGGATAAGGATAAAAGCCGTCTATGCCGCCCCAGACTATACACATCACAAAGTAGCATATAGGAAAGATAAGGAACAGCAAAGCGTTTTTAACAACCTTCACCTTTTCCTGCACCACAGGGAAAAACCAGAACGCTGTAAATAAAACCGGTGTTACGAGGTGATTCCACGTATTGACTACGTTTGAAAACCACATACCGCCCGTGCTTACACCGTTGACTTCAAGCGGAAATGACGAGCTGCTCGGAAGAAGCACGGCAAAATAAATAATGCCCGTAACTGCTATATTTAACGTGATAGAACCCCTCAGCAGCTCGTTATGTGTAAATCTATACAGCCTTTCGCTGCCAAAAACACCCAAAGCAAACAAAATGAGATAGATATCAACCAGAATATTGGATTCGTTAGTAAACATTCTGAGAAATGTCAATCCGCTTACGTCGTTTGTAATTACCTTGTTTTCAATCAGGTAACCCATAAACGGTCGCAGAACATTCTCGTAGCTGAATATGTGGTGCGCCATCAGAAGCAAGCCCGCAAGACCAAAAAGAAACGCAAAACACGCAAAGCCTTTTCTCTCAACTACAGATTTGTTGTTTAACATAAAATGCACAGCTTTCTTTCGACATTTGCCAGTTATTTTATCACAGCCAAAACGTATTTTCAACAATTATCAACTTTTTTGTTACACAAAAACACAAGTAATCAAACACCTCAAACGGTGAGAAAACAGCTTTCGGTTTTGCAAAAGCCTTTGGTTTGAGAGCATATAAAAGCAGCCGTTATACCGTACACTAAAAAACAAGCTGCCACACAATGTGACAGCTGTAATTTCAAAGGTATTTTTTCATATATTCAAGCATCTGCTCATCAGAAGTTTTCCTTACGTCAGGGTCACTTGAAAGTCCGTGGTCTGAGTTTGGAAAAACATTAAATATATGTTCAACTCCGCATTCCGTAAGCTTAGCATCAAGTGCAACCGCATTATCAAACGGCACAACATCGTCTCGCTGACCGTGGTTAATTATGGTAGGTACTGTGTTTTCATCAACATAGTAAAGAGGTGAAACCTTTTTAATTGCATCGGTTGCTTCAAGACGTGTTTCATAGGTGATTTTCTGACCGCACGCCCACGAAAGGATCTGAGCAATTGCATCCTTGTCGCCTATAGCATTGTCAAAGAAATACTTTTCCTCGGTAAGGTCAGTCGGGCCGCAATCGCTTACAACTGCAACAGGAGTGATTGCCGAAACTTCATCTCTGGAATAAGCATAAAGCATAGACATATGCGCACCTGCTGAGCCACCTGTCAGGAGCATTTTGTTGATATTGACTCCGTTTTCTTCACCAAGTTTTTTAATGCAATCAACCGCAAGTTGAACATCATCCATAAGGTCATTAAGATCGACATCATCACTAATGTAACGATAATTTATTGCAGCATAAGCATAATCGCCCTTGCCTGCAAATTTTTCGAGCGTACTTTCATAACCGTCCTTGTCACCGCCGATCCATGCACCGCCATGAATAAAAAGAACGAGACCGACCTCATCCGCATATTTGGGAATATACAGATCCAGAGTGTGTCGCTCATGAGTTCCGTAAGCGTAATCTTCATAAATAACGTTGTTCATCTTCACGGTGTTGATGCCCAAAAGATTTGCTATGCAAGTAATTACCGACATTAAAAATGCAACTATTCTCTTAAAGATAAGATCATCTCCTAAAATAAACTTCATTAATACAAGTGACGTTTCTCTGAGTTCGCTTGCCTGTATTATATCAAACACATCATAAAGTGTCTATAGACAAAATCAAATTTATGAAAATACCGAAACCTTTGGTGAACTGCCTGATTAAACGGGTTGAAGTTTTCAGAGGATATAAACTGAAAGTTGAGTTTAACATAGACTTTCAGCAGTTTATGGTGGGTATTGATAAGGTGGCGTAAAATAGAGAAATGCTCCTTGTAGCAACAATCTACACGGAGCATTTTACATATAATTATAGGAATTCACTTAACAATACATTGATATGTATTCCAATCAAAGATTTCATACTGAATTTTAGATTTCTTTAATTTTGAAAGAAAACTTTTGGGCTTTTTAATCCTTTGCATTGCCTTTTCAAAACCGGGCAAACCGAAACCATCATTTTCATTCTTATCAAAAATTGAATCCCAAAGCCACTTTCCATTTTTCAAATCGTTACCGACAATAACAACAACATTATTAGAGATAATGCTATTTATTTCGTCTAAAATGGATTTACTTAACTGTTCTTCTTCACAATCAAAAAGTTCATAAAAGTATTGACCAAAATATAAATCATAGAAAGTGTAATTTCCATCATTATTCTCGTCTATAAATTCTAACGCAATATGCTTTTGACCGTTATTGCTTTTAATAATCAATGCAATTACTTGAATTCTATCATCTTTGTTTGTAATATAAGGTGTTAAATAAAAACAAAATTCAGAAATACTACCAAATTGAGTTTCTGAAAAAGTAATGTTATTTTCAATCAATAATTCTTTTACTTCTGACAATGTCATAACAACCACCAACTATATTGATATAATACCATAACAAAAACAACTTTTCAACCAACAAACCCATAAAAACAAAAACACCCACTTTCAAAAAGCGGGCAAAAAAATAATTACTCAGTGTGCTGTGGTGGAGACGGAGAGGATCGAACCGCTGACCTCTTGAATGCCATTCAAGCGCTCTCCCAATACACACAAAAACGCACCCTGTTAAATAGTATACGTTCATTTGTTTAATTCATTGTATTTTTTCAGATAATATTTATAATCATCTTCATTAGACAACAACGGATCTTTTTTGAAAATTTCAGTTAGATAGTAATATGCATCTTTGGTTGCACACTTTTCAAACCACTCTGCGGCATCAATGATGCTTTTTTTCAGACCGTAGCAGCCATAATAATAACCAAGGGCAATAAAAAAGCTTACCGGTATTTCTTCACTGTCATTAGGTTGAGAAATAGAAATTGCAAAATAATTCTTATTCTTACTTAATTCTATGTAATATACCCATTCTTGTTTCGAAATATCAAAGTATCTTTTTGTAGGCACACATGAAAAAGATTCATAATCGATTACAATCGTAGTTTTATCTTCTTCAACTTCCATTTTCATAACAAAATCATCTTTTTTACTTTGTATTTCCTTATATTCATACACTTTCGGAAGATTAGAAATCATTATTGAATCTGTTTCGGGATTGAGGAATCCCATATTAACAACAACGTTATTACTATCTTTTAGAAGGTTGATGAGAATCAGAGGATTTCCCAACGGGTCAGGATAATCAACAAAGTAAGTAACTTTTTTATTAATTATACCACTGGTTTTATAATCTAACTGTTCAACAATGTGTTTTGATTGATAATTAGGTTCAATAAATTTTTTGCTTACAATAAACGCCAGTGTCCTAACTGATTTTTTTCGTTTATCGTAAAATAATAACCTTGTGGATTGAATTTCTCAACTTGATTGTCATTATAATCATACGAATCATGAACTTCATCAAATCCGAAATATTCTTTCATAAACTTATTTCCAACTCTATCAAGTAATTTACTTTTAAATGAGCTCGGTTCGTTTTCTTCATCACAAGTCATGCTCTTAGCAAGAAGTTCATAAAAATTTCCTTTTATAATTTCAACCTCAGGACTGTTACTAACACCATCAATTTCCGACTCACTATAATCTTTCAAATTAACTAAACACTTGATTTTTTTGACAACTTTGTTCATTGAACGAAAATCATTAGAATCAACATCATCCCATTGATACAGTGCCAAAAAATACTTCAGAGAAGGGTTATATTCCTCACTGCTAATTCTAACAGGAATAATTACAACATTATTCTCTATTGCCAGTTTGATTTCTCTCAACACCTGTTTTGATTTGTTAGAATTTTCACTAAAAATAAAAACCATAATTTTAGAATTTTCTATAGCGATTGTTATTTTTTCAGACCATTCTCCATAAGGAATATCCCTGGGTGCAATCCAACAACTTATATCTTGATTTTCAAGAGAATCACACAATGATTTTGCAAAATTAAAATCCTCACTACTATGGCTTATAAATACCTTTTTCATAGAATCCATCCCTTAGTTTATTTAAAATAAAATAAAAATACAAGTAAATATGTTTTATTGTAACATAGAAACAACTTATTTTCAAAGGATTCATAATAAAAAATCACTTTAAAGCGGACAAAAAATAATTACTCAGTGTGCTGTGGTGGAGACGGAGAGGATCGAACTCTTGACCTCTTGAATGCCATTCAAGCGCTCTCCCAGCTGAGCTACGCCCCCATAAAAAGGGCACACTGAGTAATTTATTTATTAAGTTATTTGTGGGGTGCGTTTCTGAGTGCCTTGGGCTCCCAGCTGAGCTATACCCCCATATTCACTTTTGCAGATGTGCTTAGCGCTCAAATATAATAACACACTATGCAAAAGAAATCAAGAGGGATTTTAAGTATTTTTCAGAATTGAAATCAACCGAAGAATTCCGGAGCAAAATAAATCAGCACAGACGCACCGAGCAGCAACCTGTAATATCCGAAAGCTGTAAAGCCCTTACTGCTGACATACCTGATCAACATTCTGACAGCTATGAGAGACACAATAAATGCAGTTGCCGCGCCAGACATAAGCACTGCTGCCTCCCCCGGAGAAACGCAACCGCCAAAACGGAGAAGTTCAAGCAAGCTCATACCGAACATTACAGGCACAGCCATAAAAAATGTAAATTCTGCTGCCGCAACCCTTGATACACCGATAATCAACGCACCGACAATGGTTGCGCCCGACCTTGAGGTGCCGGGAATGATTGAAAGCACTTGAAATAGTCCGATTATGAAAGCATCACGAAACGATATTTCTTCAAGTTTTTCTACCCTTGGTGTTTTACCGTTAAGCCTTGATTCAATAAATATAAAGACTATACCGTAAAAAATCAGAGCTACTGCAATCACAGACGGTGTGTGCAGATTGGCATCGACAAAATCACCGACCGTAATTGCTGCAAAAGCACCGGGTACGCACGCTACGATCACCTTAAGCCACACAGATACCGTCTGTTTTTTCATTTTTAATCCCCTGTTGATTTCAAACGGAAACATTCTGAAAAAATACAAAACGGTAACAGCAAGAATTGCACCGAGCTGAATGACAATAAAAAACATCCGCTTAAACTCGTCACTTGCATTAAGAGTGAGAAACTCATCAACAAGCAGCATATGTCCGGTACTGCTGACGGGCAACCACTCCGTTACACCCTCAACAATACCGAGAAAAACAGCCTTTAACATTTCAGCAAGCATAAAAAACGCCTCCCCTTCTTCAACTTATATGAAGAAAGGGAGGCAAATATCATTTAAATCAAACCGTAAATTCGCCGACGAGTTTGTTGGCAGACTTATTGTTCCAGAAGCCGCGTGCAGTAACCTCGGCAATATACTCGCCTTTTTCAAGCTCGGTAATCTTCTGTTCAATTGTTTCGGGCATATCGTTGAGATAGTACCTTGACCAGAAGCAGACCTGCTTGACGATTGCTCTGTCAGCCTTGCGGCGGATTGTAACCTTGTAGTCGTTTACTCTATCCTCGTCTATCTTAGCCTGGTCAAACTTAACGTTTACGCTGTCGCCTTCAACAGTAAACTCAAGCTTGGCATTATCTGCAAAGCAGGGCTTTACGTCAGTAAGATAGCGTGCATCGGTATATTTGAAGGTATCAGGCTCCCACGGAGTTTCGACAAGCCACTCATACCCGAAGAAGCGCTCGGTGATAACATCGTAAGGCTTTATAAGCACTCTGCCTGCAGCATCAGCCTCGACAACAATATACTGTGCTGCATTCTTCTCGTTGGGAGGAACGGTGCCATAAACCTTGTCAAACTCATCAAGCTCAAAATACTTGAAGCTGCCTGTACCTACACAGGTGAAATGCTGCTGGTGGATTGAACGCGGATCGTTGACGGGTGCGTGTGAATGACCCGAGAAATCGATAATCTGGGGATAATTCATAAGAATATCTGTTATCTCATCCTCACCCCAGTATACGTTGCCATAAACCGTGCCTTGAATGTGTGGATGCTGGAAAAAGAAGATCGGCTTAAAAGGATCGTCCTTAGCGGCTATATCAAGTTCTTTTTTGATCCATTCGCGCTTCTCATCGCTGAATTTACAGCCGCGTGTTGTTGTAACGCTGATAAAATGAAAGCCGTTGATTACAATGTGGTTATCCGGATTCTGCTTCATAATTCTGCCAAGTCTTTCAAGAGCACCCTCTTCGCCGCCATCCGAAAAATATTCGTGGCTTGCCATCGTAAGCATCCACTTCGTTTCGGGCTTTACGCAGGTATCAAGTGTCTTACGGAAATCCTCAAACTGATCGTCACTGCCACTGTCAGCAAAATCGCCGACAACGTAAAGTGCATCGAGCTTATTGTACGGCTGGCTTGCCGCATACTCGTATGCCAGTGCGATACCTCTTTCATAGTTTTTGAGCCTTGACGGATCTTCACGGTTATAGTGAATATCGCTTGAAGCAACAAATCTGAGTACGGGTTCAAAATTCTGCATAATCACACACTCCTATCGGATTTTTACCTGCTAATTTTACCACATACCCTCACCACAGGTCAACACGCAGAATGAATTTTGATACAATAGCATTAATTTTCTTGACAATTGTTCTGTATGAGTAATATAATTATTTATTATTACGGGGTGGAAAAATCACCCTGAAAGGATGTTATTTCAATGAAGAAAACCCGCAGATTTTCCGCACTTTTAATGGCGCTTGTGATGATGTTCACTTGCGCAGCACAGTTCACAGCAAGCGCGTCATACACCCCCAACGACGTATGGAACACATACTACGCATCATCAACAAAACAGATTGAAGCAGCCGTTATGCTCACCCCCGGCAGTAACGAGAGTGAAAGATACGTATCGTGGTACAGCGAAAGCTCAACCGGCGAAGTTATATTACTTGATGCTCTCGGACGCACCGTTGAAACATTTCAAGCCACAGCCAAAGCTACGCCTCAGGGCGATTACCGCCTCGGCGCAGTTATAACAGGCCTTGAAGGACCGGGAGTTTATGCATACTACTGTAAATCCGGCGATTGGAAGAGCACAACATACACATTCTCGGTTGATGGCGACAAGTCATTTACCGCAATGTATATGACAGATATCCACATCTCCGGTGAAAAATACACAGACGACAGCATCCGTGACAGAGCCGGCAACCTCAGCAACACAATCGCAACAGGTATTGCCAAGGCACTTACAGACGGCAAGAGTGTTGACCTTATTCTCTCTGCAGGCGACCAGGCTTCAGACGGACGCCGCGATGAATACATCGGACTTTGCGCACCTGAGTACATTAAATCGATTCCCATTGCAACAGTTATCGGCAACCACGACCGTAAGAGCGTTGATTACCGATACTTCACTTTCCAGCCCAACACAGCTGATATGCTTCTCAAATCATACGTCGGTACAGACTATTGGTTTGTAAAGGGCGATGTGCTCTTCTTTGTGATTGACAGCAACAACACGAGTATGGCTGACCACCGCCGCTTTGTTAAAGAAGCTGTTGAGGCTAACCCCGACGTAAAATGGAGAGTTGCGGTTTTCCACCACGACCTTTACAGCGGCAGAATTCCCCACCGTGAAAGCGAAAACCAATTCCTCCGCCTTATGTGGGCACCTATTGCCGATGAATTCGGATTCGACCTTTGCCTTCTCGGCCACAGCCACTACTACACGATATCCAATGTAATGTACAACAACAAGACCGTTACTGCAACAGAAAACGGCGGCACGGTTACAAATGCTGAGGGTACGGTTTATATGGTATCCGGCTCAATCAACAACCCCCGCAACGATGATGACATCGGATTGAGCGACAATATCGGTCACACATATCTCACGGAAGAAGTTATATATAACCTCATCGACTTCAATGAGGATTCAATCGTTATCAAATCATACACGGTTGAAAGTGACGAATTAATCGGCAGCATTACGATTGAGAAAACAACGAACGAAGGCGGCCATACATATAAGACACCTGCCAAGTGGTACTATCCGCTTATTGACATAATCAGCTTTATTGCGGGCTTTATCAACAACATAGGCAGATACTACGACAACACTCAGCTCGGCTTTGATATTCCCCTGTTTGAGGGACTTTTCGGTTAAGGAGAAATTATGGAAAAACAGCTTAAATTTGACAGTAATGGCAGATTCAGAATTCTCTGTTTTGGTGATCTGCACGAAGAAAACGAATTCAAAACAGAAAATGATTACGCCAGATTCAATGATATGCAGTTGCTTATGAAAACCGCAGTAGAAAGGCTGAAGCCTGACCTTGCGGTATTTATGGGCGATATGTACTGCAGCAATGACAACCCGGACGAGATGATTGCAAAAATTGCAAAACCCATTACCGATGCAGGAATCCCGTTTGCGGCTGTTCTCGGCAACCATGAGCACGACAGAGACGAAGCCCCTGTAGTAAACGCATACCTCGCAAACCCGCACTCACTTTGCTATAACGACGATCCTAATATTACAGGCAATATGAACTACAACCTCACCATACAGGCAAGCGACAGCGATAAGACGGTTGCAAATCTCTGGTTTATCGACTCGAACAACGTGTGCCCATCAGCTAACGTATCAATTTATGACTGGGTGCATAAAGACCAGATTGAATGGTATGAACGCAAAGCTGCTGAGCTGAAGGAACAAAACGGCGGCAAGCCCGTGCCTGCTGTACTTTTCCAGCACATTCCCGTTACGGAAGAGAACAAAGCACTCAGAGAGGCAAAGCCCTGGGAGCTTTATCAATCCGTCAAGGGTCACGCTTTCAGGAGCAACAAACGCTACGTAGGCAACGAAAAGGTTATTGCAGGCTATGTTGGTGAAGATCCTTGTGTGCCGCAGTATAACGAGGGGCAGTTTGAAAGTTGGAAAAAAACCGGCGACGTTGTTGCAGCATTCTTCGGCCACGACCACCTCAACGATTTCACCTGCATAGTTGACGGAATTATGATGGGCCAGTGCAAAACAGCAGGCTTCCGCTGCTATACTGACGGTTGCCAGAGCAGCGTAAGAGTTGTTGATATCTTTGAAGATAACCCCGGAAACGTAAGAACAAAGGTGTTCAAATACAAAGATTTCGGACTGAAATGCACCTGTCTCGGTCCGATTATGCGCAACTTTAATGACAAGCAAAGCTTTGTGCTTACAGTAGCTTCAAGAGTTGCGATGGGCGCTGCAGCAGTAGGCACTGTTGCAGTTGCAGCAACAAAACTTTTAGACAAAGACAAATAAAAAACAGGTGTCTGAAGAAGGATCTTCAGACACCTTATTTTTTATCGTGTATATACCGAAATCAGTATTTGATATTTGAATAGGTTACGTTGTTTACCGCGGCACCGTCACCGGATACGGTGATAAGTACAGAAACCGCGAGCATTGCATCAAAATCATAAGAGTATTTCATATCGGTTATTTTACCGTCCTTAACAGTAACGGTAACCTTGATATTGGAATAGTTGATGTCTGTATCCTTGACCTTGATCGCGCTCGTATATTCGGCTATGCTTGACTCAACCTCTTCCTGCGTTACAAAGTCGTTTGTAAACCTTGCAAACGGGCTTGCATTTGTCCTCTTGGGGTCGCTTACCTTTGCAAGTGTAAACGTATAAACACCGTTTGATGCCGCAAATGAACCAAGGTCGCTCTCACGAAGAGATGTTGCCTTGATTTTGTAGTCACCATTTATATCATCCTTAGGTATTTTGCCCTGAGTAGTGCCCATGCCAAGGAAGCTGCCGATTACAGAGTCGATGCTTGAATTTTCATCAATAGCCTTAATGATGGCATTAATGGGGTCTGTTGCACCGCCGATATTAATAGCTCTTGTATAAGTGCATTTTCTGACAAGGTCATAAGTGCCGCTCTTTGCGATTTTAGCTGTTTCAGCGTTGATAAATGCAGCAAATTCAGCCGCAGTCATATCGCCTGCAGGTGCAGCTGTTGTTGCTTCAGAATCAGTGGTTACATCTGTTGTAACGTCAGGTGCTGTTGTATCAGCTTCTGTTGTATCACCGCTGACATCTGATGTTGTTGCGTCAACCTGAGCATCGGTTGCGGTTGTTGTCTCAGGTGTTTCGTTGCCGCCACAGGCTGCAAGAGAAAATACGAGAGTGATTGCAAGAATTAATGCAAAAAACTTTTTCATAATAAAACCCTTTACTTTCGCTTATTGAAATGCCTCCGCATCATCCGATACGGAGGCAAAAAGTTTTAAGTTATTACTGTAGATTAATAGCTGATACCTGTAAATGCACCGTTTGTTGTAGCAGCACCTGTACCATTGATCTTGATACCTGCTTTAAGTGTAAGCTGTGCATCAAAAGCATAGGAATAAGTGATAGATGTGATCTTGCCGTCTGCAACAGTAACAGTAACCTTGATGTTCTTGTAGTTAACAGTTGTGCTGTCAACCTTGATTGCTGTTGTGAAGTCTGCGATACCTGAAACTACTTCTTCGTGTGTGATGAAGTCGTTTGTGAATCTGGAGATGGGTGTTGCATTTGTCTTCTTGGGGTTGGTAGCGTTAGCAAGTGTGAATGTGTATGTGCCGTTGGAAGCCTTGAAAGAACCGAGGTCGCCGGCCTGAAGAGATGTAGCCTTGATCTTATAATCGCTGTCAACATCATCCTTGGGAAGTGTGCCCTTCTTTGTACCGATACCGAGGAAGTCACCAACAACTGTATCGAGGTTGGAGTTCTCATCGATAGCGCTGATGATGCCGTTAAGGATACCTGTTGCACCACCGACATCGATATTCTTTGTGTATGCACAAACTCTGTTGTAGGAGTACTTGCCGCTCTTTGCAATCTTAGCTGTTTCAGCATTGAAGAACGCTGCAAACTCAGCTGCTGTCATTTCAGCACCGGGAGCAACGGCTGTTGTTTCATCAACTGCAGTTGTTGTTTCATCAGCTGCGGCAGTTGTTTCGTCAACAGCGGCAGTTGTTTCGTCAGCAGCGGCTGTTGTTTCGTCGTTTGCAACATCTTCCGTTACGTCAGGAGCTGTTGTTGTTTCGGGTTCATCCTTGCCGCCGCAAGCTGCAAGAGAGAACACAAGTGCGAGAGCCATAAGGAGAGCTAAAAGCTTTTTCATAATTTGTGTTTCCTTTCTTTAATTCAGTTTAAATTAATATGCAAAGCCTGCATACTTAACTGTTGTGTAGATAACGCCTGTTGCCTGCTTAACAGTAAGAACGTAGTTAACCTTTGTAAGGAGAGCATCAATCTTGATTGTGTAATCAAGAGCAGAGAATGCCTTTGTATCAACAGCGATCTTTGCTTTGATTGTAGCAGTCTTAACAGTACATGTGATTGTTTCAGCGGATGCACCCTCGCCCTGAAGACCTTCGTGCATTTCGTTGATATCCTTATAATCGTTTGTAAATCTGTTAAGAGCACTCTTATTCTTAAGGGGATTAGTCTCATTCTTAACAGTGATTGTTACTTCGTAGTACTTGCCGTCTGCAGAGAGCTTGCAAGTTGCAGCTGTAACGTCAGCAGCGGAAAGTGTGCTTGTCTTGATTTCTGTGCTTGCCTTGCCCTTGTTGACTGTGATATTCTCTGTACCTTCGCCAAGGAAACCGCCGACAGCATCACGAACCATATCGAGCTTGCCGATAGCGCCCATCTCAAGGTTCTGGAGCTCTGTTGTAACAGTCTTCTTGTAACCGGGCTTAGCAGAAGCGACATACTTTGTAGCCTCGTTATAGAGAGCAACGATATCTGCCTTCTCTGTAGGAACAACTACCTCTGCGGAAGCTGATGTTTCGCTTGCAACAGTTGTTTCGTCGGTTGCAGCTGTTGTTTCGTCGGTTGCAGCTGTTGTTTCGTCAGTTGCAGCTGTTGTTTCGTCAGTTGCAGCTGTTGTTTCGTCACCTTGAACGGCTGCATCTTCCGTTACTTCGGGAGCTGTTGTGGTTTCGGGTTCGTCCTTACCGCCGCAAGCCGCAAATGTAAATACAAGAGCACCTACAAGTGCAAGAGCGACGAGTGAAAGAATCAGTTTTTTCATTGAATTCCCTCTCATTCTTACTATTATATTGGAGCAGACTTTAAGTCTCCTGATACACTATACCAAAAAACAGTACGGTTAGTCAACTATAAATTTGTGTTACTCCGTATATTTTAGGTAAATCTTTTACATAAACCGACAGATCAACACCGGCAAAAGCACTGCAGGCAGGCTGTTCATAACCTTTATTTTGGTGATATTAAGCATATTGAGCGCTATTGCGATAATCAGCAACGAGCCAACACAGGTCATCTCGGCAACGGTATAATCATTGAGAAAAGGTGCAACAACACCCGCAAGCAGAGTTATTGAACCTTGATAAATAAATACAGGCACACAGCTCAGCATAACACCGTATCCCATTGTTGAAGCCATTACAATCGCTGAAACACCGTCGATAACCGACTTTGTTGCAAGTGTGCTGTAATCGCCCGAAATACCGCTCTCAAGTGAGCCGACAATGGCCATTGCACCGACACAATAAAGCAGGGTTGCTGCAACAAAACCCTGCGCAAAATCAGACTTTCCGTCAGATTTTTTGCTGAGTTTTTTCTCTATTCTGCGCGCAAAATTATTCAAGTGCTTATCAAGGTCAATTGCACTGCCGATGATTGTGCCGACAGCCATTGAAATAACGGTAACCAAAGCATTCTGCCCATCGAGGCAACCGTCAATACCTATATAAAGCACGCACAAGCCAAGACCTTTCATAACGGCATCGCTCACACGCTCGGGCAGACCTTTTTTGAGCAAGAGACCGAGAGCACCGCCGACAACTACAAGCGCAACATTTATGAATGAGCCTGTCAATGAAAGAAATTTTTCCAAGTATACCACCCCCCAAACGGAGGTATTATATCACCAAAACAAAAAAGACACAAGCACTAAAGAAAAATCTCCGCATAAAATGCTAAGGGAGGTTTTATAATGCTTGTAACAAAAGAATTTAACCGCGATAACGCCCTGCGCTATGCCAGACGATGGGCACTTGACCGCAACCCGCTTTTCTTCAGCTTCAACGGAATAGGCGGAGACTGCACAAACTTTGCTTCACAGTGTATTTTTGCCGGCGGCTGTGTGATGAATTACACACCGACTTACGGTTGGTATTACATTTCTTCAAACGACAGAACTCCTTCGTGGAGCGGTGTCGAATTTTTCTACAATTTTATGGTAAACAACAAAGCGCAGGGACCGTTCGCACACGATGCACAGCCCGACGAAATTGAGCCTGCCGACATAATCCAACTGGGCAACGATGAAGGCAGATTCTACCACACGCTGATTGTAACCGAGAAAAACGAAAACGGTGAGATACTGATTGCCGCCCACTCTGACGACTACCTCGACAGACCGCTGAGTGAATATGACTATGCACAGATAAGATATCTGCATATTGACGGCATCAGGTTTGAAACACAGATCAGAGATGCCTGCTTTGAAACACTCATTGAGGGAGGAATTGAACCGCTCGAATAAAAATAACGCGCAAAGTGCTTGCAAAATACAGCGACTTATTATAAAATAGAAAAAGTTATAATAAGGCGAGGGGAAGTGTTTTTTTGCAGACCAAATATCTGACAACAAAAGAAAGGGTATCATTCACTGTTGCGGCATTCGGCAGAAGCGGAATATATACAATTATGTCAATGTTTCTGCTAAGATTTTATACCGATGCCGCCGGAATTGATGCAATAACTGCAGGCAACATAATACTTGCAGGCCGAATTTTTGATGCACTCAACGACCCGCTGATGGGCCTGATTGTTGACCGCACAAAATCAAAATGGGGCAAGATGCGACCCTACCTGCTGTTCACCCCGATCCCCATTGCAGTTTCAACAATTCTGCTTTTCTTTACACCTTCGTTCGAATCCATGGCAGCAAAAGTCGCTTATGCTGCCGTTACATACATCCTCTGGGGTATCTGCTTCACCATACAGGATATACCCTTCTGGGGCTTAAGCTCCGTTATAACTCCTATCGAGAGCGAACGCACATCGTTCATATCAACCGCACGTCTCGGCAGCACGGCAGGCGGAATTCTGCCCACGGTACTTATCCCGATATTTATTGCTGAAAATCTGTTCGGACTCAAACATGGTTTCTTCTACTCGGCAATTATATTTGCTGTACTCGGCGCTGCTCTGTCAAGCCTCGCCTTCTTCAACACAACTGAGCGCGTAAAAGAGGTAAAAGAAGAAAAAGTGCCCTTAAAAACTACTGTAAAGGCACTTCTTCATAACAGACTTCTTATTGTTGTCGTACTTTCAACCGTACTCGGTTCAACAACCGTTATGGCCAACGTTTCGGCAAGCTATGTATACGATTATCTCGTTGTGGACAGCGGAATTATTCCGAAAAGCATACTGCTTACAGCCATGACAGTTGCAATAGGTGTTGGTATGGTACCTGCAATGGTAGTACTCCCCTTCCTGCGCAAAAAGTTTTCACTCAAAGCAATCTACATCGGTGCTTCCGTTTTCGGAATCATCTCGCACCTTGCGCTGTGGTTTGCCGGATACTCAAATATTTACGTATTGCTTATATGCTTTGTTTTTATGGGTATACCGCTCGGTATTTACAACGTTATCACCTATGCACTTATCGCAGATTCGGCAGACTACGCACGCTGGAAATTCCACGTACATATTGAAGGCGTCTGTTTCGCATTCCAAACCTTCCTCAGCAAGGTAACTGCCGGTATTGCAACATACGCAACCAGCATCGTGCTTAAGGTAAGCGAATTCAATCCGCCCGTAAACGATGTAATCCAGACACAGAGTGAAACTACCAGAAACGGTCTATTCTTTATGATTACACTTCTGCCCGCAATCGGTTTCACGCTCGCGATTATACCTATGATCTTCAACAACTACACGGGCAAACGCAAGGAAGAGATTCAGGCAGAGCTTGCAAAAACAAATTAACCCCTGAGCATTGCCTCAAGTTCGATAAGCTCTTTGAGATATTCACTTGTTTTTCGCAGATGTGCTGCTGTTTCACTGTCAGCAAGCAGATATTTGCCTGTGCGCCTTACGGCACGCACAAAGCGGCGGTCAAGCCTTGCACGCTGAGCACAAAGCGGACAAGCCGCTGTTGCTCGCGGATCATAAATAACGCGGATTCTCTCGTTGCCGCACTCATTCGTATCAACAAGCGGAAACAGCGGATATATCCTGCAGGCAAGCGGCCTTTTATCACGCTCACATTTGCCCGAACACTTGAGCAAAGGCACTTCACCGTCCGTTATCTCAAAGCCTTCCGTGCCGCTGAGAAGCTCCTTTTCATAAGGAAAAAGCTCCATGCTGTCGCCGCAGGCATCCGTGCAGCAAACAGCACCGCAGGCAAGGCCGCAATCCATCCTGCCCAGCGGAGTTGCTTTTTCAAGCAGAGCATAAGCTTCTTTCAGCGCTTTATTTTCAATTTTCATAACAGTATCACTCCTATCGTCAAGTAATGATTTTAAAATCATTTAAAACAAAAGTCAATACAATTCACCTTAGAGTGACGGGAGCAATCCGTTACTCGAGCCCAAGGAGGACAAGATGAAAACAATTAAACTTCGCACAACACTCAACAGATTCTGCACGTTCTTCAAAAAAGACGACCCTGCAGTACCGGCAGAGCTTTTCACAGCCGAGGCGGTAAAGCCCGACCTTTCCTCTGTATGCATCCCCTTGCCTTCGCGCAAGAAGGACTACACCTGCCACGCAGTAAATGCTGACGGCACGATGTGGCTCGGCTCAAACGGCGGTGTAACACGCTGGTGCCCGTCAGAGGCAGAAGACGAAGATAAGGCAATGCACTTCACGGCTAACCGTTACCTTTATGACAATAACGTAGTTTCAATTATCAGTGACGGCGACAAGGGCGCATGGGTACAGACCGAGACCGGTGTTGTACATATCGAAATGAAGCCCGTATCTCCCCGTGAGAAGGCAGAAATGCTGTTACAGGAATCAATTGATATAGTCAGCAGAAGAGGTATGATGGCTCAAAAGCACCTTGATGTAGCAAGAGACTTCAGCTCAAAAGTGCCTTACGGACATTGCGACAATGACGGCGGCTTCACATCGTGGTTCTCCGTCGGTATGCTTTTCCGCTATGCCACACTCAGAAGAGAGCTTGGCGAGGATGCCCCCGAAACAATTGCAGCACGCGACTTTGCAATCAAAACATGCGAAGCCTGCCTGCTTCTTATATACATCTCGAAGCGCGGCAACGGATTCCCCGCAAGAAGCTACCTCGCTCACGATGAACCCGTTCCGGATGACGGACTTTTCTACAGAATAAGCGGAGACAAGGCCACTTGCATAGAAACCTCTTTCTCAAAGAAGAAAGGTATTGCAGGCCTTGAAATTGATGCAAGCGCACCTATCCCCGAAAGACTCCGCCACCTCTTTACCGAAGCCGGCTACACCGAGGAAGGTATGATCTACAAAGGCGACACAAGCAGTGACGAAGTAACCGCACACTTTATGCAGATGCTCTTTGCTCATATGTTCCTTGCTGATGCAGACCCTGACCTTGATGAGCTTATCAAGCAGACTGCAACAGCACTTATGACACACATTGTTGAGGGCGGCTATCAGCTCATCGAATGTGACGGCAAACCCACAACATGGGCAAAATGGAACACCGACTATTTCAATACATTTATGGGTTGGACAGATGCTTGTCTCAACTCCGCCGAGCTTCTGGCTTATCTCAAGGTAACACACTATATTACAGGCGACCGCAAGTGGCAGGATGAATACGACAAGCTTATCGAAATGGGTTATGCTGACCTGACACTCAAGCACTACGACAGAGCATTCCAGACATCACTCTTTGAGGGCAATGACATTGCTGCAGAGCTTATGTACGGTGACAATATGCTCGCTGTTTCATCGTTCTGGATGCTTGCTACACTCGAAAAAGACGAGAAGCTTCTTGACATCTACTCACGCGCATTCGACACTTGGAGAGGCACTGTCTGCCGTGAAAACAATCCCGGCTACGAGTATCCCTTCGCACTCAGCGTAGGCTGTGAGGGACTCGACCTTGAACAGAACGCAAAGTGGTTTGAGCGATTCAACGTCAGCCGCCTTGCCGCAGGTATCACAATTGCTGCAAGACACGACGTTGCAAGAAAGCACCGTTGGTGCTACGACTATGTCGAAACATCATTCAAACTCCAGCCCGATGAGCATTTCATCGCAAAATACGACCGTAATCCGTGGGAGTTCAAGGATGAGGACTCAGGCGGTGTTTACGTTGTTGAAAGCTGCTACGTTTACACATTTGCCTATTGGATAGGTACATACTACGGATTTATTGAGGAATAAGGAGGAGAAGCAAATGGCAAAAGTACATCTTATCGGTAACGCACACCTTGACCCTATCTGGCTGTGGCGCTGGCAGGAGGGCTGCAACGAAGTTATGCAGACTTTCCGCTCAGCACTTGACAGACTTAACGAATATGAAGATTTTGTTTTCACCTGCTCCTCTGCCGCTTATTACCAGTGGGTTGAAGAGCTTGACCCCGATATGTTCAAGGAAATTCAGCAGAGAGTTGAAGAAGGACGTTGGTGCATAGTCAACGGCTGGTGGGTACAGCCCGACTGCAATATGCCCAGCGGTGAAAGCTTTGCAAGGCAAGCACTCTACAGCCAGCTCTACTATTACGAAAAATTCGGTAAAATATGCAACACAGGCTATAACGTAGATTCATTCGGACATAACGCTATGATGCCCCAGCTTCTTCGTCAGGGTGGTATGTGCGCATATGTTATGATGCGCCCCTCCAAGCAGGAAAACGGTGATATTCCGCAGAACGCTTTCTGGTGGGAGAGCCGGGACGGCTCACGCGTGCTTACCTATCACATCCCCGAAGGTTACGGCCACAGCGGTCCCGAACACCTCAGGAATAAGATTGCAGAGTACGCTGAAATCTCCGAAAACTCAGGCCACGGTATGATGCTCTTCTACGGTGTAGGCAACCACGGCGGCGGACCTTCCAGAGCCGATATAGAAAGCCTTATGGAAGAGATGAAAAAAGAAGAATTCTGTGAGCTTGAATTCTCAAATCCCGACGATTATTTCAGAGAGATGCTCATCACTCCGCTTGATATTCCCGTATGGACAGACGACCTTCAGCACCACGCAAGCGGCTGCTATTCGGCAACATCGCTTGTAAAGCAGCTCAACCGCAGATGTGAAAACCGCCTTGCTGCAGCTGAAAAATTCAACACTGTTGCGGCACTTACAGCCGGTGCAACACCTGCCACAAAAGAGTTTGCAGCAGCCTGGAAGAACGTTTGCTTCAACCAGTTCCACGATATTCTCTGCGGCTGCTCCATTATGGAAGCTTACGAGGACGTAAAGGAAAGCAGCGGCTATGCACTTGACGTAGCTTCAAAGATTTACAACACGGCACTTATCAAAATTGCAAGGCAGATTGACACATGGGTAGACGGTGTATCAGACCCCGTATGCACAGAGGTACGCAACCTTGGCGCACGCGACGATTTCCCCAGACCCATCGTCGTTTTCAATCCCCTTTCATTTGATATTGAGATGCCCGTACGCACTTATCATCCCAGCGAAAAGGTAACCGACAGCGAAGGCAACGAGGTTCTCTTCCAGAACGTCCGCTCCTCACGCTCAAACGACAGCCACCTTGACACGCTGTTTATGGCCAAGGTGCCTGCAATGGGTTACAGCACATACTGGCTTTGCGGCGATGCTGATGCTGACGAGCCGACATCCTCACTCTCCTGCGGTGACAGCGACGCTGTATATATGGAAAACGAGCTTATACGCGTTGAATTTGACAAAGCAAACGGTGGCATCTCCAAGCTTCTCGACAAAACAAGCGGTGTTGACTACGCTGCAAACGGTGCACTTGCAGTACCTACCGTTATTGACGACCACAAAACGGACACATGGGCACACAACGTATTCAGATTCCACGATATCAAAGGCACAATGGACGTTGCATCCGTTGAGCTTATTGAGCAAGGTCCGCTTCGTGCAAGCGTACGTATAAAATACACCTTCAACACATCAACTCTTACTCAGGAATTCTGCCTGACAGAGGGCAAGAAGGTAATCAGAGTAAAGTGCAAGGCTAACTGGAGCGAACAGTTCACAATGCTCAAGTTACCCTTCAATATCGGCGGCACAGACGAGATTTCAACCTACGAAATCCCCTGCGGCTACATCAAGCGTCCCTGCAACGGTGAAGAAGAGCCGACACAGCAGTGGGCAGACATCACCTCCACCATCAACGGCACACGCGCAGGCCTTGCAGTTATTAATGACAGCAAGTACAGCTACGACTGCCCCGGTACAACACTTCGCCTCACGGCAATCAGAAACGTTATCTTTGCAGACCACTATTCACCCAGACCTGCTGCAGATTTCAATTTCACAGATGAAGGTATGCAGAGATTTGAGTATGCAATCTTCCCGCACGAGGGTGAGGTTGAAAACACAGAGATTATGAAGCTTGCCGCAAAATTCAACTGCAGACCCGTTACGGTATGCGAAAGCTACCACAAGGGCACAGGCAGACCCCAGACTGACAGTTTCCTCAAAATCACGGCAGATAACGTTATCGCCACAGCATTCAAATTCTGTGAGGACGGCTCGGGCGACGTTGTTATCAGATGCTTTGAATCTCAGGGCAAGAAGACACGCACATATATTATGTGTGATATGATTGATGCCGCATTTACGGTTGATTTCAAACCCCACGAAATCAAAACGTTCCGCATTAATGCAGACGGCATTGCAGACGAAGTCAACTTCCTTGAAGGCATAGTAAAATAAAACCTGACTGAAGGTATATCTATGAAAATTTACACTTCCGCTCAGATGAAGCAGATTGAGGCCGCAGCAAACGAAAACGGCTACGCATATATCGATATGATGCACAAAGCCGGTGTGGCCTGCGCCAAAGTAATTGAAAAAGAATATCTTACGCTCAACGAAAATATCGCAGTTATATGCGGCAAAGGTAAAAACGGCGGTGACGGCTTTGTTGCCGCCGAATACCTCAACTGCAGAGGCTACAACGTAAAAATTGTGCTCGCCTGCGGAATGCCTGCCGCTGAAGATGCCGTTACAATGTTTGAGAGAATGAACGGTATTCCCGTGTGCGACTGGCTGACATCACGTGAAGAAGCAGAAAAAGCAATCAGAAATGCCGACGTGATTATTGACAGCGTTTTCGGATTCGGATTCAGAGGTAAGCCGGATCATATTACCACCGGGCTTTTTGCCGTTGTTAATGCATCGGGTGCAAAAAAGGTTGCCATCGACCTGCCCAGCGGAGCAGAATGTGACACGGGCAAGATAAACGGCGAATGTATAAAAGCAGACCTTACACTTGCGATAAGCTGCCGTAAGCCGGCGCACGTACTCAAACCGTCGGTTTCATATTGCGGAAAGGTAAAAGCAGTAGACATAGGACTTGATGAAAGCGTTGTAAACGAAGAGTTCTTTGTGCTTTCAAAAAAAGACAAGCCGATATTTCTGCCACGGGATCCGCTTTCGAATAAGGGTAACTACGGCAAGCTGCTGAGTATTTGCGGAAGCAAAAAATATCCGGGTGCGGCCTACTTTGCCGCAAGCGGTGCAGTAAAAATCGGAACAGGTCTTGTAACGTGTGCATTCCCCGACAGCGCTTACGCTGCCATTGCGCCAAAACTTAACGAGCCGATAATGATGCCTCTCCCTTGCTGTGAGGACGGTTTTCTTACAAGGGGTGCGCTTGATGCCCTTATTCCTGCAGCAGAAAAATCGGACTGTGTGCTTTTTGGTTGCGGTATCGGTCAGACTCTCGGTACGGCAAGCGTTGCAGAAGAAATATTCAAGCAAACAACCTGCCCCGTTGTAATTGATGCAGACGGTATAAATCTCATCTCGCAGAATATAAATATGCTGGAGACAGTGAGAGGCAGAGGTGTTATCACACCTCACCCCGGCGAGATGGCAAGGCTGCTCAGATTAAGTGTTGAGCAAGTAGAGGCAAACCGTGTACTGCTTACAAAAGCACTTGCAAAACAGTTCGGAATTACCGTAGTACTCAAGGGTGCAAACACGGTGGTTTCAGACGGTGATCAGGTTTATGTAAACCGCACCGGTAACGCAGGTATGGCAAGAGGCGGCTGCGGTGACCTGCTTGCAGGTATGATTGCAGGACTTGCAGCACAGGGTTACAGCCCGTTACACTCTGGCATTATGGGTGTTTATATTCACGGTGCAGTAGGTGACCTTGCTGCCGCAAAGCTTTCGAAAACAGGTATGACACCAACAGATATGATCAGGCTTTTACCGTCGCTGCTCTCCGAATACGAATAATCTTATGGAGAGGATGACAGCGCTTGAAAAAAGTCGCCGCACTGTCAGTGACGGTATTAATGATCCTTCTGTGCTCATGCTCAAAGGCCGAAACCGAGAGCAGAATTTGCATCAACCGCATTTTTACTTCAAAAATTGAAATACAGTATAACGAAACAGCGTATACAGCCGATTTCACAAGCTATGAAAACGGCTGCAGCGCTGTTTTTTTATCACCCGAATGTCTGAAAAAGTTCGGAATTGCCGTAAAAGGCGAAGAAATCACTTATTCACTCGAATCCATAAGCTTTTCGGCGCAATGCACACCTGAGCAAACATTGCCCGTGCAGGCAATTTATCACGCAATAAAGGCAACGCCGCAAGAGGCTGCAAAAAACGAAGGTGGATATACGCTTTGCGGCAGAACAAAATACGGCAGCTACGTTATGAATATTGACGGCAAAACATTGTCACCGACTTTTATTGAATATGAAGAAGCAGGAATCACTGTCAAATTTGAAAACATAACATAGTATAAATAAGAAAGCAACGCAAAAATGCTCCCCGATGTTTAAGCGCACCGCTAATTGGCAAAAATATTTGTGCAAAAACAGCGGCGCTACTTAAACAGTGCGCTCAAATAAATCGGAGAGTGAGTTTATGAATGTAAAACGAGGAGAAATTTACTACGCTGATTTAAGCCCGGTTGTCGGCTCTGAGCAAGGCGGAATACGCCCCGTACTTATTGTACAGAACGACATTGGCAACAAATACAGCCCAACTGTTATTGCAGCGGCAATAACAAGCCAGAAATACAAAACCGGCTTACCGACACACATACGCGTCAACGCAGACGGTTGCGGACTTGCAAAAGATTCCATCGTACTGCTCGAACAGGTGCGCACAATAGATAAGCGCAGACTCAAGGAAAAAATGGGCAACCTTGATGCTGTTGATATGAGCCGCATAAACAAAGCATTAAGCGTAAGTTTCGGGCTTGACAACAGTACAATCAGCATATAAATCTGCCCCACTCTGCATTTCAAACACTGTAGAGCGGGGTTTTTGAAATTTTTTCTCCTTAGGTATTGAAATTAGCGGAATTTTAGTATAAAATGTATACGGATGATATAAAAAACATCGTTTTTAACCATTTTTTTTGGAGGTTTTGTATGAATTATTCATTAACTACGGCTCAAGCAAAAGAACTTATTGCCGGAAAGCTTTCTCACTTCTTCGGTGTTACACCTGAAGAAGCAACATATGAACACTACTACAAAGCAGTTGCAATGGTAATCCGCGATATGCTCACTAAGGGCAGAGCAGAATTTGTGCAAAAAGCAAGAGATACCGACACCAAGAGCGTTTACTACCTTTCAATGGAGTTTCTCATGGGTCGCTCACTCAAAAACAACCTTTTCAACCTCAACCTTACAGGTACGATTGAGAAGGCTCTTGATTCATTCGGAATAAAGCTTGACAAGCTTTATGATTACGAGCCCGATGCAGGACTTGGCAATGGCGGTCTCGGCAGACTTGCTGCCTGTTATCTTGACGGCCTTGCAACACAGGGCTACAACGGTATGGGTTACTCCATACTTTACGAATACGGCATATTCAAACAGAAGATTATCGACGGTTGGCAGACAGAGCTTCCCGATTTCTGGCTTCCCGGCGGAAAGGCATGGCTTGTCGAGCGCCCGCAGAGTGCGCAGGAAATCCGATTTGAAGGTTGGGTAGAAGATTTCTGGGATACTCACTATCATCACGTTGAACTCAAAGACTACACACCCATCAAAGCTGTGCCCTACGATCTTTTTGTGCCGGGCAAAGATGGCAAAGCTATAAGCGTACTGCGTCTGTGGTCCGCTCAGGCACCGGGACTCGATATGGAAAACTTCAATCAAGGTAACTACCTCAAGGCTGTTGAGCAGAATGCAATGGCCGAGGTTATCAGCAAAGTGCTCTACCCCTCTGACAACCACCCCGAAGGCAAGAGCCTCAGACTCAAGCAGCAGTACTTCCTCGTCTCTGCATCTATTCAGGATATTGTTGCACGTCATCTGCGCGTATACGGTACAATCGATAATTTTGCCGAAAAGAACGCTGTTCACATCAACGATACGCATCCCACCCTCGCAATTCCGGAGCTTATGAGAATATTCCTCGACGAATGCGGATACGGCTGGGATGATGCATGGAAAATCGTAAGCAACACAGTCGCATATACCAACCATACCGTTATGAAAGAAGCGCTTGAGTGCTGGAGTGAAGAGCTCTTCAAGCGACTGCTTCCCAGAATTTATCAGATTACAAAAGAAATTGACAACCGCTACAGAGGCTTCGCTTGGTCAATCACCCAGGATGCCGACTACGTCGAGCGCACAGCGGTTATTTCCGGCGGCTCGGTACGTATGGCAAACCTCTGCGTTGTTGCAGGCCACTGTGTAAACGGTGTTTCCGCACTTCACAGCCAGATTCTCAAAGACACTGTGTTCAACGACTACTACCGTCATACACCGGACAAATTCACAAACGTCACAAACGGCATTGCTCACCGCCGCTGGCTCAACCAATCAAACCCCGAACTGACAAAGCTTATCTCCTCCCTTATCGGTGACGGATTCACCTACAACGCTGATGAGCTTATCAAGCTGCGCGACTACAAAGATGACAAGAAGGTCCTTGAGGCACTTGAAAAGATCAAATTTGCCAACAAAGAGCGTTTTGCAAAGCTTATCAAGAAGAAACAGGGTGTAACAATTGACCCCAACTCCATCTTCGATGTACAGGTCAAGCGTCTTCACGAGTACAAGCGCCAGCACCTCAATGCACTTCACATTGTATCAAAATACCTTGCCATAAAAGAGAATCCCGACGGCGAATTCACACCGCACACCTATATTTTTGCAGCTAAGGCTGCACCCGGATATCAGGTTGCCAAGAGAATTATCAACTTTATCTGCGAGCTTGGCAAACTTATCGACAGCGACCCCGACGTAAGGGGCAGACTCAAGGTTGTATTCGTCGAGGATTACAACGTAACAATGGCTGAGGCACTTATGCCCGCAGCAGATATCAGCGAGCAGATTTCGCTTGCAGGTACAGAGGCAAGCGGCACAGGCAATATGAAGCTTATGCTCAACGGTGCAATCACACTCGGCACAATGGACGGTGCAAACATCGAAATTCACGAAGCAGTCGGAGAAGAGAATATCGTTATCTTCGGTATGAAGACACCCGAAGTTAACTCACTCAAGCCAGGTTACAATCCACACACCTACTACGAAAACAACGCCGAGATTCATAAGGTTATAGATTTCATCAACAAAGGAATCAACGGCAAGATGTTCCCCGACGTAAGTGCATCCATCATCTACCACGATCCTTATATGGTGCTTGCTGATTTTGCCGACTACCGTCAGGCACAGCAGAAGATTGAGCAACTCTGGAATGACCGCGAAACATGGAACAGAATGTCACTTATGAACATCTCCGGTGCAGGCAGATTCGCCGCTGACAGAGCCATCAACGAATACGCTGCTAACATCTGGCACACTCAGCCTGCTGTAAAGCCCGCTGCTATGCCCTCAAAGAAAGCACCTGCCAAAACAAAGGCAAAGACTGAAAAAACCGACGAAAAGAAGACCGCCAAGAAAGCAACAGCTAAAAAAAGCAAATAAAATTCTTGACAAAGGGTTATAATAAGTCTAAAATTAAATAGATAAAGCTCAAAAAAGCTTTAAATTCTTCTCAAAGGAGGCAAACTGTTTTGGACAGTAGAGACAGCATACCTTTATGTTGCCCGACTTTAAAAACAAAACAGCACTCGTTCTGCGCACAAAGCAAAGTTACGGTTGGCCTCCTCACACCCAGGGTGTGACTGAGAAGCCAATCAGTTTTACATTGCCCTTTCTGCGTAGGATGACTGTGCAGAAAGGGTGTTTTTTATGGATGAAATGATTTTCGATCAGCTCTACGAGCTGTTGAACGCAGGCAAATTCGGCACACTGAAATCCGAACTGAGTGAAATGAACGAAGTCGATATTGCGGAATTTTTCGGCAGCCTTGAGCCTAAGCAGCAGTTGCTCGTATTCCGCATACTCCCAAAAGATATTTCCGCCGAGGTTTTTGCTTACCTTGAATCTGACGACCAGATGAACATTGTTAACTCAATCACTGACCGTGAGCTGAGTGAACTCGTCGATGAGCTTTTCCTCGACGATACCGTCGACTTCCTTGAGGAGGTGCCTGCAAACGTCGTAACCCGTGTTCTCAAAATTGCAGACAAAGAAACAAGGCAGCTTATAAACCGTTTCCTGCGTTACCCCGAAAACAGCGCAGGCAGCATTATGACTATCGAAATGGTTCAGCTGCACGACAGCCAGACCGTTGCTCAGGCAATTGAGAATATACGCAAAACAGGTATTGACAAAGAAACAATATACACCTGTTACTGCATTGATAAGGCGCGGCACCTTGTAGGTACAATCGGACTCAGCGAGCTTATTTTCAATGATGACAGCACTCTTCTTTCCGAAATTATGGAAGAAGATGCATCTCTAATCAGTGTCAACACGCTTGATGACCAGGAATATGTTGCCGACATCGTAAGAAAATACGACCTGTTGAGTGTGCCCGTTACAGATAACGAGGGCAGACTTGTAGGCATTATCACAATCGATGACGTTGTTGACGTTATTGAAGAAGAGGTTACGGAAGACTTCGAAAAGATGGCCGCCATGACGCCTTCTGACGATGAATACCTTAAAACAGGCGTATTCAAACTTGCAAAAAACAGAATCCTATGGCTGCTTATCCTCATGATTTCCGGCACATTTACGGGAATGATTATTGAAGGATACGAAACCCTGCTTTCAGGCTTTGTTGCACTGACGGCATCTATGCCGATGCTTATGGGAACCGGCGGTAACGCAGGCAGTCAGGCTTCAACGCTTATCATCCGCGGCCTTGCCGTGGGCGAAATTGAAATTAAGGACTACTTTAAAATAGTTCTCAAAGAGCTTCGCGTTGCCGCAATCTGCGGATTCGCGTTGGCATTAGCCAATATAGTGCGAATGTACTTTTTCAGCGAAGGTACGCTTGCGGTATATCTTGTTGTTTCACTTGCAATGTTCATTGCAATCATCGTTGCAAAACTTATCGGCTGCTCACTTCCGATACTGGCTAAGCTTGTAAAGATCGACCCTGCCCTCATGGCAGGACCGATGATTGCAACACTTGTCGATATAGTAACGCTTGTAATTTACTTCGCTCTCGCAAAAGCATTTTTGATTTAGGACAAAAAATATGCATTACATCCCCTACAACTCAAGGCTTGAATTCCATAAAAACATCTTCGGTGCAATCCATGAGGGCTGCACCGTTTGTTTGCGTGTAATTCTGCCGCGGGATATGCAGTGCAGCGGTGTGCGCCTCGTATGGCACCGCGACGGTGAGAATGAAAACAGAACAGCCTTTGAGTGGGAAGGTATGCAAGGCAGCTCCGAAGAGTGGTGGAGGGTAAACTTCACCCCCGAAACGCCCGGGCTGTACTGGTATCATTTTGAATACGATATTCCGTTTGGCAAAGGCAATATTTATCACACATCAAACGGAATCGGCAAATTCAGCGGCACAGGCAACGATTGGCAGCTGACTGTATACTCTGAAGATTTCACAACGCCTGACAGATTCAGGGGCGGTGTAATATATCAAATATTTCCGGACAGATTCAACCGTGCGGATATTCCGCTCAGGGATATACCCGATGACAGAATTCTGCGTGAAGATTGGGGCGAACAGCCCGAATGGGAACCGAATTCAGACGGTAAGGTGCTTAACAACGATTACTTCTGCGGCAACCTGAAAGGAATAGAAGAAAAGCTTGACTATATTGCTTCTCTCGGCGTCACCTGCATTTATCTCAACCCTATTTTCGAGGCACATTCAAACCACCGATACAACACAGCCGATTATATGAAAACAGATCCCCTGCTCGGCAGTGAAAGCGATTTCAAATCGCTGTGTACCAAAGCAAAAGAAAAAGGAATCGACATCATCCTCGACGGCGTTTTCAACCACACGGGTGATGACAGCATATACTTCAACAAAAAAAACAGATATCCCTCGCTCGGTGCTTATAACTCTCAGCAATCTCCCTACTATTCGTGGTATTCATTCCGCAAGTGGAACGATGACTACGAATGTTGGTGGGATTTTGACACACTCCCGAATGTAAACGAAAAAAGTGAAAGCTATTGCAACTTCATTTTCGGTGATGACGGTGTTATACGCAAGTGGTTAAGGCTCGGCGCTTCCGGCTGGAGGCTCGACGTTGCCGATGAGCTGCCCGACGATTTTCTTGACAAACTCAACGCTTGTGTAAAAAATGAAAAAGCGGATGCACTTATCATCGGTGAAGTATGGGAGGATGCAACCAACAAACTCGCTTACCACAAACGAAGAAGATATCTGCTTGGCGGTCAGCTTGACTCGGTTATGAATTACCCCTTTGCAGAGGCGATAATGTACTTTATGCGCACGGGTATTGCAAACGGTTTTACGGATAAAATACTCACCATATTGGAAAACTACCCTCCGCAGTGTATTCACGTGCTGATGAACCATATCGGTACCCACGACACAATGCGCGCGATAACGGCAATGGTTGCAGAAAGCTGTGAGGGACGCGACAGATATTGGCAGGCAAACCGCACCTTGACCGAAAGCCAGCTTGAAATAGGTATCCAGATGCTCAAAACCGCCGCTGCAATTCAATTCACGCTTCCGGGTATACCCAGCATCTATTACGGCGATGAAGCAGGTTTGACAGGATATAAGGACCCTTTTAACCGAGGTTGCTATCCCTGGGGTAACGAAAACCGCGAACTTATCGAATGGTATAGGGCACTCGGCAGAATCAGGAAAGAAAACGCCTCGCTTAACAGCGGCGGTTTTCATCCCGTATCAGAAGCAGCAGGCTGTATTGCATACGTACGAAGCACAGAAGGAAACCGCATAATGCTGATTGCTAACCGCAACGTCCACCCGATAACTTATCACCTGCCTTCAGACTGGTACGGAGCAAGATTGCTCATAGGGGGCACAGATATCGGCTATACCGATGTCGAAATACCGGCATACGGTGCAGTTATATTAAGTAATTGACATTATTTTAATTTTGTGAGATAATTAACCAAACAAAATGGAGGTTAAAGAATTATGAAAAAACCAATTAAAGCTCTCAGCTTAATCCTCAGTATCTTTATGCTCGCCCAGCTCAGCATCACAGGTTTTGCCGCTGATACTGAGTACACAATCGTTTCCCCTTACGACAAGGTTGTATGGGATGGCGATAATGCTTGGGGCGCATATAAGGGCACTCTTCACACACACACAACATACAGCGATGCTGACCTCGATCTTCCCACAATGATCAAGGGCTACTACAACCGCGGCTTCGACTTTGTTGCTAACGCTGACCACGGTGTTACAGGCGTTGAGTGGAACAAAGCGCCCGCTCGTCCCCTGCTCTATATGTATCAGTACATCATCGGTAACAAGGTAGGCCACCTTACCGATGAAGAATACGAAGGCATCATCAGCGGTACATATCCGCTCGAAAACGGTCAGCCCAGAGGCACAGGCATGACCTGTGTTACAGGTGCTAACGAGCTTGGCTACATCACACTTACAAAGAGCCATGTTAACGGCTACTTCCTCCCTGCCGACGTCGGTAACGCATGGGACGGCGGCGAAAACGGCTTTGAAGAGGCTGTTAAGTTTGTTGAAGAAAACGGCGGCCTTTCACACATCAACCACCCCGGCGACTGGCTTCAGTCCAACCAGAACCCCGACGTTGTAAACGATCCCGCAAACATCAAGTATTTCGGCGACATTCTGCTCAAATACGATTCCTGCCTCGGCACAGAGGTATTTAATGAAAGAAACGGCACAACAGGCTACGACAGAATTCTTTGGGACAACCTGCTTATGTACTGCCTCCCCTACGGCAAGAATGTTATCGGCTTCAGCAACACCGATGCTCATTGGCTTGACACCATCGACACTTCCTTTATGGTATTCATGATGGAAGAAAACACAATGGAAAACGTTAAGAAGACAATGCAGAGCGGTGCTTTCTTCTCAGTAACAAAGAAGCTTCGCGGCAACGAATTCGAGATCGGCCCCAAGGAAGAATTTGACGTTGCAAACCAGGGTCTCCCCTATCCGATGTTCTCAAACGTTGTAACAGACGGCCACAAGATAAGCGTTAACTACTCCGATGCAAAGCAGATTCAGTGGATTGCAGACGGTAAGGTCATTGCAAAGCAGGCTGTAAACGGCAACGGTACATACACACTTGACCTCGACACAATTGAGGGTGCAGAAAATTACAGTTACGTACGCGCAGAGCTTCTCGGTGACGGCGGTATGTGCCTGACTCAGGCATTCATCATCGACGACGGCAGTGAGCCCCTCGTTTGGGAAGATACTGCAGCTGAGATGTCATTCATCGACAAAATCGTTTCCTGGTTTAAGGACACAAGACTTTACGTTCTCTTCCAGGAGATCGCAAGAGCTATAGGCTGATAAATAAAACCGCTGTTCAATATGAGCAGCGGTTTTTTACTTGCAAGAAAAGAAGATATGTATTATAATAAATAATTAATTAAACGTAAAGGAGAAAAGCTATGGCCGAATACAAAACAGAATCACTCGGCAGCGGCGTTTACGCCGTGCTAAGTGAAATACACACATTCGGCACAGATGCTTTTCTGCTGTACGATTTTGCTCAGGCAAAACGCAAGGAAAAAATCTGCGACCTTTGCAGCGGCTGCGGTATAATTCCCCTGCTGATGCTCAGAGAAGAAAAACAACACCCCGTAACGGCTGTTGAAATTCAATCCGATGCCTGCGAGCTGATAAGGAAAGGCATTGAGCTAAGCTCACTTGAAGGCAAGCTTAACGTGCTCAACAGAGACCTCAAAGAGCTGAAAGAAGATATTAAAGCAGGTGCATTTGACCTTGTTACCGTAAATCCGCCCTACTTCCCCGTTGGCAGCGGATACGACTGTGAGGATGAGCCGCACAGGATGATACGCAGCGAGGTATGCTGTACGCTTGACGATATCGTTATACAGGCAGCAAGGCTTATACGTTCAGGGGGCAGGCTTTGCATGTGCCACAGGCCCGAAAGGCTTGCGGATATCATTTGCTCGATGAGATCAAACAAAATCGAGCCGAAAAGGCTGAGGTTTGTTGCAAAGAACGAAAACACCGCGCCCTGGCTTGTGCTGATTGAAGGAAAGAAGGATGCTAAGCCCTCGCTCTTTACAGAAAAAACACTCTATATGAACGACGAAAAAGAACTCGAAAGGATTTACGGCGGATATGCCGAGTGATATAATGACAGGAACACTTTTTGTTGTAGGCACTCCGATAGGCAACCTCTCCGATATGTCACCAAGAGCATTGGAGGCACTTGAAAGCTGTGATTTTATTGCGGCTGAAGATACGAGAGTAACGCTTAAGCTCCTCAACCGATTTGAAATCAAAAAGCCGATGGTAAGCTACCATGAGCACAACCGTATAGGCCGAGGAGAGCAAATTGCACAGCGTATTGCAGCCGGTGAAAACTGCTGCCTGGTAACAGATGCGGGTATGCCTGCGGTATCTGACCCGGGAGAGGACCTTGTAAGGCTCTGCCACGAAATGAATATACCTGTCGCCTCAGTTCCCGGCCCTTGTGCATTTGTTACAGCACTTGCGATATCGGGCATGAGCGCAAAAAGGTTTACTTTTGAGGGATTTTTAAGTGTAAATAAGGTCAGCCGACGCGAGCACCTTGCTCAGATTAAAAACGAAAAGCGCACAATGTGCTTTTACGAAGCACCGCACAAGCTGCCTGCCACACTCAAGGATATGGCTGCAGCACTGGGAGACCGCAAAATAGCAATTGTACGCGAAATAACAAAGATTCACGAAGAGGTAATACATACCACACTTGCAAAGGCAGCAGAAGAATATGCCGACGGACACCTCAAAGGAGAAATCGTAATCATCATAGAAGGTGCCCCCGAAGAGGAAGATGTACCGTCAACACTTGAAGAAGCTATCGAATTTGCCAAAAATCAGCTCGATAAAGGCGTTTCGGCAAGTGAGGCGGCAAAATTAGCCGCTAAGGCAACAGGCTTCAAAAAAGGCGATATTTACAAAGCTCTGATAGATTAAGGAGAAATGAAAATGATAGAAAACATAAAAGAATTCTGGTACCTTTACCTATTACTTGCCGCAATGATTGTGCTGACTGTTTTTGTTTGGAAAAAAGCAATTTCCGTATCGGCAAAGCGCAGCAAAAATTTTAACGAAAACCTTGCAAAAGCAAAACGTGCAAAAGAATTACGCGAAGCTTACGGCAGCCTTACAGCAGAAATTATAGAAAACGCTCCCGCTGCTCCCCTTTTCGAAGGCATTGCAATCAACCTTGAATACGAATGCCAGAAAACAGAAAACACAAACAGATTTTACGATTCAATGACACAGGGCGAAAAGGACGTTTATGCGCTGTATTATCTGATTTGCGATGCTTCTGAGGGTAACCTTTCGTCGTTTTTCAAATCAAGCTACAGACCTCTTACAAGCGATGCGGTTGCTGCCGCTGAAAAAATACTTGGCGACGACATCAGCAAGGTTATCGGGATGATGTTTAGCCGATATGACGAAAACAACGAGGAGCTTTCCGTTATACCACACGAAATCGACAGACTCAACGGTGAATTCCGCGACCTTACTGCAGGTAAGGATTTGTTTGCCATCGGCGGAGAATACATAAAAAAGAACCCCGAAGAATTCCTGAAATAAAAACAGATAAACACACAAAAAAGGGTACGGTTTCTAACAAACCGTACCCTTTATCTGTTGAGTTAAGTATTAATTATTCAGCTTCGCAGCATGAGCAGGAAACATAATTCTCCTCATCGTTTGCCGCAGCAGCCTTCTTCTCCTTAATCTTCTTTACTGCGAAGAAAACGCCTGCAGCAACAGCAGCAACAGCAGCAATAATACCGACTATCTTAAGTACCTTTTTACACATTTTGGATATCCTCCTCTTTTATTTTGGATCACTAAAATTATACCTGCATTATTACTCAAAGTCAATACTTTTGCTTAAAAATATTAGTCGAACTGCATAAAAAATACAGCCAACCTCTATCTCCCGACACCTCGGGGGACACAGGTTGGCTGCAGTCAGCCTGCGAGACCGATGCCAAAACATCGGTCTCAATAAAGCTGCTTAAGCCTTGTTTGCCTTTACTGTAAGAGCAGACTTCTTTCTTGCGGCATTATTCTTGTGGAGAATGCCCTTTGCTGTAGCCTGGTCAATCTTCTTGATCGCAGCCTTTACAAGGACGTCCTTATCTGCAGAATTAGCCTCGATTGCAGCATTAGCCTTCTTGATTGCTGTCTTGAGTGCAGAGTTAGCAGACTTGTTACGAGCTGCCTTTGTCTTGTTGACAAGAACTCTCTTCTTTGCGGATTTAATGTTCGGCATTTGAGTACACCTCCTTTTTTACTATCACACAGCTATATATATTAACATTTTTCAAATAAAAAAGCAAGATATTTTTTAAGAAATTTGCAAAAATATAAGCAAAAGTACAATACTAATATCAAATTCGTCTGCAAAGGAGCAAAAAAGAATGAATCTTCGCACAGATTTGGCCATAGAACAGCGAGAAATCTGCCAAAAAAGCGAACCTGACGGCATTGAACAAACAGTTGAAAAACTGGACGAGATAAAGATAACACAAATCACCGTAAAAAGCAAGAGCGCAGAAGATGCTTTAAAAAGAAAAAAAGGAAGATATATCACAATAGAGTTACCCGGCTTTTCCGCCGTTCACCTGTTTGACAGTGCAGTTGAAATAATTTCCGCAAAGCTAAGCTCTCTCCTTCCTAAAAACGGCTTAATTCTTGTTGCCGGCTTAGGGAATGAGAATATCACGCCCGATGCGCTGGGCCCCGTATGTGCCGCACAGATATTTTCAACACGGCACATAGGCAAAGAACTGCAGAAAAGCGCAGGATTTGAAAGCCTGCGGCCTGTTGCCAGAATAACCCCCGGAGTGCTGGGACAAAACGGCATTGAAACCGGAGAAATAATTGCAGGAATAGTTAGACAGATATCTCCTGCCGCGCTGATAACGGTTGACGCACTTGCCTCCCGCCGACTTTCAAGGCTTGGCTGCACCGTACAAATATGCGACACAGGCATAACCCCGGGCTCCGGAGTAGGCAACGCCCGCAAAGAAATCAGCATAAAAACAATAGGTGTGCCCGTAATTTCAATCGGGGTGCCGACTGTTGTTGACGCGGCAACACTTGCACTTGACCTTGTAGGTGAAGCTGCTGAGAAAAAAATTGACAAAAAAAGTGAAAAAATGATGGTAACTCCGCGCGAAATTGACCTGATTATAGAACGGGCCGGAAAACTGATTGCTACTGCGATAAACCGCACATTGCAGCCGGAACTGAGTGCACAGGAAATAGCTGAGTTAGTGTAAATAATAAAAATTGAACCTTCGCCATATATATTAACTGAAGTTTATATATTGCGGAGGAAAAAAAGTGAAAAGCAAATTTGATACCATATACCGCACAGCAACCGTCTTAACGGCCGTTGCAGCGGTTGTACTGCTTAGTCTGTTCACATCGGCAAAACCCTTTGCCGCTACGATAACATTCATCGCTAAGCGCACAGCGATAATGAATGCTTCAGCTGATGAATATAAAAATCCGATCAGCCCGGACAACGGTGTGCAAACTGCGGACAGAACTGTTTTTGCAGTTAACCCTCTCGATAGCCTGACCGAAACACCGCCCGACATACTCGGCCTGATATCAACAGCAAAAGCTCAAGCAGCAAATGACGTAAAAGACGGCAAAATAACCGAAAAACAGTACGCATCAAGCACTGTCACAACAAAAGTCGGCAACGTGCTGGTCAGAAACAACACAAACACACAGCAAAAGCTTAACCTCAAAGAATTCCTCGATGCCACGCCGCAAATAGCCGTAGAAGACAAGACGCAACCAAGCGTTCTGATATTTCACACACATACAACCGAATGCTATGAAATACTCGACCGAGGCTGGTATGCGCAGAATTACATCACGCGCAGCAAATCTGCTGACCGAAATATGGTACGGGTCGGAATAGAAATCAAAGAACAGCTTGAGAACGCAGGATATACTGTTATTCACGACACGCAGATTCACGACGAAAGCTACACGGGGGCATACTCGCACTCCAGAAAAAGCGTTGAAGAATACCTCAAAAAATACCCAAGCATACAGATTGTGCTTGATATTCACCGCGATGCCATTGAGCTTGATAACGGGGAAAGAATTAAGCCTGTGGCAAACGTATTCGGAAAAAAAGCTGCACAGATGATGATAATTACCGGTTGCGAAGAAGGCAAGGTTACGGACTTTCCCGGTTGGAAGAAAAACCTTATATTCGCGCTCGAGCTTCAGAGTATTTGCGAGGAACTGTATCCCGGGCTTATGCGCCCGCTGTATTTTTGCCAACGCAAATACAATATGGACCTCTCCCCCAACAACCTGCTTGTTGAAATGGGCAGCTGCGCAAACACGCTGGAAGAGGCGGCATATTCCGGCAGATTGCTCGGTAATGCACTTGTAAAGCTGCTCGACAAAACTTCGGATAAAGGATGATACAAACGAAAAAAACAGTAAAATATTATATGGTTACGATAACGCTGATAAATATAGCAATCATCGGAATATGCGCAATGCTGACCGTTGAAGAAAAAAGCGCCGCCATGCTTTTCGGCAAGGAGACACAAACAATTCAGCTCAACGCCGAAACCATAGGCGCTGAGCTGAGAAAGATTTTTTAATTTACTTTTTGTTTTCATCACGCTCGTGAATAACAAAACGCGTAGGTGTACCCTCAAGACCGAAAACCTCACGAATCTGATTATCAATATAGCGCTGATAGCTGTAATGGAACAGATCCTTTCGGTTAACAAAGCAGACAAACGTTGGCGGACGGGTTGATGCCTGAGTCATATAGTAAATCTTTAGTCTTCTGCCCTTATCTGTTGGCGGCTGCACCCTTGCGGTTGCATCGGCAAGCACCTGATTGAGTCTGCCGGTCTGGATACGCATAGCGTTCTGCGAATCTACAAAATTGATAAGCTCAAAGAGTCTGTCTATTCGTTGGCCTGTTTTTGCAGAGATAAATATAATCGGAGCATATGACATAAACGAAAAATCGTTCATCAGCTTCTTACGGTAAGCATCCATCGTCTTGCCGTCTTTTTCAACAATATCCCATTTGTTTACAGCAATAATACACGCCTTGCCCATCTCGTGCGCAATGCCCGCAACTTTAGAGTCCTGCTCAGTAAATCCCTCTTTTGCATCAATCATAATTACGCACACAGTTGCACGCTCAACAGCCATTTTTGCACGAATTACGGAGTATTTTTCTATAGCATCGTCAACCTTGCTCTTGCGGCGAAGACCTGCAGTATCAATAAGCACATATTTGCCGTGCTTGTTTTCAATAAGCGTATCTGTCGCATCACGGGTTGTGCCTGCAATATCGGAAACAATCGCACGTTCCTCGCCCGAAACGCTGTTGACAAGCGATGATTTGCCGACGTTGGGTTTGCCGATAATTGCAACCTTGATTGTGTCGTCATCCTCTTCATCCTCTTCCTCTTCGGGAACATAGGAAAGGACAGCATCGAGCAAATCGCCCGTGCCGTGACCGTGCACGGATGAAACAGCAATCGGGTCACCAAGGCCGAGATTGTAAAACTCGTAGAACTCAAGCGGAGGCTCGCCGATAGAGTCACACTTATTGACACAAAGAACGATAGGCTTACCGCTTTTCTGAAGCATTGAAGCTACCTCTTCATCAGCGGCAACAACACCGGTGCGCACATCGCACACAAGTATAATTACGTCAGCGCTGTCAATCGCAAGCTGAGCCTGACGGCGCATCTGAGAAAGAATAATATCGTCTGAATAAGGCTCAATACCACCTGTATCAACGAGAATCATATTTCTGCTGACCCACTCACACTCGCCGTAAATTCTGTCGCGCGTTACACCGGGGGTGTCATCAACAATCGACAGCCTTTTACCGCAAAGCTTATTAAAAAGCGTTGATTTGCCGACGTTGGGTCTGCCTACAACAGCAACTATAGGTTTTGCCATAATTACCACTCGCCTCCTAAAAATTTTTCAAGCAGCTCGTATCCGTCCGCAACACAAGGCGTTACGGGCACACCGAGCTTTTCGGACAGTTGTGTGACCGTGATATCGTCAAGAAACACCTCTTCACCGTCACGCAAAGCAGAATCGGGAATTATCAGCTCATCGCCAAGCTCTGCGCCTTCAAGCTGAGAGAGTATATCCTGACCGGTGAGAAGACCTGCAACGGTTACACTTTCGCCGAAAAAGATATTCTTAATTTCAATCACGTTAATCTTCAGTTTATTATATCTTTTTTCTGCAAGAATTGCCAGCTTTTTTATCAGCGGATATGCCGCCGCGCCCGTTGCCACAGTGATATTCCGGGCATTTTCGAGCGAACAATCACAACTTTCGAGTGCAGAATTGAACTCATCATTAAGCAGGCGCCACATTCCGACACCGTTTTCAAGCTGAGGATAATCACCGTAATAATCTGATTGAGGAATTTCTTTGCCTGCACACAGATAAAACTCATCAGCGGCAAAGGCAATTGTTTCACCCTTGAAGTGCTTAAAATGAGCATTAAAATCATCAACCGTATCAATAACTGCAGACGCAGTATCGGGAGTATACGGTTCCAACTTATAAAGCCCGTCACGGTGCTTGGTAAGCCCTACCGGAACACAGGCTATGCTTTGCACCGCAGGATAAAGTTTGCCCAACTCCGAAAGGCTGAACTCGAGCTCTTTGCCGTCGTTTATGCCCGGGCACAGGACAAGCTGTGTGTTGAGCTTAATACCTGCAGCAGCCAGACGGTTGAGATAGCGCAAAGACGTGCCCGAATTGGGGTTTTTCATCATTTGCACACGCAGCTCGGGATTCATTGTATGAACAGATACATTAACCGGACTTATGTGCATTTCAATAATACGGTCAATATCCTTATCGGTAAGGTTTGTGAGCGTTACGTAGTTACCGAAAAGGAAGGAAAGACGCGAATCGTCATCCTTGAAATAAAGGCTTTCACGCATACCCTTGGGCATCTGATCAATAAAGCAGAATATGCACTTATTTTTGCAGGAATGATGCTTATCCATAAGATAAGTCTCAAAGCAGAGGCCCAGGTCATCATACTCGCCTTTTTTTATTTTAACTGTACGGCGCTTACCGCTCTCGGTTTCAATATCAAGCCTGAGCTTGCAGGCGCTTGTATAGAAGCGGTAATCGAGCACATCGTTGATTTCGTGTGAATTAACGGCAACAAGAGTGTCACCTGCCGAAATCTTTTTGGAGCAGATTGAATCTGCTTCAACATCTTTTATTTTTACCGACACCTTGTCACCCCCAAAAACTACATAATGGAAATAATATCAGCCAGATTATTAAAACAATAATCCGCATTTTTATCAAAACCGCTGTGAACCAGAACAGTTGTCATACCCGCGGATTTACCGCCGACAATATCGGCAACGGGATTATCACCTATCATAACAAAATTCTCATATGGATAATAAGATTTTGCGATATCAAATATCTCTTTTCTCGGCTTATCGTAGCCGACAACGCCCGAAACAATCAACCTGTCGAAATAATGTGTTATACCAAGCGAATCCGTTATTGTCTTGAGCTCGGGATAGTTGTTTGAAAGAATAATATTTGTGTGGCCTTTTTCCTTTGATTTTTCAAGTACCGAAACCGTATCGTCAAACAAGCTGTAGTTTGACGGGAGCATTATTATATCCCTCACCTTTTCGCTTGCAACTTTTGCCTGCATTTCATCAATACCGAGCGAAATAAAACTCCTGAAAAAATGCGTATTCATAAACTCCCACCATTTATCACCTACAAAGGCAGTAAAATCCTGCTCAGGAGTGTGCCAGGTAAAACCGCTTGCGTTGCAGCGACGTATATCCTGAAACGTAACGTTATGGTCGGCGACGGTTTCGTTCAGCGCTTTAAAAACACTGTTACTCCAGAGATGCACGGAGTAAGCCAGCGTACCGTCAAAATCCCAACAAAAAATGCTCATATTTTCACCCGTAATTTTTTCGGTTTCAAGACGGAATAGAAAGAGGTATTTCGAGCCTGCAACAATGAAAAACACAGTTTTGCGTGATGAATTTTGCGTTATTCAAGGTGCAAGGACGCAGACATATTTTTATATTTCAAGTCCGCAGCAACGCAGAAGAACGTAAAATTCATCCGCAAAATATAAAGCAAAAGGCAGAGAGCGTAAAAAGACTCTCTGCCTTAAAGCCTAAAGCTTATGCCTCTGTTTCAACTACCTGTCTGCCATTGTAGTAACCACAATTAGCACACAGTCTGTGCGGTCTCTTGTACTCGCCGCACTTGGGGCACTT
>JAZNMK010000054.1:0-58353 GCA_045579585.1 Acutalibacteraceae bacterium
CTCAGTTTTCCACGTATCAGCTCGCTGCGTAGCATCACATGCTCTTAATATCTTCGGCGATCATTCCGACGTCTACGCTTGCCGTCAGACAGGTTTTGCAATGCTTGCTGAAACAAATACACAGGAAGTTATGGACCTCGGCGCCGTTGCTCACCTTGCATCAATCAAGAGCCGCGTTCCCTTCCTCAACTTCTTCGATGGTTTCCGTACTTCACACGAGCTTCAGAAGATCGAGATCTGGGATTATGAAGATCTCAAGGAAATGTGCGATATGGACGCTGTCAAGGGCTTCCGTGACCGTGCTCTCAACCCCGAGCACCCCGTAATGCGCGGTCCTCACGAGACCGGCGATATCTTCTTCCAGCACCGTGAGGCTTGCAACAGCTACTATGATGCAGTTCCCGGTATTGTTGAGGAGTATATGGGCAAGGTCAACGCAAAGCTTGGCACAAACTATCAGCTCTTCAACTACTATGGTGCAGAGGATGCAGAGCGCGTTATCGTTGCTATGGGTTCAATCTGTGACGTAGCAGAAGAAGTTATCGATTACCTTACCGCTAAGGGTGAGAAGGTCGGTCTTGTAAAGGTTCGCCTTTACCGTCCTTTCTCAGCAGAGAAGTTTGTTGCTGCTATCCCTGCAACAGCTAAGAAGGTTGCTGTACTCGACAGAACAAAGGAGCCCGGTTCACTTGGTGAGCCTCTCTACCTTGATGTTGTTGCTGCTCTTGCAGCTACAGGCAGAACAGGCCTTACAGTAACAGGCGGCCGCTACGGTCTCGGTTCAAAGGATACACCTCCCTCAAGCGTATTCGCAGTATACGATGAGCTTGCAAAGGATGCTCCCAAGCCTCAGTTCACAATCGGTATCAACCATGATGTTACAAACCTTTCACTCACAGAGAAGGAAGCTCCCAACACAGCTGCTGAGGGCACAATCGAGTGTAAGTTCTGGGGTCTCGGCGGTGGCGGTACAGTCGGTGCTAACAAGAACTCCATCAAAATCATCGGTGACCATACAGATAAGTATGTTCAGGCATACTTCCAGTATGACTCCAAAAAGACAGGCGGTATCACGGTTTCTCACCTTCGTTTCGGTGATAAGCCCATCAAGAGCCCCTACTATATCAACAAGGCTGACTTCGTTGCTTGCCACAACCCCTCTTATGTTGAGAAGGGTTACAAGATGGTTAACGACGTTAAGCCCGGCGGTGTATTCCTTGTAAACTGCCAGTGGTCTGCTGACGAAATCAGCGCAAAGATGCCTGCTGAGGCAAAGCGCTACATCGCAAAGAACAACGTTCAGCTTTACACTGTTAACGCTATTGATCTTGCTGCAGAAATCGGTCTTGGCAAGAGAACAAATACAATCCTTCAGGCTGCTTTCTTTGCTCTTGCAAACGTTCTTCCCAAGGATGAGGCTATCGGCTACATGAAGGATGCTGCAACAAAGTCCTTCCTCAAGAAGGGTCAGGATATTGTTGATATGAACCACAAGGCTATCGATGCAGGCTTCGGCGCATTTGTTAAGATTGATGTTCCTGCTGATTGGGCTGACGCTGCTGATGATGTTGCTCCCTCAGCTTCCGAAGGCGCTGCAAAGCTTGTTAAGATGGTTGACGGTATTATGAAGCCCGTTGCTCTTATGAACGGTGATTCTCTTCCCGTTTCTGCTTTCACAGATCACGCTGACGGTACTTTCGAGCACGGTGCTTCCGCATACGAGAAGCGCGGTGTTGCAGTTATGGTTCCCGCATGGGATGCTGAGAAGTGTGCTCAGTGTAACCGCTGCTCATACGTATGTCCCCACGCAACAATCCGTCCCTTCGCTCTCACAGCTGATGAGGCTGCAGCTGCTCCCGAGCAGGCAATCATCGTTGATAAGAAGGGTAAGGGCAAGGATTCTTACAAGTATACTCTTTCTGTTTCTCCGCTTGATTGTATGGGTTGCGGCGTTTGTATCGGCGTCTGCCCGACAAACTCACTCACAATGGTTCCCAGAGAGACACAGGATAATCAGCAGCCCGTATTCGATTACATGGTTGCTAACGTAACAGAGAAGGCTGATATGTGCGATAACACAGTTATCGGCAGCCAGTTCAAGAAGCCTCTCCTTGAGTTCTCAGGCTCTTGCGCAGGTTGTGCTGAGACATCTTATGCACGTCTCATCACTCAGCTCTTCGGCGACAGAATGTATATCTCCAACGCAACAGGTTGTTCCTCCATCTGGGGCGGCCCCGCAGCAACATCACCCTACACAACAAATGCTAAGGGTCAGGGTCCTGCATGGGCAAACTCCCTCTTCGAGGATAACGCTGAGCACGGCTATGGTATGCTCCTCGGTCAGAACGCTATCCGTTCCAGACTCATCGACGCAGCAAAGGCTCTTACAGAGTCCGACAAGGCAAGCGACGAGATTAAGGCAGCTTGTGCAGCATACCTCGACACAGTAAACGACGGTGCAAAGAACGGCGCAGCAGCTGATGCTCTTGTTGCAGCAGCTTCCAAGTGCGATTGCGAGCTTTGCAAGGATATTGTTGACAACAAGGATTACCTTGCTAAGAAGTCCGTATGGATCTTCGGCGGCGACGGTTGGGCATACGACATCGGCTTCGGCGGTGTTGACCACGTTCTCGCAGCAGGTCAGGATGTAAACATCATGGTATTCGATACAGAGGTTTACTCCAACACTGGCGGTCAGGCTTCCAAGGCTTCTCAGATCGGTCAGGTTGCTCAGTTCGCAGCAGCAGGTAAGGCTATTGCTAAGAAGAGCCTTTCTGAGATTGCTATGAGCTACGGTTATGTTTACGTTGCTCAGATTGCTATGGGCGCTGACATGAACCAGACAATCAAGGCTATCACAGAGGCTGAGGCATATCCGGGTCCGTCAATCATCATTGCATACGCTCCTTGTGAGATGCACAGCATCAAGGGCGGTATGGTTAACTGCCAGAACGAGATGAAGAAGGCTGTTGAATGTGGTTACTGGAATATGTTCCGCTACAACCCCGCACTCAAGGCAGAGGGCAAGAATCCCTTCACAATCGATTCCAAGCCCGCAACAGGCAGCTACCGCGACTTCATCCTTGGCGAAGCACGTTACTCCTCACTTACACGTTCCTTCCCCGAGCGTGCTGAAGAGCTCTTCGCACAGGCTGAAAAGGCATCTATCGACAGATACGATCACCTTCTCAGACTCAAGGATCTCTATGCTCCTGCTGAATAATCCATTAAAAAATGCTTGCATTTTTTCAATTGTGTGATACAATTGGCTTATAAAATCTGAAGAGGAGGAAAATCACAATGGCATACGTAATTACTGACGATTGCATCTCTTGCGGTGCATGTGCAGCAGATTGCCCCGTAGGTGCTATCTCTGAGGGCGACGGCAAGTATGTTATCGATGCTGCTACTTGTATCGATTGCGGCGCTTGCGCAGGTTCTTGCCCTGTTGACGCACCCCAGGCTGAATAATTAGCACAACCTATAAACTGAAAGAGCCATCCGGTTATCCGGATGGCTCTTTGGTTTTGTGTTTTTATTTTTTTACGGCTGGATTGTTATTGGTTTGTCTTCGCTTTCGTGCTCAATGAGGATGAAGTTGTTCCGCTTGGCATATGCCCAACGCATATCAAACAGCTTAACGGCATCCATCGGGATATAGAGCTGGTTTTTCTTTTCCGTGTTGCGGAATACAGCATTATCAAGTTCAACAGTGCCTCTGTCGGTTTCAACCGTTTTGCTGTCCTGCGTGAACTTTGCCCAATGGCCGTAACCTTCAAGGTAAACTTGATTTTTTGTTTTTTCTACTTTTCCGCCGAAATATGAGAAAAGCACCGAAAGACAGCCGTACCATACGCCGTCAATGTTTTCGCAGGTTGTCTGATACTGACAAAGACCGAGATCAGCGCCCTTGTACATCATTCTGGTACGGTTGAAGTAGGGGGCAAGTGCATACGGCTCGATAACGTCACGCTCTTTGTCGATAACACAGCGGTCTGCAATTCGTCCGTCTTCAAGTGTTGCCGTGATTGTCAGTTTTTTGCCGTCAACCTCTGCAACAGCAACCATTGAAGTTCTGTCTTCCATGGGGTAGAATGCCGAGTGCCAGACCTTGCTGAGTGAACGCGTGCCGGGAGGATTGTGGTTAGAGTTACCGAGTACGTAGTTTATCATACCCTTGGAAGGCTGTTCAAAAAGCTCTTCGTTCTTGCGGGGGAAGCTGCGGCCGAAGCTGTGCTCGTGGCCGGAGAAGAGCAGGTCAAGCATTTCCATACTCTCTGTCATAACGGGGTAGCAGTCGTAATTCTGGCAGTCGCTTCCTGTATAGCAGACAGGGAAGTGATAAGTTCCGATTTTCCAGTCGGCATCGCAGTTTTCAAGGTCTGCCTTAAGCCAGTTGTTAACATCTTCAGGTCCGTTTACACCGAGTACGGTGAAGTGAACGTTACCGTAGTCAAATGCATAGTTTTCCGTTTTCCATCCTTCCGGGCCGTTGTAGGGATAGCTGCCCTTGAGCTGTGTGCAGAAGAACTCTGCAGGTTCGGAATAGTATCTGCCCACACCGTTGCGGTAATCGGCAAAGCCTCTTGTGTCGTGGTTGCCTTCTGTGAACATAAGCGGTACGTATTCGGCAATGCCTTCCCAGCCGAGAAATGCGCCGTTCCACTGTTGCTCGTGCTGTCCGCAGTCAGTGTTGTCACCTGCAGTGAGGATGAATGCTGTATCCGGGTGTTCCTTAAGGTAGCGCTTGATAAGTTGATTGAAGTATGAGTAATCAGGCTTGTCAAACGGCTCGCCCTCTTGCTGGTCTGATACACAGAGGAATTTGAACTTTGTCAGCCCCTCAGGTTGGGTTGTGAAAAAGAACTCGTTACTGCGGTGGTTTGCATCGCCGCAGGTGTAATAGTATTTTGTGCCGGGTTTAAGTCCTTCAAGATGCGCCCAGAACATATTGCTGATGTCAATATCGCTTTTGAAAACGTCAGTTTCGGCATCGGTGCGCATAATCACGTCGCTACCGTCTTCACGGTACTCGACATAGCCTTTTTCAACGTCTGTGCTCGTGCGCCAGGTGACAGCCATTGAGGTCTTGGCATCACCGCAGATGCTTATCATAATATGGTCAGGCTGAGGTGTTGATCCTCTTATAGGTTTTGTGTTTTGCATAGTATAATCTCCCTAAAAACAGATTTAGAAAATTATATTCCATTTTGGAAAACGTTTCAATACTCAAGTGAAAGAAAATCGAATTTTTGTGTATTTTATATAATAAATTTTAACATTATTTAACAGATTTTACTGTTGATTTTGTCGGGTGTTGATATATAATTAAAGTTGAAAATCAATGTCCTTTTTGAGGGCATATTTACAGACGAAAAGGAGACAGGAAAATGGCTGAAAAACTCAGAGTAGGTATTATTGGTTGCGGTGGTATAGCAAACGGTAAGCATATGCCTGCTATTGCAAAAATCAAAGAAGCAGAAATGGTTGCTTTTTGCGACATAGTTGTAGAGAAAGCAGAAGAAGCCGCAAAAAAATACGGTGTTGAAGGTGCAAAGGTTTACGAAGATTATAAAGAGCTTATTAAGGATGAGAGCATTGACGTTGTTCACGTGTGCACGCCTAACCGTTCACACAGCTTCATAACAATCGATTCGCTTGAGGCAGGCAAGCACGTTATGTGTGAAAAACCCATGGCAAAGACATATGCCGAGGCAAAGGCGATGTGCGAGGCTGCACAGCGCACAGGCAAAAAGCTTACAATCGGCTATCAGCAGCGTTGGAGGGACGATTCCATTTATCTCAAAGAGGCTTGTGATAACGGCGACCTTGGTGAGATTTACTATGCAAAGGCTATTGCACTTCGTCGCCGTGCCGTTCCCACATGGGGTGTTTTCCTCAATGAATATGAGCAGGGCGGCGGTCCGCTTATTGATATCGGTACCCACGCTCTTGACCTTACTCTGTTTATGATGAACAACTATAAACCTAAGATGGTTGTCGGCACAACCTTCAAAAAGCTGGGCAATCAGAAGCGCGCTGCAAACTCCTGGGGCGATTGGGATCCGGAGAAGTTCACTGTTGAAGATTCTGCATTCGGCTTTATCGTTATGGAAAACGGTGCTACAATCACACTCGAATCTGCGTGGGCACTTAATGTTGCAGACCCGAGAGAGGCTGTATGTATGCTTTGCGGTGACAAGGCTGGTGCCGATTTCAACGGCCCTGATGAGTCACTTCAGTTCAATTATGTAAAATACGGCAGACAGGTTATTGAAACCCCCAACTTTGATGCCGGCGGCGTCGCTTTCTATGAGGGTGACAGACATCCCGACCCGAAGGATGTTGAGTGCCGTCTGTGGTACAATGCCGTTCTCAACGACACAGAGGTTATGACCAAGCCCGAGCAGGCTCTTGTTGTAACACAGATTCTTGAAGCTATATACGAGTCTGCAAAAACAGGCGCGCCTGTATATCTTAACAACGACTGATTATAAAAGGATAGGTGACTATTATGAAAATAGCTGTTCAGCTTTACAGTGTGCGCGACTGTATAAAGAATGCGGACGATTTTATGCACGTGCTTGAAGAAATTAAGGCTATGGGTTACGAAGGCGTTGAGTTTGCCGGTTATCACGGTGTGGATGCAGCAACGCTTAAAGCAAAGCTTGATGAGCTTGGCCTTGTTCCTGTCGGCTCACATATGGGTATTAACGACTATCTTCCCGAAAATATCGAAAAAACAGTTGAGTTCAATAAGGTTCTCGGCTGCCTTTACTGCGGTGTAGGCGGTGCTGCACACGATACCGTTGAGGAGTGCGAGTATGCCGCAAAGGCTCTTGCTTACGGTGCCGAAAAGCTCGGTGTGCCTACATATTATCACAACCATACAGAGGAGTTTACTGCTCTTGAAAACGGCAAGATTGCAATGGATATCTTTGCTGAGTACACAAACCTTGAGCTTGACACATACTGGAGCCACTGTGCGGGTATTGATAACTACAGCTACATTATGGCAAATAAGGACAAAATCTGTCTTATCCACGCTAAGGACGGCGTTGACCGTAAGCCCAGAGCTCTCGGCGAGGGTGACTGTGACGTTGCCGCTGTTGTAAGAGCTGTCAAGGATGCAGGAATCGAGTGGGTGGTTGTTGAAAATGACGATCCCGTACCGAACGGACTTGATGATGTTAAGCGCAGCATAGCTTATCTTAAAACACTTATCGGCTGATAAGGAGGAAACTTAAATGAAAATCGGTGTAATTACAAATCTCCTCGGCAATCTTCCGCTTGAGGAAGCTCTTGAGTATTTTGTATCCAAGGGTATTGAAATGGTGGAAATCGGCTGCGGCGGCTACCCCGGCACACAGCACGCAGATCCTGATGTTCTTCTCAATGACGAGACTAAGCTTGAAGAGTTCAAGGCTCTTCTTGCAAAATATAACGTTGAAATCAGTGCACTGAGCTGTCACGCAAACCCTGTTCATCCCGATAAAGCTGTTGCTAAAGAGTATGACGATGCTATGCGTAAGGCGGTTCTTCTTGCAGAGAAGCTCGGTGTTCATCAGATTAACACATTCTCCGGTTGCCCCGGTGACAGTGATAATGCAAAGTATCCGAACTGGGTAACCTGCCCTTGGCCTAACGAATTCGGCGAAATGCTCGAATGGCAGTGGAACGAGGTTCTCATACCTTACTGGAAGGGTTTTGTTGAATTCTCAAAAGCACACGGTGTTGATAAGATTGCTCTTGAAATGCATCCCGGTTTCTGTGTCTATAATCCGGAAACTCTGCTTAAGCTCCGTGCGGCTGTCGGCCCGGAAATCGGCGCTAACTTCGACCCCAGCCATCTTATCTGGCAGGGTATCGAGCCTGTTGCGGCTATCCGTGCTCTTAAGGGTGCTATTTTCCACTTCCACGCAAAGGATACAAAGGTTGATAAATACAACACAGCTGTCAACGGTGTGCTCGATACAAAGCCCTACGGTGATGAAATCAACCGTTCATGGGTATTCCGTTCGGTAGGCTACGGCAATGATGAAACTTATTGGAAGGATATCATTTCAAATCTTCGTATGATCGGCTATGACTATGCTATCAGTATCGAGCATGAGGATTCTCTTATGAGCCAGAATGAAGGTTTCACAAAGGCTATTGATATGCTCAAGCGTGCCGTAATCAAAGAAGAGCCTTGTACAATGTGGTGGGTTTGATTATAGTCACCTGAATTATCCTACCTCGTTTTACACGTAACCGTTTTGATATTTGATTTAAAGTATATTTGGTTCGACATAAGAAGGTATTTATTATGAGTAAAAAAATAGGTTATGCCGTTATAGGCTACGGCGGTATGGGTCATTTCCACGGCAGACGTTGCCAGAGTATTGATGCGCTCGATTTTATCGGATTTTACGATATTGATCCTGCAGTTCAAAAAAAGGGCGAAGAAGAGGGTGCGCACAGCTACGCAAGCCGTGCAGAGCTTCTTGCTGACGAAAGAATAGAACTTGTAACGGTTGCAACACCGAATGATGTTCATAAAGAAATTGTTATTGATGCACTGCGCGCAGGTAAGCACGTTATCTGTGAAAAGCCTGTTACTATGTCAAGCGAAGACCTTGAGGAAATGATTGCTGTTGCAAACGAAACCGGTAAGATGTTCACCGTTCATCAGAACAGACGTTGGGACGGCGACTATCGACGTATCAAAAAGATATATGAAGATAATACGTTGGGCAAAATTCACTGCTTTGAGCACCGTGTTCACGGTTCGCGCGGAATTCCGCGCGGCTGGCGCAGTGAAAAGGCTCACGGCGGCGGTATGGTGCTTGATTGGGGCGTTCATCTGCTGGATCAGATGCTTACCCTCATGGGAGATAAAAAGATGCTTTCCGTATATGCCGAGTGTACAAATATCACCAATTTCGAATGTGACGACGGCTTTAAAGCAATTATTAAGTTCGAGGGCGACGTAAGCTGGCAGATTGAAGTTCTCACTAACAACTTTATTGAAATGCCGCTGTGGTACGTTTGCGGCGAAAACGGAACCGCTGTTATCAGAGATTGGAAGGGCAACGGCGAAATTGTTATGGTTGAGGATTGGGAAAATCGCGATTCTGTACCTGTTAAAGCGGGTGTAGGCCTCACCAAAACAATGGCTCCCAGAGAGGAAGATACAATCAAACGTTTTCCGTTACCTGAGGGTAAGGATGATTGGGATGCTTATTACCTTGATATCTGCGATGCGCTCCTCAACGGCAGAGAGCCTAATGTTACTCACGACCAGCAGCGCAAACTCATAAAGCTTATTGAAGCAATTTTTGCTTCATCCGCTAAAAACGAAACGATCAAGTTTTAACTGAAAGAAAAAGCACAAAGTCAGACGACTTTGTGCTTTTATTTTGCTTGAATATTCTGCATATCCTCCGGCAGCGGAGCAGTAAAAATCATATCTTCGCCTGTTACGGGGTGGGTAAGTGTCAGCTTTGCACAGTGCAGTGCGTGACGCTGAATTTTATCTGTGTGTCCGCCGTACATATCATCGCCCGCAAGCGGTGTGCCCTGTGAGGCAAAGTGTACCCTTATCTGATGTGTGCGGCCTGTTTCAAGGTTTATTTGCATTGTTGTCAATCCGTTGCGGTGTCCGAGCGCTGTCCAATGTGTAACGGCCTCTTCGCCGCCTTCACCGACAGCTCTGAGTGTTTTCATCGGGTCGGGTCTGAATATCGGAGCGTTTATTGTGCCGTGCCCCTCGTATATTCCCTCAACAACGGCAATGTAGGTCTTATCGTAGCTTGCATTCAGCTTTGCGGCGGCCATCTTGTGCAGTGCACATACAACTATGCCGGATGTTCCTTTATCAAGCCTGCCTGCAACGCGGAATACGGCGTCCTTACCTTTTGAGGTGAGGTAGTATGCCACAGCATTTGCAAGCGTATCGCCCTGGTGGTTGTGGGTCGGGTGCATTGCAAGGCCTGCAGGCTTGTTGATTACGAGAATGTCGTCATCCTCGTAAAGCACCTCAAACTCGGCCTGCTGCGGTTTAGCTGTGCTTTTGTCCTGTGGCAGCTTGAGCGTCAGTACAGCACCTGCCCTAAGCGGATCAATAGTGCGTATCGGTTCACCATCAAGCAGCATTGAGCCGCGTATCTGCTTGAGTGAACGCACCATACGGTATGAAAGTCCTATGCTGCTTCGCAGGAATATATTCACTTTTTCACCGTCATATTCTTGCGGTACGGTATAGGTAAGAATTCTGTTCAAATTTTATCACCGGCTTTATATTATCATAATGCGGTAAATATGTAAAGCACACAAACAAGTTGGTTTATCGCAGGCGTTTCAAGTCAATAATACTATCGGGTGATGATATTGACAAGTGAAGTGATGCGCGTTAAAGCCAGAACAATGCTGATAGGCAGGGTGCGTTGCGGAAATCTGCTGTCGCTTTTTTCGGCTGTTTTACGTGTGGCTGTATGGAGCCTGAGCTTTTTATTGATATTGAAATTTAACCTGATGTCACCGTGCGTTGTCGGTAAGGCTTTCCTTTGTGCAGGTGTGTTTGCTGTCGCTTCGGGTGCTTTTCTGCTGTGCTGTGTGCGTACTGTCAAGGATAAATGGTACGCTTCGATTCTTGCCGACAGATACACAAACGTAGAGGATATAATTGTTTCTTTCAGCTTGCGTGATTTTTCCGATTCCGTTATTTTTTCGCTGGTAAGCATTGTGTATTCTTTTGTCAGAATTGTAGGATTTTTTGCTTTCCCTGTGAGCTTTGCGGTTGCAACCTACCGTATTATGGCAGATGGAGTCAGCCGTAATGTGCTGGCGGTGATGCTTTTGGGTAATGTGCTTGTTTTTGGGTGTGCTGCATTTTTCTGCGGTATATCGCTCAATTGCATCAGCCTCAGTCGATCCGTTTGTGTAGGCAACATTAAAGCTTTTCGCAGCGCACTGAAAAAGATTGAGTATTGTTCGCTTAAAATTTTTGGGTTTGATATTTTTTTGAGTGTGGCAAACAGAAGCAGCAGAAGGCTGTCAAAGCTTATGTATGCTTATAATATCTGTAAAGAAAATACAGAAAGGCCGATATAAACTGTGAGTAAATTACTGCCGTAAATGTTGACAATTTGTGAATGTAATGGTATAATTATCCCGACTTAGTCCGCGACTAAAAAATATTTATTAAAGGAGTTACCGCAATGAAAAAGTCATTCACAAAAGCAATTGCTGCAGTTATGACTATTGTTATGCTTATTGCAGGCACAAGCATTATGTCTTTCGCAGCAACACCCAGTGAGAATATCGCTGCAGCTCTCAACGACTGGATTGACGCAATCACTAACTACAAGTGGGAAGATTTCTTCGGTTTTGTTTCCGCTATCCTTGGTGTGTTCGGTTTCCAGGGCGATTTTGAGGGTGTTCACAGCCTTCCCGAGCTTATGAACGAGTGGTTCGAGATGCTTGGCCCGATTGGTGATTTCTATGAGAATTTCATCAACAATATCAGCACAAGCGATCTTCTTGGCTTCCTTATGGGCTTCCTCAATCCGTAATTACCGTTAAGTCGCAAGCCAAAGCCTCCTTCATCAAGAGGGAGGCTTTTGTTAATATCAAAACTATTTTATCGGAGTGAAAGCAATGTACGAAAATAACTGGGAGTCTCTCAATTCACGCCCTGTTCCTGAGTGGTTTGCCGATGCAAAGTTCGGCATTTTCATCCATTGGGGCCTTTATTCCGTTCCGGCATATGCGCCCAAAAAAGACTATGCTGAATGGTACGGCTATTCCTGTAATCTTGAAAAATGCGAAACTGAGGCACAGGAAAAATATAAGGCATATCATAAAGAGCACTATGCCTCAAGACCTTATTATGATTTCATTAATGATTTCAGGGGTGAGCGCTTTGATGCTCAGAAATGGGCGGATCTCTTTAAGCGCGCGGGCGCAAAATACATAAACTTTGTTTCAAAACATCACGATGGCTATTGCCTTTACGAAACAGAGTATGCACCCGGTCTCAATTCGGTCGAATGTGCTCCCAAGCGCGATTTTCTCATGGAGCTCAAAAATGCTATGGAGGGTACGGGCGTGCGCTTCGGTGTATATCATTCTGTATACGAGTGGTGGCATCCTTATTACCTGGAAGATCCCGAAAAATACGCCCTCGAGCATCTTCACCCAATGCTTAAGGAGCTTATCGAAAAATATCAGCCCAACACTCTTTTTACAGACGGTGAGTGGGAGCATCCTTCAGACGTCTGGCATTCAACCGAATTTTTGCAGTGGCTTTACAACGAGTCATCCGTAAAGGATTTTATCGTGCCCAATGACCGCTGGGGTAAGGAAACAAGGGGTAAGCTCGGCGGTAACTTCACAACCGAGTACGGCATTATTGATGTTTATCAGGGTCAGCTCAGACGGATTGAAGACGTTGAGTTTGACAGACCTTTTGAGGAGTGCCGCGGAATCGGTCACTCGTTCGGTGTGAATAAGGAGGAGCAGTGCGAGGATTATCTTTCAGCTAAAGAGCTGCTCGAAACACTCTGTTCGCTCGTATCAAAGGGCGGCAACTTCCTGCTCAATATAGGCCCAGATGCTGACGGCACAATCCCCGTTATTATGGAGGAACGACTTCTTCAGATGGGCGATTGGCTGCGTGTTAACGGTGAGGCTATTTACGGCACACGCATATACACAAAGAAGCTTCAGGACGGTGTGTACTACACCAAGAAGGGCGATACGGTTTATGCAATAATCAACCGTTTCCCGTTTGGCTCTCAGGTGCTCAATGAGGTGGAGTATTCTCCTGAAATTAAAGCTTCACTCCTTGGCTGTGATGCAGTGCTTGAGGTTAAGGATAATGGCGGTAAAGCGGAGATTATATTCCCTGTCGTTAATCCCGATGAGCTTGACAGCAATTGGCTCTATACGGTAAAGCTTACAAAATAAAAAGCTGATATTACTTACGGATGGTAAGATTTTTCTTGCCATCCGTTCATTTTTACAAAATGTTATAATAACTATTGAAATTTTTCTTTAAAGAATGTAAAATTATAAGAGTTATAATTAAATCTATAATCCGAAAGGGAGTTTACAATTATGGCAAAGCTGAAAATGGCAATTATCGGCACAGGCGGTATCAGTAACGAGCATATCAGAGGCTACATAAACAACCCCGATACAGAGCTTTACGCTTTTTGTGATATCAACCCTGAGCGCGTAAAGGCAATGGCCGAAAAGTACGGTGTTCCGCTTGAGAGAACGTTTACCGATAAGGATGAAATGCTCAAGGCTTTGCCTGAGATAGATGCTGTCAGTGTCTGTACATGGAACAGTGCACACGCTGAGTGTACAATTGCCGCTCTTAATGCAGGCAAGCACGTTATCTGTGAGAAGCCGATGGCTATGAATGCCAAAGAGGCAGAGCAAATGCGTGATGCGGCAGAGCGTAACGGCAAGCTCCTTATGATCGGTTTTGTAAGACGTCACGGTAACGACTGTGACGTTATCCGCGAAAACGTAGATTCAGGTACGTTCGGTGACCTCTACTATGCAAAGGCTACATATCTTCGCCGTAACGGTAACCCCGGCGGTTGGTTCGGTGATAAGTCACGCTCAGGCGGCGGTCCGCTTATCGATCTGGGTGTCCACGTTATCGACCTTGTACGTTTCATTTTTGGCAATCCCAAGCCCGTTTCTGTCTACGGTGTCACTTTCCAGAAGCTTTTTAACCGACCCAATGTTGTTGGCGGTAAGGCGTGGCAGGCGAGTGCGGTAGGTGTTCAGGATATCTGCGATGTTGAAGATCTTGCAAGTGCAATTATCCGTTTTGATAACGGTGCTGTTCTCAACGTGGAGGCTGCATTCAGCCTTAACATCAAGGAGGATGAAGGCAATATCGAGCTGTTTGGTACAAAAGCAGGTGCCAAACTCAGCCCGAATGTTGAAATATTCACAGAGCTTAACAACCGTATGATAAACATTAGCTTCGCTCAGCCGACAGCCTTGAATTTTGACGGTTTGTTCCAGAAGGAAATCGACAACTATGTCGATGCAATCCTCGGTAAGGCAGAGTGCCTTGCTCCCGCTCAGGACGGTGTTGAGATGATGAAGATTCTTGATGCTGTTTATGAGTCGGCAAGAACAGGCCATGAGGTTGTGCTTTAATTTGCTTTTGTTTTTTCAGATTTAAATTGGCTTTGGGGCGTTTTTATTGAAGAAGTTTTATGACTGTGTAATAAAAAGAATAGTCGATTTTTCGTGTGCGCTGCTTGCTGTGATTTTGCTGAGTCCTGTTTTGTGCTTGCTTTGTGTGCTTGTGCGCACGAAGCTCGGCAGTCCTGTTATATTCAGGCAGGAGCGTCCCGGTAAGGATGGCAAAATATTCACGCTCTACAAATTCCGTACGATGACGGATGAGCGTGACGAAAACGGCAATCTGCTTCCTGACGAAGTGAGGTTGACAAAATTCGGCAGCCTTATGAGGAGCTTATCTCTGGATGAATTGCCGGAGTTTATCAATATTCTCAAGGGCGAAATGAGCTTTGTTGGTCCCAGACCTTTGCTTAAGCAGTATCTGCCGCTTTATAATGAGCGCCAGGCAATGCGCCACAATGTCCGCCCGGGTCTTACCGGCTTGGCGCAGGTGAACGGTCGCAATCTTATCACGTGGGAAGAAAAATTCGAGTGGGATGTGCGGTACGTTGAAAAAATAAGTCCCTGGTTGGATATAAAAATACTGTTCAAAACAGTGTCTAACGTTCTCAGACGTGAGGGAATCAGCAGCGAAACGAGCGTAACGATGGAAAGCTTTAAGGGAAATAAAACAACGACGGAGGATGTACGATGAAAAAAGCGCTGCTCACAGCTACGGTGCAACAGCACTTTACTTCGTTTCACATGAGTTTTATCGCCATGCTTCGCGATAACGGCTATGCGGTCGATATCTGTGCGCGTGACGTTCTCGGCGGTGAGGTGCACGACAAACTCGCGGCGGCTGTTGATGGCTTGTACGATATTCCCTTCGAGCGTTCACCGTTCAGTCCGGGTAACATAAAAGCATACAAACAACTTAAGAGCGTTATAGATTCAAATAACTACGATTTTATACACTGTAACACACCTGTTGGCGGAATTCTCACAAGGCTCGCTGCACGCAAAGCGCGCAAAAAAGGAACCAAGGTGTTGTATACCGCACATGGGTTGCACTTCTATAAGGGTGCATCAAAGCTTAACTGGTTGATTTTTTATCCGATTGAAAAAATCTTCGGCAGACTTTTTTGTGATTGTCTGATAACGATTTGCGATGAGGATGAAGCAACGGCAAAAAAGCATAGGCTTTGTAATACTGTCAGACGGATTCACGGAATAGGCGGTGACGGAGTAAGGTTTGCTGTTTGCTCCGATGAAGAAAAAATGAGCCTTCGTGAATTGTACGGTTTTGATAAAAACAGCAAAATCTGCCTTTGCACGGGTGAACTCAATGCCAATAAGAATCAGCAGATGCTTATAAGAGCTCTGCCTGTCGTTGTTGCTGCTTATCCCGGTTTCAAGCTTTTGTTTGCCGGAGTAGGTGATAACGAAGCAAATTTGCGCGAGCTTGCAAAGGAGCTTAAGGTCGAAAACAGCGTTGTTTTCCTCGGCTTCAGATCGGATGTTGACAACCTTATGAAAATGAGCGATTTTGTTGCTTCCGCCAGCTTTCGTGAAGGCTTGCCCGTAAACATAATAGAAGGTATGCTCAATGCAAAGCCTGCAATAGTCACACACAACAGAGGTCACAATGAGCTTGTTGAAGATGGCGTGAGCGGCATATTCGTACCGTTTGGCGATAACGACAAGGTAGTGCAGGCGTTCATCGCTTTTTGTTCCGATGAAGAACTTTGCCGCAAAATGGGCAAGGCAGCTTGTGAGCGAAGCGAAAAATATTCGTTACAAAGTGTTGAAAAAGAGCTGAACAGTATATATAATGAGATTGTGTTCAATAAAAATGACAGATAAATCCAAGGAAAGAAAGGTAAAAAAGATGAAAGTTATAGTACTTGAAAATGCAGCACAGATAGGTGAGGAGCTTGGCAAGTTTTACGTTGATTTTATTAACGCTAATCCCTCTTGCGTGCTTGGTTTGGCAACAGGTGCAACTCCTGTGCCCACTTATAATTACATAACAAAGGCATATGCTGAGGGTAAGGTTAGCTTCAAGAACGTCAGCACGTTCAATCTTGACGAGTACTGCGACCTCCCCAAGGATAACAAAAACAGCTACTATACGTTTATGTTCCAGAATCTCTTCAGCCACGTTGATATTGACCCTGCTAACGTAGGTTTCCTCGACGGTAATGTTACCGATTACGATGCAGAGAGCAAGCGTTATGCCGAGGCTATCAAGGCTAAGGGCGGCATTGACGTACAGCTTCTCGGTATCGGTCACAACGGCCATATCGCATTCAACGAGCCTGCAGATGAATTCACCGATGAGGCTTTCCGTGTAACTCTTTCCGAGAGCACAATCAACGCAAACTCCATCTATTTTGATGACGCTCCGATGCCGAGATACGCTATGACAATGGGCATAGGCTCGATTATGCGCTCAAAGAAGATCGTTCTTGTTGCAACAGGTGCAGGCAAGGCTCAGGCAATCAAGGGTATGATTGAGGGTGAGGTTACACCTCAGCTTCCCGCATCCATTCTTCAGAATCATGATGATGTTGTCGTTTACCTCGATAAGGATGCAGCATCTCTTCTCAGTAAATAAAAAACTTTATGCCTGTGCTTACCGCATGGGCATTATTATTAAGAGGTGAAAACAGTGAAAAAATTTATTGCTCTCTTTATCAGTGTCTGTATGCTTTCCTCGTTCCTCAGCTTTGGTGCTTTTGCCGCTGACGGTGCGCAGTCTTCACAGCTTCGTTTCGGTGCTGACGGTAAGTTCACAGTGCTCCAGATTACCGATCCGCAGGATGACCACTATCCTGCACACGGGCTGAAGGAGTTTATTGAGAAAGCGATGCAGACAACTGACCCCGATTTTATCGTTATTACGGGCGATATTGTTGAGGATTCACGTGCAGGAGATATATCTGACGATAAGGTTTTTCAGGAGGGTGTAACGGTTGACGGCGACTATGCCGCAACTCTTGCCAACGTTCAGAAGGCTTGTGCGGATATTTTTGCGCCTATCGAAGCGGCGGGCATTCCGTATGCAATTTCGCAGGGAAACAATGACTATAACAGCGGTGTTACAAACGAAGATTGGCTGAAGATTTACGCATCTTTCCCCAATAATATGACCGTTGATATGTCGGACGATGAAGAAGGTAAAATCGACTGTTATATCCCGGTGCTTTCTTCCTCTTCCGATGAGCCTGCTTTCGGCTTGTGGATGCTTGACAATGGCAGAGGTTTCACCGAAGGTCAGCTGAAATGGTTTAAAGATTACGATAACGGCAACGTTCCGTCTGTTGTTTTTGAGCATGTACCCATTGACGATATGGGCAACCTCTATGAGGAGTGCAATATCTGGGATGAGGGTGCGATTATAGATGGTACAAAGGCTTATCGCCTTAATGGCGAAATTGCAAGCGGACACGCTGAGGGTATAATCAAGCCCGGCGCTTCAACCGATAAGTTTGCTGCGTGGAAACAGAAGAATGTTGTCGGTGCTTTCTTCGGGCATTGGCATACAAGCGGATTTACCGGTGTATGGGATGGTGTTACACTTGGCCTTACTTACGGCTGCCAGTTTTCGAAATCAGGCCCCTACGGTGTGCGCACGGTAATTCTTGATGAGGTGAGCGGCACAATCGAAACAGAACAGTATGAATACACAGGCGGCGAGTTTGTGCTTCAGGTTGATGAGCCTTACGCTCAGTATGACAACGCTTTTGAAGAAGCGGTTGCAGGTGTAATCAATTTTTTCAAAAACATTTTTACGGCGCTTGTCTATCTGCTTAAATTCTGATAAAACAACAAAAAGCAACAGAGTGAAAGCTCTGTTGCTTTTTGTTTTATTTGCTGTATTTTTCTTTCATTTCTGCCGCCCTGCCGCAGGTGAGTCTGCCTTCCGGGCAATAGCCGTCAACGTAGCAGCTCGGGCCGTAGTAGCGGAAAAGCTCTGGCTCTTCGTGTCTTAATATTTCCAACATCTTGTTTGCGTAAATCTGAATTTCCCACTGTGCTCTCGTGCAGCTTCTCAGCTTCATAAACAGCATAAGCTCTCGGCCGTTCATGGTTGAAACGATGCTGAGTGTGTTACCGCTTAAGATGAGGTAGGGCAGTGCATCCGATTCGCCGTCTGTTTTCAGCTCGTCGTAAAGCTTGACACTGTTTTCAAAGCACGAGGTGTATGCCTCAAGAATTTCTTTGTCCGCGGTTATGCTTTCGGGCTTTACCCAATCGTTGCGGTCTACTGTGTTGAGTGAGGGTATCTGAATAGAGTGAATTCTGTGCCTTGCAAAGTGTGTGAGAGTCGAGAGCGAAACCTTATTGAGCGCAAATGTGAACTGTACGCTCTCTAGTGCTCTCGGGCGTGATGAATCAATAACCGCCTTTATGATTTTTTCTCTCGTGTCCTTGTTCTCAACTGCTGCTTTTACAGCCGATGCAGAGTATGTGTTTGCTTCAAGCATTGCGGCTGTTGCAACTGTCCGAGCTGCATTTTTGCTGCCACTGATGTATTCTACAAGCTCATCGGGTGATTTGGTGCGGTCAGCTTCAATGAAGCTAAGGTCGAGTACATCAGCTTTTTTCGGTTTTCTTTCTTCGAAGCCTGTAAGTACACCGGGTGCAATCGCTTTTACCTGCTCGAGCAGCTGCTCACCGAGTGTGTGAATTTCGGGTACCTTGCTGCCTCTGCCGTGGAGCATTGCGTGAAGCACGTGAAGAAGCTCTCTGCCACCGAGCGAGCAGAAGAAGTTGCTGAAGAAGCAGTAGGGGAGCACGAATCTTGCATCCTCTTTGGGAATGCCAGCGTCTGTCATCTTTTTGTATGTTTCAAAGAGTGACGTGATATGAGCAATGTATTTATCTTTGTTTTTTTCTTTTTTGAATTCGGGTACGTAGAAGCCTGCATCGTAGAAATCCACGTATCTGCGTGATTTAACCGTAAAGGATGCGAGCCTGAACTCAATCATAAACTGCTCAACGATAACGGAAACATCGTTAAAAGCAAGGTTGAACATCATATGCTCAACGGTTGAATTGTGACCCGAACGTGTAACCTTGTCAATGAGGTTTGCGTTTTTTTCGTCATCCTGTGATTTTTCCCATATACCGAGTGCGTTGCCCGGCTGGGTGGAGATTCTTCCGCCTGCCGCGCACATTTTTTCGCCGCAGTTGCTGTAGCCTAATACGTATACACCGGATTTGCAGTCCATACCGAGACCTCCGTAATTACTGATTTTATGACATATTTACTTTATAATAAAACAGTGACGAAAAAAAGTCAAGAAAGCATATTGGCTATTATGCAGTTTTATTGTGTATTGATGTTAACCTGATTTTGTGATATAATTTATTACGAAGTATAAAGGTTGTTTTTACTTTGTTACAAATGAAGATCTTTATCGTAAAGTCAATAAAATGTGAAGCGGATGAAGTAAAATGAAACAGATGAAGAAAAAGAAAAAAATAGTGTGGCAACAATACATCGGAACAGTTGTCATAATACTCGTCGGAGTGATTTGCGGTGCTGTGATATCTTCATATTTTAACGAATTTTCCACCGAAAGCTCCTTGCACATAAGATTTATCGTACTGCTTGTCGGTATATGCCTTGCTTTCTTGTTTAATATGATTATGCACGAACTCGGACACCTTGTTTTCGGTTTGCTGTCGGGATACAAGTTCAGTTCATTTCGTATTGCCTCTTTTATGTGGTTGAATGATGACGGGAAGCTTAAATTCAAGCGAATTAAAATAGCAGGAACGGGCGGTCAATGTCTTATGATTCCTCCCGATATGAAAGACGGTAAAATACCGCTGGTGTTATATAATCTCGGCGGCTCTTTTATCAATATTATCATCGGCGTTTTATGTTTAGTTGGGTATTATTTCAGTTCAAAAATTCCTTTTCTTTCATCGGTTTTTCTTATATTTGCCGTAGTTGCGTTTATAAGTGCTGCGATAAACGGTATACCGATGCGACTGGGAATGATTGACAATGACGGATATAATGCTTTTGCTTTGTCCAAAAACAAAGATGCAGTTGAAGCTTTTTGGGTTCAGCTGAAAATTGTTGAGCAAAATTCAAAGGGCATACGTCTCAAAGATATGCCTGCGGAATGGTTTAATGTACCGACAGATGAAGCCATGAAAAACAGTATGGTGGCAACCCGAGGAGTGTTTGCTTGTAACAGATTTATGGATGAAGAAAGATTCGAAGAAGCAGATAAACTTATGGAACATCTGCTTGGAATTGACAGCGGTATTGTCGGACTTCACCGAAACCTTTTGATGTGTGACAGAATATACATTGAGCTGATCAGAGAAAGTCGCCGTGACGTTGTTGAAAGCATGATGAGTGTAGAGCAAAAGAAGTTTATGAAGTCAATGAAGCGTTTCCCTTCGGTTCTTCGTACTCAGTATGCAATAGCATTGGTTTTTGAAAATGATGCCGTAAAAGCCGGAACCATAAAGGATGAGTTCAAAAAGATTGCAAAAACCTATCCTTACCCGCAAGACATTGAATCGGAAAGAGATTTGATGGCAATTGCAGAAAGTAAATATATACAGTAACGATGTAAAATTTCTTTGATGTAACACCTCCCTTTGTCAACACGGCAAAGGGAGGTTGTTTGTTGAGATGAAAAGAGGATGGATTTTTAATATGGAAGTCTTACAAATACATTAAATAATTGAAATATCTGATAAGGTGTGTTATAATGCTAAATGTATAATTAGGTAAGTTGCGTTTAATTGTTATTATTTGACAGGAGGATGCCGCAGATTTTGCTGCGGATAAACCGGAAAAATGGGCAGAATGATAGTAATAGAGGGACTTGACGGCAGCGGAAAGTCCACACAAATATCGCTTCTCAAAAATTATCTTGACAGTAAGGGCTGCGCATACAGACAGATTAAATTGCCGGATTACGATGATCCGTCAAGCACCCTCGTGCGTATGTACCTCGGCGGTGCTTTCGGCAGCAAGCCCGAGGATGTCGGTGCTTTTGCCGCTTCAGCTTTCTTTGCGGTTGACCGTTTTGCAAGCTTCAAGCAGCACTGGCAGGCAGACTATGAGGCGGACAAGCTCATCCTTGCTGACCGCTATACAACCTCAAACGCATACCATCAGCTGGAGAAAATGCCCCGTGAGGATTGGGACAGCTATATCAGCTGGCTTGAGGATTTTGAATACGTCAAGCTCGGTATCCCGAAGCCCGATGCGGTTATTTACCTTGATATGCCAATAGAGGTGTCTCAGCAGCTTATGTCACTCAGAAGTGAAAAAACGGGCGAAAAGAAAGATGTGCACGAGGCTGACGTCGGTTATCTTTATCGTTGCCGTGAGGCTGCAATGTATGCCGCGGAGAAAATGGGCTGGCACGTTATAACCTGTGCTGAAAACGGCAATCCTCTGCCTATAGAAACAATTGCAAAAATGATTATTGATTCATTACCCGGAGAGTTTATTTATGCTTGAATTCCATCCTATAACTTTAGCGGACAAACCGCGTGCGGAAAAGATATTTGCGGCAAGCAAAAATATGGGTTGTGAATACTGCTTCGGTACGCTGTTCATCTGGAAAAACGTTTACAAAACACAGATTGCTTTTTTGGATGATATGCTTGTTGCAAAGTACGTTACGCAGGACGGTATCAATTACTGCTGCCCTACGGGTGACGGTGACTTCAGGTATATGGTTGAGCTTGTGATTGAAGACGCAAAAAAAGATGGCAGCCGCGTTGTTATTGGTGGATGCTCGCTTGAAGAAAGACAGAAAATTGAACAGCTTTTTCCCGACGTGTTTACTTTCCGTGCTGATGACAGCCGTTTTGACTATATTTACAGAAGCAGCGATCTTGCGAACCTTGCCGGTAGAAAATATCACGGCAAACGCAACCATATTTCTGCATTTATCAGGAATAATCCCGATTGGAGTTTTGAGGAAATCACCCCTGTAAATATCGGACAGTGCGCTGCAATGAATGAGCGCTGGCTTATGCTTAACGAATATAAAGATGAAGAGGCTATTTCGGCTGAACACAATGCGCTTAATCTTGCTCTGGCCAATTTCGATGAGCTGGGTCTTTACGGAGGACTTATCCGTGCAGGGCGCGAGGTTGTTGCCTTCTCATTTGGCGAAAAGCTAAAGGACAATATGTTCTGCACTCATTTTGAAAAAGCATATTCATCTGTGCAGGGCGCTTACCCGATAATCAACCGTGAGATGGCTTTGCGCCTTTGCGGTGAGTATGAGCTTATCAACAGAGAAGAGGATACGGGCTCGGAGGGCTTGCGTAAAGCAAAGCGTTCATACTATCCCGAAATATGGCTTGAAAAATATATTGCAGAGTGTGATTGAATTTGGTTGTGTTTGATAATCCGTCCATGCGTGAGCATGCTGTTGCCTTGTGGCAGGAGGCATTTGGAGACAGCGAAGAATATATACGCTTTTTTCATAATACACACAGCTCGTGTGTATGCCTTACATTGGCTGATGAAGACGGTCTTGCAAGTGCGCTCTACCTGATTGACGGTGAGCTTTGCTCGCAGAAGGGACTTTATCTTTTTGCTGCCGCAACCTTCAAAAAATACAGAGGCAAGGGATATATGGCAAAGCTTCTGCAAAAGGCAGAGGACTACGCAAAGCAAAAAAGGAAGAGCTTCATCGCTCTTGTGCCTGCTCAAGGCTCGCTTTTTGAATACTATTCACGCTTTGGCTATAAAACGGCGTTTTATGCACGCAGACAGCCTGTCGGTGCTAAGGTTTCTGCAGACGGAATAAATATGTTCTGCTGGAGTGCGGGGCATATTGCTTATATTCTTGAGGAACAGAAAAAGTACGGTACACAGCTTGTAAAGTACTGCGGTACACTTTTTTCTGTTTATGACGGGGGATATATAAAAGTGCCTGCGGACAAGGCTGAAACTAACCGCTACGGTATGCTGCTGCCGCTTGAAGATGCGGCACAGAGTCTGACCGGTTTTAATTCATATATCGGTCTGACACTCGAATAAAGGAGGAAGTTTAAATGATTTATGTTTTTCTTGCAGAGGGTTTTGAAGAGGTTGAAGCGCTTGCAACTGTTGACGTTTTGCGCAGAGCAGGTCTTGAGGTGAAAACTGTCGGTGTCAGCGGCAGCGTTGTCAGCGGTTCTCACTCAATACCCGTTGTATGTGATGCGGCTATCGACGATATTCAGCCCGACGGCAGTATAGATGCCGTTGTGCTTCCGGGCGGTATGCCAGGCACAATCAATCTGGAAAAAGATGAAAAAGTTAACAGCTTTATAGATTACGCCTACGCTAACGGCAAGTATGTCTGTGCAATATGTGCCGCTCCCGGCATTCTTGGCAAAAAAGGTATGCTTGAGGGCAGGGAGGCTATCTGTTTCCCGGGCTTTGAGGAGTATCTTCTCGGCGCAAAACTCAGCGATAAATCCGTTTGTGTTGACGGTAAAATAATTACGGCAAAGGCCTGCGGCGTTGCGCTTAAATTCGGCAAGGTTATCGCAGAGCAGTTTATAGGCAGCGAAAAGGCTGAAGCCCTGTGGGAGAGTCTTTACAATGATTAAGGATATAAGACCCGAAAAAAACGCACTGAGAGCATTGTCGCTTGAGTGGAGAAAAGGTCTTTCGCGCAGCGAAAAGCAGAGGATGGATTTTAAAATTCAGAATAAGTTTCTGACTTTGTGGAAGTTCAGAGAGGTCAGTACGGTGCTTGCCTATTGCTCAAAACCGCTTGAGGTTGATACGTCATTCATTATCGACCGAGCGTTGTCGATAAACAAAACGGTTGCTGTGCCAAGGTGTGTGCCCGGTACGAGAGATATGGAGTTTTATATCATCAAAAGCCGTGATGATCTTGAGGTCGGTGCGTTCGGTGTGATGGAGCCTGATCCCGAAAAGTGTGAGCTTTTACGCGATTACACTTCGAGTGTGTGTATCGTTCCCGCGCTGATGTACGACAGCTCGGGCTACCGTCTGGGCTACGGCAAAGGATATTACGACAGATTTCTTTCAGGATATAACGGGGCTTGCATCGGGCTTGTTTATTCATCACTTGTCAAAGAAGATCTTCCTCACGGTAAATATGACCGCAAGGTGGATATAATAGTAACTGAAAAAGATAACTGCTTTTGCTGATTAATCACAGGATGGGAGTTACATATGGACGATAATAAAAAAGATAAAATTGAATCACAGCAGCCATGGGAGTTTGGAGGCAGACAGGATGCTTCGGCCAATGTTGACGGCAATAACGGCACTCCGGTTGCAAAGAAATACGAAATAGAGTTTCATGATGATTTCGATTCGTGGCTTGAAGAGCATGAGCGCGCTTCAAAGCTGAATGCGCCTTCTTCAAGGCAGGTTGAGCCTTCGAAACCCGTACAGAAGCCGGTTGAGCCTTCAAGGCCTGTTCAGAAGCCGGTTGAGCCTTCAAGGCCTGTTCAGAAGCCTACCGAGGTTTCTACGCCTACGATGTCAGATCAACCGATAAAAAAGCCTGATCCTGACAGATTTAAGCCCATTGAATCCAACGGGAACGGTGATATTCCCATCAGCAGAAAGGAAGTTGTAAAAAACTTCAAGATTCAGATAGATGAGGAAGAGTATAACAAGCCTGCTTATGAGGAGGAGAAACAGCCGACAAAACGGAAGGATAAGTCTATCTATTTTGCAGGCCGCAAACCCTCCAAAGCATCAGCCGATTACCGCGACACGCAGGGACAATCAGATGAAGATAAACCTCAAAAAGGAAAACGTCGTTTTGGCAGTAATTTGTCCGTTGACGAAATGCCGGCAGATAAGCTTCGCCGTATTGTGCTGGTGGCTTCGATTTTTGTTTTTGCGGTTATCATAGCTTCATACGGTATTTCTTGTATCAACGATGTTCTTGCGATTAGTCGCGATGATGAGCTTATCACCGTTACAATCGAAAAGGATTCCGATTACAAGCAGATTATTAATGCTCTGGGTGACAGCGGGCTTATAAAGCATGAGTGGTTTTGTAAGCTTATCGGCAAATTCAGAGGCTTTGATGATGAGGATTATCTTTACGGCCTGCATTATCTCACTCCCGATATGGGTGTTGAGGCTATGCTTACCTCAATGCTTGCTGATCAGACATCGGATAAAACGATTCGTCTGTCGTTCCCTGAGGGATGGACAATACCTCAGATTGTTGCAAAACTTGCAGAAAATAACGTATGCCCTGCAGAGTATATTTACGATGCTCTCGAAGAGGTTGAGTTTGAGTACGGCTTTGTCAGCCAGATTTCCGATAACGGTGAGCGCTGTTTTGCGCTGGAAGGATATTTGTTCCCCGATACTTACGATTTTTTTGTCAGTGAAAAGCAGAACGGAATCGGTGAAAATCCGACAAGTATCATAAATAAGTTTCTCGGCAACTTTGAGACAAAGTGGAATGACGTTTACGCTAAACGTGCCAAGGAGCTTGGCCTTACTATGGATGAGGTGCTTATAATTGCATCGATAATACAGAAGGAAGCTGCTGATAAGAGTCAGATGACAAAGGTTTCTTCGGTAATCCATAACCGACTTAACAACGCTGCCGCTTATCCTACTCTCGGCTGCGATTCTACCAAGAAATACGTTACCAATTATCTTGCTCCTGCGTTTGGTTCGTCAGCCGCCGGTTCTTACCTTAACGGTTATGATACCAACAGCGTCCGTTCAGGCTTGCCTGTAGGTCCAATTTGCAACCCCGGTCTCGATGCTATTGAGGCGGCGCTTAATCCGGATGATACTAACTACTACTATTTCTGCCATAACAACAAAGGAAAGATTTATCTTGCTGAAACCTACAGCGAGTTCCAGGCAAACTGGTCGCAGGTTCTCAGAGATAATGAGGAAGGCTGAGTATGATAAAACCTGAACTTTTATCACCTGCAGGCGATATGGAACGTCTTGAAGCTGCGGTGATGTACGGTGCAGATGCAGTTTACCTTGGCTCAACGAGTCTGGGTATGCGTGCTGCTCCGCAGAATTTTGATGCCGAACAGCTCAAAAAAGCGGTAGAGCTTTGCCGCGGTAAGGGTAAGAAAGTTTACCTTACCTGTAATGTTCTTGCACATAATAACGATCTGCTTGCTCTGCCGTCGCTGATTGAATCGGCCGCAGATGCAGGTGTTGATGCAATGATTATTTCCGATATGGGTGTGTTGTCACTTGTTAAGAAGCTTGCACCCGATATGGAAATTCATATTTCTACACAGACCGGTCTTGTCAATTATGCTGCTGCTCAGGCGATGTATGATATGGGCGCAAAGCGTGTTGTGCTTGCTCGTGAGCTTTCACTTGAGGAGATTGCCGAAATCAGGGCAAAAACTCCTTCGGACCTTGAAATTGAATGCTTTGTACACGGCGCGATGTGTGTTTCTTTCTCGGGCAGATGTCTGCTGTCAAATTACTTTATCGGCAGAGATTCAAACAGGGGAGAGTGTGCACAGCCTTGCCGCTGGAAGTATGCACTTATGGAGGAAAAGCGCCCCGGATTCTATCTTCCGATAGGCGAAGACCATAGCGGCACTTACATTATGAATGCACGCGATATGTGTATGATTGAACATATTCCCGAAATGGTGAAGGCGGGTATCAGCTCTTTCAAAATTGAGGGCAGGGCGAAATCTTCGTACTATACTGCGGTTATCACCAATGCTTACCGTGCCGCGATTGACGGTTACCTCAAAAATCCGAGCGACGGTTATACTCCCGAGCAGTGGATGATTGACGAAACACGCAAGGTCAGTCACAGGGAGTATTGCACAGGCTTTTTCTTCAGCGACCCGAGGGACGATGCTCAGATTTATTATGACGGTGTTTATAAGCGCAACTGGAATGTTATGGCTCAGGTTGATTCGTGTGAAAACGGAAGGCTTTACGTAACTCAGCGCAACCGTTTTTTTGAGGGGGATGAGCTTGAAATAATGGTTGCGGGTGCTGAGCCTGTGAGTATTAAAGTTGAGGGCTTGCTGAATGACAATGGCGAGCCGATAGACGTTGCTCCTCATCCGATGATGAAGTGCAGCTTTAAGTGCGACTTTGATATTCATCCGGGTGCACTTGTGCGCAAGGCAGAAGATGAACAGTGAAATACAAAAATTAACCTTTTCAGAGGGACAAACTCAGGTTTGTCCCTCTGATTTTTTTGTTTTAAATTATGCTTGCAAACAGCAATTATTGTGTGTGAATAAATGTTCGGCACAAGATGTGAAACGGCTGTTGTTGAATTTTAAAAAACCCAGTAATTTCAACGAAAATTTCAAAAAAAATACCGGTTTTCGCTTGACTTGTTGTGCTCATGAATGTATAATGAATGTAAAAATAGGTACAAATAGGTAAAGATTGGTTCAATCAAACACCTTTTTGCCGCGAAAGGAGGGTATGGACATGGCAGAATACGATAAAAACGTTGATTTTGTAACCGAGAAAAAAGTCTATCTCGGCTTCAAGGGTATGGCTGATGCCGTGCTTGACGATAATAACAGAATGTCCATCCCCGCCAAATACCGCGAAAACCTTGGCAAGACCTTTGTAGGCTGCTGTGCGGGAGGCGAGTTTCCGTGCCTTTATTTCTTCCCGATGCAGAACTGGGATGAGCTTTGTCTTGAACTTAATGAAAAAAGCACAGAGATTGCCCGTACTCCTGAGCTCGAGTGGAAGCGCAGAAACTTATACAAAAATGCCGAGGATATCACAATGGACGGTAAGGGCAGGTTCACTCTTCTGGCGCCTATGTGCAGGTTTGCCGGCCTTAAAGGTGAAGTGCTTGTTATCGGTAATATGAAGCGCCTTGAAATCTGGAACCCCGATACGTATGCTGCGGCAGAAGCCAAGGCGGCAGAACAGGCTTACAATACCGGTAAGATTCCCGACCTTAATTACTAAGAGGTGGATAAAATGGAATTTAACCATAAATCCGTTCTCTTTGACGAAACGATAGATGCACTCAATATCAAATCTGACGGTGTAGTTGTTGACTGTACCGGCGGCGGAGGCGGACATAGTGCTGCGGCTCTTGCAAGGCTTGGTGAAAACGGCAGGCTTATTGTTTTTGACCGTGACCCCGATGCAATAAGCGTACTTCGTGAGCGGTTTGCTTCGGATAGCAGGGTGACGGTTGTTCACGAAAATTTCTTTAACATTTCTTCTGTTCTCGTTGCTCTCGGAGTAAACGGTGCAGACAGCATAATGGCTGACCTTGGTGTCAGTTCATATCAGCTTGATGAGGCTGAGAGGGGTTTTTCTTTCCATCACGATGCTCCGCTTGATATGAGAATGAGCAAAACGGGCACAAGCGCAAGGGATCTCGTTAACGAGCTTCCTGCTGCTGAGCTTAAAAGGATTCTTTACGATTACGGTGAAGAAAAGTTTGCTCCGCGCATAGTTGCGGCAATAGTACGTGAGCGTGAGAAAGCTCCGATTGAAACTACCTTTCAGCTTGCTGATATCATCAAAGGTGCCTATCCTGCGGCGGCACGTAGGGATGGTCACCCGGCACGTAAATCCTTCCAGGCACTTCGCATAGAAGTCAACTCCGAGCTCCGGCCGCTTGGACAAGCTGTGAAGGATATGTTCAATTCACTCAACACGGGTGGCAGGCTTGCAATTATATCTTTTCACTCACTTGAAGATAAGATTGTTAAAAACTCATTTGCAAGTTTTACAGGCGGTTGTACCTGCCCGCCCGAATTTCCGGTATGCGTCTGCGGCAAGAAGCCGCAGGGCAAAATATGCTTCAAGCCTAAAACCGCTTCGGCACAGGAGCTTGAAGAAAATCCGCGAAGCCGCAGTGCAAAGCTGAGGGCTATCGAGAAACTATAATTACGAAAACGGAGGAAACTGTTTTGGCATACAATTATAACAACAGTTCAACTGCATATGATCTTTCTCTGTTCGCTCCTGCGCCCAAGCAGAAGCCTCAGCACAAACCCGAGCAGCGTCCTCAGCCTAAGCTTGTAAAGCCCAAGATAAAGACAAAAGAGGAACTCAGGGCAGAAGCTGCAGCGATGAGAGCTAAAACGCTTAAGTTTGTTGCTATGCTTACAGTCGGTGCTCTTCTTCTGGGCACAAACATTGTGCTTCATATTCAGGATAACGAACTCAATAATGCGATTGTTGAACTCGATAAGGACCTTGCAGAGAAAAAGAGCGAGTACACAAGGCTTACAGCCGTGTTCAACTCTAAGTTTTCACCTGATAATGCAATAGCTTACGCTGAGAGTCAGGGCATGGTTAAACGCGAGAGATATCATATAGTCTATTTTGACATTGACAACGGCAACCAGATAATCTCTGCGGAATAAACATATATTTAGGTATATTGAAATATATTGATTAGGACGGGAGTTGGGTTAGGAACTTGGCTCTCGTCATTTTGGCTAAGGAGGTCGAATAAATGGCACGTGGTGCAACAAGGCAAATGTCCAAGCGTGCAATGCGCCTTGTTATCGGTCTGATAATTCTCGGATTAGGTACAAGTATTGCACAGCTTTTTGATATACAGTTGATTCACGGAAAAGAATATAAAGAGCAGGCGGCTGACCGCTATCTCGGCGACAGTACATTGCCTGCACTCAGAGGAACGATTTACGATTGCAATATGCACATTCTGGCTCAGAGTGCATCTGCTTGGATGGTTTACATTGATCCGATGAGTATAACTGTTAATGAAAAGGGCAAAACACCGGAAGAAATCAAAAGTGAAGTTGACGAGAAACGTGAACTGATTGCTGACGGTCTTGCTGAAATTCTGGGTATGGATCCTGCGGAGATTTATGCCTTGACAACGAAAACAACGTCACAGTACGAGAAAATAAAAGGTGAGCTTGAGCTTGGTGTGCGTGATCAGATACTCAAGTTTATTGATGATAATAATCTTTATAACTGTGTTGCTGTGCAGGCGGATGTTACGCGTTACTACCCGTATAATTCGCTCGCTTCCACTCTTATCGGTTTTACCGGCGATCAGGATATCGGTCGAGAGGGGCTTGAAGCTAAGTATGACGGCATTCTTACCGGTGTGCCCGGCAGAATTATCAGTGCGAAAAGCGCAGCCAGCAGCGGTGTACCGATTGAGTATACTTCGGTAAATGAAGCGCAGCAGGGCACAAGCATTGTCCTTACAATTGACAGAACAATCCAGAGCAAGCTTGAAACTGAGTTGGGCAAGGCTTTTGAGGGTGCTCAGGCTAAGGCGGCTTACGGTATCGTTATGGATGTCAAGACGGGCGCGATTCTTGCTATGTCAAATATGCCCAACTATGATCTTAACAATCCGTTTGTGCTTCATTCTGCAAGCGTAAACGAGCGTATATCACTTATTTCGGATGAAACAGAGCGCAAAAATGCGATTTCAAATGCCGTTAAGGAGCAGAGAAAGAACAGCGTTATAACCGAGTCGTATGAACCGGGTTCGGTTTTTAAGCTTGTCACTCTTGCAGCGGGTCTTGAAGAGGGTGTTGTAAACGAAAGCTCTTCGTTCACCTGCGTTGGCGGTATTCAGGTGCCGGGCCACTACATCCGTTGCCATAAGCGAGACGGTCACGGTCCGCAAAGCCTGCAGATGGGTCTTATGAATTCTTGTAACCCGTTCTTCATTTCCGTAGGCCAAAGCATCGGTAAAGATAAGTTCTACGATTATTTTGAGGCATTCGGCTTTACTTCAAAAACTGGAATTGATCTTTCAGGTGAATCGGAGCCGAAAGCAGGTGCTTCATATCACTCAAGGTCCAACTTCGGTATTTCACAGCTTTCCAGTTACTCTTTCGGTCAGACGTTTGAGGTTACTCCTCTGCAGATGATTACGGCTGTTTCAGCTATTGCAAACGGCGGTAAGCTTATGACTCCTTATGTTGTTGCAAAACAGCTTGATGAGGATGGCAACGTAATTGCTGAAACAAAGCCTGTTGTCAAGCGCCAGGTTGTTTCTGAATCAACGTCAAAGCGTGTTCTGTCGATGATGGAGGCTGTTGTCAGCGGCGGTACGGGTAAAAACGCATATGTTGCAGGATACCACGTAGCAGGCAAAACAGGCACCTCTCAGAAGCTTCACGATGGCGAGGGCAAATACGTTGCATCGTTTGCCTGTGTAGCTCCGGCAGATGATCCGCAGGTTGCAATACTTATTGCCATTGACGAGCCTGTAGGTCAGATTAACGGTGGTCAGATTGCTGCTCCCGTTGCGGCTTCTCTGATTGAAGAGATTATGGGATACCTTGGTGTTGATCCCGAGTATAACGAAAGCGAACAGAACCTTATTGATATTCCCGTGCCTTCACTTCTCGGCAGAACTGTTGAGGATGCCAAAACAATCACGGAAAATCAGGATCTCAAGGTGCGTGTAATCGGTAACGGTGAGAATGTTGTCAGACAGATACCGGCCTACGGCCAGACAATGCCGCAGCAGGGTGTGGTTATTCTGTATACCGACGACAGAGAAGAAGAGACGGTTGTTGTGCCCGATTTTACAGGCATGAGCCTTACGGTTGCAAGACACAGCGCAAATAACCTGGGCATTAATATCAAGCTGTCCGGAAATGCTTTCAGCGGCTCCGATATTCTGGCATATAATCAGGATATTCCGGCGGGTACGGAGGTTAAATACGGTGATGTTGTTACCGTTTCGTTCAAATCGTATTCCGGTGTATCCGATTCACTTTACGGTTAATATTTCAGGGTGGGTGTAAACACTACGGTTTCCCCATTCTGTTCAAGAGGGATTGCAAATGAAATTATTTACTCTTTTGAAAGGTGCAGGCTATGACCCTGCAGGTATAACGGATGCTGAGGTTATGTTTGTAACTGAAGATTCAAGAAAGGTTAGGGCAGGCAGTGTGTTTGTCTGCGTCAAGGGTGCAAGGTTTGACGGACACGACGTCGCTGCCGACGTTGTTGCTGCAGGTGCCGTGCTTGTTGTTGCCGAGCACGACACCGGTGTTCCCAATCAGTTAATAGTCAACGATTCCAGAGAAGCATTTTCGCTTCTCTCTGCGTCGTTTTTCGGTAATCCTGCAAGGAGGCTCCGCCTTGTAGGTATAACAGGCACAAACGGAAAAACCACAACCTGTTTTTTGCTCAAGTCGGTATTTGAGGCGCTTGGTCATAAGACGGGCCTTGTAGGTACGGTCAAAAATATAGTTGGTGATAAAGAGTATCCCGCAACACTCACTACCCCCGATCCTTTTGAGCTCAATTCGCTTTTTGCCGAAATGGTTGAGGCCGGCTGTGAATTTTGCGTTATGGAAGTTTCATCTCAGGCGCTCGCTCAGCAGAGAGTTGCGGGCCTGCATTATGAGGTTGCGGCTTTCACAAATCTTACGCAGGATCATCTCGATTACCACGGAACGTTTGAGAACTATATCGCCGCAAAGCATAAGCTCTTTGAAAACTGCGACAAAGCCGTTGTGAACTGTGACGATGAGGCTTATAAAGCAATGGTTGAGGGTACAGCTTGCAGTGTTGTCACTTGCTCGGCACGTAAGGACAGTGCGGACTATTCTGCCAAAAATATTGAGCATAAGCCCGGCGGTGTATCTTATATGCTCGTCGGCATCGGCAAACTTGAGCGAATCAAGATGCGTATACCCGGCGGATTTACCGTATATAATTCAATGACGGCGGCTGTTTGTGCTATCCAGCTCGGCCTTTCTTTTTCCGATGTTGCAGGCGCACTATCTCAGGCGGCAGGTGTGCCCGGCAGAATTGAAGTTGTTCCGACAGATACCGATTATACCATTATAATTGATTACGCACACTCTCCCGACGGACTGCAGAATATACTTGCGGCACTGCGTAAGATTGCTCAGGGCAGAATTATTACCGTTTTCGGTTGCGGCGGTGACCGAGACCGCACAAAACGTCCCCAAATGGGCAAAATCGCTGCGGATATGTCCGATTTTGTTATTGTTACGTCCGATAATCCCCGAACAGAGGAGCCTGATGCCATTGTTGCTGAGGTTGCAGAGGGTACAAAGGGCGCAAAAGTACCTGTTGTGAAAATTGTTGACCGAACACAAGCTATAGAGTTTGCGCTCAACGAAGCCGAAAAGGATGATATAGTTCTTCTTGCAGGCAAAGGTCATGAGACTTATCAGATTATCGGCACTGAAAAAATTCACTATGACGAGCGTGAGGTAGTAAGAAATCTGCTCGAAAAATAGAATATAATCGGAGGGGAACAACTTGATACCTCTTATGTTAAAAGAAATCAGCGCAGTGCTCGGTTGCACCTGCGGTGAGGATAAACAGGTGCTCAGCATTTGCACCGATACAAGAAAAATTACACAGGGCAGCCTTTTTATCGCTCTTGTAGGAGAACGCTTTGACGGCAACGATTTTGTTGAAGCTGCATTCGAAAAGGGCGCTGTTGCGGCGGTTTGCTCAAGGCCTGTAAATGCCGCGGGCGAAGTGCTTGTCGTTGAAAATACAGGTGCTGCGCTTCTTAAAATTGCCGCATATTACCGCTCGCTTTTTTCTATTCCTTTTGTGGGAATAACGGGCAGTGTCGGTAAAACTACTACCAAGGAAATGGTTTATGCGGTTTTATCCGAAAGGTTCAAAACTCTTAAAAATGAGGGCAACCTTAACAATGAAATTGGTTTACCTACAACGGTTTTCCGCCTTGACAGTGACTATGAGGCGGCAATTCTCGAAATGGGTATGAGTGCATTCGGTGAGATATCGAGGCTTTCTGCCGTTGCTCAGCCTAATGTAGGAATCATCACAAAAATTGGTGTGTCGCATATTGAGCATCTCGGTTCGCGCGAGGGTATTCTTAAGGCCAAGCTTGAAATTCTTGACGGCCTTAAGCCCGGCGCACCGCTTATTGTAAACGGTGATGATGATCTGCTTTCAACCGTTAAGCTCAGTGACAGATGCGTTATTACCTTCGGCATTGAAAATGAAGGCTGTGATTACAGAGCTGTTGATATTGAGCAAAGCGGTTACTCAACAAGCTTTACCGTGCTCTTTGGAGGCGGTGAGCAAAGTGTTACCATACCGACTGTCGGTACTCATAACGTATATAATGCTTTGTCGGCATTTGCTGCCGGTATATTCCTCGGCGTAACTGCAGCGGAAGCTGCAAACGGGCTCGCGAATTACGTTACGTCCGGTATGAGACAGAATGTGCGCGATTTTTGCGGAATAACTGTTATTGAGGATTGCTACAACGCAAGCCCTGATTCGGTCCGTGCGGCTGTTGAAGTGCTTTGCGGAATGGATGCAGGCACAAAGACGTTCGTTTTCGGTGATATGCTGGAGCTTGGCGATATTGCCGAGCAGGCACACCGTGAAGTTGGCAGGCTTGTGGCCGAAAAAGGTATTGAACGTTTATATACTTACGGAAAAATGGCCGCGCTTGCAGCTGAAGAGGCTGAGAAAAGCGGCACAGGTTTTGTAAAAGCATTTGACGATAAGCTTGCTCTTGCTGCCGAGCTTAAGGCAACACTTGTCAGCGGTGACTCGGTGTTGTTCAAGGCCAGCAGGGGAATGAAGCTTGAAGATATAATCACCGGTTTTACGGAATAAGGGTAAGGTGCTTTTGATGAACACATATCTTGCTTTGGTTTTAGCTGCAGCTATAGCTTTCGGTGTCACTGCAATCCTCGGTCTTGTTATGGTGCCGTGGCTTCGCAAACTGAAATTCGGACAGACTATTCTTGATATCGGTCCGAAATGGCATAAAAGCAAGCAGGGTACACCTACAATGGGCGGACTTATGTTCATAATCGGCACTCTTGCCGCGGTTTGCGTTGTGTTTATTACGGATAAAATTATGGGCACCGACATAATAGCAAGCGGCATTCTTGTACGCTCTGCTGCGTATACAAAGCTGTTTTCCGGGCTTATTATGGCGCTCTCGCTCGGATTGATAGGTTTTGTCGATGACTATATAAAGGTTGTCAAAAAACGCAATCTGGGTCTTACTGCAAGGCAGAAAACGCTTTTGCAGCTGTTGGTTATAATTGCTTATCTCGGCAGCCTCAAGCTTGCAGGTTGCTCATTTATGCATATTCCGTTTTACGGCTCAACGGGTGATCTCGGCATCTTCTTTTTCCTTTTCGGTATTGTGCTTATATACGGTGCTACCAACGCGGTTAATTTTACCGACGGTGTGGACGGACTCTGTTCATCCGTCACGCTTACCTCTGCGGCTGCATTTATCGTTATTGCATTTATGCGTAATAATCTCGGCGCAAGTGTTGTTGCGTGTGCACTCGCAGGTGCCTGTGCGGGCTTTCTTGTGTGGAACTGGAACCCTGCAAAGGTGTTTATGGGCGATACGGGCTCGATGTTCCTTGGCGGAATGGTTGTTGCACTCGCTTATGCGGTGGATTGTCCGCTGATTCTTCTGCCCGTAGGTCTGATTTACTTTATCGAAGGGCTTTCCGATGTGTTGCAGATTGGCTATTTCAAGCTTACGCACGGTAAGCGTATATTCAAAATGGCTCCGATTCATCATCATTTTGAGATGAGCGGATGGAAAGAAAAGAAAATAGTAATTGTTTTTACGGCAGTTAATATAATCGGCTGTGCGGCAGGTGTTGCACTTGTCAAGTTCGGCTGATATTCAGTTATATATGAAGGAGGCGTCAGAGATTGAGCAATTCGCTGACCAAGAAAAAGATAAGCTTGCCGGATTGGAAGTGGATAGCAAAAGGCAATGTGGATATAGGATTTCTTCTGCTTGTGTTATCACTTCTTGCTATAGGCCTTGTAATGCTTGCTTCGGCAGGCTATTCGCTGGCTTATCATAAGGAAGATGACAGCTACAATTACATCCGTGATCAGATTAAATTCGCGGCAATCGGTCTGGTTCTGATGTTTATTGTGTCTAAGATAAATTACAATTATTTCCGCCGATTTGTTCTCGTCGGCGTCGGTGCGTCCGTTGCACTGCTTGTTGTTGCGCTGATTATTGCAAAGGTAAAGGAAGGTTCTAATCCTGACGGTGACGAGGAATTCGGACGTTGGATCCGCATTCCGGGTCTGGGTCAGTTTCAGCCATCGGAGATGGCAAAGATAGGTTTGATAGCCTTTTACGCGTGGGGCTGTGAAAAATACCACAAATATATCGTCAGCAAAGATATTAAAACCTCGCTCAAAACAGCCGTTATTTTCGGCGGTGTAGGTGCGGTTTTTACGCTGCTTGTTTTTCTTGAGCATCACCTGTCCGGTACAATTCTGTTCTTTATGCTTACTGTAGCAATGCTCTATCTCGGTGAGTTTAACAAGTGGTGGTTCAGAATTCTTATTCCGCTTATTATCATCGTTGTTGCTGTTTTTGTGATTAAGCCCGATTTCGGCGGCATTATCGATGAGTATCAGCAGGAGCGTATCATTGCTTGGAAGGATAAGACATATGAGCCCAGGGATGCACGATGGCAGATAAATAATTCACTGTTTGCAATTGGTTCGGGCGGTCTGATGGGTCAGGGCCTGGGCGAATCCAAGATGAAGCATCTTTACGTATCCGAATCACAGAGTGACTTTATTTTCTCAATCGTCTGTGAAGAGCTTGGCTTTGTCGGCGCAGCTTTTATACTCGTGCTTTTCGGTTTGCTGATTTATCGCGGCTATAAAATCGGTATGAAGTGCCGTTCAAAGTTCGGCATGCTACTTGTTGTAGGCATTATGGTTCAGGTAGGCCTTCAGACAATTCTGAACGTTTTCGTTGTAACGGATTTTTTCCCGAACACCGGTATAAGCTTGCCGTTTTTCAGCGCAGGCGGTACGTCGCTGATTCTTTTATTGGCTGAAATGGGAATGGTTCTTTCTGTTTCAAGGCAAACGAATATGATTAAGGAATAGGGTGGTTTTGAATGCTTAACGGAAAAAATATAGTCTTTGCCGCAGGCGGTACAGGCGGCCATATCAACCCTGCTCTCGCTGTTGCGGGTGAAATACGCAAGCTCTATCCGCAGGCGAATATACTTTTTATCGGCACAGCCGAAAAGATGGAGGCAAGGCTTGTTCCGGCTGCCGGTTTTGATTTTAAAACAATACAGATAAGCGGTTTTAACCGTGTTCTTAACCTGAACGGTATCAAGCAGAATATAAAAACCCTTACATATCTTCTCAAGTCTTCTTCTCAGGCTAAGAAGATAATTAAGGAATTCAAGGCTGATGCCGTTATAGGCTTCGGCGGCTATGTCAGCGGTCCTGTTGTGCGTGCGGCGGCCAAGCTCGGTGTGCCTACAGCTATTCACGAGCAGAATGCTTTTCCCGGTATGACCAACAAAACACTTGCAAAAATGGTAGACGCGGTAATGCTCACAGAGGGCAGTGTAGCGCAGTATATGCAGCCGAAAAATGAGCCTGTTGTAACGGGCCTTCCGGTAAGAGGTGAGCTGCTTGAAACCGACAGAGATGTTGCACGTGCAGAGCTCGGACTGGATGACAAGCCTTTTATCCTTTCGATGGGTGGCAGCCTTGGTGCTAAAGCTATTAACGATTCAATGCTTGAGGTGATTGCCAACCGTACACAGAAAAACGACTGCGTGTTTATGCATGCAACAGGCAAGGATTGCAAAGATTTCCCCGACAGACTTTCTCAGAAGGGTGTAGATCTCAATAATAAAAACATTATTATACGTGACTATATTGATGATATGCACCGCTGTCTTGCTGCAGCTGACCTTGTAATTTGCCGTGCCGGTGCAAGCTCGCTTTGCGAATTTCAGGTGATGGGCAAGCCGTCAATACTTATCCCTTATCCCTTTGCAACCGAAAACCATCAGTATCATAACGCAAAGGCACTTGCCGATAAGGGTGCGGCAATACTGATTGAAGAAAAAAATCTTACGTCTGCTGTTCTTATGCAGCATATCGATACGTTGCTTGAAAGCCCCGGCAAACTTACTCATATGGGTAAGGCGGCAAGGCAGATGGCGGTTACCGATGCTACGTCAAGAATCGTTAAGGTGATTGAAGGCATAGTAAAGTAACCGAGCAACACCTCACAGCATAATATGGTTTATGTCATTATGGTTTTGTGAGGTGCGGAAATGGCACGCTTTGTAGTGGAAGGATGTAATAAACTCGGTGGCAAACTGACAGTTCAAGGCTCTAAAAACGGTGCTTTGCCTCTGCTTTCAGCGTCTGTGCTTGCTGTGGGGGAGAGCGTTTTTACAGGTTGTCCGAGGCTGACTGATGTCAAAGCAGCTGTAAATATACTTACATATCTCGGTTGCCGTATTGACGAAGATGCATCTGTGATATGTGTTGATTCTGCGGATGCGTACAGGTATGTTATCCCTGATGAGCTGATGCGCGAAATGCGTTCATCAATCGTGTTTTTGGGTGCCTTGCTTGGTCGATTCGGCCAAGCTGAGCTCACTGCTCCCGGCGGATGTGAAATAGGTCTCAGACCTATCGACCTTCACCTTGAGGCAATGCGCGCTCTTGGTGCGGTTATCGATGAAACGGGAGGTAGGCTTGTTTGCTCTTGCCCTGACGGATTGAAGGGCGCGCGAATATCGCTTTCTTTTCCCAGTGTAGGCGCAACGGAAAATATTTTGCTTGCTGCTTGTACGGCGCGCGGTGAAACGCTTGTTGTAAATGCTGCAAGAGAGCCTGAGATAGTCGAGCTGGCGGAATATCTCAACTGTTGCGGTGCTAAAATTTACGGTGCCGGTGAAAGTGTTATACGTATTGAGGGGGTCAGGCGGCTGAATGCTTCTGCTCACACTGTGTGGCAGGACAGAATTGCCGCAACTACCTATATGTCTGCTGCCGCTGTTACGGGCGGAAGCTTATGGCTTGATATGAAGCGCACCGAGCTTCTTTTGCCGGTTGTCGAGCTGTTTGAAAAAATGGGTTGTACGGTTGATTTGCGTACGGATGCAGTGAAATTTGTCGGTGCAAATCAGCTTAAAAAATTCGGAATTATAAGAACTTTGCCTTTTCCGGGATTCCCGACGGATTCACAGGCGGATTTTGCCGTAATGGCAAGTGTCGCGCAGGGAACAAGCACTGTTGTTGAAAATATATTCGAAAACAGATTCAAATATGTGGGCGAACTGAGAAGAATGGGTGCTCAGATTCGTACGGAAAACCGAGTTGCCATAATTGAAGGGGTACGCAAGTTGTCGGGTGCAAGTGTGACATCACCCGATCTTCGAGGCGGAAGCGCACTTGTTATAGCGGCGCTGTGTGCTGATTCGGTTACGGTCATTGATGATATTTATCACATTGACAGGGGTTATGAAAAATTTGAGAAACAACTTGAAAATCTGGGTGTGAAAATCAAAAGAGAGGAGTAACTATGAGCGACAATAACGGAAAGTTTATACTCGGTGATAACACCGACGGATACAGAAGAAGCTCACCTGATTACGATCTGGATCTGTTTTCGGATCGTAAGCGAAGTGAGCCTGAAAAAACTGCGCCTGCCTCTAAGGATAAAGGTCAGCAAAACAGGCCGCCCCAAAAGCAGGTACAGCAAAAGCCTAACTTTTTCGGCAGGAAGCCGTCTGAGCCTATTCCGGAAAAGAAAGGCCCTAATGTAAAACGCTATGCAAATCCGCCCAAAACGGGAGAGAGGCAGAAACCTGCAAGGACGATGAAGCGCCCTGACCCGAGCAGACAGAAGAAACAGCAACCGGAAAAGCAGGTGCTCTCACGCAATGAAGAAAGACGCTTGCACGCTGAAAAACGCAAGGCACAACGTCGCCGTAAGCAGATAATTCAATATATTGCAATAGCGGCAGCGGTTGTCGCAGTTATGGTTGCTCTGTCACTGACGGTTTTCTTCAGGATTGATGAAATCAAAATTGAAGGTACATCACCTTATTCCGATGAGCAGATAATTGCATCAAGCGGAATAGCGATGGATCAGAATATAATAATGTGCGATGCCGACGGTGTAAGCGCAAAGCTTGCAAAGGCGTTGCCGTATATCGGCAGTGCACAGGTTAAGCGTTCGCTCAGCGGTCTTGTGACAATTACCGTGCAAGCTACGCAGGGCACGTATTCATTTATCAGCGGAGACACTGCTGTTGTTGTCGATGCCAAGGGTAAAGTGCTTGAAATTGTAACTGCCGAAGATGGCAAGAAGTACAATGTCATAGTGGGCACGGAGGTTGCAAAATCAGTGCCGGGCGAAGAAATTAAACTCAGCGATGAAGGCAGGTACAATTTGCTTAAGAGCCTTTGTTCACAGCTTGAAACGGCAGGAATCAAGAAAATCACAAGCATTGATATTTCGGACGTTCAGAAAGTGACTATGGTGTATGACGGCAGAATAGAGCTTGACCTCGGTAACACGGGCTCGGTTGAAAGAAAACTTGCACTTGCCGCCAAGGTAATCGAGCGTGAAGATGAGATAGATCCGACACAGTTCGGCATAATCGATCTTGGTTCCGTCGAAGGTAAGGCTTTTTTCCGTCCGATGGAGAATCCTGAAGAAACGGAACCTGAAGGCGAGACGGGTGATGTAACCGAGGGCGAGACGGGTGATGTAACCGAAGACGAGACTCAGCCGGAAGAAACGACTCAGGCTCAGACACAGCCGTCGAGTCAGCAATAAAAGATGATAATATTAAGATTTTTGAAAATACTATTGTGTTTTTCGAAAATTTGTGATAGACTTACAATAACTGTATGTGTCTAATTCACCAGATGTATATAAAATTAGGTTAATGGGAGGAACAAAGATATGGGTTTCGAAATCGATAACGAAGTTGAAAACGTGGTACAAATTAAAGTTATAGGCGTTGGTGGCGGCGGCGGTAACGCTGTCAACCGCATGATTGCCTCCGGCATCAGAGGTGTTGAGTTTATCGCTGTCAACTCCGATAAGCAGGCTCTTCTCACCTCACAGGCAACACATAAAATCCAGATTGGCGAAAAAGTTACACGCGGTATGGGCGCAGGCGGTAAGCCTGAGGTTGGCCAGAAGGCAGCAGAAGAAAGCCGCGATGTTATTTCCGATACACTTAAGGGTACAGATATGGTCTTTATCACCGCAGGTATGGGCGGTGGTACAGGCACAGGTGCTGCTCCCGTTATTGCTCAGATTGCTAAGGATATGGGCATACTTACAGTCGGCGTTGTTACAAAGCCCTTCAACTTCGAAGGTAAGCGCAGAATGACTCAGGCTGAAAACGGTATCGATATGCTTACAGAGCATGTAGACAGCCTTGTAATCATTCCCAACGAGCGTCTTCGTTTCGCAAGCGAAACAAAGATTACAATGGCTAACGCTTTTGCCAAGGCTGATGACGTTCTTCTTCAGGGCGTTAAAAATATTTCCGAGCTTATCAAGATTCCCGGTGTTATCAACCTCGACTTTGCAGACGTTCTCTCCGTTATGAAGGATGCCGGCCATGCTCATATGGGTATCGGCTATGCAAAGGGCAAGGACAAACCCGAAGTTGCAGCAGAGGCAGCTATTTCCAGCCCGCTTCTCGAAACTTCCATCAAGGGTGCAAAGGGTGTTATCATCAGTGTTACATCCTCTCCCGATATCGGTCTCGAAGACATCGAAATCGCCAGCGAGAAGATCAAGGATGCAGCACATCCCGATGCAAACATCATCTGGGGTCTCTCCTTCGACGATTCTCTCAATGACGAGCTTTACATTACTGTTGTTGCTACAGGCTTCGGCTTTGGCAACAGCATCGAAGAGCCCCCGAAGGTTGACGATATCTTTGGTGCAGCAGCTGTAGCTGCTCCCGTGGCTCCTGCAGCTCCTGTTGCTCCCGCAGCTCCTGAGACACCTGCAGCTCCTGTTGCTCCCGAGACTCCTGCGACTCCTGCAGCTAACGCAGGTGATCCTGCAACAAGCAACAGCAACTACTACGACTTTATCGAAAACCTTTTCGGTAACTGATAAAGAGTAAAACGGAGATATACCGGAATATTCTCTTAGTTTATTTCCAATAATCGAATCAGCGGTGTAATTACGAGAGAATTTGCTCCTTGTTATTGCACCGCTTTTTTATATTTTTCGGAGGAATCAAAAATGAAGCTTATCGACGGTAAAGTTATTTCCGCACACATAAAACAGCAGGTTAAAGCTCAGGTTGAAGAGCTGAAAGCTCAGGGCACGGAGCCTTGTCTTGCCGTAATTATAGTTGGTGATGATTTTGCATCAAGAACGTACGTCAACAACAAAAAGAAAACCTGCGAAGAGGTAGGCATCAGATCGCTTGAGTTTGCCATGCCTGCCGAAACAACACAGGAGGAGCTGCTTGAACTTGTCAATAAGCTCAATGCCGATGATAGTGTTAACGGCATACTTTGTCAGCTTCCTATCCCGAAGCATATTGACGAGAAGGTTATTCTCAACGCAATACTTCCTGAAAAGGATGTTGATGCGTTTCATCCCGTTAACGCAGGCCATATTATGATAGGTGACTGTGTGCTTAAGCCTTGCACACCTGCAGGCATTATGGAAATGCTCAAGTACGAGGGTATTGACGTGTGCGGCAAGAACTGCGTTGTTATCGGCAGAAGTAACATAGTGGGCAAGCCTATGGCTATGCTTCTCCTTGGCGCAAGCGGTACGGTAACGGTTTGCCATTCTAAAACCGAAAATCTCAGCGATATTACACGCGGTGCCGATATACTTGTAGCTGCTGTCGGCAAGGCAAAGTTTGTAACAGCCGATATGGTTAAGGATGGCGCTGTTGTCATCGACGTCGGTATGAACAGAGATGAGGACGGTAAGCGTTGCGGTGACGTTGATTTTGAGGCTGTCAAAGATAAGGCTTCGCATATCACCCCCGTTCCCGGCGGCGTAGGTCTTATGACTGTTGCAATGCTTATGCAGAACACCGTTACAGCCGCAAAAATACAGAACAGCTGAGGTTGATTTATGATCAGTAACCTTGTAAGCCGTTGTTCGGCTGATTTTGCAGATAAATTCATCTTCGAAACCGTTGAATCTGAAAACGGCAAAGATATATTCAGCTATGAGCCTTCTGACGGAAAGGTGCTCGTAAAGGGCAACAATACGGTCAGTATGGCTGTCGGCTATTATCACTTTATGCGTGATTGTTGCGGTGCTTATTTTACCGCAGATCATTCCCTTGCTTATGGTGATTTTTCGTTGCCTGCCGATAAAAAGCAGGGCGAAATCAAGGGCAGATACCGCACCTGCTTTGAGTACACAACATTTTCCTGCTCTGCTTGCTGGTGGAGTTGGGAACGTTGGGAAAAAGAAATAGACTTTATGGCGATGAACGGTATAAATATGCCGCTGTGCGCCGTTGGCACAGAAGCCGTTTGGATGAAAACGATGCTGGACCTTGGTATGCACGAGAATCTTGCGCTCGCCGGTCTGTCAGGTCCTTCTTTCTGGGGTTGGCAGCTTTCCGATTGCTTTGACGGATATCTTCCTCAGGCAAGTAAAGCGAGTGTTGATAAATGTCTTGAGCTCGGCAGAAGCATAGCAGACCGTGTCAGAGACCTTGGAATGATGCCCGTTATGCAGGGCTTTACCGGCTTCGTTTTCCGTAATTTCATTCAGGGTAAGATTCGCGCAAGAATGAAAAAAACCGAGGAGTGGTGCCTTTTTCCGCCTCAGTATCAGCTTTCTGTGCGCGATACAACCTTCCATAAAATCGGTAATCTCTTCTATAAAAATCAGTCTCTTCTCCTCGGAGAATGTAAGTTTTTCCTTGCAGACCCGTTCGGCTCGCACGCTCCTATAAAACGTGATTCGGGCTTTGTTGCAGGCCTGGGTACGGCAGTATTTAAGCTGGTGGAAACACAGGGCGAGGATACTGTATGGCTTGTTCATTCATCGTGTGTCAGTAAGGATCTTATCCGCGGTTTGCCTAAAGAGAGAATACTTGTGATTGATGATGGCGACAGATGTAACGACGATACGCTTGAGGGCTGTAACATACTTGTCGGTAACCGTTTTAACAACTGCGACGTAACAGCAATTCACGGCGATATTTCGGCTGTTGCCGCTAATAAATTCAGTGCACTTTCAAGTGAAAATTCTTCTGTTTGCGGCATAGGTTCATTCTCTGACGGTGCTTATTCAAACGAAGCCTTCCGTCAGTATGCGCTTGCTGCAATGAGTGGTGAGAGTGATGTTGATGCGTGGTTAAAAAAGTATGTTGCAAACCGCTACTGTACAAACAGCGAAGCTGCGCTTGAGGCTATGCAGCTTCTCAAATCAAGCTGTTGGAAAACCGGTCAGCCTGCAAGAGAGCACGGCAGTGCTGTGTGCACCCGCCCTGCAACGCTTCTGCGCCACACTTCAATCGGTGACAGCGGCAACGATATTGCCTACAACATATCTGATGTATTCAAGGCTGCACAAAAGCTTATCGAGGCGGACGGTAAAACCTACGAATACGAGCTTGATGTTTGTGATGTTCTGCGTCAGGCGCTCAGTGACCTTGCAAATTCCGTCTGCAAAAAAGCGCTTGAGGGTTACAAAACCAAGGATGTTAAGCTCTTTGAGGAAAACACTAATCTGTTCCTGGGCATAATTGAGGATATGGACAGGCTTCTCCTCACCAAAAAGGAGTTTTCGCTTCCTTATTATCTTTCGCTTGCACGTGAGTCCGGCGGTGACGATGCTGAAAAGCAGAATTACGAAATCAATGTTCTTTCTCAGGTCAGCATTTTCGGACCCGTCAAGGAAACTGCGCTGTACGATTGCTGTTGGAAGGAGTGGGGCGGTATGCTCACAACCTTCTATGCACTTCGTTGGCGAGCTTTCTTTGAGCTTCTTGCGGCATCTTTCAAAAAACTTCGCCGCATTCCCGAAAAGACAAAAACGCAGATTTACGATCGTGATGCATATCTGGGCAGTGAGTTCGGCGCAAGCCTTTCAAGGGTTGAAAAACAGTGGATCGCCACCTATGTACCGGACGACGATGCAATGGGCAAAGAAAACACGGTTGATGTTGCCAAAGAGCTTGTGGGCAAATATGCCGCAAATTTTTGATATTTTGGGCATAAAACGGTAAAAACAGTAAAAGGACTTTCGGAAAAACCGAAAGTCCTTTTTTGGTGCCGTTTTTTTAATATTTTGACGTGTTGTTTATGTTCTTTTGCGGCAGATTCAGTACAACTGCACTCAGAAGCACGAGAATTATGCCCATAACAGATAATATGCTGAGTTTTTCATCAAAAACGAATATTCCTATAACTGTTGCAACGGCAGGCTCAACTGTGGCTGTGATGTTTGCCTTGCTTGCTTCGATATATTTGAGTCCGCAGGTGAAACAGACGTAAGGTATAACGCTCGTGACAATACTGAATACTGCAGGCATAGCAGCACTTTTTACGGAGGAAAACGCGACCGATATCATTGAGCCGATATCGCATAGCGGAATCAGCACAACCGTTGCTGTGAGAAAAGTGTAGAAAGTAAATGTCAGCGGTGAATAGCGTTTCAGTCCCAATTTTGTGAAAATGCTGTACAGCCCGTATGTGAGGCCTGATGCTATACCAAGAAGTAAAGCAGTCGACGTAAGTGATTGGCCTGATCCGATTATTCCCGAAACAAGCACGCAGCCGACAAATGCCGTTATAAGCGCAACGATTTTTATCGGCGTGATTTTTTCTTTGAACATTACGGCTGATATTACCGTTACAAAGATCGGGGAGGTGTAGAGCAGCGTTGCGGCAATGCTGATTGAGCCTGCCATTATTGCGTTTGTGTAGCAATGCTGGAACAGTACAACGCTGATTAAACCTGCAAAAATAAATATTGGGGCATCTTTCAGCCTGATTTTCAGTTTGCTTCTGCCGAAAATCAGCAGGTATACGAGTAAAACTGCCGCCGTTACGGATGCGCGCATGAACACGAGCTGGAGTGTTGAGAATCCCAATTCTGTCATTTTCCGCGTGAAAAAGCCCATCGTACCCCAAAGCGCAGCGGCAATTACTATCATAATGGGAGAAAATCTTTTCATTGGCTTATTCGTCTTGCCATGCCTTGCATACATCAACCCATTCTGCGTCAGGGCAGAGCGATTCAAGCTCGGGGATGCTCAGTTCAACAGCGCTGTTTGAACTGCCGGCGGCAGGGTAGACTATATCAAAGCGTTTAAGCGAAACATCAAGATAAATGCTGACATCTTCGTTTACGGCAAAGGGGCATACACCGCCGACAGCGTGGCCTACGAGCTCGACGGCCTCGTCTGGTGTCAGCATCTTTGCTTTAGCACCGAATTTGGCTTTGTATTTTGCATTGTCAACCTTTGCATCACCTGCGGCGACTATGAGTATTGCTTTTGAATTGAGCATAAACGAGAGCGTTTTTGCAATTCTTTTTCCTTCGCAGCCAAGTGCCTGTGCGGCAAGTTCAACCGTTGCACTGGATACGTCAAATTCTCTTATTCTTGCATCCATTCCTCTTTCAGCGAGGTAGGGGCGTACTCTTTCTATGGACATACTCAATTCTCCTTAAAAATCAATTTCAACTTCAACCGGGCAGTGGTCTGAACCGAAAACGTCGCTGTGTATTTTTGCACCTCTTAGCAGGGTGTCCGCACTGCTGCTTACAAGGAAATAGTCGATACGCCAACCGATGTTCTTTTCCCTTGCTTTGAAGCGGTAGCTCCACCAGGAGTATGCGTTTTCAAGGTCGGGGTAGAAGTAACGGAATGTATCTGTAAAGCCTGCGCCGAGCAGAAGGTCAAACTTGCCTCGTTCTTCATCTGTGAAGCCGGGGTTACGGCGGTTGGTTTTCGGGTTTTTGAGGTCAATTTCTTTGTGGGCAACGTTCATATCACCGCATACAACAACGTGCTTGTCTTTGGCGAGTGAAACGAGGTAATCTCTGAAATCGTCTTCCCACTCCATTCTGTAGTCGAGCCTGCGCAGCTCATCCTGCGAATTCGGTGTGTAGACACAGACGAAATAGAAACTTTCAAACTCCAGTGTTATTACTCTGCCTTCGTGGTCGTGCTTTTCAATATCAATGCCGTAAAATACACTGATCGGTTCCCGCTTTGTGAATACGGCTGTGCCTGAATAGCCCTTCTTTTCGGCATAGTTCCAGTATTGGTGGTAGCCTTCGGGGTGATAATCGATCTGACCGAGCTGAAGCTTGGTTTCCTGAACACAGAATATGTCGGCGTCCATGCCTTTGAATATATCGTCAAAGCCTTTTGTCATGCAGGCTCTGAGCCCGTTTACATTCCAGGATACAAATTTCATAAAGTTGCACCTCTTTGCAGAAAAATTGATATAAGTTTACCATATTTGACGGTTCATTTCAACTGAATAATTTTGCTTTTTTAAAAAGTTTTTATTGCTTTTCATCGTTTGCTGTGCTATAATACTTCCGTGTTATATTATAGATATGAATTATATTAGATTATGCGTTATTATTTAGGAGGTGACGCATATGTCACAGCAAGTTTTTTATGCACCGCCGCTCACGCGCGACACAGAGCGTGAAAGCCGCCGTGCGCTGCGCAAGCACAGCGCTATGGCAGGTTGGTGCTTTCTCGGCTACTTCGGTTTGCAGGAGGTCCTTTTTGTCTTTCTCAGGCTGTTCGGCCTCGAAAATGCATACCTCAACAACCCTGCTTTCCAGTATGCGTCAGGTGCCCTTATCTTCACTGTTGTTTCGCTCGGCCTTCCTTTCTATCTTTACAGCAAAAGGCGAGGCAGGCTTTCATATATCAAGGCATTGCCGTTCCACACTCCGCTGCCTTTCGGTAAAGCGGTCCTGCTCATAATTGCGGGCTTCGGCTTCTGCATCGTTTCAAACTATATTGCCAATGCAGCAGGTATGCTTTTCGATTTTATCGGCATCGGCGGTCTTGTTCCCGAGCCTACCGTTTCAACCAATGCACTCGACGTCATAATGAATTTTGTCTGTGCCGCAGTTGCAGCGCCGCTTGTCGAGGAGTTTGTATTCCGCGGTGTTGTTATGCAGCCGTTGCGCCGCTACGGCAAAATGTTTGCAATCATCGCAAGCTCGGTTCTTTTCAGCCTTGCACACATTCGCCCTGCAAACATTGTTTTTGCATTCTGTGCAGGCTTTGTAATCGGCTGTGCGGTTGAGTATTCACACAGCTTATGGGTAGGCATAATAATTCACGCTCTCAACAACGGCTTTTCAACATTCTTTACCGAGCTTGAGTATGTAGTGCCCGATATCAGCTACATCCTCTACAACGTAGCTTGTATCGTTGTGGTTGCTTCGGGTATTGTTGCGCTTGTTATTTACGGCAGGAAGTACGGCCTCAGGATGCAAAGCAGCAAACCGGATCTGAAACTCAGCAAGCGGATGTTCGGCTTTTTTATCACGGTGCCGATGGTTCTTGCACTGCTTTATTTTGCATTCATAATTGTAAGTAACGTTATTGTCACTGCAAGTAACATTTTTTAAGTCATCTTAGTCAGACAGAAGGGTAGAGGTTATGACAGACAGTGAATCAATGCTCAGGGCAATCGAGCTTGCAAAGCAGGCGGCACTGCTCGATGAAGTGCCCGTCGGTGCGGTAATAACACACAACGGTGTAATCGTCGGTGAGGGCTTTAACCGCCGTGAAACCGGCAAGAACGCACTTGCCCACGCTGAAATTGAAGCGATCAATATGGCTTGTAATACGCTTGGCGGTTGGCGCCTTGCCGAGTGTGAGCTTTTTGTAACACTTGAGCCCTGCCCGATGTGTACCGGTGCCATTATCAACTCAAGGTTAAGGCGTGTTGTCTTCGGCGCTTATGACTTTAAGTCGGGCTCTATGGGCAGCGTTGTAAACCTTTGTGATTTTCCGTATAACAGTAAACCGAAAATTGAAGGCGGCTTTATGCAGGAGGAATGCGGTGCGTTGCTTACCGAGTTTTTTGCAGCACTCCGTATCCGCAAGGCAGAGCAAAAAAAGAAACGTAAAGAGGAGCTGAGCGCATGTACCTGCACCTCGGACAAGACACAGTAATCACTTTTGAAGAAATTCTCGGCATATTCGACCTTGATGCGACCACGGTTTCAAAGGCAACGCGTGATTATCTTGCCAATGCAACCAAAACCGGCAGGGTAGTTAATGTCAGTATGGATCTGCCGAAGTCATTTGTTGTCTGCCGTAACAGTGACGGCGGCACAACGGTATATATATCACCTATATCTCCGTCAACTCTCCTCAAGCGCAGTAAAAACACACTGAACAATCGCTGAACAACCGACGGATAACAAATAACAAGGAGGAAGTCAGTTTTGGATAATCAGGAAAACATTCAGATCACAGAGACTTTCACAGACGAAATCAACGAAGAGGGAATAGGCCCCGTTGAGCAAATGGACACAGCCGTAAATGAAGAATACGGTGCAAATCAGATTCAGGTTCTCGAGGGACTTGAGGCTGTACGTATGAGACCCGGTATGTATATCGGTTCTACAGGTCCGAACGGACTTCATCACCTTGTGTACGAAATCGTCGATAACTCGATTGACGAGGCGTTGGCAGGTTTCTGTACGCATATCGAGGTTGAAATTGAGCCGGACAACGTAATAAGCGTACGTGATAACGGCCGCGGTATCCCTGTTGATATGAACGAAAAGATGGGTATGCCCTCAGTCACTGTTGTTCTTACCGTTCTCCATGCCGGCGGTAAATTCGGCGGCAGCGGCTATAAGGTTTCCGGCGGTCTCCACGGTGTCGGTTCTTCCGTTGTTAATGCCCTTTCTGAGTGGTTTGTCGTTGAGGTTTCCCGTAACGGTAATGTTTACCGTCAGAGCTTTGAGCGCGGTGAAATCAGGAGCGACCTTGATATTATCGGCTCAAGCGAGAGTACGGGCACCTTTATCCGTTTTAAGGCAGACCCCGAAATTTTCACGGAAACAACAGTATACGATTTTGAGATTCTTGAACGCAGACTGCGTGAATCCGCATTCCTTAACGCAGGTCTCAAAATCACATTTACGGACAGGCGTGACCCCGATAATGTGCAGGAGCGTGTTTTCTGCTATGAGGGTGGTTTGAGTGAGTTTGTCAACTATGTAAACGAGAGCAGAGGTTTTACACCTGTTCAGCCGGCACCGATTCATTTCTCCAGCGTGCGTGACGATTCAAGTGCTGAGATTGCACTTATGTATAACGACGGTTATAACGAAACGCTTATCAGCTTTGCAAACAACGTTCGTACAATCGACGGCGGTACTCACGAAACAGGCTTCAAAACCGCTCTTACCAAGGTGTTTAACGATTACGGCAAAAAATACGGCATCCTCAAGGAAGGTGACAAGAATCTTTCCGGTGAAGATGTTCGTGAAGGTCTTGTTGCAATCATCAGTGTTAAGCTGACCGAAGCCCAGTTTGAGGGACAGACGAAGGGTAAGCTCGGCAATACCGAGATGACAAAGCTTGTCTCCAAAACCGTCAACGATAAGTTGATGACCTACTTCGAGGAGAATCCTCAGGTAGCAAAGGCACTCCTCACAAAGGCTTGCGAGGCTTCGCGTGTGCGTGAGGCTGTTCGTAAAGCTAAGGAATCTGCAAGAAAAACGGCTCTTTCAAATTCAAGCTCATTGCCCGGTAAGCTTGCCGACTGTACGGATAAAAACCCCGAGAATACAGAATTGTACATCGTCGAGGGTGATTCTGCGGGCGGCTCTGCAAAAGAAGGCAGAGATAAAAACTATCAGGCTATTCTTCCTCTTTGGGGCAAGATGCTTAACGTCGAAAAAGCAAGACTCGACAAGGTTATCGGTAACGAAAAGCTGACACCCGTTGTCATTGCTCTCGGTACGGGTATTGATGAGGATTTCGATATCACAAAGCTTCGTTATCACAAAATTATCATCATGGCCGATGCCGACGTTGACGGTGCTCATATCCGCACACTTCTTCTCACTTTCTTCTTCCGCTATATGCGTCCGCTTATCGATAACGGCTATGTTTACATCGCACAGCCGCCGCTTTACAAGATAAGCAAAGGCAAGAAGGTAGAGTACGCCTTCTCTGACGAGGAGCGCGACGAGAAGATTGCCGAAATGGGCGGCAGCTGCGACGTTCAGCGCTACAAAGGTCTCGGTGAAATGGATCCCATCCAGCTGCGCGAAACAACAATGGACCCGGCAAACCGTACTATGTTCAGAGTTACCCTTGAGGATGCTGCTCAGGCAGATGAAACCTTCTCAATCCTTATGGGCGATAAGGTTGAACCCAGACGTGAATTTATTGAGAAGAACGCAAAATATGTACAAAACCTTGACGTTTAATTTATCGGAGGTATTTATAATATGTTTGAGAATGTACTTGATTCAATTTCCCTTATCCGTGAGACCGATGCCGAGGTAGCAGATGCAATGAACCTTGAGCTTGCTCGCCAGAAGCGTAATATTGAGCTTATCGCTTCCGAAAACATCGTTTCTCCCGCAGTGCTTGCCGCAATGGGCAGCGTGCTTACAAATAAGTATGCTGAGGGTTATCCCGCAAAGCGTTACTACGGCGGTTGTGAATGTGTTGATATTGTTGAGAATATCGCTATTGAGCGTGCAAAGCAGCTTTTCGGTGCAGAGCACGTAAACGTACAGCCTCATTCGGGCTCACAGGCAAATTTCGCTGTTTATAACGCTTTCCTCAAGCCGGGCGATACAGTTCTCGGTATGAGTCTTGACTGCGGCGGTCACCTGACCCACGGCTCACCTGCAAACCTCAGCGGTAAGCTTTATAATTTCGTTCCCTACGGTGTAACAGAAGAAGGTTTCATCGATTATGACGAGCTTGAGAGACTTGCTCTCGAGGTTAAGCCCAAGCTCATCGTTGCAGGTGCTTCCGCATATCCCAGAGTTATTGATTTCAGACGCATCAGCAAAATTGCTAAGCTTGCAGGCAGCCTCTTTATGGTTGATATGGCACATATCGCAGGTCTTATCGCAGCTGATTGCCACGATTCTCCCGTTCCGTTTGCCGATTTTGTTACAACCACAACTCACAAAACCCTCCGCGGTCCCAGAGGCGGTATGATTCTTTGCAAGGATGAGTACGCAAAGGATATAGACAAGGCAATTTTCCCCGGCAGCCAGGGCGGCCCCCTTATGCACATCATCGCAGGTAAAGCTGTCTGCTTCGGCGAGGCTCTCAAACCTGAGTTCAAGGCTTATCAGCAGCAGATTGTAAAGAATGCAAAGGCTCTTGCCGATGCACTTCTTGCCAAGGGCTTCAACCTTGTTTCAGGCGGTACGGATAACCACCTTATGCTTGTTGACCTTCGTCCCTTCAGCATCACAGGCAAAGAGCTTGAGAAGCGTCTTGACGAAGTATTTATCACAGTTAACAAGAATGCAATCCCCAATGATCCCGAGAAGTTCTTCATCACAAGCGGTGTTCGTATCGGTACTGCTGCAGTTACCTCAAGAGGTATGGTTGAAGAGGATATGGTCAAGATTGCTGAGCTTATCCACCTTGCCGCAACAGATTTCGAAAACAGTGCAGATTATATCCGCGCTGAGGTTAACAAAATCTGCGAGAAATATCCGATTTATTAATCAATGCTTAAACTTTTGTACAGCCTCTTTTGAGGCTGTATTTTTTTTGTCTTTATGTCACAGAATAGAATAAAGTCTTTATTTGAGGTGAGCTTTATGGAGTCGTTGTGGCGTAAAGATGTTGAAATGCCGTCGTTCCCGACACTTGAGGGCGAAGTAAAAACCGATGTGCTGATAATAGGCGGCGGTATAGCGGGCTTGCTGACGGCATATTTTCTGCACGGCAGGGGAGTGCGGTATATTCTTGTCGAAAAAAACAGAATCTGCAGCGGTACAACGCAGAATACAACCGCAAAAATCACATCACAGCACGGTTTGATTTACAGTAAATTGGTTAAAAATTACGGTGCGGAAAAAGCTGCCATGTATTACCGTGCAAATGAAGAAGCACTCGCTGAATACAAAAGACTTTGCCAAGGCTTTGATTGCGACTTTGAAATAAGAGATAACTATGTCTACTCTGTATCAGACAGAGAGGTGCTGGAGCAGGAGATGTCTGCATTTATAAAAATAGGATGCAAAGCAAAGCTTTTCGACAGCTTGCCGTTGCCGATTGATACCGTGGGTGCGGTAAGCTTTTGTAATCAGGCTCAGTTTCATCCGCTGAAGTTTCTCGGTGCGGTTGCAAAAAATCTCAATACTTTTGAAAATACCTTTGTGCGTGAAATGAAAGGTAATACAGCAGTTGCCGAAAAAGCGGTTATACGCGCTGAGAACGTTATTGTTGCAACTCATTTTCCGTTTATCAATAAGCATGGGCTTTATTCGCTCAAGCTTTATCAGCACCGCTCCTATGTGCTTGCGCTGGAGAATGCGCAGCAGCTTGACGGTATGTATGTGGATGAGGATAAAATGGGTCTTTCTTTCCGCAATCACGGTGGTTTGCTGCTGCTTGGCGGCGGCAGCCACCGTACGGGTAAAAACGGCGGAAACTGGGCAGAGCTTCGTCGATTTGCCGCAGAGCACTATAAATCATCTGCGGAGGTTGCACGTTGGGCAGCACAGGATTGCATGAGTCTTGACTCTTTGCCGTATATCGGCAGTTATTCCGCAAATACCCACAGGCTTTTTGTTGCGAGCGGTTTCAATAAATGGGGTGTTACGGGCGCAATGGTTGCGGCAAAGCTGCTGTGCGACTGCGTGACGGATAATAAGAATGACTATTCACAGCTTTTTGCACCCGACAGAAATATGCTCAATTTTCAGTTGCTTGCCAATACAGTTGAATCAGCAATCGGGTTTGTAGGATTTACAGGTAAACGCTGTCCGCATTTAGGCTGTTCGCTCAAGTGGAACAGGGCAGAGCATTCGTGGGATTGTCCTTGCCATGGCTCGCGTTTTGACGAACACGGCACGGTGCTGGATAACCCTGCAAACGGAGATTTAAAGAGAAAAACTTGAAATCAGTAAGATTTTGCTTTGTTTTTACTTCACTGTTACTTCTGACGTTAATAATTTGTTAACAAAGCGTTGACACAAGCGTAAAATTTTTCTATAATAAAATTGATCTAAGAGGTGCAGGAGGTGAAAATAATGGATCAGATTCTCGCATTTGTAGAGGAGCTTCTTAACTTCCTTAACGAAGGTAAGGCTGCTGACATCGTAGGTATGATTAAGGATTCAGGTGTTGTTGAGGCAATCATCAGCTTTTTCCAGGGTCTCTTTGCATAATTTCTTTGTTTAAAACCTACATTACACATTCTGACGGGCTGTGTTTCTGCAGTCCGTCGTTTGTTTCTTAAGAATTTATTAAATTTTTGTTTGACAAATTTTACAATTGGTGCTATAATCCATTGCGTAAACCTATTTTATGGAGGTGAATTTGTAATGGATCAGATCATGGAAATGCTCAAGGAGATCAACTGGGAAGAGGTTATCGCAACAGTTAAGGAGATCGTAGCTAAGATTCAGGAGTCCGGCATCGTTGACAAGATTGTCGCTGCTGTTAAGGATCTCGTTGCTATGATTTCTGCATAATTTCTGCAACAAATACAAAAAGCTTCCGCATCAGCGGAGGCTTTTTTGTTTTTTTATTTGTGTTTTCTGCGGTGCTTTTTGGCAAGCCCTTGTGCAATGGCAGGGAATGTGTTATCCGTGTCGTTTGTAGGCTGGATATTATACGTGCCGTATTTATTTATCATATCAAATGCGCTGTCTTCTATTTCGTTGCTTGATATTTTAGAACGCTTTTCTTCACTGTGATTGTATTTCATCTATATCACCCGTATTTATTTTGGCTCGGTTTTAGTTAATATACACATTGAAAATTTTTCAATTAGCGTTTATAATGTGTGGCAGTGTTAAATTTTGGGAGAGTTGAAAATGAGTAAAACAAAGGAAAGCAAAGGACTTAACGTCAGTGTCAAATCGTATGTTACTGCGATTGCCGTTATCTTTGCGCTGATGATTTTCACATATGCCCTTACCTTCTTTATCCCCGGCGGTGAGTATGTACGTATCGAGGTAAACGGTAAGCAGATGCTCGACCCTGCAAGGTGCTACAATACTGTTGAGGGTGGCATATCTTTCGGAAAGTGGATTGCTTCGCCTATACTTGTGCTCGGTGCTGAAGGCGGCGGCACAATAATAGCAATCATTGCGTTTTTGCTTATAATAGGCGGCGTTTTCACTGCGCTTGATTCCTGTGGTTTGATGAAATATATGCTTGACAAAATCGTTTCACGTTTTGGTGCGGCACGCTATAAGCTGCTCGCGGTTGTAACGTTTTTCTTTATGGCTATGGGTGCTTTCATCGGCTCGTTTGAAGAGTGTATACCTATGGTGCCGATTGTTGTTGCGCTGAGTATCAGTTTGGGCTGGGATGCAGTAACGGGTATGGGTATGAGCCTTCTTGCTGTCGGTTGCGGATTCGCCTCGGGTGTTTGTAATCCGTTTACCGTCGGTGTTGCGCAGAGCCTTGCTGACCTTCCGATGTTTTCAGGCATCTGGCTTCGTATTGTTGCTTTTGCTGTAATTTATCTCATTCTTGTTCTCTTTATATATTTTAACGCAAAAAAAGTTGAGAAAAAAGGTATCGACGCTGTAGGTGCAAATGAGTTTGAGCCTGATAAGAAAATGGATAAAGCTCTTATCTGCTTTGCCGTTATTCTTTCTGCCGGTATTCTGGCTGTTATCAGCTCAGGCTTTATCCCTGCGTTGCAGGATTATACAATGATAATTGTCGGTGTCGCGTTCCTTGTAGCCGGTGTTTCGTCTGTGCTTGTTGCACGTACAAAACTGTCTGAGCTTGCACGAAATTTCGGTAAGGGTGTTGTCAACATTCTGCCCGCTGTTTTATTGCTTCTTCTTGCAAGCTCAATCAAGTATACTCTAACAGAGGCGAAGATTCTTGATACGGTTCTTCACTGGTCTGTTGAGGCGATGGACGGTATGCCCAGGTTTGTCATCGTGCTGTTTGTCTACCTTATAGTTCTTGTTATGAACTTCTTTATCAGCTCAGGCTCCGCTAAGGCCTTCCTGCTCATTCCGCTTATAGTGCCTATGGCTCAGCTGTTTGCTGTTGAGCCGCAGCTTTGCGTTGTTGCTTTTGCTTTTGGCGACGGTTTCTCAAACGTATTCTATCCCACGAATGCGGCTCTGCTTATAGCGCTTGGCCTTACAGGTGTCAGCTATGGCAAATGGATAAAATATTCCTGGAAATTCCAGGTTCTGAACCTGCTTGCAACAAGTTTGATGCTTCTTTTCGGCCTTGCCGTAGGCTATCACTGATCTTCAAGAAATTCGCGCATTCGTTCAAGTATTTTCTTTTCTATGCGCGATACATATGACCTTGATATACCCAACCGCTGTGCAACCTCGCGTTGTGTCAGCGGTTTTGTGTTATACAGTCCGTATCGGCAGATAACAATTTCTTTTTCAGCTTCATTTTTCATATTGCTGACAAATTCGTATATTTTTTCTGTTTTCTGGCTTAGATCAATATCGTCAGCGATTGTATCGTCTTCATAGATCACGTCGCAGTAGGTGAGGGGATTGCCTTCTCCGTCACATTCAATCGGCTCATTTATAGAAATGTCCTGTGATGTTTTTTTCATACTTCTCAGGTACATCAGTGTTTCGTTTTCTATACATCGTGCGGCATAGGTAGCAAAGCGTGCACCTTTGTTTATATCAAATGAGTTTACTGCTTTGATAAGTCCTATTGTGCCTATTGAAACAAGGTCGTCGCTGTCTGCAGTCAATGAATAGTATTTTTTTGTAATGTGTGCAACCAGCCTGAGGTTATGCTCAACAAGTTTTTGTGCGGCTTGCTTGTCTCCGTTTTTCATTTTTTCAAAGCAAAGCTTTTCTTCCTTTGCATTCAGCGGTTTCGGGAATGAGTTTGCGTTGCGTATGTGCAGTGCAAAATACATCACGTTTGAAAACACTGTGCTGATAAGTTCAAATAGCATACCGTTAACTCCTTTTCGGTTTGTTCCTTAACAATATGCGTGTGCATTGAATAAAATTACGAAACATTATTCTAAATATGAATATAAAATAAATTTTACACTTTCAGCGAGTTAAAGTGCTGTATTTTCCTTGCTTTTGGTTTTGTTTTGTGTTATAATCAACAAAAAGTAAGCAAAGGGGGCGCTTTTTTTGGCAAAAAAGCAAAAAGCAGATGAATCCATTCAATATACTGAAGATTTTTATGCCAAACAAAACAGACGTTACGTTGGCACTAAGGAAACTGTAGGTTATGTCATTTTTGATATGGCGCAAAGCTTTAATATCAATACATATTCCGAGCGTTTCATTACCACAATCTTTAAGCTTGATCTTGAACTTCAGACCATAGCCAATTTCATAAACGGTATATGGGATGTTGTTAATGATACTTTTTCCGGTGCTATAGTTGATAAAACGCGTACTCGTTGGGGTAAGTTCAAGCCCTATCTTATCGTTCTCGGCATTCCCGGTACGATAGCAACATGTCTCTATTGGCTTATGCCTGCCCTCTTTCCGACTGCGGCAAATAACTCGATGGCAAAGTTTTTCTTCTACCTTGTTCTCGCCATTCTCCGTGAAACAGGCGGCACTTTCCGCGGCTTTGCTCAGACCGGCATGCTCGCAACCATAACGCCAAACCCACTTGAACGAACGCGGCTTATCACACAGGCTCAGTTTTTCTCCGGCTTCCTTGGCGAAAAGCTGCCGCAGCAGTTGATGGATATTGTCCTTGACCTTATCGGTAACCAGATTGTTGCTAAGGGCAGCTATGAAAAAGCTTATCGCTCTGTGTTTATGGGTATGGGTGTGTTCACATCGCTTGTCAGCGGTATTGCTGCACTGTGGTTTGCTTCAATTACTAAAGAGCGTGTTATGCAGTCCATCGAAACACCGAGTATCAAGCAGGGTATCAAATCGATTATCAACAACAAACCCATTCTTCTTCTCACTCTTTCCGATACGCTCAGCAGCTTCTCGCTTCTCAGCGGCAGTAAGAAGGATTACTTTATCGATGTTCTCAACTTTGCAACTCTCGGTACTGTTGTCGGTATTCCCGGCGCAATTGTTCACCCGTTCTCTTATGCACTTGTTCCGTGGTTCCGTAAGAAGTTTTCAACACGTGCTCTTGCAATTCTCGGCAAATACAGTATTGATATTACATATATTCCCGTTTTCCTGTTAGGCTGTATAGGCGGCAAGAAAAACGGTCTGTACAAAAAGGTTGTTCCTATGGGCATAGCTCTTGCACTCCAGGAAACCTTCTATATGTTCTTCTACGGTGTACGCCATGTTA
>JAZNMK010000055.1:0-2393 GCA_045579585.1 Acutalibacteraceae bacterium
CAAATCGCCAAACCGGAATTTATTTATGCCGTGGATATTCAGGCATCAAATCAATCAACCTTGTTGTCCGCCCTTCTTTATCCAATAGAATTTCAATATTTTCCACATCTCCCCCTAAATGCATCATAAATTCTCTACAAAAACCACAAGATGGAATTATATTTCCATCTTTATATACTGAAACCACTTTTGTAATCTCACTTTCACCATATGTAAGCATTGTTGATAAAGCATTTCTTTCCGCGCACATCCCTATAGAGCCGTCTGTATCAATGCATATACCCTTATAAATATTACCTTTTTTCGTGAGTACGGCAGAAGCCACACTCCCTACCCACATTTTATTTGAAACATCATGGGGATTCAAAACGCTCATTGCTTCTTCATATAACCTTTTCCACTCTTTGTTCATTGTTTTGTCCCCCTTAATAAATTCGGGTTTATCAGTCTGCCCGATTTCCTACATTATACCACACCAACCCTCAAAAAGCAACACAGCCGCATTTGGAAAAACCGTTTGCGGCTGTTACACATTATACTTACCAGATGAATTGCAATGCGACTTCATTTTCTGTATAGTATTCCATCATACCGTTTGAAAACTTGATTATACAACTATTTTCAAAAACAATATTATCATCAATACAAGTTCCATCACAAAATTCCTGCTTTTTTACCGTAAAAAATCACAAAATTACAGCAAATAATTACCATAAAACACTTTTTACATATTTCGCTCAATCCACTCAACCGTAACCTCTTTAAGCTTGTCCTCCCACAATTTCATAGAAGGACAGCGATTTTCCTTATTGAACCAGTTGAGAGCGAGCGTCTTTGAAACGCCGAATATCTTTGCCGAGTCCGATTTGGTTATGTTGTTTTTGATAATATAGTCGCTCAGAATCTGCTTGCTGAATTTACGAAAAAGCAGATAATCATTAAAAAGAGAATATCTGTCCTCGCCGCAGGCTTCTGCATAGCTTTCAAGCATATCAAGGTCAGCCTGCTCAAATGTAAAGTGACCGTTTTCATATCGTGAGATTGTGGATGTGTTTACCTGAATTTTTTCTGCGATGCTTACGGCTGTAAGACTGTGGCGAAGCCGCATTGCTGTCATAGCCTGTCCGATAATTTCGGGTGAGGTAACACTTCTGCAATCCTTTATTTCTGTCAAAAGCCCTATTTTACTGGATTCGACCCTGCATTTAGGCACAGCACGGGTTTCCGTTTTGCAATAACCGCCGTATCAACAATTCCCACCGCCAGCTTAGCCATTGTATTGCCCGTGCACGGGGCAATAACAAGTGCGTCAAACATCTTCTTCGGGCCAACGGGCTCGGTTTCGGCAATTGTACGCAGTACACGTTTTCCTGTCAGCTTTTCAAGCCGTTCAATGTGCTCCTGTGACTTGCCGAAGCGTGTGTCAATGTATGCGGCATTGAAGGACATTATTGCGGTAACTTCAGCACCCATTTCAATCAGCCTTTCAAGCTGTTCAAAAGCCTTGCTGAATGTGCAGAATGAACCGCAAAGTGCAAATCCGATTTTCTTTCCTTTAAGGTCAGTCATCAACGTCACCTCTTTCAGAAAGAATATTTTTGATTGTTTCAGCTATTACTTCGCCCGAAGTAACTGGTGCGACTTTACCCGGAAGCGACAGCAGCCAGATTGCCTTGATGCCGAGGGTTCCAGCCGTATCAAAATCAACGCCGCCAGGCTTTGATGCAAGGTCAATTACAAGACAGCTCTTATTGATAAGCTTCAACTTTTCATCATCAAGAATTACTGCAGGCACAGTGTTGAAGATAATATCAGCTTCAGCAATTGCCTTATCAATATTATCAATATGAACAGCATTGCAACCGTATACTCTTGCCCAGGCGAGGTCTGAGCATTTTCTTGCTGCAACGGTTATATCAGCGTGAAAACCGCCAAGCATATCAATAAGCACCTTTGCAATACGACCCGCACCGAGAATGAGAATTTTCTGTCCCGAAAGAGTTGTAGCAAGTTCTTCCATAGCAACCTGAATTGCGCCTTCTGCTGTTGCAACGGCATTGAGCACGGCAAACTCCTCTCTCTTTGCGTAGTCAGCAACAGTGATACCTTTATTTTCAAAAATCTTTTTTATATCGGGTGAAATCATCCCGCCAAAAACAATGCCGTTTTCCTTTATTATAGGAACAAGACTTTCGACAGAAATGCTGATGTCTGAAAAAGGTGTGTTGACAGTAACACCGTCAGTTGAAACGGGCAACGGCAGAACTATGTAGTCAACGCGCACATTCATATCAGCAATTCTGTTTTTAAGCCATACTTTTTCCGAAGTCATAGCGGTTTTGTCAAAGCCTGAGGCATAGACCGTGTGTTGCTTTGCAAGACAATCTGCAAGG
>JAZNMK010000056.1:0-44653 GCA_045579585.1 Acutalibacteraceae bacterium
CCCAACACCAATCTCCGTCAAGAAATACACTATTCGGTAAATCCTGTTTGAGCTGTTGGCACACAGTTGTTTTTCCAACTCCCATAGTGCCACCAATCATATATAAAGTTTTCATCATTCACACCTACAAATTCTTATTTATCTGACCGTCCGACAAATTGGATTTCTGCAAATTTCTGCTGTTAATTCAAAGCTGAGAATTAATCTCAGCCCAGACACGGATGCTGTCTGATTTTGCAATTTCTTTGTTTTGCATAAATCCGCTATTAACAAAAATATTATCCGTGTACTTTACGTTTGAACAGTATTCTCCGAACCAAAGACTGCCTTGAACGGAAGAGTTGTCAAAGAAATCACCCGTATCGACTGTGTTTTCCGAAAAAACAAGTCCGTTGATGTTGTCTGTTCTCATAAGTGTTGACGGTATATCTTTAAAGCTGTTTGAACTGATTTCTATATTTGTGAAAACGGCAGTTTCGGCAGACCTGCCCGCAATATTCGTGCCGATTTCGATTACAGAACCCCAGTCGCTGTAGTTACACTTCTCAAAGGTGTTGTTGCGGATAATCAGGTTATCAACACCCGTGCCTTCCTGCCAGAGAGTGGGTTCAATATCCATAACAACCTTTATCGCCTGAGCCATTGTTTTATAGAATCGGTTGTTTTGGCAAAGTCCGTTTGAGGACTGAAGAAGCAGACCTCTTGCTCTGTTTTCATGGAAATAATTGTTTCTGATAACGTAGTTACCGCTGTTGCATTCCGTATTATATGCGGTCCAGCCCACCGATAAAGTTTCGGGCAGACCTTCAACAACAACCTCTTTTGTTATCCAGTCAAGATTTTTGACAGAAACAACCTTTGCAGTTAAATCAGTATTCTCAAATTTATCATTCTTAAAGCCGAGAGTATCGCCCGCTTCAAGCCTCATTGCAGAAGCAATAAGAGTAAGTGTGTTACCGTTAACCGCAGAAACATAGCCGAGACCGTCGTGAACGTTAATGCAATCATCACCCATACCGCTTATGTCACAATCCGAAATGTTGAAGCAACCGTTTGTATTGACAATATGAATCGCATCAGCAGTCAGGGACACACAACGTTTGTCTTTGTGTTCGGGATTTACTCCGATAAAACTGTTGATAATCTGAAAATGCGAGCTGTTGCCCTCGCAGATATAAGCCATACCCGAACTTCCGTAAATGCTGACGTTATCAAAGGTTATGTTTTTACTGTAATCGCGGAGATTGAAAACCGTTCCGTTATAGACATAGTGCCTGAGTATGTATGTTTCTCCGTCTTCAAAACCGTTCATGCAACCGTTGTGAGTAACACTCAAGGTGTTATAAGAAATCTTCTGAACGGATTTTATGTTTGTTCCGTCCTGATAAAGATAAACCTCTTTTGACGAATATTTTGCACCGAAAGTATAAGTTTCGGGGTCGCATTGAGTAATCGCCATCAATCGGCAGTTTTCATCGCAGTATTCCGCATCCTTGAAAACAAGGTCAAGAGTATTGGTATCCGCATTGCTGTTCTGAACGGTAACAACCGATGCAAGCGGACTTTCTTTCCAGTTCCAATCAACATTGAGATTACGTATTTCAACGCAGTCGCTGTTTCTGATAAAAAATCTGTAATCGGTTGAAGAGAAAACAAAGGTTGCATCGTTGCCTTCAATCAGCAAATCGGTGCAGTTGTTTGCCTCAAGACCGTTTGTACTCCTGAAATAATATGTACCCTTATCAATAACAAGCTTCGTCTGTGGATGCTGTGAGCAATAATTGAGTGCACTCTGAAAAGCGGCAAAATTATCTTCGTTTTCTTCAGAAAGTCCGAAATCAGCGGCATTGACCTCGTTCAATTTATCAGCTTTGGGTCGCTGAATATAAAATTTTGTTCCGTTTGCGCCGTTTATTTCGTCTGCCGTTCTGTTTTCACTTAAATTGACGAGTTCTTCAACAAGCACATCTGATTCTGCGGGCAGTGTTGTCGATGAAATAAATAACAACAATATTGAAGCAATAAAAGAAACTATTTTCAGAAGCATCGAATCTTCCTTTCAAATTCTTATTTATCGCTCTAATCATACCACAGTAAAAAGAAAAATTCCACCGTGTTTTTTATTCCGTTCATATACAAAGGTACTGATTACTCTGCACATATAGAAATAAACAGACCGTTTTTATTCGCCCCGCTTCGTGCGAGGCTTTTTCTTTTTGTTCCGCTTACTTGGATTTGTTATAAAATTTTTCTCCAACCTTTGGAACATTTTGGCTTTCTTGTGTCGTATATGGTTGGAGGGCAAAATCATTATCAAAAAAGGAGTGAAAATTATGCAAACTTCAAATGACTCTCTTATTCTCGGTATTGACCACGGATATGGATATGGTCTGGACATAATTCTGCTTCTACTATTTCTATCCCTTTTTGTTGACATAATTGTCGTAATATTTTCCCTATATCCGCTTTTATCTCTCCGTATATTGCTATCCTTCGATACTTTGGGGCAAATACTATATGGTATTGACATCTCCAGCTTGTATGGTCTAAACTATTTATGTCTTTTTCTTTCACGATAAAGACCTCCTTGTTATTTTAGTTGTGTGGTCGGCAAACCACTTCTAATATATCAAGGAGCTTTTTTCTTGTCTACTTTTCCCCTCGCTTTAAGCTTCTCCTTCTCCCGTGGCATAGCCAGGGGTTGCCTTTGTTGCAAACAACAAGCAAAAAACGCCCCGTGTTCATTAAAACACGGTGCGTTTTTTATAGGACGATTTGCTTTTTAGAATAATAAACGGTTTTATAAATAAAAACGAGAACGGCAAGGTATATGAAATCCTTGCCGTTCTTATTTGTTAATTGATTATTTTTGTTTTAAAACCGCCCCACATAACATCTCTTTTCAACTCCACCGTAGTATCTCCGTCAACTATAAACTCTGGTGTTTTTTTGCATTTTTCAGGGACCAAGGATTGCCCCTTGAATTCAAATTCAATTATGTGTTTTCCGTATTTGACCGGTATAGTAACCGTTTCCATATATCCAAGATCAAATCTGTCTTTTGAATCTAAAATGCAGGTAAGCTTCAAGCCAACAAGAGTTGTTTTGACTTCATTTCGCGTTACAGTTAATGTTGCAAATTTTTCACCCGCAGCATTAACTGTAGTATTTGATGTGCTATAAAATTCTTCTCCTTTATAAAGCTCCTCTGTATTATCTGTGTATATTACGTGTACGCGATCAATCATAGCGGTTACAATTGAATTGTTGTACCACATTCCATCAGAATAGCCTTCCCATTTTTGACCAACAGCTATCGGACCTGTTATTTCAATTCCTAAAGTAGAATGACCTTGGACTGTACAGCCAACCTGATCTCCAACAGCATTATAAGGTGTCAAATAAACAGTTATATATTTTATCGTTTTACCCGCAATGTTTTGTAATGAAATTTGTGTGCCGATATGTCCAACTTGATCTGGTCCATTAACAAAAACAGGGCTAGGCTCCCCTCCCAAAAGTACAGAAAGCGATGACACGGAAGCGGTTGTATAAGTTTCGTGTCCGACTTTAATCACAGACACAGCAACCTTATTGGGTGAATCCGGAGTGTGCAACGGGATGTTTTCTTCTTTGGTTTCATCATCCTTTTCTTCAGCATAATCATCGTTCGGGTTATGCAACGAAGACTCATCAACCTCCCTCATCATTTTCTTGGCTTCCTCCATAGGGTATTTGCAGCCACAACCCTGACATACAAACAAGCCATCTTCTTTGATAAAATCTGTACTTTCACACATTTCGCATACGATTTTTTTCATTTTTATTCCTCCTGAAAACAAAAAGTGTGCCTACTGGAGTAACCGCAAAACGCAAACTCCGATAGTTGCCAAACCAATCAACATAGCTGCCCCATGTTAAAGGAATTTGCATTTTCATCAAACTCAAAATGTGGGGCAGAAATCATAGAAAGGTAAACTCCCCCCCATAGTCACGATACGCATCCATTATTTTATTAATTGGCATAATAAGCATACTGCATTTGTGTCGTAAAAGCAATACTTTTTGGTAAGTTTGGATTGGTGCGTTTTGTGAAACGCTGAGCAGGCGGCTATTGCTGGGGATTTTTTTAAAACCAATCTTTAAATTAGCGTTTAGCGACAGATTGACAAATCAAAAATCGCGTGATAAAATCACAACGAGGTGAATCGTTATGGAAAAAGAAATCAAACTTTATTTAAACTATGTAAAAAAATTAAGCTATAAAGACCTTGTCAATGAAGGCTTAAAACATTGGGAAAGCATTCTCGTAAATGCAGTGAATAACAAAGATACTTTAAGTGAGATCAATGGAAAAATAGAGACTTTTATTTATCGGATGTATTTTTTTTCGATTGCCGATACCCATTGCGATGACAAGGAAATTGAGTTTGTAGCCACTATCAGTAAGAATTCCAAAGAAGCGGTCGAGGAAGCTTTTGACAAAATCAGAGTTAGTTATTACAATATGAATATGTCCGAAAAGGCTGAATTAGTTGATTATATGAACCAAAATACACTTAAGTATTTCAAAACCAGAGATGATATAATGTCACTTTTAAAGATTGCGGCATTGTTGATTGCGGTTGATGGAAAAGTTGCTTATTTGGAGAAAACATATCTTTCAAATATAAGTGATATCTGCAAAAAATATTAATAATAAGTTTTGATGCTCATTTAATATGCCCCACTTTGCTAACTGCACCACAGGCAGCTATAAAGGACTAATGGAGAACTTCTTCAAGTTCGCTTAGTTTACTCTGACACTCGAGGATGTACAGGAATATGCTTATTCCATATCCCCGACAAAGCGTGTAAGAGGCTGGCGAGATATTGAAGTTAACCTCTATATTTAAAATGAACTCCGTTTACCGAGCAATCGGTAAGCGGAGTTTTTGCGCTTGACTATACATAAATCAAGAGTCTGTTCACAAAATAAGACCTTATCAAATTCGAGCTTGAATGATATAATCATATCAGAAGCTTCGAGAAAAAATGAAAAGGTGAAAACGATGAACAATATTTTCAGCGATAATCTCAAGAAATTCCGTCTTGCAAAAGGCTTGACCCAAGAGCAGGTTGCGGAAAAACTCAATGTTAATTCTCAGACTGTTTCACGTTGGGAATGTGGAACAACTTTACCTGATGTTCTGACATTGCCTGAACTCGCAAGACTTTACGAAGTAACTGTTGATGATTTTTACAAAAAGAATTCCGTTGCCTACGATAACTACGCACAGCGTCTCGCATCTGTTTTTGAAGATACACACAATATTGAAGATTTTATCCGAGCTGACGCAGAGTTTAAAAAACTGATAAAAAGTAATTCATTAACAACATACGATATGTGGGAATACGGAATAATACATTATTTCTTGATGCACTATGGAAAAGAAAATGCTTTCCATTGGTTTGACAAAGTTTTAGAACAAGGCGAAAGTGCCGATGAATTTGCTTATTGGAAAACCCGCACACAGAGAATGAAGCTTTGCTCACAGCTCGGCAAAGACGAAGAAAACATCAAGGAACAACAAAAAATCGTTGAGAACAACCCTAACAATGTGAACGAGTGGGATCTTCTGCTTGCGGCATATATGTATGCAGGTCGATATGAAGAAGCATACGAAGAATTTAAGAAAGCGATTGCCAATTTCCCGAATAAATGGGAGCTTTATATTAGCGGCGGAGATATTTCCAAGAAGCTCGGAAAATATGATGAGGCTATGGAGCATTACAACAAAGCGGGTGAAATAGGCTCATATTTCTGCGATGAACTTTACTGTAAAGCGAGCTTGTACGAAGATTTAGGCGAGTACGAAAAATCAGTTGAGATGTATATGAAGATTGCCGACGCCCTCCGCCAAAGAGGCTACGATGTCGAAGCAGATATGGCAGAAAAGGATGCAGAAGAAGTCAGAAGAAAAATTGAAAAATAGGATATAAAAATCCATAACCAAAAACGAACTCCGCATATAAATCTAAATAGGATCCCATACATTCGACAAAACACTTAACCTCCTTGTAAAATGGTGTTACCAAATACAAGGAGGTCATTTTTATGTTTAATAAGAAAACCAAACTGAAGCTCACGGACTTTGAGTGTAACCTGTTAATCAACGGAATGAACGAGTTTTGCAATATGCTTCTCGCAGAGGGCATAACCACAGAGGATGTTGACGAACTGCTCATTAAAATCATTGTTTAGTATCGTTTTCTTCAGGTTGGTTTTGCCTGATTCATACTATTGCTTTTCCAAAATATTTCTAACTGCTTGGGGATAAATCCGGATGTTTTTTACCTAAAGGCACAATGTGCTCTATCTCCTGATTATTTCACAGAAAGTTTGTAAAAATTACCGCATTTTGTTGACTTTGCAGTTGTGTTAGTCTATAATTAGCGGAGCGGAACGAATGTTACGTATGTTTTTAATTGTTTGCTATGCGTAATATATTTTAAATTTGAGGTGTAAAAATGAGTAAGAGAAAAAAGGGTTTCGGTACGTTTTTTAAGTGCGTGGTTATGGATCTTATAGTTGCGGCGGTATTGTATTTCGCTAATGAAAGCGGCTTGCCGTGGTTGTGCATCGTCGGCTTCGTTTTAGCCGGATTAAACTTGATCACATTCCTTAAAGCAAGAAATTATATTTCGGTTGTAGCCAAAATTTTACTCGGTGTATTTTCGTATTTTGTGCTTGTTCCCAAGGTGCTCATTCCCAAGGGCGGCGAGATTGCAACATGGCTGTACGGCTACGGTATGACGGATATTTTCTACATTGCGAGAATATTGGCTGTTGTGTTTGTCGGTGCAGTTTTTGCTGAGCTTATAAGCAACGCTGATGCAATGCACGGTGACTGATTCGGATAATTTATATCAAACGATAAGTGAACATAATACATTAAATTAATCAACGCCCTGCCGAGTTTTCGGTAGGGCGTTGTGCTTATTAAGTCGGTTTTATTTGCTTATCGGGTAAGTGTAAACAAGTTCTTCAATCCATTCGCCGTTTATGAAATTTCTGCCTCTGACCAGAATTTCATTTTCATACACCTCGACAACAATTCCGTCACCTGGTGCGTAATTAACAATCTCGGTGGAGCGGGGCAGACAGATGCAGTTAACGCCGTTGAGTGTGTAAAAGTTATCTGTTCCGAGTTGGTTGTGGGTATGGCCGTGGATATAAAGCAGGTTGCCGTATTGGCTGAAAAGGTCTGTCAGTGTGTTTTCATCCATTCCTGTTATATAATTAATCGGGTGGTGATTAAATACAAAAACCGGAGCTTTTGCGGCGGCAGCTTCTTCCAGTATGCCTTTTATCCATTCCAGCTGTTCATCGCTGATTACAAAGTCATTTACCGTCAGGTTTTCTGAAGCGAGGAAGATCATATAACAGCCGTTTATGATTCTGCTGTAATATGTGTTTTCGAGCTTATTTCCAAGGTACAGCCTGTTATTATTGAGGAAGTTTTTGCGCAGCTTTGCATATTCGCCGTTGCCGTTGCCAAGGTCATGGTTGCCTAAGGCAATAAGGTTGTGCTCGGCAGGGGATACAGCCTTGATACCCATATAAAAAAAGAAGTTTTCAAGCAGCTGTCCGTTCATTACGTTATCGCCCAGGAATACTGCGGTGCTGTGGTTTTTGCCCGCTTTCATTCCGCTTATAAGCGCTTTAAAAGCCTTGTAAGCATCGGGATTGTTTGTTTCAACGTGTACGTCTGAAGCTGCTGAAAAACTCATAATCAGCTCGTCGGGATTTTTTGCTTCGTATGCAAGCTCAGGTGTGCTTGCCACAGGCAAAAACATAGTGGCGAGCGCTATGAACGTTGCGGCAACCTGTTTGATGAAAGTGAAAACTGTTGAAATATCCATAGCTTTTTCTCCTTGCGAAAATAGTTATACTTTCATTTTATAAATCCGAAAAGTTTATGTCAATATGTTTTGCGTTTATATTCAGCTTTGTTTACTGTTGATTTTTTTGCGGTAGAGTGTATAATAAATTTAATATAGCGATTTTGCAAAGGGATGTGCAAAGACTATGCAAAAAACTATAAAGGTTTTCCTCGGCTCATCAATAACCGAGTTTAAGAACGAGAGAGCAGACATAGAAAACTTCATATACAGGCTCAGCAGAGAATTTGAAAAAAACTATAACGTTTCAGTGGATCCTCTGCTTTGCGAAAGCTTTGACGATGCCTATACAAAAATCCGTAAGCAGGAGGAATATAACGAAAAGGTTCGCGGAAGCGACTTTTGCTACTTTATCTTCTTTACAAAAGCAGGCGAGTATACGCGCGAAGAGTTTGCGGTAGCCAGAAAGCAGTTTGAGCTGACGGATAAACCGAAAATTTATACATACTTCAAGGCTTTGGGCAACGAAAAACCGGAAGACAGCCTTGCCGAATTTATGGAGGAGCTGGATAAGACCTTCGGTCACTATTACGGCAGCTTTGACCATATAGATACGGTTAAGCTCAGAATTCTGCTCAATCTCAAGCTGCAAGAGATGGATTTCCTAGAGGTTAAGGTTGATGGCGATTTCTGCGTTGTGGATGGCAAGAAAGCCCTGTCTCTCAAGAATGTTTCTGAGTTTGCGAACAACAGCATTTTTCAAGGGCTGAAAGCAGAGCTGGAAAAAACAGAGGTCAGGTATTTTGAGTTGAAAGCCGGGTATGAAAAGGGCGAGTGCACCTCTGTTCAGGAGCGCGAATATACCAACGTTGCTGCAAAGCGTCAGAACCTTATCGACTCTTTGGAAGAACTGAGAGAAAATATTTTCAATATGTCGCTACGTATGTGCCGTGATGAGGCGAGGGGCGAAATAACTCTCAGACAGCGCGAGGCGTACCGACTTTTTGAAGCGGGCGACCTTGAGGGCGCAAACAACATTCTGGATTTTTCCGAGATTAAGAGCGATTACCTTCGCCGCAAGGCAATACGCGAGGCGGAACAGAAAAAAGACGCACAGGTTTTTGTGCGTGAGGGCAGAACGAAGATAGATATACTTACAGCTATGCGCACTTTGCCTACGCGGTTTGAGGAAATTGAGCAGATATATGATGAAATAATTCAGGTTGCCTTTGATGAGCGTGTGGAGTTTGGCACAGTGCTCGATTTTGCGTGGTTCCTTTATGATCAAAATAAACACCTCAAGGCGTATGAGTTAGGCAAAAAACTTGAAAAAGCTTTTGCGGATGAAGTTGTTGAAGAGGATATTGCCGATATATACCACTTGATAGGAACAATTTGTCGAGACTATGCATCGAAAAAAGATGAAACTGAGTCATATTACCTCAAGGCAATAGCGATAAGAGAAAAAATTGCCGAGTCTAATCCCGAAAGGCTTAATTCTGACCTTGCCGACAGCTGTAACAATGCCGGGAATTTCTATGCAGACCAAGATCAGCCGCAGAAAGCGGAGGAATATTACCTCAGAGCTATAGCGATAACAGAGAAACTTGCCAAAACAAACCCCGATAGATTTAATCCTGCCCTTGCAACTAGCTGTAACAATGCAGGTATCTTTTATGATAATCAAGGTCAGCCGCAAAAAGCGGAGGAATATTTCCTCAGAGCGATGGAGATAAGAGAAAAACTTGCCGAATCAAACCCGGAAAGGTTTAATCCCGACCTTGCAACAAGCTGTAACAATGCAGGAATTTTCTATAAAACCCAAGGTCAACCACAAAAAGCGGAGGAATATTACCTCAGGGCGATAGCGATAAGAGAAAAACTTGCCAAATTAAATCCGGAAAGGTTTAATTCTGCCCTTGCAACAAGCTGTAACAGTGCAGGGATTTTCTATAAAAATCAAGGTCAACCACAAAAAGCGGAGGAATATTATCTCAGGGCGATAGCGATATATGAAAAGCTTGCCGAATCAAATCCGGAAAGGTTTAATCCCGACCTTGCTATTAGCTGTAACAATGTAGGGATTTTTTATGCCGACCAAGGTTGGCCGCAGAAAGCGGAGGGATATTTCCTAAGGGCGATAGCGATATATGAAAAGCTTGCCGAATCAAACCCCGAAAGGTTTAATCCCGATCTTGCAATGAGCTGCAACAATGCGGGAATTTTCTATAAGACCCAAGGTCAGCCGCAAAAGGCGGAGGGATATTACCTCAGGGCGATAGCGATATACGAAAAGCTTGCCGAATCAAACCCCGATAGGTTTAATCCTGACTTTGCCGACGGCTGTAACAATGCCGGAAATTTCTATAATGATCAAGATCAGCCTCAAAAAGCGGAGGAATATTACCTCAGGGCTATGGAGATAAGAGAAAAGCTTGCAGAATCAAACCCCGAAAGGTTTAATCCCGATCTTGCTGGCAGCTATAACAATGCAGGAAATTTCTATGCAGACCAAGGTCAGCCTCAAAAAGCGGAGGGATATTACCTCAGAGCTATAGCGATAACAGAGAAACTTGCCAAATCAAACCCCGATAGATTTAATCCTGCCCTTGCAACTAGCTGTAACAATGCAGGAAAATTCTATAGTACCCAAGGTCAGCCGCAGAAAGCGGATGGATATTATATCAGGTCTATAGCGATATATGAACAGCTTGCCGAATCAAACCCCGAAAGGTTTAATCCCGATTTTGCAACTAGCTGTAACAATGCAGGAATTTTCTATGAGACCCAAGGTCAGCCGCAGAAAGCGGAGGAATATTACCTCAAGGCGATAGCGATAAGAGAAAAACTTGCCGAATCAAACCCCGAAAGGTTTAATCCCGACCTTGCAACGAGCTATTTTAACTATGCGATTTTTACCGATGATGACAGCTTTTTCGAAAAAGCTCTCGCTCTTGCAAAAACGTGTCCGTCAAATCCTTATTGCAAGCGTATTATCGAAACGCCGATTGCAATGAAAGAGAGCGATCCAAAGAAAAAATCGAAATTCGGCGGATTCATGCGAAAGATTTTTCGCCGTCTGAAATAGTATTTGCAGAATAATTTTTACGGAGGTAACAAGCTATGATATATACACCGTTAACGAAAAAGGCGCTTAAGCTGTGCTTTGAGGCGCATAAGGATCAGCTTGATAAAAGCGGACTTCCTTACGTTTTTCATCCGTTCCACTTAGCTGAACAAATGGAAACGGAGGAAACTACCATTGTTGCGTTGTTGCACGATGTTGTTGAGGATACCGATTACACGTTGGATGACCTTATCGCTATGGACTTTGGCAAAGCTGTTACTGATGCGGTTGCGCTGATGACACACGCAGACGGCGTTGATTATATGGACTACGTGCGTGCTATCAAGCCTAACCCCATAGCGAAAGCGGTTAAGTTGGCCGATCTCAGACATAACTCTGATTTATCAAGGCTTGATGTTGTAGATGAATGGTCACTCAAGAGAAACGAAAAATATCTCAAAGCAATGGCAATTCTCGAAGAATAACAAAAAATCCCCACGGCAAAATCAATGAATTGCCGCAGGGGATTTTTTATTTCCATATGAAGTTGTAATTTATGGATTCGCCGCCGTCTACTACAATGCTCTGGCCCGTGCAGAATTTATTTGTTACGGTCAGGAAGTATGCCCACTGTGCAATCTCCTCTGCTGTTGCCCAGCGCTTGAGCGGAGTTTCGTCCATTATCTGCGCCCAGAGTACCGGGTCGTTTATTACGCAGTCGTTTAGAGGTGTCAACACTCCGCCCGGGTCAAGGCTGTTGCAGGTTGCCGAGTATGGGGCAACACGCATCGCAACGTTTTTTGTGTAGGCGAGTATGCCGCCCTTGCTGGCGCAGTATTCGGGGAATTCCGCGCCCGTGTGTGCGCTTGCAGAGCCGATGTTGAGTATTGATTTTATGCTTTTTTGTATACCGTATTTTTCAGTAACTGCGATAAGTGCTTTGAGGTTGGTGTCAATATCCTGCTCGTTTTGTGTGCCGGCGTTGTTGATGAGTATCTCAACGTCGTCTATCTGCGGCAGGCTGTCCCTGATATCCTGTTCGTAGTGTGTGTATGATGTGTGTGTTATGCTTGCCGGCTGTCTGTCTATGCCGATAACGCTGTGGCCCTCGTCAAGAAAAAGCTGGGCGATTGCTTGACCGATGCCCTGCGATGAGCCTGTTACCAATACTTTCATTTTTTCTTTTCCTTTCCGATAAATTCGAAGTAATGCTTACCTACCGATTCGTTGCGCCATTTTTGGGTTATACGGTAGCCGATGGGGGAGAATGCAACCTCCATTATAAGTTCGGCAACCGCACCGGTAAGCGCGCAGGTTGCACACTGGAGCACCGTCCAACGGAATCCGTCCCAGAACACAGGAGCGCATATGACGAAAACTATAACGGAGAAAATAAAGTTATCCAGAAACTGACCAATGAAGGTTGAAATATAAGTCCTTGTTGCAAAAGCTGCCTTGCCGTCGGGGTTCTTTTTGAAGCATCTGCCGATTAATTGATTGAGCGTGTTGTTTATTGCGGCTGAGGCAAGGAATGCGGTTGTGCTGCCCAACAGAATGAACCACGTGCCGCCGAAGATAGAGTCAAACGCCGTATAGTCGCTGGCGTTTGAGGGTATGATGCTTGCAACGAAAAATATCAGGCAGGTGAGCAGGTTTATTGCCGCGGCAAGCAAGGATACGCTTGTCGATGCTTTAGGGCCGAAATGTTTTGTTATTACGTCCATGCACATAAACGAAAGCCAGGATATAAGCATACCTGCATCAAGCGCAATCCAATTAAGCTGAATGAGCGTTTTGTTGGCGAGCAGATTCATGCTTATAACGCTCACCACAAACAGCGTGACAACCGTTGCGGGGATTGACCTGAGAAGAATTCTGTATTCCTTGAGCTCACGTTTGATTCTGTTTGCAAGTTTGTTGTTCAAGTTCCATATCTCCTTTGAATGTCTGAAACATACTATATCATATATCGTGGCGGTTTTCCATAAAAAATGTTATTTTAAGCCGAATGTTTGAAATGTGGTGACGAAACACCGGAATTTTGCAATAAATTGTTGCAAGTTTGTTTTAAAAGTGTTATAATGACTTTGAATTTTGCTTTGAGAAAGGGTGTAGAAATTGATCGCAGTTTTTCAAGACATTTTCAATAATATTCTTGGCATAAACCTTGCTGAAGATTGGAAAATGTTCGTTATGTGGATTATCGGCGGTGTGCTGATCTTCCTCGCAATCAAAAAAGAAATGGAGCCCACATTACTCCTTCCTATGGGTTTTGGTGCAATCCTTGTCAACCTTCCCAATTCCGGTGCAAAGGCAGTTATAGACCATCTGTTTGATATAGGTATCAGTAACGAAGCACACGAGCTTATGCCGCTTGTTCTGTTCATCGGTATCGGTGCGATGATTGATTTCGAGCCGCTGCTCACCAATCCGAAGCTTATGTTCTTCGGTGCCGCAGCTCAGTTCGGCATCTTCTTCACACTTACAATGGCATCAATCCTCGGCTTTGACCTTGCGGATGCTGCTTCTGTTGCAATTATCGGTGCGGCAGACGGCCCGACGTCTATCTTCGTTGCTCAGCAGCTCAATTCAAGCTATCTTTCGGCAATTATGGTTGCAGCTTACTCATATATGGCTCTCGTTCCCCTTGTTCAGCCGCCTATCATCAAGCTGTGCACCAGCAAGAAAGAGCGCAAGATCCGTATGAAGTATCAGGGCAAAAAGGTTTCTAAGATGACGAAGATCCTTTTCCCGATTGTTGTTACTATCATCGTCGGTCTCTTTGCTCCCGATGCAGTTGCTCTTATCGGTTTCCTTATGTTCGGTAACCTTATCCGTGAGTGTGGTGTTCTTAACTCACTTTCCGAAACTGCACAGAACGTCCTTGCAAACCTTATCACAATCTTCCTTGGCATCACAATCGCTTCCAGAATGGTTGCCGACGAGTTCCTCAGACTTGAGACACTCCTCATCATGGGTCTTGGTCTTGTAGCTTTTGTTTTCGATACCTTCGGCGGCATAATGCTTGCAAAGATTATGAATATCTTCTCAAAGAAGAACAAGATAAACCCGATGATCGGTGCATCCGGTATTTCCGCTTTCCCGATGTCGGCACGTGTTGTTCACAAGATGGGCCTTGCAGAGGATCCGCAGAACTTCCTTCTTATGCACTCAATCGGTGTTAACGTTTCCGGTCAGATTGCTTCCGTTATCGCAGGCGGTCTTATACTCACATTCGCTAAAAGCGCATTAGGTCTGTAAGGAGGTTTGAGCAATGAATACAGAATCAACAACAAATGTAACTGAGCTCACTTCTGCGGAGCTTACAACAGTTGAAGAAACAACAGCCGTTGAGATGACAACCGTTGAGCACGGTATCGGATTCACTCCCGAAGGTCTTGAGTTTTCTCTTCCGATTATGGGTAAGGGTATGCTCGGTATCTTTATTGTTACGACGATCATCGTTACTGTTACGGTTATTCTTAACAAGGCAACGGCACCGCGCAAACCCAAAGAAAAGAAAGACAAATAAAAAATTAAAGGCAATCCTCACAAGAGGGTTGCCTTTTTTGGGTGTTTATCAGAATATTACACCGAGTATGTTCATTACGATTGTGCCGGTAGCGTTCATAACGAATGGCGATACACGGCTTTCGTCAAGATTCATATCGGCAATTTCAAAAGTTTCGTAAAGGCTTGCCGTGTCGGTAATAAAGCCCAGTTGAACACCGCGATCAATCATCATAAGTGCCAACACGTGAAGTGTAAGCTCGCCTGCAAAACGGGAATAATCGAGCAGCTCAACCGTAGCGGTTGTGTGGGTGAGAAATTCGGACGAGCGGTCAACAATTGCCCTGGAAGCTTTTACAAGTACGTTGAGGTTGCTCAGCTCGGGGTAAGCGCGCAGGTTAACACTGATAACTACCGACTCGGTATCGGGTTCGAGAAACAGAGGCTCATACCAGCTCATCTGCGCAATTTCCTGCGCTATTGCCTCAGCCTCATCGTTGCTGAAAATCTTGAATCTGTAATCGAAAAGCGTGCCTTTTTCAACTGTGTCCCCATCAGCGGCAAATGCGTGTACAGCGGTGGAAAAAACCAGAACCGCGGCCAGAAGGAAAGCTGTAATTTTTTTCATAGATCTGAAGCCTCCTAAGGTAAAATTACGGTAACATTATATAACCTGTTTTTTTATATGTCAAGGTTTTGCAAATTTGTTTAGTTATGTTATAATATGCGTGAGGTGTTTTTATGCTCAGATACGATGCTTTATCGCCGGATACAGAACTCAGAATAAGACGTGACAGACTCAACGGCACCGTGCCGCAGTTCAGATTCAGCGATGATAACGCGCTGCGCCGCAGGGAATCACATGATGTGCCAAGTATTATGCGCCCGGCTTTTATCCGCGATATTGACAAAATTATGCACTGCGCTTATTATAACCGTTACACGGATAAAACGCAGGTTTTTTCCTTTTATAAAAATGACGATATAACCCGCCGTGCTCTTCATGTGCAGCTTGTTTCGCGCATTGCCCGCACCATAGGCAGGGCACTCGGGCTTAACCTTGAGCTTATTGAAGCAATCGCACTCGGTCACGATATAGGTCACACACCGTTCGGTCATGCAGGCGAGGAGTATCTTGACGAGCTGATGTACAAATACAGCGGCAGGCATTTCAGCCATAATATTCATTCTGTGCGTGTGCTCGACAGGATTTTTCCGTTTAACATAACCCTGCAGACGCTTAATGGTATCGCTTCGCACGACGGTGAAATGGAGCTTTGTGAGTACAGACCGCGCAGCCTTGAAAGCTTTTCACAGTTTGATGAGCAGATAGAGCAGTGTTATCTTGATAAAAGCAATGTCCGCCTTCTTGTGCCGTGCACACTTGAGGGCTGTGTTGTGCGTATCTCCGATATTATTGCCTATCTCGGTAAAGACAGGCAGGATGCGTATAGGGCAAAAATTGCCGCAGATGATGTTTTCCTCGGTGGAAGACTCGGCAAAACAAACGCTGAAATTATTAATAACCTTAGTGTGAACATTGTCGAAAACAGCTACGGCAAGCCGTATATAAAAATGGACAGCGATGTTTTTGCGGAGCTGAAAAATGCAAAGAATGAAAACTACCGCTATATTTACAAAGAAGATTCGGTGAGGGAAAAGATTGAGAGCACGGTTAAGCCGATGATGACTCAGCTTTATGAACGACTGCTGGATGACCTTGTAAGCGAAAAAAAGGAGTCGCCGGTGTTTATGCACCATATTGCACTGTTGAATAATGTGTTCTATTCGCGCGATATTCCGTACACCGAAACAGAACCGACACAGATTATCGCGGACTATATCGCAAGTATGACTGATGATTACTTTGTTGATTTGTACGCGCATCTTTTTCCTGAGAGTTCGCTTAAAATAAAATATAACGGATATTTTGAATAATAAATAAACTCACCGCTTGTACGGCGGTGAGTTTTTCTGTATAAGCATTATAACATATAAATATTTTGATTACAAGACTTGCATTGACTGTATTTTATTGGTAGTATGTATCGTGTTGATGTATATTCGATTTTGTTTTGAGAGGAGGAGTATGGTGAGAAGTCCGGTAGACTTTAAAGCAAAGGCACACGTTTTTCGTAACACTTGGTTTATGATTAAGTGCGGTCTCAAGTGCGCACCTTTGTCGGTGCTGATAATCTATCTTGCTTATATCGGTGAAAACGTTTATTACTCTGTTGTTTTCAACGTTATGTTTTTGCAGACGGCACTTTCCATTATCGAGGGTAACGGCACGTTCAAAGAGTTTGCAATTAAAATAGGTCTGATTATTTTCGGCAAGGTTGTTATAGATCTGTTCTCTTATTATGCATTTCATCCCGTCAGGGAGAAGTTTGAAATTAAATGTGAGAGCTATCTTAACGGGCTTATATTCAAAAAAGCCCAGGAGGTTGAGCTTGGCTGCTATGAAGATCCTGACTTTTTCGATAACTACAACAGAGCTACCTGGGTAGTTGAAAAGGGCGGATTCAAGCGTATTATTGAGGGCACAGGTTGGACGCTTGGCAGTGCCGTCAGCGTTATTTCTCTTGCTGCTTACCTCTACAGCCTTGATCCGTTCCTTATTTCTTTTGTTGTCTGTCCGCTTATCGTCATTATTTTCAGAGTCAAGCGTAATCAGGTTGAGTTTGTAAGAGAGAAAGAAATGACTCCGTTTGAGCGCCAGAAGGATTACACCAAAAGAACGGTGCTTCTCAAGGATTTTGCCAAGGAAATCAAGACTACAAACATATTCGATGTTATAAGAAGGCGTTTTGTGCAGGCAATTGATAATAATATTCAGGTTATTCGCAAGTACGGTTGGCGTATTGCAATACTTGAAGCTTTCAGTGACTTTTTCGGTGAGGTAATTCCTGTTGCAGGCGGTTTGGGCTATGGCTGTTACCGCCTTATCGAGCTTGAAAATATCACTATCTCTGAATTTTCTGTGCTTGTTTCTGCAATTACCAACTGCCGTAACAAGCTTAATCAGCTTGCACACTATTTTACTATGCAGCAGAAGCATTGCCTCTGGGTGCAGAATATGCGTGAGTTTCTAGCTTATGAGCCAAAGGTAAAGGGCGGCACGCTTATCCCGGGTGAGTTTGAAAGCCTTGAGTTCAGAAACGTTTCGTTCAGATACAACGACAAAAAGGATTACACACTCAAGAATATATCATTCAAGCTCAATAAGGGCGACAGGATTGCCGTTGTAGGCCATAACGGCGCAGGTAAAACTACGCTTTCAAAGCTTATTATGCGCCTTTATGATATAAGTGAAGGTGAAATACTTTACAATGGTGTAAACATAAAGAAATACGATTTGCTTAAGTACAGAGATAAATTTGCAAGCGTTTTTCAGGATTACAGAGTGTTTGCAATGACTGTTGCCGAAAATGTACTTGTTGAGGAGGTTGACGAAAGCAACGTTGAACGTGCGCGTGAATCACTCAGGAGAAGTGATGTTTACGAGAAAATTGAAATGCTGCCTATGGGAATTGATAATATTCTCACAAGAGAGTTTGATGATGAGGGTGCTTTGCTTTCGGGCGGTCAATGTCAGAAGGTCAGCATAGCAAGAATGTTTGCAAAGCGTTTTGATATTGCGATTCTTGATGAGCCATCGTCTGCGCTTGACCCTATTGCAGAGTCCAAGATGTACAATAATCTTATGGAGGGCACAAAGGACAAAACTGTTATTTATATATCTCACCGTCTTTCAAGTGCTACGCAGAGTGATTGCATATTTGTTTTTTCAAACGGCGAGCTGATTGAGCAGGGCACGCACGATGAGCTTATGAGCCGCGGTGGTGAATACTGCGAAATGTTCACCCTGCAGGCCTCAGGCTACAGAGAGGAGGGCGCAGAGGATGAAGAATAAGAAAGACAAAACGGAAAAGTCACACAGTATAATAAACTATCTTTATATGCTGCGCTTCATCATAAAGCAGTCGCCTTTCCTTCTGTTTCATTATATTATGGCAGATGTGCTTACCAACGTGCCATGGCTGATGGCAAACGTTGTGTTGCTCAAATACATAATCGATGTTGTTACCGAAGGCTATGGTTACCACCGCATATTTATCGCGTTTTTGGTTTTTGCCGTGCTTATTGTTGTCGGTAATATTTATAATACGATTTTTCACGAAATTTATTTTTCAAAGCAAAAAGAAAAGCTGCATTTCAAGCTTTACAACGCTATATACGAAAAGGCCGCAAAGATGGACTTTGAATCGTATGATGACCCTGAGTTTTATAACGATTTTGTGCTTGCGATGAATTCGATGAGCGACAGAGTTGAAAGCGTTATCAACTGCACGCATCACATTTTCAGAAATCTTTTTTCAATCTTTACGATTACAGCGGTTATTGCTTCAATTGACCCGATAAGTCTCTTGTTTGTGTGCGCCTGTGTCTGTATTATGGTACCCGTCGGCAGGATTATCGCAAGAACAAACGTCAGCAAAAAGCAGGCGATGACTCCGCTTGATCGCAAGAATATGTATTTCTCGCGTGTTTTTTATTTGCAGGATTACGCCAAGGAGCTTCGCCTCAACCCTGCAGGTGAGATGATTGAAAGCAGATATACAGCGAATATATCCGATAGGTTAAAGACGATTTCACCATTTCTTTTTAAACAGTGGTTGCTCTATTTTTCGCAGGACAGTCTTCCGCTGTCGGTGCTCATCAGCTTTGGCGTTACACTTTATATGGGCTACAAAGCTATTGTTACAAAAGAAATCGGTATGGGCGATTTTGTTGCGACGTTCAACGGTGTTACTGTTGTCAGTACAAGTGTTTTTGCGCTTACAACCTGGTTTTCGGTAACCTTCCGTGAAAACGGACTTTACGTTGAAAAGTTCAAAAAATTTATGTCGGCTGAAGAAAAAATCAAGGATGGCGAGCTTGAAAAGAAATTTGATAAGCCTGTAACGCTTAAACTTGAAAACGTTTCGTTCACTTATCCGGGCAACGATAAGCCTACGCTTAAAAACATCAACCTTGAAATCAAGCCCTACCAGAAAATAGCGCTGGTAGGATATAACGGAGCGGGTAAAACCACGCTCACAAATCTGCTTCTTCGCCTTTATGATGTTACCGAGGGTGAGATTACAGCCGACGGTGTGAACATCAAAAACTGGAAAATAAAATCGTATCATGAAAACTATGCGGCTGTTTTTCAGGATTTCTCGCTCTTTGGCGCATCCCTTGCCGAAAACGTCGCAATGGAGGATTGCCCTGATAAAGAGAGGGTTGAGGCGGCGCTCAAGGAGAGTAGCTTTTCAAAAAAATTGCCTGCCGGTACAGATACGATTCTGCTCAGAGAGTTTGACGATGACGGTATCTCTCTTTCCGGCGGTGAGGCGCAGAAGGTTGCCGTTGCACGTGCGTTCTACAAAGACTGCGCCTTTGCGATTCTTGATGAACCCAGTGCAAACCTCGACCCTGTTTCCGAGTATTCTCTCAACGAGGCTATGTCGAGAGCGGCTGAAGATAAGACGGTTATATTTATCTCTCACCGCCTTTCAACAACCGTTATGGCAGACGTTATATATATGCTTGAAAACGGTGAGATTGTTGAAAGCGGTACGCACGAAGAGCTGATGGCGATGAACGGCAAATATGCCTATATGTTTAATCTTCAGGCGGAAAAATATAAGGATAAATAATTATTATCGGGAGAAAATTCAATGAAAATAACGGCGCTGATTGAAAACACAGCTTCTTCTCAGGCTGTCGGTGCGGAACATGGGCTGAGCCTTTATATTCAGGCTAACGGCAGAAACATTCTTTTTGATATGGGACAGACTGAACTGTTTGTTGCTAATGCACAAACACTTGGCGCGGATTTATCTGCGGTCGATTTTGCTGTGCTTTCACACGGTCACTATGACCACGGCGGAGGACTCGGACATTTCCTTCAAATCAACAAGAATGCACCTGTTTACCTCAGTCGCTATGCTTTTGGTGATTATTATAACGGCACAGAGAAATATATCGGTCTGGATAAATCACTTGAAGGCAATCAGCGGCTTGCTTTTGTCGGTGATGAAATGCAGATTTGCGATGGCTTCACCCTCTTTTCCTGCAACTCAAATGAGAGGAAACGCGAACTCGGCTCATTCGGGCTCAACAAAAAAGCTTGCGGCGGTTTTGTGCCGGATGATTTTCTGCACGAGCAATATCTGCTCATTGAGGAGGGCGGCAAGCGTGTGCTGATAAGCGGTTGCTCCCATAAGGGCGTTATGGATATTGTAAGCTGGTTTGAGCCGGATGTATTTGTGGGCGGTTTTCATTATTCAAGCCTTGCAAAGGATGAAAAGCTGAAAAGCTACTCGGAGTATCTGGCGTCATTCTCAACGGATTACTATACCTGTCACTGTACGGGTGTTGAACAGTTTTATTTTATGTCGGCATACATTCCGCGATTGAGATATCTTTCCTGCGGTGAAACAATTGTTATTTAATTTAAAGCACCGATCTGGAGGTCGGTGCAATTTTTTTTGTAAAATATTTTCAAAGCAGCGTTAAAGTGCTATAATAATGCTGTAATCTTTTCTTGAGCAGGAGGTTTGCACATTGAAAGAGGTGCTGTTAACCGCGCTTGGTGTCGGCGGTGCTACGCTTATCGGTACGGTAATCGGTTTTATTTTCAAAAAAATATCGCACAAGTTTTCGGATGTTGTGCTCGGCTTTGCCGCAGGAGTTATGCTTTCTGCTGCTGTGCTCGGTTTGATTATTCCCTCGCTTGAGCAGGGCGGCAAATTCGGCATCGTTATCACCGTTGCAGGTATCTTTGTCGGTGCTCTGTGCCTTAATCTGATTGATAAGCTTGTGCCCCATCTTCATAAACTTGTAGGCCCTGAGGATGAAAAACACCGCAACGCAAACCTGAGCAAGGTGCTCCTTTTTGTAACAGCCATTGCCATACATAATTTGCCCGAGGGTATTGCGGCAGGTGTAGGCTTCGGTACGGGTGATACTGCGCAGGGGCTGCTGATTGCAGGCGGTATAGCTCTGCAGAATATACCTGAGGGTATGGTGATAATCGCACCGATGCTTGCGGCAGGTGTCAGCCCGAAAAAGACTTTTCTCTGTGCTGCGGCAACCGGTGTTATAGAGGTTATCGGCACGCTTATCGGCTATTTTGCTGTCAGCTTTTCTGCAGCAATTCTTCCGTTTGCGCTTAGTTTTGCCGGCGGCACGATGCTCTACGTTGTAAGCGATGAGATGATTCCCGAAACTCATGCTCACGGCAATCAGCGCGGTGCAACCTATGCACTGCTTGCAGGCTTTTGCGTGATGCTGGTTTCTGATGTTCTTTTAGGATAATTGTATTTACGTTTCTTAATAAGATGATAAAGCCCTGACAATACCTAGCGTACTGTCAGGGCTTTGTACATTCAGGGGGTTATCGGCGCTGTGATGAATACACTACATCAACGCTCTTTTTGAACAGCATATAGTCGTACTGCGGTCTCCAGCTGTCGCCGGCTTCAACGCTTGTCTTGAAGTCATCTTCGCTTCGCGCAACATCAATCTTTGTAACACCGCAAAGCTGACCGTCCTCCTTGTAGACGTTGTCCCAGAAAGCATGGTGACCAATGAAGGTTACGCTTTCGGGAATGTAGATATAGGTCAGTGCCTGATTGTAGCTCAGGGCATCAGAGCCTATATACTCAAGACCTTCGGGCAGTGAATTGTAAACTTTGCCGAGCACCTCAACACCGGTGAACTTTGTGTCGGCAACATCTGCGCCGGAATAAGTGCAGATGTTTTCAAGTGACGGGGTGTTGCTCCATTCATCCTTCGGCTCGTGCAGCTTGAAAACGCAGAGCGTTTCCATTCTTGTAAGACCTTCGGGCAGATAGATTGTTCTCAGGTTTGCATAACCGAAGCAGTGCTCACCGAGCGTTGTTACGGTTGATGGCACAACGTATGTCTGTATGTCGAGCTTATATTGTTCTGTTACGTCGTCGCGGTAAGGCTCTTCCTTATAGCCGTATTTTTTTCTGAGGTATTCGTCGTGATTGCAGGGGTAATTGATAAGCACGGTTTTATCTTTGTTGTAAAGCACACCGTCAATATCGCAGTAGTAGGGGTTGTTTTCGTCAACCTCAATGTTTTCAAGTGCCCAGCAGGAGTAGAATGCCTGATTCTGAATAAGCTCAACGTCTGCTCCGATATAAATTGTCTTGATCTTATCGTCACAGTTAAGCGAATAGGCTCTGACCTCGGTTACCTTTTTACTTTCATCCTTTGTGAAAACATATTCCTTGGTAATCTGGTCGTATTCAACCGTTGTAACGTAGTCGACGGTAAGCTCAGTCATCAGACCCGTGTTGCTGAATTTGGAGAGGCGATACGTGCCGCTGTCCGTTATTTCGTAGGAGAAAGTGTCTTTGTTGGCTATTGCAAGGATACTGAAATAGCAGGAAAGGGTGACAGCGATAACGATTGTAACAATGAAAAGTATCTTCTTGAATGTGAAATACTTATAGGGTTTATTGATATGCGGTGCGGCAAGCCCGGGCACCTGATAAGACCATATTTCATCCTCCGGGATGTCCAGCCTGACGTTTTCCGCTTCGTTTACGGGAGGCATATCTTTATTTGTCTTTTTACTCATAAGGTTCTGCCTCCTTTCTTAACCTTTGTAGCCGCCGGAAACTGTTTCGTTAGCTTCTGCGGCTTTCTTTTCGGTTACTTCGGCGCGTCGTTTAAGCACTTCCATAACCATATTTTGCTTTTTGCTGTCGTAATCCCAGAAGAAGTACGGTATCGTCATCAGCACAAAGCCTATGATATCGACAATCAGGGGAATGGCAATGATATTTCTTCTCGTTGAGTCAATAAAGAGAACTTCCCAGTTGCTGTTGAAGCCGTAACGCAGCAGGAACAGCGGAATAAGCAGACCGATAAAAGAAACTACGGGGCCTGTGAACCAGCCGAATACGCCTGCAAAGCTCTCGAGTCTTTCACCGGAAATATACATCTGATAGTCGGCAATTCGAACGTCCATATCGTGACCTGCCGTTGTGGGAACTGTCTTTGTCATCTCCATAAAGAACAGCACGACAACACATATTGTACCGCAAAGGGTGAGGTTATCTCCGCAGAACCATATTGCCGCAACTATGGCGGCGTTGCCCAATGCTCTGGTCAGCTGATAGAAAATCATTATCTGCTTGTATGAGAAGCGCTTGAGGAAATAGGGCGAGAAGAAATCGGGCGGAGTGCCTGCGAACGATATGAGCATAACGATAAGGCTGTAAGGCAGACCGCTCAGGCGGAAGGTGTAAAAATAGAGAACGGTGACAAACGGCAGCATACCGTTGCCCAGGGCATCAATAAGACCGACGACGTTTTTGATGAGCAGATATTTGTTTTTCAGAACGCCGAACATACCGTCCCAGAATTTGATCTGAACCTTTTTCTCAACCGGTGGCTGAGGTATTCTCTCTTTAATTCTGCCTGCGAAAATCATCGTCATTGAGGCAAGAATGATGAATGTTATTGGGATGACATAACGGTAAACGTTAATATCTGCCCACTCGTTACGGAGCATACCGATAGCAATCGGCATAACGATACCGACGATTGTGTTGAAAAAGTGTGAAATCTTTACGGGGTAGCTTCGCACATAGATTCTTTCCTGAAGATTTGGGCTGATACTCTTTGTGCAGATTTCCATATTGTTTGCAAAACCGAAAACGTTGTACGTTGCAAACAGAAGGTTGGCAACCCATACGCGTGTTGCAACGTCGGGGATGTTGTATACGGGCAGCCAGCCGATAAGAACAACCATTATGCATTTGGGTACAACGTCGCAGTAGAGCGAATACTTGTATCTGCCGTACTTCGGAAGGAGCTTTTTGCGCCAGAAAATGTTTCGTGCGCCAACCCAACCGGTGTAGAGAAAGTGCGTACCGAAAGTTTTGAAGCAGGCGGTTGCGTTCATTCCTTCAAGGCTGTTCAGGTATCGTATAAATCCGCTGCTCGGGTCAAATAAGCTCGCGTAGTCGAAAACAATGGTTGATATGCCGAACAGTATCATCGCGAAATATACTCCATAGAATTTGCGCTCGGTTTTTTTAGGTAAAAAGCCGAGATTATCGCAAACAAGCCACCACATCAGCGCTGATATGTAGCCCAGCGGCATATTGATAATACCTATGATTGAAAACGTCAGATACGGTAATTTGTAGTGGTGCATAATGAGGTAACAGGCTGAGAAAAAGCCTATATACTCGAGCACCTTTGAACCCGCATAGTTACTGCCTACGGCAAGCACAACGTCCTTGTATTCCTTATACGGTACGTATTTGCCTTCGGCAGGGGTGTTCCAGTGGGTTTTGATTTCCGTAAAAAACGCTTTGACCGTGTCAAGTGACAGGGTCTTGCCCTTGTTACTCATGGAACCTCTCCTTAATGTTTGATAGCAAATATTATACCAAAAACTTTCGCTTTTTACAAGTAATTTTATTTAAAATGACATTTTATTATATAAGTGAAGACGAATTACTGAATAGGGAAAGTTGCTTTTAAAAACTTAGTTCATTTGGTAGCAATAAAAAATCAAGCGGCATCCTCGCTTCGGGGATACCGCCGTGTTATTCAGAAGTGTTTTCTCAGGTGCTTTGTAAGTTCATTCCAGCAATTTACGGTCAGATACTCTCTTGCGCTGTCTGTTCTCAGTTGAGTGGGTTTATCGCATTTGATGTCGATAAGAACCGGCATCATACCTGCAGCAAAAGCGCCGTCAACGTCGGGCACTTTGCTGTCACCGCAGTACCAGCAATCCTTCGGGTCAAGACGAGCGTATTTTGCCGCCGCCGTAAAAATTTCAGAGGAGGGCTTTGTAAGCAGGATGTCGGCACTTGTTAGGATGAACTCCATCTTTTCATTCGGAATCCAGTGTCTTACCGCAAGCTTTAGTCCTTCCGAACTCATAGCGTTGTTGCTTATTATTGCGGCGCGTATGCCGAGTGAATCTATTGTGTCAAGCAGCTCCGGTATGCCGTTTATTACGCTGCGGTCAGAGTTGTATCTGTCGAATATTTCCTCTTGCTCAGCCAATGAAATATCAAAGTGCAATCCTGCATTCATCGTGATGTATCTGAGTGCGCAGGAGAGCGCAAAATCGAGCGTTACACCCGTAGCGGATTTATGACCCGAACCGATTTTTTCATTATATTCATCCCACAGCGCGGCGAGCTCAGCGTCGGTTGTTTGCTGAGGATTAAGTGCGGCAAGCCTGAGCGCGGCTAGGCCGTTTCGTGCTGAAAAATTACCGCCTTTAAACAGTGTACCGCCAACGTCAAACAGTATCATTTTCGGTTTTTTATCGTATGGCATAGGTGTAACCTCCTGATCTTACTGAAGTCAGTATACACTTTGCAACGTCTTATGTAAAGCCTTTGGCTTTAAGGGAAGTATTTTTATGTTGATTATATTGTCGCAGTTTGGTATAATTTTTGTGTTATCTGAATTAAGGGAGATAGTGCCGTGACCGATACAATTCTTAACACACGTGTAAGCATCTGTGGCAGAAAATTGTCCAACAGAGTTGTTTTTCAGCCCATGGAGGGCTGCGACGGAACCAAAAACGGAGCAGTAGATGAACTCACGCGTCGAAGATACCTTCGCTTTGCAAAAAGCGGGGCAGGTATAATCTGGTTTGAGGCTACAGCCGTTACGCCGGAGGGAAGAGCAAACCCAAGGCAGCTTTATATCAACAAAGAAAACGTTGATAGCTTCAGGTTGCTTGTTGAGGAAATTAAACGCACTGCGCACAGCGAATGCGGGTTTGAGCCGCTGATTATTGTTCAGCTTACTCACAGCGGACGTTTCAGCAAGCCAAACGGAACACCGGAGCCGATTGTTGCTTACCGTAACGAATTGTGGGAAAAGGGCAAAGAAAATCAACCATATAAGGTTGCGGATGACGGCTATCTCTCAACGATAAGCAATAGCTATGCGTCGGCGGCAAAGCTTGCTGTAGAAGCCGGCTTTGACGGGATTGATGTTAAGTGTTGCCACGGCTACCTTTTCAATGAGCTTCTCAGCGCAACCGAGCGCGAGGGCAGCTACGGCGGCAGTTTTGAAAACAGAACGAAGCTGTATTTTGAATGCATAGATGCTGTAAGAAGCGTTGTCGGCGATAAGCTTATCGTTACAACACGCCTCAATGCATGCGACTGTTTCCCTTACCCATACGGTTACGGTGTTGATGAAAAAGGCAATATTGACCTGACGGCGGCTAAAAAAATCATTGCCGTACTTGCAAAGAAGGGGATTGAGCTTGTCAATATTACGCTTGGCAATCCTTATCTTATTCCGCATATAAACCGCCCTTGTGTTAATTCGCCTGAGGACGGCAATGTGGGCCTTGAAAGAATTTACAAGGTTACAAAGGCGGTTAAAGACAGTTTTCCGGATATGAAAATTATTTCGTCGGGTCTTACTTTCCCCGGTGAAGATGCCGTTGCCTATGCCGAAAAGCTGATCAGTGAAAAAGTATGCGACCTTGCGGGTTTTGGCAGAATGACCTTTGCCTATCCGCAATTTTATCGCGACTATCTCAGCTGCGGTGAGCTTGATAAAAAGCAGGTCTGCCTCAAGTGCAGCAAATGTACTGAGCTTATGCGGTGCGGCACGGTAACGGGCTGTCCCGTAAGAGACAGCGAGGTGTATATGCCATATTACAAGAAGTTTGTTCTGGGTAAATAATTTTTTCGGGAGTGACAAAATTATGGTAGCTGTAATTACGGGTGGCAGTCGCGGTATAGGGCTCGGAATAGCAAAAGAGCTGCTTAAATCAGATTACACGGTCGTGCTCACGGCAAGAAGTGAAAGCGAAGATGTAGCTGCGCTCAGAAAAGAGTATGGCGCAAGGGTTGAATTTGTTGCGTGCGATATTTCGGTCGAAGCGGATGTTGACAGACTTGTTGCGAAAGTCAGCGAGGATTTCGGCAGAATTGATCTGCTTGTGAACAATGCAGGTGTTGCACCCAAAGTGAGGAAAGATATACTCGAAATATCTCGCGAGGATTTTGATTACGTTGTGGATATAAACCTCAAAGGTACGTTCTTTCTCACGCAGAGCTTTGTGCCGCTTCTTACCGCCAACGGTAAATCAAGAATCGTCAATATTTCTTCAATGTCTGCCTATACCGCAAGCGTTAACCGCGGCGAATACTGTGTATCAAAGGCTGGTATCTCGATGCTCACAAAGCTCTTTGCCGTAAGGTTGGCAGAGTTTGGTGTGAGCGTTATTGAAATCAGACCGGGAATAATTGAAACCGATATGACCGCTAAGGTCAAGGAGAAATACGATGCGCTTATTGCAGACGGTATTACACCGATTAAACGTATGGGAATGCCTGAAGATATAGGCAGATGCGTTGCAAGTATTGCAAACGGCAGTTTTGATTTCTGTACGGGTACGGTGATTGACTGTGATGGCGGTTTTAATGTGAGAAGTTTATGAGAAAAGTATACGATGCGATAATTATCGGCAGCGGTGCGGCTGCATACAGTGCCGCGGACTGGCTGTATAAAAAGAATATTCGGAATATTGCCGTAATAACGGAAAACAGGTTCAGCGGCACTTCACGCAATACGGGCAGTGATAAGCAGACCTACTATAAACTGTCGATGGACGGCGCTCATCCCGACAGCGCATATAAAATGGCAACGGATATATGCAAAGCAGGCTGCACCGACGGAGAAAAAATATACCTCCAGGCAGTTAACAGCGTTCGTTGCTTTCTGCGTCTTTGCGATTACGGGGTTAATTTTCCTACGGACGAATTCGGAGGTTATCCGGGCTATAAAACAGACCACGATGATACCGTAAGAGCAACATCTGTCGGTCCGCTCACCTCAAAGGTGATGACACAAAGACTCGAAGAAAAGGTGCTGAATTCAAACGGCACTCCTCTTTTTGATAAAAGGCAGGTTGTGGAAATAATAACGCATGGCGGCAAAGCGTACGGTGTGGCTGCGCTTAATATGTCTACGCAGAGCTTTGAGATTTTTGCGGCAAAAAACATAATATGCGCTACAGGTGCGCCTGCGTGTGTGTATGAAAGCTCGGTTTACCCCTATTCTCAGCACGGTATGACCGGTATTATGATTGATGCAGGTGTAAAGCTGTGCAACTTTACTCAGTGGCAATACGGTATGGCTTCCGTTGATTTCCGCTGGAACGTTTCCGGCAGCTTTATGCAGGTTGTGCCGAGGTTTGTGAGCGTTGATAAATTTGGCGCGGAGCGTGAATTTTTGTGCGATGTCTTTGCGGATAGTGCCGAAATGTTTGAAAGTATTTTCCTCAAGGGCTATCAGTGGCCCTTCAGCTTTGAACGGCTTGAGGCCTCATCAAGGGTTGATATTGCTGTGCATAACGAGATAAGGCAGGGCAGGCAGGTGTACCTTGATTACACGCAGAATCCTTCCGGCTTTGATTTTGATATGCTGGGTGATGAAGCAGGCGGATATCTTCTTGCTAATAATGCCGTTGCGGCAACACCGATTGAGCGTCTTGCTCTTCTCAATCCCAAGGCAATAGCTGTCTATGCGAGACAAGGTATAGACCTTTACACCGAAAAACTCAGGATTGCCGTATGCGCACAGCATAATAACGGCGGTGTTAATACGTCAAACAGCTACGAAACCGATATCCCGGGGCTTTATGCAATAGGTGAGGCGGCAGGCACATTCGGTCTGGCGCGTCCCGGCGGTACAGCGCTGAACGATACACAGGTCGGCGGTTTGCTTTGCGCCAACCATATCGCAGAAAAGCCGGAAACAAACTTTGACGGCGAAGAAATTTTTGCAGAGCGTGAGCGCAGATACCGTGAACTAATCAAAAATTTCAAAAAGGAAGATACTGTCGATTATTCTTATATTCCGCATAAGATGAGCGGCTGTGCAGGATTTCTGCGTGATAAGGATGAGTGTGTTGCATTGCTCGCTGAGGTTGATTCAATCCTTGAAAACCTGAACTTTGCTCACAAATCAATAAGTGATTATTTTTACGATTATGATATGCTTATCAGCGCTAGGTCGCTGCTTATTACAATAATAAGTGAAATGGAACTGACAGGCAGCAGAGGCGGCGCAGTGTTTATCCGTAACGGAAAGCCTGTGCCTGAAAATAAAGATTACCGCAGATATCTGACCGTAACAAGCGGTGATTCGGTTGAATTCAGAGAGGTTACGGCTGTGCCTGTTGTCAGCAAACCTTTTGAACAGTATCTTGGCAAAATTGACGAGACTAAGCTATAAAAGCAGGTGAAAATATGAGTGCGTTTAAGATAGGCATGACAAGTGTAACCTTCCGCAACAAAACTGCGGTAGAGGTTGTTGAAATCTGCCGTAGAGAAAAGGTGGGCTACATTGAGTGGGGATCTGATGTGCACGTTAAAACTCTTGATGATGCACAGATGGTAAAAAAACTCTGCGATGAGGCGGGTATCACCGTCAGCTCATACGGCAGCTATTACCGTGTGGGCAACGGTACGGCAGAGCAGTGGCGCGAGCTTTGTGAGAATGCAGATGCAATGGGCGCAGGCTCAATCCGCGTGTGGCTCGGTACAAAGGACAGCGAAAAAACAAATGATGAGGAGTATCTGCTTCTTCTGGAGGATTGCCGCAGAATCTGCGACGTTGCAAAGGAGTACGGAATCATTGTTTGCCCGGAATGTCACGACAATACGTTTAATAATAATACCGATGCAATAATCCGTTTCAAGAATGATCTTGGCAGAGATAATTTCAAATCTTATTTCCAGTCAAGATATTTCCGTATGGAATACGACCTTGACAGAATTGACAGAACTTTTGATTTTATCAAGGATATGCATGTTTCATATTCTGACCTAAAGCGCGAGCAGATGTTCCGCAAAAAAGATAAGAACTACCTGGATACTCTGCTTAAAAAGATGATTTCAAAGGGATTTGACGGTATAGTTATGCTTGAGTTTACGCAGGATTCGAGTGAGAAAGCCTTTGCCGAGGATATCGGAAAGCTGAAAAGCTATTGATTTCATAGTATTCATATCAAAATAGGCCCCCTGCTGCAGAAAAGGTTGCAGCAGGGGGCTTTTATAGGGGTTAAATTTTTAATTGTTGAAATCTTTATCGTAGGCGATTATTTTTCCGGTCAGTGCGTTTATTTCGTACTCGTATTCATACTTGCCTGCAACGAATTCAACGTCGTAGTGAACAATCATATCGTCACGGTCAAGCTTAGCCTTTGCGAATTTTACGTCTGCTGCGGCAACTCCTGCATGGTTGTAAGCAAGTTTCTTAGCTTCGTCTGCCGTGATGTAGTTTGCATCGGTTGCAGATGCTGTCGGTGCGCCTTTCTCTTTGTCAACATCTTTTTCGAGAACTGTGCCGTCGGCTGCTTTTATTTCGTATTCATATTCGTAATCGCCGGTTCTGAATTTAACGTCAAAGTGGGGGACTATATCATCCGCATCGTAATATGCTTTGAGGAATACTGTGTTTTCCGCCTTTACTCCTGCGTTTTCAAGTGCAATGCGCTTTGCTTCTTCGACGCTGATATATCCGTTGTTTGTCGGCTTTTCGGGACGCGTTGTTTTTTCGGGAGCTTTAGTGGGGGCAGGTTCCTTTTCTTTTTCAGCTTTGAGTACAGTGCCGTCATTTGTTGCAATTTCGTACTCGTATTCGATGCCGTTGTATGCGAATTCTATATCGTAGTGTGCTCTTCCTTTTTCATTGTCGAGCTTTGGAATGCCGTAGAGTACGGCTTCTTCTCTGGGCACGCTTGCGTGTTTGAGTGCAATGTCGATTGCAGCATCCGGGGTGATGCTGACAGCTTCAACGGTCTGCGCCGTAGGGTCAGGGGCTGCCGCCGGGTTGGATTCTGCAGATGTTGTGGTTGGTTTGTTTGCGGTGCATCCGACGAGTAATGCCACCGTCAGAATGAGAGCTGTTGTAACCGGAATTGCTAATAGTTTCTTTTTCATTTGTTTCACCTCTTTTATAATTTTTCGTTATGGCTGTAGCTTATGCGAAGATTTTGGCGATAAGATTTCTGAGAATTTCGAATAAGTTGAAGAATCTGAATTCGAATCTTTCGGGTGCTTCATAGTCACGGTCAAAATCAACAATTCGTCCGTTTTCTGCGTTGATTGTGTAATCGTATTCGATGTTGCCGTCTGCCCTGAATTCGATTTCGTATTCGTATCTTCCATCGTCGATATCAAGCTTTGCTTTGATGAACCTTACCTGTGCTGCGTCATAGCCTGCGTGGTCAAGTGCGATCTCTTTTGCCTGCTCTTTTGTAATCAGGTTGTCCGGTGCAGATGCAATTGCCGTTGTGGAAAGTGCGAATACAGCTATTAGTGCGAGTAACAGAGCGATAAGTTTTTTCATATGATCAGTTCCTTTCGTTTATGATTTAGTCATCTCTGACTGTGTCTAAATCATAAACGCCGAAGATTAAAGGAACATTAGAAAAACTTATTTTTTGAAAAAAATTGAAAATTCGGTAAATTTATCTTTTTCCGATTTGACAAAGCATTCGGCCGAGTGAATTTCAGAAATCTTTTGCACCAGTGAAAGACCTAGCCCGAAGCCTTCTGCTTCTGATCTTGAAGTGTCTGATCTGTAGAATCTGTTCCAGATTTTCGGCAGGTCATCCTCGCTGATTCCTATGCCGTTATCCTTTACCGAAAGTACGGCATTGTTGCCGTCACGGTACAGTTTCACTTCTATCCTGCCGTTTTCTTTGCCGTATTTGTCTGCGTTTGAGAGCAGGTTTTGGATCAACTGGGTCATAAGCATAGCGTTCATGCTGATTACAATATTATCCTGTATGTCTGTAATCATTTCGATATTTTTTGTTGTGCTGAATTTGCCGCATATCTCTTTTGTCAGCTCGCTGAGGCTTGCTTTTTCAAGCTGAAATCTTGTTCTGCCTTGGTCAGCCCTTGTCACTGCAAGCAGTGATGATACAAGTGCCGTCATTTTATCGGTCTGCTCTTCTATTGATTCCAGTGCCTGTATTCTGTCCTCGCTGTCAGCGTTATCTGTAAGTGCAAATTCACACTCTGCCTTTATTACCGCAAGCGGTGTGCGAAGCTCGTGTGAAGCATCCGACGCAAACTGCTTTTCGTTTTCGAACGAAGACTGAAGTCTTTCAAACATTTTATTGAATGTGTCGGCAAGGTTATTGATTTCGTAGGGCGCTTTGTTGGTTTCAAGCCGTTTGGAAAGGTCGCTTCCGGTTGAAATTTTGTGCGCCGATTTTGTTATTTTTTCAATCGGAGAAACGGTTTTCTTTGATATAAGGTATGCACCCACGGCTGCCGCTACTATAAAAATCGGCAGCAGATAAAGCGCGCTGCTCTCTACGGTGTCAAACATTACATTCACTTCATCCGAGGGGCACAGTGCTCGGATAAACACTTTTTCGTAGGGTGAGGAGTCGGATGTGAACTCTATTTTAAAAACCTGTCTGTCACTGTGTACGGGGATTTCGACAGTGATAATTTCTGCTGTATCTTTTGTGACACCTGCGTGGGTTAGTGCAATATCAACCGCTTCGCTAGTGCTGATGCCGTTGCGGAAATTTGTTTCGGTGTAGGGGATGGGCTTAAGCTTGTTTACAGGTGTAACATCGGCTTCGTACGATATTATCTTGCCGGATAATACGTCAATTTCATATTCAAATTTTGTAAAGCTGAGCAGCTCGCAGTACACGTAATAATGTTCTGCGTTAAACTCGGTTTCCGTAACAGTTTTTTCTGTGGTGAACGGCATAGCGTTGAGTGAGTGCGGTGTTTCACCGCTGATGTATTTGCCGCTTTCTGTGAACAGGTCGCAGTAAACACCGCCCGAGTAATATACAAAGTCATTCTCAATTTCGAATATACCGTTGCTGTACTCCATCTCATCGGAATTGCTTTGTACTGCGGCAATAAGTGTTTGCTTGAGTTTGTCTTCTGCGGTTCTTCTGCTGACAATTATCAGCGCGGCGGTGCTGATAAAGCAGATGACTGCCACCAACACGGTTATCCAGAGTGTTGTGATTATTTTGAACGAAATCTTTTTCATTTTTCCTCCCTGAGCACGTATCCCATACCTCTTACCGTATGTATCAGCTTCTGTTCAAATCCGTCGTCAATCTTTTTTCTCAGGTAGCGGATATAAACGTCAACAACGTTTGTTCCGCCTTCGTAATCATAGTTCCATATGTGGTTTTCAATTTTTTCTCTGCTTAGTACAATGCCGTTGTTTACGGCAAGATACTGAATCAGCTCATATTCCTTGGCCGAGAGAGCAATGTCTTTACCGCCGCGTGTAACCTTCCTGCTCGAAATATCTATGCTGAGGTCAGCTACGGAGATTAGATTGGATTTTGAAACGCTGTTCTTTCTGATTATAACCCTTATCCTTGCAAGCAGCTCTTCAAATGCAAACGGTTTTACGAGGTAATCGTCTGCTCCTATATCGAGCCCTTCAACTCTGTCTTCAATGCTGTCACGTGCGGTGAGAAACAAAACAGGAAGATTGTTGCCGTCTTTTCTGATCTTTTTAAGCAGTGTGAAGCCATCAATTTTCGGCATCATAACGTCAAAGATTGCTGCGTCATATTCGGTTATGCTTATAAAATCGTAAGCCTCTTCTCCGTTAAAGCAGCAGTCAACGCTGTATCCGCAGGCTTTGAGCTGCTTGGCTATTACTCTGTTAAGACTTTTTTCATCTTCAGCAATAAGAATTCTCATTTTCTTCTGCTCCTTTCTGTGTCTGTTCTCTGAAGTGTAACACTAAAGCATTAAAAGTAAATTAGAACACATCGTCTTATTTACTATAGCACAAATATAATGCTTAGTAAATTCCTTATTGTGATTGAATAAATTATATCCGCGTGGTATAATTTAAAAGCAAAATTTCTAATGCATTTATTTATCGGAAGGATTAGATGGAAAAGTTTTGTCTGGGAGTTGCGCGTGAAACAATAACACCCGAAATCGGCGGCCGGCTTTTGCAACGGCAGATGATATAGGCGGCACACTTCCTATTGATACAGGTCGACACGTATATACTCACCGGACTCCTATTATTGAAAAGCGAGGCGCGTTCAATCCGCTGATGGATCCCTTCAAGATGGAGGCGAACAAGGATATCGTGCCTGATTATACCGATGATATGTGTGCAGATACTCTCGATAAGCTGGCTAAGGCAGTGTATATTTATGTCAGCCCCGACTCAACGGAAGAGGAACTTGACGTAATAGTCAACGCAGCCAAAAAAGCGATTGCTGATATCTGAGTTTATTTGCCTTGATGTGAAAGGTTGAAGAGTTAATGGAAATCACAAAAATTGCAATAACCGGCGGACCTTGCGGTGGTAAATCAAGCGCAATGAGCCGTATAAAACAAGAGTTTACAAAGCTTGGCTATGCGGTGCTGTTTGTTCCGGAAACGGCAACCGAACTCATAAGCGGCGGCGTAGCACCCTGGACTTGCGGCTCAAATGCCGATTATCAGAGCTGCCAGATGAAGCTTCAGATAGAAAAGGAAAAAATTTTTGAACAGGCGGCACGCACTATGGCGGCCGAAAAGGTTCTCCTTGTATGCGACCGCGGACTTATTGACAACAAGGCATATATGACTGAGGCGGAATTTGCCGATGTGGTTAAATCCATCGGGTCAACTGAACTTGAACTTAAGTACAGTTATGCGGCAGTGTTCCATCTTGTTACTACGGCAAAGGGCGCAGAGGGCTACTATACAACTGAAAATAACTCTGCAAGAATTGAGACCGTTGAGCAGGCTGCCGCTCTGGATGATAAGATGATCTCGGTGTGGACAGGTCATCCGCATTTTCGCGTTATAGATAATTCGACGGATTTTGAAGGTAAGATGGACAGGCTCATAAAAGAGATTGCATCTTTCCTCGGTGAACCGGAGCCTTATGAGATTGAACGTAAATTTCTTATAGAGTATCCCGATATAAACTGGCTTGAGAGCAACCCTTCTTGCGAACGTGTTGAAATTATACAGACCTATCTTAACAGCTCACCCGATGAGGAGGTTCGTATCCGTCAGCGCGGCTCAAACGGCAGCTATTGCTTCTTCCGCACAGTCAAGCAAAAGGTTACCGACGTGAAGCGTGTGGAGATTGAAAGTATGATTACCCAATCTGAATATCTTACGCTCCTTATGGAGGCCGATACGTCCAAAAGACAGATTCGCAAAACAAGGTACTGTCTGACCTATGAGGGGCAGTATTTGGAAATTGATGTGTATCCGTTTTGGAACGATAAGGCTATTGTTGAGGTTGAACTGAACGACGAAAACAGCGAAATAGTTTTCCCAAAGCAGCTCAGGGTTATCAGAGAGGTTACGGACGATGCGCTATATAAGAACGCATCATTAGCAACACTTTAATACGGTTCATGCATCAAAAGCAAAGCAACCTGTCAGCTCGGGGCGCTTTGCGTATGTCATAACCGAGAGGGATGCTGCCGTTTTGTTGTGTAACCGAGAGCGGCGGTATCGTTCCTCGGGCAGAAATTGTAATAAATTCTATAGTGCTAAGAGGCGGTTGACTTGAACAGAAAGCAGAACCTGATTATTTTTTCAGCCGGTGAGTCGGTTCGCAACGGTAAGGTGGAATATTTAAAAAATAAGCTTGCCGACAGCAACGTTGTTTGCTGTGATTGGCGCGAGCTTTTCGAAAACGCTCACAATTCCGAACAGATTGCGCTGTTGCCGAGTTTGTGTAAGAAGATACCCACGTTTGATTTTGCATTGGTTTTTGCAGAGGGTGTTGATTCTGTGCAGCTTCGTGGTGAAGCTTTGCAAAAATCTATGCGCGATAACATACTGTTTGAAATGGGACTTTGCGTTATGGCTTTGGGCACAGAGCGCGTGATCCTTTTTGCTGAGGATTCGGTGCATATCCCGGAAGATCTGACAGGTATAGGCAAAATCGGTGTAAAGTATATCACTTTTTCTTCGGACAGCTTTGATGCTGCTGTCAGACGTGTTGAGCAAGCACTGGAAAGCACAGCGGATAAACTCAGCACAGAGCTGAAAATCGGCATTGACAGCGTAATCGACCACATAAACGTTAACGCTGATATTATTTCGCCGGTGTTTATCGGTGCTGCTGTGTCTTCGGCAGAGTCATATTTTCTTAATTTCATTGTCAGGTTACTTGAAAATCTGGATAATGAAATTACGGATTCAAAAAGCAAAACAGTATTCGTTCAACCGATAGAAAAAGTAAAAATAAAAATCATATTACCTACGGTGATTGATGCCGGTGTCGGCGGAAGAATACGTGAGTATTATAAGCAGATAAACGTGTCGGAATACACGCTGAAAAGCGCAGGCAGCCGTGGCGTAGAGTTTAAGGGTTATCTTGATGAAGGTGTTATGACCGTCATAGATGTTCCGACATCGGTAACGGCATCTTATTCTGTTGTTAATTCAATTCTCAACATCGAATCCGATGATGACTATGATATAAGTGCAGAGAAAAGATTTGTTACAAAAGAGGTTGATATATACGCTTATACGCTGAAAAAGCTCCTCACGCGCCAAACGGCTTCTCAGAGACTGTCTTTCCTGAGAGATGAAGACAAAAAGGAAAAAATACTCAGAGCTTTGGAGACTGTTGAACTGAGCTTTGCAGAGATTTAACGGTTACAGGTTTATACAAAATTACCCCCCGGCGGAGTGGACTTTACTCCGTCAGGGGGTGTTTGTTAATGTTTAGCTTTTTGTGAATTCGTGGTCGTTGTTGACCAACTTTCCGTCTTTGTATTTGTAATATGTTGTTCCGGCAGAGTCATCAGCGTGCAAAGCAACTTTACCGCCGTCAATTTTCCAAGTGCCGTCTTCTGCTTTGTAGAGCTCTCCGTTTTTGTAGGTGATCTTTCTGTATTCGCCGTCGTCGTCCAGTTTGAATCCGATTGAGTAAGTGTTACCGTTGTGCTCGTATGTACCGAGCCATGTGCCGATGGCTTCTTCTCTTTTGATGCCGCAAGCACTCAATCCTGCACAAAGTGCAAATACCAGAACAATTGCAATCAGAATCTTACATTTTTTCATAGTGTTTTTAATCTCCTTATCTTGTTTTTTTATATTTTTTTGCTTCGTTGCCATAAAAAATCAAATTCATCGTTATAAATAGTATAGTGTTTGGAATAGCTGTTTACCCTATGTTCGTATGCGTTATCCAGCCTTGTGTTATTGTAGGCATAGTATTTTATATGCAGTTCGCCGTACGGATTGTGCGTTATATTATTGATAAATCGTACAGAGTGATGAATATGAATCAGAGGAATATCACACTCTCTGACCTCCAGAACATCGGGGTACATATCAGCCAGTTTCTTCCACTGTGCGTGAACCTGTGCAAAGGGTATATACAACGCTGTTTGGTCGCGCATATGCTGGCCGATGCTCTCAGCGGCATCTACGGTGTTGATAAGCACTCTCCACGGAATTTTCTTGTTAAGTGATTTAATCATCAGGTCGTTTTTTTCGCCCGGCATCAGCCAGGGGGATCCTGCGTGGAAAGCAAGCTCTACACCGCTGATATCGTATTCTGCCCTGTTTTCAAGATTATACTTGAAAAACTCAACTGCAGTAATTTTAGGCTTGGCGGGGCTTACGTTTTTGAGGAAGCTATCGCACAGGCTGTCCAGATCTTTGTCCAGCGAATAATCTTTGTGGATTGTAAGTCCGTTATTCTGTTTAATGGCTTTCATGGTTTCTGTAATACTGCCGTCGCTTTTTGGCCATTCAAATCCGTCGCACATAACAGGCACAATGTTTATGCTGCTGTTTTCAAGCGCCCAACCTGATTCAATATTCAGCCAGCTCTTTTCGTCACACAGCTCCTCTTCGTCATCCGGAAAAAGAACAAGAATAAAATTCCTGCTGTTTGAAACGGCTGAGTGTATTTTGTTTTCAAATTTGCCGGAATCCATGTTTTTATCCATAAACACGTTGAATCCGTTTGCAATAAAGTGGGAGTATAAAATCTGCGCCATATAGAATCCTGTTTTGTGTCGGTAGCTGATGAATATATCGTATTCATTACGCTCGTTTACAGCCATATAGTTTTTCCTTTCTAAAGTACCGATAGCTTAATAATATCACAACTTTTGGTAGGTGTAAAGCTGTTTATATGCAAAAGTTCCGGGCAGTCGGTGTGGGGTCAGTTATCTGTATTTTTACCTTCTTTTACACAAACAGGTTCTTCGGCGGGTTGGTCTGCGTTTTCTCTCTCATACTCAGCTTGCAACAGTTTTATATCTTTTTTAAATTTGCAATCCGCGATATGGTCATCGATCAAAGTGCAGATAAAGCCGAATATATTGATGAGCATTGCTGCTGATGTTTCATCAAAATAACAGCTGCCTACAGCAAAACCTACACAGGTCAGAACTATGCAGGCTGTGCCGGTAATTATTGCGGTATATTTTGAGGCGGTGAAGTTATGGTAGCAATAAACGCACATAAAGAACACCAATGTAAGCAAACCTACGTATGTGCCGATATTTTTTAAAAGATAATCCGCATACATTAAGCGCAAGTCAAAAAATACTTTTGCACCTACAATAGCTGACTGTATGAACAGTAAGATGCTTTTTACATTGGCGGAAACTTTATTCGGTGCAAAGCAACAAATTGCAAGCCAGATAAGTCCGGGCAAGGGCATAAACGTTTCAACTGTGTAGTAAAACGCACTCGGTCTGGTGAGCTTTGTCAGCAGGTTGGCATCCATAAAATACAGTGCTGCAGAGGAAAGTACACTTAAGAATAACACAACCCACAAAACTCTGAAAAACATTTTTTTGTATGAAGGGTTGCTTACAGGCTTTTCGTCTTCGCTTGTGTTTTTGGCGCCTTTTTGCGGAAACCAGCGCTTGATAATTTGCGTGATCATTATGAAAGTAAAGCCGGTTATGCACATCGAGCTGAACGCATCTTCGTTGAGAAATATGTTTATAACCGTAAGGACCAGCGTCAGCGCCATAGGGATATAGATATATCGCTTGGTTGAATAGTTTTGACCGCCGAGCAAATCTACCAGCTGTGCGAAAGCGAATACGGCAGCTGCGGCAAAATAAATCGCGAAGCTGCAGATGTTTATGGTGTTCCACTCGCTTGTTGTAAGCCAGTGATAAATTGCGCTGATCGGAAACCAGAGCGAAAGCAAGGCCTTTATGTAAGTGAAAACACGGCTTTTTGTGTTGAATATGATTCCGAGGCCGACAAGTGCGGAAAAAATGATGAGCGCAAAAGAATCATCTGCAAATTTGCCGTCATATGATGTGATGCGTGTAAATGCAAAGCAAATGCACGGATATGAATACATCCATACCGCCATAATGTATTTAAAAATATGCATAAACCTTCCTCCGTTTATTCTGCATAACAAATATTTCCGTATCATTATATCACGGCATACGCATAAAGTAAATCTGTTGTGACAAATCTCTTCGGCTTTTTATATAGCCTTATTAAGAGTGAATCGTTAATGTTGTTTGTTTGACTTGTGCCGCACCTTGACTAGTAGAATGAATGGTGATATAATGAAAAAAATAATTCGAGGTTTATGTGTATGAAGAAAAAATTGTTTATTGCAATAGCAGTAGTGATATGTGTAGCAATCGCATTAGGTGTTTCCGGTGTGTTTAGCGGCAAAAAGGGTGAAATAGGCCAAACATACACATCCGATTACGGCATTGAATTCACTGTAAACGAGATTGAATTCACTGACGTTATTGATGGTTGGGGTGGCGCAAATGATGATTTCTGGAAGCCTATCGATGAAACTAACTGCAACGTCGGTTCTCGTTGGCCGACTGTTGACGATTATAAGTTGGCTCACGGTTTGAAGCCCACGAATGATGATGACAGAATCGTATATGTATCGTATACAGCTGCGAACACATCGGATTATGACCGCACAATAGATGAAACAGGTGTTGTTGTGTATGATGGCGACAATAAATATTCTGACGGTCAGCTTGCATACAGAGTAAGTGAAAAAGGCGTTTGGAAAGAGCTTCCAAACGGTCTCAGCTTACCGAAACTTGACGGTGAAAAATTTGAATTCCGTGCATACACTATTGTTCCCAAAGAGGTGGTTGAATCAGATAAACCTCTGACAATTACTATTCACGGTTATGAATTTGAAATAAGAAAATAAAGCTGTTTACATATGAATTGACAAGGGTTTATTTTGATATATAATTAAGAAGACCTTTATGGATTTTAAAAGGGGTGTTGAAAGTGCAATTTTCAAACAATAATCAATCGAATTTACCGCTTGAGGAAACGGTTAGAGCCAATGATGAGGCTCCTGTTAAAAAGGAAAAATTTGTGTATGATCCTCTCGCAGCCAAGAAGACAATAATTTCAGGTGATATTGTTATTGCCGAGGCAGATGCTCTTATTGCGGCACAACAAGGTGATTTGAAAAAAGCCGTAGAACATTATATGGAAGCCTTGGCAAAATGTGATAAATTATTTGAGATTGACCCTCAGGATGCAAACTTGAGAAAAATAAAAATCAAGTTGGATATGGCGCGGATGTATTTTGATATGTCTTGTGCGGTTGAAAAAGTATATCAGATTCTCAAAGAAATCATGCCTTCATTTGAACAGTTGTATGCTCAGAACAAGGACGAGTACATAAAAGATTTAGCAGACATCTACTTTATGTACGCATCCGTATGTATGGAAACGGAAGAGTTTGCTGAGGCTGAAAAGGCAAATTCAAAAGCAGTTGAACTTTACCGGGCTTTGTATGAAAATTCTATAGATGCTGATTCTTTATATTCTCTGGCAAAAGCACAAAAACAGTTTGCGGATATGTACTTGTACTATTGCAGAGCAGACGAATATCTTGATTTGTGTGAAGAAATGTATAAGAATGCTTTGGATATTTGTGAGAAAAATGCCGATGAAGGTTTTTCATTCAGTGCTATGTTTGTCGATATTTGCGAGAGTTTGCACTCGGTCTTTAGAAAAAAAGAGTTGTATGCCGAAGAAGTAGCGATACTTGAAAGGGCCATATCTGCTCAGTGCAAAATCCGTGATATCGCAAGGGAGCGCCTCTCACCAGACACAAGAGATATATACTTTATGGAGTATGAAAGAGTTGCCAGCATAGCACATTATTTGGCTTTGGCATATGACGATAATAGAGAACACGATAAAGCTGAAAATATGTTTAAACAAAGCATAAATATGTACCAACAGCTGGTAGATGCCGATAAAGAGATGGCTTCAATTTGCGGCTACGAAAGTTCTCTTGAAATGGTTAAAAATTCATATAAATACCGTATAATAAGCTAATGGTTTGCGGCCGGTAGTTAGAATATCAGAACAGTGTGTGCGGATACGTCTGTCACACAATGTCGTAATGTCCGTACGCGCTGAAAAAAGCGAGGTGAATTTCACCTCGCTTTTATTACTTTATCAAATATTTAAACCCGAGTATGACTATACCTAACACAAGCAGAATAACACCTACCGCTCGGTTCAATGTTTCGGGCTTTGCCTTGTTGGCGAGCTTTGCGGCAATTCTTGCCCATATAAACGTAAAAGCAACACATAGGCTCATCACAAGAATGTCAGGGGAATCGCCGAGAGAAAAGTGGGAAACAGCACCTGTCAATGCGGTGAATGTCATAATAAATACACTTGTACCAACGGCAGTTTTTAATTCATAACCGAGTATACCGGTAAGAATGAGAAGCATCATCATTCCGCCGCCCGCACCAACAAATCCGCAAATAAAACCGATAAATACTCCGCTTATCACCGAGCCGATTATTTTTCTTTTTTTGCTGACTGATTCCATTTCTTCTTTTGTAGTCATTACAGGTTTTAAAATGAATTTAACACCGAGCATAAGTGTAACAAACATACTGAATCCGCCCATAGTCTGCGACGGAACTATGCTCGAAACATAACTTCCGATTATAGTAAAAATCAAAATCAATACCATCATCAGAAGTCCGTTTTTTACGTCAAGATTTTTGTTTTTGCGGTAAGTAAAAGCAGAAACGCCGCTTGCCAACACATCGGAAGCAAGAGCTATACCTACTGCGGTATAAGGGTTAATTCCGAGGAAAGTAATAAGCATCGGTGTTATTACAGCAGCGGCACTCATGCCGGCAAAACCGGTGCCCAGTCCTGCTCCCATACCGGCAAAAAATGTTACAATTATCGTAATAATATAATCCATTAATTATATCTCCGTAAAATGAAATGAGGTAAATGATTGAATTTTATTATATCATAAAAATTCGATAAAAGCAGCGGAGTGAAGCCACTACGCTGCTTTTATTTGTTTTTAACCGGGTGCAGGGTGTTGGGTTTTCTGCTCTGACGTCCGAGTTCTAAAGCTTTTATCTTGCAAATTCTGCAGCATAATATCTGTTTACTTCCATATATACATACTGCAAGGTGTTCATATCCTCTGTCAAAAGTACACCTGCATTATAAGGCGAAACAATGCCTAGTGCCATATAAATACCGTTATCCTTCTGCTGCGTAGCGGGACCATAGTGGCCGATGTTTACGAAAATTTCAGAAATCTCATCACCGTTCATTGTTGCCTGCAATGAATAAGGCAAATCAACAGAGGTATTATCATAAGTAACACCCATATCATAATTCAGCGGAATGGTGCATTTGACCAATGTGCAATCTTTGAGCTCTTTTCTTTTTGTTTCATTGCCGTTTGCAAAATACAGAGGTCCGATTACAACATTATCGCGCTTGATATATTTGATTTCATAACCGCTTACTGTATTTGTAAGGAAATCCGCAGAATAATCTCCAACCATTGTCCATCCGTCTGCCAGAAAATCACCTAACGTATTTTTGCCCACAATATATGTTTTGCCTTTGTATGAAAAGCTGTGTTTCTCTTCAACCTTATCAAATTTATTTCTTTCTGATTCATCGTTTTTTTCGGATACTTCTTCTTTATACTGTATTATAGTTTTAGACACATTTACCATGCTGTCAACGTTAAAACAGATGGAAATCATTTCACCGTGTTCTCCGGAAAAAGTAGCGGCGTAGTAACAACCGTCAAGAATAACTCCGGTTTCATAGTTGCCGGTATCCGGATATGTTCTTTCAGTGTTGGTGTTAAATTGATCCAGCAAATAGGCATTAAACTCCTCTGTTGTTTCGTAAGAAAAGAAATCTACGGGTGCTTCTATTTTTGCTGAGTAATCCGAATTTCCGTCCGTATTAATTACAACGGAAAGCAATTTCCATTCAGTTTTTTCCTGTTTGGGATTTTCTGAAAAGAATGTAACCTCATTAAGAGTAAGATCTCCGTTCGTCATAGATACGGTGAATTCATAATGGACAGCTTCTTCGATTGTTACCTCGAAAACAGTTGGGTCTCCTTCGGTATCGGAGCTCCATCCTGCCGACAAAAAGTCCTGATACACAGTTTGGTTTAAAACAACGTTTAAATCGTCAAGCACGATTGATTTCTGCTCCGTTGCCTGCCCGCAGCCGCAAAACAGCAACAGGATAAAAACCAGTGCTGAACAAAGAAATGTTTTCTGCTTCATAAGGAACCTCCTAACTAAAATTACGTAACAATTATATCACATACGGCATATAAGTATCAAGCGCTTTTCTGTTTTGCTTGTATTAATTTGTTGTATAATTTTATATACGATAAGAACTTTCCGTCCTAAGCAGAGCTTTTCGGAACAACGCACTTGAGTTGTTGCAAAATATCTGATTTTAAAGTGAATTGTTGAAGTATAAATCTCCTGTGTTTACATATCCTAACAACACAATTTGAAAATTTGTGTAGGGGCGGATAATATCCGCCCGAATTAACGCAATGTAAAACAAGGAGAAAGATATTTTTATGAAAGCAACAGGAATTGTGAGAAGAATTGACGACCTCGGTCGTGTGGTCATACCCAAAGAAATCCGAAGAACCATGAGGATAAGAGAGGGCGACCCCCTTGAAATTTTCACGGATAATGACGGCGAAGTTATCTTCAAAAAATATTCGCCCATCGGCGAACTTGCAAATTTTTCTTCCCAGTATGCGGAGGTTCTTTATAAAGTAAGCGGCTGCCCGGTGATAGTCTGCGAC
>JAZNMK010000057.1:0-21055 GCA_045579585.1 Acutalibacteraceae bacterium
CTTCAAACCGTACTTTTTCAGAACATAAGCCTTAATCTGATCATAGGTCGGCTTACCGTCATTTATTGATATATCAAGCTTTGTGAGGTCAAGTTCAATGTTGATAACATCATCCGGCGGAAGTTTGACTAAAGAAACAACAGTCTCACAATGGTGAGTAAACGGGAACATATCAACGGGACGCATCTTCTTCACTACATAACCATGTGATGTGAGGTAGCGAAGGTCACGCTCGAGTGTTTCGGGATTGCAGGAGATATACACAACTCTGTCGGGGCTGAGAGTAACAACGCTCGAAAGGAAGCGTTTATCGCTGCCTGCTCTGGGCGGATCCATAAAAACAACATCCGCCTTCTCCCCTGCCTGAGCCATATCGCGCATAAACTCCCCTGCATCAGCACAGATGAAGCGTATATTCTCGGCACTGTTGCGTACTGCGTTTGATTTTGCGTCACGCACTGCAGCGGCATTAAGCTCTGCACCGATCACCTCACCTGCCTGCCTTGAGGCAATTATTCCGATTGTGCCCGTACCGCAGTAAGCATCAATCACACGCTCCTTGCCGGTGAGCTGAGCATACTCAACAGCAAGCGAATAGAGCCGCTCTGTCTGCGCAGGGTTAATCTGATAAAAAGACTGCGGTGAAATACGGAAGGTGCAGCCGCAGAGACTATCCTCAATATATCCCTCACCGTAAATTGTTTTGTTCACGTCGCCAAGCACAAGGTTGGTGCGCTTGCCGTTTATGTTCTGCACTACCGTTGTGATTTCGGGATGAGCCTTGAGAAGAGCGCCGACAAAATTATTCTTTGACGGGAATACAGAACTTGCCGTAACAAGCACAACAAGAATCTGACCGCTGTTGTAGCCCTTCCTTATCAGCACGTGGCGCAAAAAGCCGACACCCGAATCCTCATTATAGGGTCGGAGCTTGAATTTCGGGAGAAGAGAGCGGATTGTAACGATAATTTCATCCGCCTTTTCATCCTCTATCAGGCATCTGTCCACATTGACGATTCTGTGGCTGCTGCTTTGGTAGACACCCGAAATTATCTTGCCGCTCCTTGTTGTGCCGAATGCAGCCTGCACCTTGCAGCGGTAATGGTAGGGATTATCCATACCAACTATTTTGCCTACTCTGCCGAATTTGCCGAGCAGCTTTTCAACGCTTGCCTGCTTGAATTTAAGCTGGCGAGCATAATCCATATTCTGCAGCTGACATCCGCCGCATTTTTTTGCAAGCGGGCAACGTTCGTCCTGTGCCAGGATAATCACCTCTGTCAATTAGCTTTTCTGATAAGTATTGCCATATCTGTTGTTGTGGGTCTTTCGCCCAAGTAATGTGTGCCGAAAGAATTTGAAACAAACTGCATTTCGGGATAACGTTCACCGGTAATCGGATTAAACCAGCAGTAAACATATTCCGTATTCGGCTCAAGGTTACCGACAGTACCTGTCATAGCTCCGCCTCTGCCCCTTGTATTTTTCTTCTGTGCAACCGACTCATCCGTAAAGGAATAGAAATAGAGCACAATTTCGGTATTGTCGGCATTGCTTGCATAAGCGTAATAGACATTTAATGACGGAACAAAATACGTTTTGTTATCAAACCTCGGAATGAGATTGTACCACTGAGTTTCACTGAGGAAATCCCTCATATAACCGACCTGATATCCGCTCGGATACTCAAGTGCATCCTGCCAGGTGGCACTGATTTTCTCTTCGCTTGTTATTGTATCAACACCGTCGCTGCTGTCACTATCTTCATTGAAGATATTCAGGTAGCTCCAAGTATCGTGCGCTCCCCACCCGTATCCGTACATACCGTTGAGGTATGCCGTCCAGCCTTGCATTCTGGAGCCGAAATTTTTTGTCCACAGATAACAGTACTGACCTTCATAATTTATTACGGGCTTGCCCTGTGAATTGTACCAATAATCTTTCTCAAGATTAAAATCACTCTGTTCGGTTTTTGATGTGTGCCACTGTGCCGCATACAAACTATGCTCCGGCACATCGCGGAAGCATGATGGCGCGGAACCTTTATTGTAAACCTTGCACTCATCGGGGGCATTTTCACCATTACCGTAAGCACTTGTTGTGCCTGCGTTTTCCTGATGTGCAGTTAAAGGATGGTCATAAGCATCGTACTTTGCGATATATTGTGCAACCAGCTTGTACGGATTATTTGCAAAGCTCCAACCCGGATGTGTTGTTTCATTCCAATAAAAATCGTTGTCAACTTCCTGACCAAGAGTCCATATAACGGGGTAGGCGCCGTAGCGTGCAACCCAATAGCGCGATATTTTTTCGAGATATGCCTTTGTATTGTCAGCAAAATCGTGCATTTCGACAGTTTTTCCTGCGAAAATGCCGGTTACCGTACTATCCGAGTAGCCGCCGTTATTTGAAATAAGCGGTTCCATAAAGGCAGGGAAGAAAAACTGTGCGTTTGCATGCACAAATCCGTTTTCTGCAATAATACGAAACTTCTCATCATAATCCGCAAGAGCCGCCATATCATCCTGTGTAATACCGTTTGTAAAATCGAAAAGTGCACCGATAGGCTCACTTTGCATTACGGTAAATCCCTGAGAAAGACGCTTCTGACAAATTGTGCTTACCATATCTACAGTTTCATCTCCCAAACTCCAATGGGTATCGCCAAGGTAGAAAAATGGTGTGCCGTTATCATAAGTCAGATATTTTTTACCTGTCAGTGTTGTAACAAAGCCGTGTTTATATATATCATGCTCACCGCTGTACTCAGTACAGTTAACCATACCTGTACGGTTATGAAGCAGCGCATTGCTCGCATCGGTGCAAACGGTTTTAAAATACCACTCACCTACCGAGGGGCAAACAAAGCGCACTTTCCACACTTTACCGCCATCCCAAAAGCCGGGAATTTTATAAAGTCTTCCGTTACCGTAAAGCTGCAAATCGATATCGACATCGTTAAACGGATCTGCATATGCTTTTTCACTTTCAAACTCCACCTCAACAGCAACCCAAGTTTGCGCATTGAGAGTCTGCTCGGGCTCAAAATCAAAGCCCTCACCCGAGCAAGCCTGCCACGATGGTATCTGCTCAGGCGGTGCAGGGATATTAGTTTCATCCGTATTTGTCAGCTTATTGAAAAGCCCGGCAAATAAATTAACAAATGTTCCAACCGCTTCTTCAAAGAAATAAGATGCGCCCGTATGAGAGCGCACCTCAACAGCCTGCGTCGGCACAACAAAGCAGGAAACGAACAAAGAAAGACAAATAACAACACTTATACGTTTTATGTTTTTCATCTGAAAATCACATCCGTAACTATATTTTCAGCAGTCTCTCAGCGTTGGCGCTGAGAATCATCTGCTTTTCTTCGTCGGAAAGTGCAAGCGAATTCAAAACAGCAAGCTCCCTTGAAGCGTTGCTCCACGGAGAATCTGAGCCGAAAAGGATTTTATCCGCACCGTGATTATGTACGATACGCAGAAACTGCTCCGACTCAAAACACTCGAAGCCCATTGCGGTATCAAAATAAACATCCTTACCTACAAGATGACGTTCAACCTCGTCCCACATCGACTGGCCGCCAAGGTGAGCCAACACAAAGATACCGCCTCTCACTTCATCGAGCATCCTTGAAAAACGCTCAGGCGTTGAATTGAAAGGAGACGGCTTACCGGGATCAAACCCGGCATGGTGCAGGATTATAAGCCCTTTTGAGAAAGCGTAATCGTAAATTCTGAGCATACGGATTTCATCGGGCTGAAAGCACTGATATTCCGCATGAAGCTTGATACCTTTAAGACCAAGTGACACAACAAGGTCAATGTCGCGCTTATAATCATCGGTATCGGGATGAATACCGCCGAAAGCCACAATCCGCTCACCTGCCGCATCTGCAGCCCACGTATTGGTCGAAACGGTCTGCGACGGCTTTGTGACAACGGGCTGAATAACGCTCACATCAACACCCCACATATCCATATGCTCAAGCAGGCTGTTACGTGTCATATCGGTAAGTGCTTCAAAAAAATTGCCGAATCGGGCGGTGTTATCCATCAAAGCCTGACGCGCTCTGGGAGCAAGCGCGTCAGGAAAAATATGCGTATGAAAATCTATTACTTTCATTTCTATCACTTAATTGCCGTAATTCTGAAGCCGAAACTGTAAGTTTTCCACGGATGAAGAATATAGGGTTCACGCAGGCAAGCATAGCCCGGCATATCACCGCCGACACCACACGAACAAGCATCAAGACCGACAGAAATATAATCGTCATTCTCAAGCTCATAGAGGTGCTTTGCCTTTTCAAGCTTCTCCTGGCTGTAATTGCGCGCATTGAACTCAAAGCTGCCGCCGTCAAGTGCCTCATAGCAGAAGCCTCTGCCGTCAGCATCGGTAAGCCTGAGGCTGCGCACATCAACGCGTGTGCCGTTTTCTTGCGGACGCATATAGCGGTGTTCAAGGCCATCAATATCAGAAAAGTGCTTGTCGATACGTGCGCCCGTCTTACGGTCACAGTAACACTCGTGCGGACCTCTGCCGTACCATTCGACATTGCGCATATCGTTCGGACAGCCGAAGCGAAGGCCGGTTTTGAGCATAGAGAGGAAGTAGCCCATTGAGCTGTGTCTTACCTCTACACTACCGTTCGAGCTGATTTTGTATTCGGTTTTAACATTGCCTGCAAGCGGTGCAAACCACTTGACAGCAACAATACACTCTGTTTCGCTGATGTTCTTTACTTTAACACTTGTTGCGCGGCAAAGCTTTGTGGCATTGCGCCAGAGATATTTGGGATGAATAAACTTAATCTGCGGTACAAAGTTAAGATAAGCGGCATCGTTATCGGTAAGTGCGCGGAAGAAGTTGGGGCGCACACCGTGCTCAGGCTCAAGCATCTCCTTACCGCTGATTACAAGCGATGTCAGCACACCCCTTGTAATATCAACGTTGATAAGAGGTGATTTAACGATAACGTTCTTACCGCTGTGCATAATATCAAGCGCATGGTCACCCTCGGGAAGCACAGGCAGTTCAGACACCTGCTTGAGCACAAACTGCTCAAAGGTCATCTCAAAGCCTCTGTTGCCCCACGAGAATTCCTCATTAAGCTTCCAGGAGAAGGTAAGAACACATTCACCCTCGGGCATATCGTCATAATCGTAAGGCACGGTAACCTCAAGCGAGCTGAGAGGCTCAATCATAACTGTACCGAACGTGCCCTCGTGGAAAATCTCACCGTTGCAGGTGAGCTGCCAATCAAGAATATATCTGCTGTGGTTTACAAAGCAGTGCTCGTTTACAATTTCGTATCTGCCGGTTGTTTTGTCGATTTCCCTTGCAGTTACGTCGGCATAGCATTTTTTGACCTCGTAATACGAAGGATGTGGAATTCTGTCCGCACCGATAATGCCGTTTGCACAGAAATAGTAGCTGGTTGCGCCCTCTTTGAAGTCACCGCCGTAAAGCCACTTTTCAACACCGTTATCATTGACGTGTATCGTCTGGTCAACATAGTCCCAGATAAAGCCGCCGCAAAGGTGATCGTACTTTTTGAATGCATCGATATACTCCTTGAAGTTACCGAGGCTGTTTTCCATTGCGTGTGCATACTCGCAGAAAATAACCGGTCTGTCCTCATAAAATTTCGGATCAATGGGCTTACTGTCCGCAGCAAGCATATTGAGCACGTTTTCGATGATATTGACCTTGATCTCTTTCTTTTCGGCAAGCTTCTGCACATAGCTCTCTACGGGATACATACGGCTGATGAAGTCTGACTTATCAAAATTGAACTCACCCTCGTAGTGGATAAGCCTTGTATCGTCGAGCGCAAGAATCGCCTTACGCATATACGCAAAGTTTTCGCCGTCACCTGCCTCATTGCCGAGCGACCAGAAGCAGACACAAGCGTGGTTACGGTCACGCAGGACCATACGCTGAGCACGGTCAACACAAGCGCCCGTCCATCGCGGATCATCTCCGGGACAATTTTTACGGCGTACGCCGTGGCTTTCAAGGTCCGCCTCATCCATTACGTAGAATCCCATCTCATCGCAAAGGTCGTAAAGGAAAGGATCATTCGGGTAATGGCTGGTACGGATTGAGTTGATATTAGCCTGCTTCATAAGAGTAAGATCAGCATAATATCTCTGCCTGGGAACTGCCCAACCGTTGTCGGGATCGTAATCATGACGGTTGACACCCTTAATAAGCACCTTCTTGCCGTTGATATAGAGCACGTTGCCCTTCTTTTCAACACGTTTGAAGCCGATACGGGTTGTTTTTGCGCAGAGTATATCCTCTTTCGTGCGCAGAACAACACTTACGCGGTAGAGATTAGGTTCTTCTGCCGACCAATGTTTTGGCGAATCAACAGTATGGCTGAAATTAAAATAGCTCTCACCCGGCTGAACAATTATCTGTTCACTGCCGATTACCTGCGGATTCTCCTTGTCCTCCATAAACAGCACATCTGCATAAACGGCGACAGCGTTATCGGAGAAATTGCGAAGCTGAATCTCAACATCGAGCTTACCGTCACGGTATTCCTCGTCAAGCTGAGCCTTAGCATAGAAATCCCAAATCGTTGTCCTTGACTCTGAGAAGAGGTAAACCTCGCGGTAAATGCCGCTGAAAAACCACATATCCTGATCTTCAAGATAGGTACCGTCGCTGTAGCGATAAACCTCAACAGTAACAAGGTTTTCACCCGGCACAAGATATTTTGTGATATTAAACTCAGCAGGTGTCATTGAACCCTGAGAATAGCCGACACGCTGACCGTTGATGTACAGGAAGAAAGCTGACTTAACTGCACCGAAGTGAATAAATATCTCCCTGCCTTCAAAATTATCCGGCACTGTGAAGCGGCGCCTGTAAACACCGACCTCATTCTTCGAGTGGCTGATTTTCGGGATTTGCCTCTTTATAGTGGAAAGTGCACCGGGCACAAAGGAGCAAAGGTATACGTTTTTGCCGTAGCCTCTCAGCTGCCATACAGAGGGCACGTCTATATCATCCCACGAGCTGTCGTCAAGCGTTGTGCTGCTCAACTCACCGGGCAAGTTGTCAACACCCTTCTGCCAGTAGAATTTCCACGTGCCGTTAAGAGTCTTTTTGTAGGGCGGTTCTTCACCATATACCGCTGACTTAAAATCGCTGTAAGGATAAGCAAGTGTATGCGCATCCTCCTTATTTTCTTTGTAGATAAGCGGGTTTTCCCAGTAAAGCTTTTCACTCATATATAATAAACCTCCTGAAAAATGGCGTATTTATTTTATTATACATAATGCGAGGGGTATATTCAAGTATTAAAAACAAAAGGCGGCGCAATTTAAGAACAAAAAACAAGCCTGATGAGGTAATGCTACCCACCAGGCTTTCTGTGTTAATCTGTGATTGCTTCTGCAGTTGTTCCTTCTGTTGTTCCTTCTGCCGTTGTCATATCAACAGTTGAGCCTTGCTCTGCGCTCATCGTTGTTTCACCGTCTCCCCTGGCCTGCGCAAGGTCACGGAAATAAACGCTGTTGAACATACCTGCAAATCTTTCAGCCTCTGAACCTGAAGCGCCGTAAATAAGCAGATCGGTACAGTACTTAAACGAGTCATCTTCAATACGCTCTACGCAGGCAGGAATATAAATCAGCTTAAGCGCCTGACAACCGAAGAAAGCAAGCTTGCCGATTGACTTTACACCGCTATCAATTTGCACACGCTGGAGGTTGTAGCAGTCAGCAAACGCTTCATCCACAATCCTTGTGCAGTTTTTTCCGATAAGCACGCTGACAATTTTCATATTACCCTTGAAAATAGTGCCGAAATCAGTTACGGGCTTACCCTTGATAGTATCAGGAATGAAAAGGTTTGCACCTTTACCCGTATACTGTGTAAGCACAACATGGTCTGAATATTCATCATACTTATATTCACCCTGAACGCCTGAAACCGGTAATTCTCCTTGAGTTTCGGTCACCGGAGCTGTTGTTTCTTCATCTTCGGGGCCGGCGAGGCAACCTGTAAAGGCAAAGCACATTACAGCGCACAAAAGCAATGCGATAATTTTTTTCAAATCGTTCACCCTTTTAGCACCGCCCGCACTGCAAAGCGCTGTTTCGGAGCGGCTGTTTTTACATTTACCGAGCATAGTTTAACACATTATCGGCATATTTGCAACAAGCAGAGGAGCTTATTAAAGCTCAGCAATAACCTCAACCTCTGCAAGCACACCCTTTGGAAGGTCTTTAACCGCTACGCAGCTTCTTGCAGGCTTTGAAGTGAAGTACTTACCGTAAACCTCGTTGAATGCTGCAAAATCAGCAATCTCTGCAAGGAAGCAGGTTGTTTTTACGGCATTGTCAAAGCTTGCACCTGCAGCCTTGAGCACCTCACCGAGGTTCTTCATAATCTGTTCTGTCTGCTCAACAATGCCGCCCTCAACGACGTTGCCCGTTGCAGGATCAATAGCAATCTGACCTGATGTGAAAAGGAGATTGCCTGTTACCATTGCCTGTGAATAGGGACCGATTGCCGCCGGAGCGGATGAAGTGGAAATAACTTTCATTTTTATTTACTCCTTTGATTATAAGATTTTGAAACCGAAATCGGTAAGCGCCTTGCGAATTTCTTCCATATGCTCATAGTTTCTGGTTTCAAGGTTAATACGAAGATAACAGCCGTTAACATCAGAACCTTCGTTTGCACGCTCATGGTGAACTGAAGTAACATTGCCGCCAAGCTCAGCAATTATACGCGACACATTCATAAGCTGACCGGGTTTATCAACAAGCTCAATAAGAAGCTGACAGCTTCTGCCGGACATAATCAGACCGCGCTTGATAACACGGGAAAGGATTGTAACATCGATATTACCGCCCGAAACAAGACAGGCAACCTTCTTACCCTTGACAGGAATTTTATCAAACATAACTGCTGCAACGGCAACCGCGCCTGCGCCCTCAGCAATAAGCTTGTGCTGCTCGATAAGAGCAAGGATTGCGGCAGAAATCTCATCGTCACTTACCGTTACGATATCGTCAACATATTCCTTGCAAAGCTGATATGTAACGTCACCGGGCTCTTTGACTGCAATACCGTCAGCGATTGTTGAAACGGAATCAAGACGCTCAACAACGCCATCCTTAACAGAATTGTACATACTGGGAGCGCCTGCAGCCTGAACACCGTAAACCTTGATGTTCGGGTTGAGGTTTTTCATTGTGAAAGCGACACCTGCTATCAGTCCGCCGCCACCAATGGGCACTACAACCGCATCAAGGTCGGGAATCTGATCAAAAAGCTCAAGGCCGATTGTGCCCTGACCTGCGATAACACTCTCATCATTAAAGGGATGAATGAAGGTGTAACCCTTCTCATCTCTGAGGCTGAGAGCCTTGTTATACGCATCGTCGTAAACTCCCTCAACAAGGCATACCTCTGCGCCGTAACGCTTTGTGGCCTCTACCTTGGAGATAGGAGCACCGTCGGGAAGGCAGATAACCGATTTGATGCCGCTCTTGGTTGCGGCAAGTGCAACACCCTGTGCATGGTTACCTGCTGAGCAGGCAACGACACCGTGTGATTTTTCTTCCTCGGTGAGCTGAGAAATTTTGTAGTAAGAGCCTCTTACCTTGAACGAACCTGTAATCTGCAGATTCTCGGTTTTGAGATATACATCTGCATCGGGATTGATGCGCTGTGACTTGATAACATCTGTTTTGCGGATAACGTTTTTGAGCACATATCCTGCGTGATAAACCTTATCTAATGTAAGCATTTGGGCACCTCTTTTTATATATCAATTGACAGAAGACTATCTACAAACTGGCCTGCGGTTCTTGCCGATCTGCCGCCCTTATTGAGAGCGAATGCCTCGGCACGGATATCAAGCTCTTGCTTATCGAGAGTAATATTCTTTGCCTCTGCCAGCGAATGTACGATTTTAAGATACAGCTCCTTATTCGGCTTTGCAAAAAGAACAGTAAGGCCAAAGCGGGCTGAAAGTGAGAGCATTTCCTCCATAGAGTCGCGGCGGTGAATATCGTCACCTTCGCGTGAAGAGAAAGTCTCCTTGACCATATGACGGCGGTTGCTTGTGGCATATATTACGGCATTTGGTGTTTTAGCCGCCGCGGAGCCCTCAAGCACTGCTTTGAGGGCGGCAAAGCCGTCATCATCCGTAGAGAACGAAAGGTCATCAATAAAGAGAATGAATTTTAGCGGATTATCCGCAATCTCGCCCATAATCTCGGGCAAGAGCGAAAGCTGATCCTTTCTCAGTTCAACAAGGCGGATACCCTCACTGCGAAGCTCATTTGCAACAGCCTTTACGGTTGAGGATTTACCTGTGCCCGCATCGCCGCACAGCAATACGTTTGCGGCAGGCTTGCCGTCGATGAGTGCGTGAGTATTGTCCAGCACCTTCTTACGCTCAATATCGTAACCGACAAGCGAAGAAACCGTAATCGGGTCGGGAGCTAGAACGGGAACAAGCTCGCCCTTTTCGCCTACTCTGAACATACCGTACCTTGCGTAAATGCCGTAACCGAGCTTTGAAGCGTTTTCAAGAATTGCAGGCATAATAGCAGAAAAGTCCTTAGCCGTATTGTTGAACACGGGAAGATTTACCGGAAGACCTGCTGCCTCGAGAAGCTGAGCTCCGCTGAGCTTTGTGAGGTCTGAAAAAATTGCAAGCTCACGTTCAAAACAGCTCTGCATAACGTCGGGAATATTTTTGCCCGAAGCAAAGCGGCGCACGTAAACGTTATCGTCGCACCTGAGCGCATCCTCAATATACTCGCCAAGGTCACAGCCGCTTTCATAAAGCGATGCCACAAAAGCGCAATATTTTTCGGTTTTTAATCCTTGATCGGATGAATCCAGAATATGCAGAAATGAGCTGAGATTGCTGAGCACCTCACTGCCGGTAACATTGCGAAAAAGCACAACCGACAAAAGCATATTCGACAGTGTATGAACCATAAAAAAGATCCTTTACAAGTTAAATTTATAAGGGGCAAAGCCCGACTGCCGCACAAAAACGGCAATCGGGCATAATCTATTAAAGTCTTTTGAGAATTTCTGCTGTCATTTCTTTACAGCCGACAGCGTTGACACCGTGTGCAATATCAGCTGTGCGAACGCCTGCCTCGAGAACATCGTCGACAGCGCGCTCGATATTGCGTGCCTCTTCCTCAAGGCCGAATGCATAACGAAGCATCATTGCAGCAGAAAGAACCGTTGCAATCGGGTTGGCCTTGTCCTGACCTGCAATGTCGGGTGCCGAGCCGTGAATAGGCTCATAAAGGCCGCGCTTTGTTGCACCGAGAGAAGCGGAAGCAAGCATACCGATTGAGCCTGTAATCTGCGAAGCCTCGTCAGAGAGGATATCGCCGAACATATTCGATGTAACAATAACGTCAAACTGAGAGGGATTCTTGACAAGCTGCATAGCAGCGTTGTCAACAAGCATATCCGTGCAGGTAACTGTCGGATAGTCGGCAGCAACCTCGTGAACTGTTTTTCTCCAGAGTCTGGAGCTTTCAAGAACGTTTGCCTTATCGATGCTGATAACGTTACAACGTCTGACAAGTGCGGCCTCAAAAGCAGCCCTTGCAATACGCTCAATCTCCATACGTGAGTAGCACTCTGTGTCGTATGCTTCCTCACCGTACTTGCCCTCACGGTAGCCTCTGTCACCAAAGTAAATGCCGCCTGTCAGCTCACGGACAATGAGAATATCAAAGCCGTTTGCAACAATATCGGGGCGGAGAGGACAATCGTCCTTAAGTGCCGGATAAAGCTTTGCGGGACGAAGGTTTGTGTAAAGCTCCATTGCGGCTCTGATGCCGAGCAGAGCTTTTTCGGGGCGCATATTACCGGGCAGCGTATCCCACTTAGGACCGCCGACAGCACCGAGAAGAACACTATCTGCAGCAAGGCAACCCTCAACGGTTTCCTTAGGCAAAGGCTCGCCCGTTGCATCAATTGCACAGCCGCCGATAAGGTAAGGAGTGAAATTGAAGGTGTGGCCGTACTTTTCGCCTGTTTTCTTGAGAACCTCAACGGCTGAATCGACTATTTCGGGGCCGATACCGTCACCCTTGAGAAGAGCAATATTCATAACCATTTTATTTCACACTACCCTTTCTGATGGATTCGATAAGTCCGCCGTCAGCAATAATCTTGCCGATAAACTCCGGGAACGGCTTTGTTTTGAACTCAGCGCCCGTTGTGAGATTCTTTATGATACCCGTATCTGCATCTGCAGCAATTTCGTCACCGTCTGCAATACCCTCTGCTGCCTCGGGGCACTCAAAGATTGCAAGACCGATGTTGATAGCATTGCGGTAGAAGATACGCGCAAATGACTTTGCTATAACAAGGCTGACACCGCTCTCCTTGATTGCAAGAGGAGCATGCTCACGCGATGAGCCGCAGCCGAAGTTGTTGCCTGCAACGATAATATTGCAGGTTTTGACACGCTCCTGGAATGTGCTGTCAAGGTCTTCCATACAGTGAGAAGCGAGCTCTTTTTTATCGATTGTATTGAGATAACGTGCAGGGATGATAACATCGGTGTCAATGTTATCCTGATATTTTATAACTTTACCGTCAAATTTCATTTGTCAATCTCCTCCGGTGAAGCAATTCTGCCGAGGATTGCGCTTGCTGCGGCAACAGCCGGAGATGCAAGGTAAACCTCTGATGTCGGGTCGCCCATTCTGCCGACGAAATTACGGTTTGTTGTAGCAACCGCTCTCTCGCCGGGAGCAAGGATACCCATATGTCCGCCAAGGCAGGGTCCGCAGGTGGGTGTTGAAACAGCACAGCCCGCCTCGATGAAATCAGCCAGCAGGCCTTCCTTCATTGCGCGCATATAAATCTCCTGTGTTGCAGGGATGATGATTGCACGCACTCCCTTTGCAACCTTGTGACCCTTGATGATTTCGGCAGCCTCTTTGATATTTTCATAGAAGCCGTTTGTGCATGAACCGATAACAACCTGATCAATCTTAACTTCTTCCTCGATCTCCTCAACAACTCTTGCGTTTTCGGGGAGATGAGGGAATGCAACCGTTGAACGGATTGTTGAAAGGTCAATTTCGATAACCTGATCGTACTCGGCATCGTCGTCAGCTTTATAAATAACAGGCTCACGGTCTGAGTGCTCTGCGATATACGCAAGTGTCTGCTCGTCGACCTCGAAGATGCCGTTCTTGGCACCTGCTTCGATTGCCATATTACAAATCGTAAGACGATCTGTTACAGAAAGCTCTGCAACACCCTCGCCTGTAAACTCCATTGAGCGATAGAGAGCACCGTCAACACCGATCATACCGATAATGTGGAGAATAACATCCTTACCTGTGATGTGTTTATTAAGCTTGCCCTTGAGGACAAATTTGATAGCGGAAGGCACCTTGAACCAAGCCTTACCGATAGCCATACCGCAAGCCATATCTGTTGAGCCTACACCCGTTGAGAAAGCGCCGAGCGCACCGTATGTACAGGTGTGAGAATCGGCACCGATAACAACGTCGCCCGAAACTACAAGGCCTTTTTCGGGAAGAAGTGCGTGCTCAACGCCCATCTGGCCTACATCGTAAAAGTGAGTAACGTTCTTTTCATTGCAGAAATCACGGCACATTTTGCACTGAATAGCAGCCTTGATATCCTTATTGGGTGCGAAATGGTCCATAACCATTGTTACACGGTCTTTGTCATACACATTGTCAAAGCCGAGCTTATCAAACTCGCGGATTGCAACGGGAGAAGTGATATCGTTACCGAGCACACGGTCAAGATTGACAAGAATAAGCTCGCCTGCCTCAACCTTCTCCAGCCCTGCGTGAGCCGCAAGAATTTTTTGAGTCATTGTCATTGCCACGGGAATTACCTCCTCTGGAGATTACTTTTTATTTATAATTGCGCCCTTGTCTGCAGAAGAAACCATTGATGCGTAACGCTTGAGATAGCCTGAAACCTCTTTTTTGAGGATGGGCATCTCTGCCTTACGTTTCTCAATCTCTTCATCGGAAACCTTGAGCTCAATCTTATATTCGGGGATATTGATGGAAATGATGTCGCCATCCTTGACGTATGCAATCATACCGCCGTTTGCAGCCTCGGGTGAAACGTGGCCAATTGAAGCGCCTCTTGTAGCACCGGAGAAGCGTCCGTCAGTAATGAGGGCAACCTCCTTGTCAAGACCCATACCTGCAATTGCAGATGTGGGAGAAAGCATCTCTCTCATACCGGGACCGCCTGCGGGACCCTCGTAACGGATAACGACAACGTCGCCTGCCTTGATTCCGCCCTCGTAGATAACCTTGATGGTTTCTTCCTCGGAGTTGAATACTCTTGCAGGGCCCTCGTGCACAAGCATCTCGGGAGCGACGGCAGCACGCTTGACAACACAGCCGTCGGGAGCAAGGTTGCCTCTGAGCACTGCGATACCGCCTGTTGCGGTATAGGGGTTGTCGATGGGACGTATTGTTTCGGGATCAAGGTTGACAGCATCGGCTATATTCTCGCCGACTGTCTTGCCTGTACAGGTGAGTGCATCCGTCTTGATGAGACCTTTCTTTGTCAGCTCCTTGAGCACCGCATAAACACCGCCTGCCTCGTTGAGGTCCTCCATATATGTACGACCTGCAGGAGCAAGATGGCAGAGGTTGGGTGTAACCTCGCTGATTTCATTTGCAAGGTCAAGGCTGAATTCTACGCCGCACTCGTTTGCGATTGCGGGAAGATGAAGCATACTGTTTGTTGAGCAGCCCAGAGCCATATCCGCCGTAAGAGCATTATGGAAAGCATCCGCCGTCATAATATCGAGCGGACGGATATTCTTTCTGACAAGCTCCATAATCTGCATACCTGCGTGCTTTGCAAGCTCGATTCTCGCTGAGTAAACAGCGGGAATTGTGCCGTTGCCCTTGAGACCCATACCGAGCACCTCTGTAAGGCAGTTCATTGAGTTTGCGGTGTACATACCTGAGCAGGAACCGCAGGTAGGACAGGTTTTAAGCTCGTACTCGAGCAGCTTATCGTCACCGATTTTACCGGCTGTATATGAACCGACAGCCTCAAACATACTTGAAAGGCTTGTCTTTCTGCCGTCAACACGACCCGCAAGCATCGGACCGCCGCTGACAAAGATTGATGGAATATTAAGTCTTGCCGCAGCCATAAGAAGGCCGGGTACGTTCTTATCACAGTTAGGTATCATAACAAGACCGTCAAATCCGTGAGCGAGCACCATTGATTCGGTTGAATCGGCAATAAGGTCACGTGTGACGAGCGAATACTTCATACCCGTATGACCCATAGCGATGCCGTCACACACAGCGATTGCCGGAAAAACGATGGGTGTACCGCCTGCCATTGCAACACCGAGCTTTACAGCTTCGGTAATCTTATCAAGGTTCATATGACCCGGAACGATCTCGTTATATGAGCTGACAATACCGATAAGGGGACGTGAAAGCTCCTCCTGAGTCAGACCGAGTGCGTGATAAAGTGAGCGGTGAGGCGCATTGCCGAAACCGTCAACTACTGTTTCTTTTATCATTGCCAATTCCTCCGTGAGATGTGATTTTAAGCGGCTGAAAAGCCTGCAAAAACTTAAAATTTAAAAGCCCAAAGGCAAGCTGTTCCTTTCAGTGAAACATCTTGCCTTTATTTCATACTGAAAATATGCGTGTTCCGAACGGATTACACATATTTATCGGCTTTATCGGGCTGTTATCAGTTGTTGATGAGCTTATCCTCATCGCTCCAGCTGTAGAGCTTACGGATATCCTTACCTACAACCTCTGAGGGATGCTCTGCAGCAATCTTTCTCATAGCGTTGAAGTGAACCTGTGAACCTGCATCGGACATATCAAGAAGGAAATCCTTAGCAAATGTACCGTCCTGAATATCGGAGAGAACCTTCTTCATAGCCTTCTTTGTCTCATCTGTGATGATTTTCGGGCCTGTGATGTAATCGCCGTACTCAGCTGTGTTGGAGATGGAGTAACGCATACCCTCAAAACCGCTCTGGTAGATGAGGTCAACGATAAGCTTCATCTCGTGGATGCACTCAAAGTATGCGTTTCTGGGATCGTAGCCTGCCTCAACAAGAGTTTCGAAGCCTGCCTGCATAAGTGCACAAACACCGCCGCAAAGAACAGCCTGCTCACCGAAGAGGTCAGTTTCTGTCTCAGTACGGAATGTTGTTTCAAGAACGCCTGCACGTGCGCCACCGATACCGAGAGCGTATGCAAGACCGATTTCAAGTGCATCGCCTGTAGCATCCTGCTCGATAGCGATAAGGCAAGGTACACCCTTACCTGCCTGGTACTCACTGCGTACAGTGTGACCGGGGCCCTTGGGAGCAACCATGATTACGTTTACATTCTTCGGGGGCTTGATGCAGCCGAAGTGGATATTGAAGCCGTGTGCAAAAGCGAGTGTTTTACCTTCGGTGAGGTTGGGCTCGATGCTCTCTTTATAGAGCTTTGCCTGCTTTTCGTCGTTAATGAGGATCATAATAAGGTCTGCAGCCTTTGCAGCGTCGGCAGCGGTCATAACGGTCAAACCCTGTGCCTCTGCCTTTGCCCAGCTTTTGGAGCCTTGATACAAACCGACAACAACATTGACACCGCTTTCTTTCAGATTCAGTGCGTGTGCGTGTCCCTGAGAACCGTAACCGATGATAGCGACTGTCTTGCCGCTGAGTTTATTGAGATCACAATCCTGCTGATAATAAATGTTTGCCATGGTTTTTAACTCCTTTTATTTTAAATAAAAATTTTAATTATTGATTATTTTGACAAAAGCGTGGTCGTTCCGCGCTCAAGAGCAACGATACCCGTGCGGCACATTTCGAGAACGCCGTAAGGGATCATAAGCTTTATAAATGCGTCTATTTTTGAAGGGTCGCCCGTGATCTCTATGCACATCTCGTCCATAGAATAGTCGATGACCTTTGCTCTGTAGACCTCGACCGCCGAGAGCACGTCTCCGCGTGTCTCTGAGGTGTTACGGACCTTTATGAGCATAAGCTCGCGCTTGATGGAATCGTCCTCAAGCACCTCGACCTTTTTTACGTTAAAGAGCTTTCTGAGCTGATTGATAAGCTGCTCTCTTGCGTATCCGTCGCCCGACATTGAAATGGTGATACGGGAATACTCGGGGGATTCGGTCTCACCGACCGTGAGAGCATCGATGTTGAAGCCGCGTCTTGTGAACATACTCGTTACGCGCGTCAGAACACCGAACTTGTTTTCAACGTATACTGCGATAACAAATTTACTCATTGCCGTCCTCCTTATTTCTCTACCTTTACGATGATGTCGTCGATCGATCCGCCGGGCGGGAGCATAGGAAGAACGAATTCGTCCTTTTCGATGCGTGTGTCGATAACAACAGGACCGCCAAGCGTCAGTGCCTTTGTAAAGGCATCGTTGAACTCTTCTGGAGTCGTTGCCAAATAGCCGTGCGCTCCGAATGCCTCTGCAAGCTTAACAAAATCGGTCTTTCGCTCAAGAACGGTGTTCGAATAGCGGCCGCCGAAGAAGAGCGTCTGCCACTGACGTACCATTCCGAGAACACCGTTGTTCATAAGAACGATAACGATAGGAAGATTATAGGTTACTGCCGTAGCAAGCTCATTGAGGTTCATTCCGAAGCTTCCGTCGCCCGTAATGAGAACGGTGGGGTCGCCCGTTGCGACGTACGCGCCCATTGCAGCGCCAAGACCAAAGCCCATCGTGCCGAGACCGCCGCTCGAGACGAAGCGTCTCGTCATATCAAATGAAGCGTACTGCGCCGCCCACATCTGATGCTGACCTACGTCGGTGGTGATGATCGTATGCTCGGGCTTCTTTGCGTTGATGGTATCGAATACCTTTTTGGGAGTCAGTCTGTCTCCCGCCGCCTCAGCAGCTTCCTTTTCAAATTTCAGCTCGTCCTGCTTGAGAGAGCTTACAAGCTCGCACCATTCGGGATTCTTTCTGCGCTCCGCGCTTGCTGCGATACGCGAGAAGGAATCGCGCACATCGGCAATGATACCGAGGTCTACCTTGACGTTTTTGTTTATCTCGGCAAAGTCGGGGTCGAGCTGGATTATCTTTGAGTTAGTCGCGAATTTCTTTACGTTGCCCGTAGCTCTGTCGCTGAATCGAACGCCGATACCGATGATAAGGTCAGCGTCCTTTTGCGCCATTGATGAAGCGTAGTGACCGTGCATACCCTGCATACCGAGGAATCTGTCGTGTCCGTCGGGAATAGCCGAAAGTCCCATGAAGGTACAGCCGATATACGCGTCTATCTTTTCGGCAAAGGCAAGTATCTCCTCGCCCATTCCGAGCCCTGCCGCGCCGCCGCCGATGTATATGTACGGGCGCTTAGACTCGTTGACCAATTTTATCGCCTCGTCTATCTGCTCCTTCTTTGCGTGGGGCAGAGGGATCTTTTCGACAATAGGCTTTGGCTCGTAATCGTAAAGTCCCACTTGAACGTCCTTCGGAACGTCGATAAGCACAGGCCCCGGTCTGCCCGATTTAGCTATCTGAAAAGCCTCGCGTATCGAATCCGCAAGATCGGCTATGTTGTTTACAAAGTAATTGTGCTTCGTTATCGGAAGCGTGATGCCCGTAATGTCGATCTCCTGAAAGCTGTCCTTACCGATAAGAGAGCAAGGAACGTTTCCCGTAATGGCGACCATGGGTATCGAATCGAGCATTGCGGTAGCTATGCCCGTAACGAGATTGGTAGCGCCGGGGCCCGATGTGGCTATGCAAACGCCGACCTTTCCCGTAGCTCTTGAGTAGCCGTCAGCCGCGTGCGCCGCGCCTTGCTCGTGAGCTGTAAGTATGTGATTTATTCTGTCGCTGTTTTTGTAAAGGGCATCATAGATATTGATGACCTGTCCGCCCGGATAACCGAAAACATCGGTAACGCCCTGCTCGATGAGGGTGTTTATGATGATCTCTGCACCTGTCATTTTCATGTCTGTGGCTCCTTATTTTTTATTTTGTTGTGACTCCTGTTTTATCGATCATGATATTGACCGCGCTGACGAGAGCCTTTACCGAGGAAACTATAATATCGCTGTCGACGCCGATGCCCCAGAAGGTCTTTCTGTCGTACTGGATACTTACGTACGAAGCCGCCTTTGAGGTCGATCTTCCTTCGAGCGCGTGCTGTGTATAGCTTTCAAGCGTGTAATCCACACCGAGAAGCTCCTTGAGAGCGTTTGCTACCGAGTCAAGACGTCCGTTACCCATGGACATTACCGTCTTGTCCTCGCCGTGATAGCGGATAACGCTGTACGCTCGGATTCCCTCTGCCTCATCGGTATATACGGCGCGTGTAACGTCAACGAAGTTGTTTATGTTTACGAAGTCGCGCTTGAGAATGTCGTATATCTCAACGGGCTGAAGCTCGCGGTGCTCGTGGTCGGAAATACTCTTGATATGATAACCGAACACCTCTCGCATCTTGGGCGGGAGATTGTAGTTGAACTGCGTTTCGAGGATATAACCGATACCGCCCTTACCCGACTGCGAGTTGATACGGATAACGTCCGCCTCGTACTCTCTGCCGATGTCGGCGGGATCGATGGGAAGATAGGGTACGTTCCATACACCGCCCTTTGCCTCTCTCCATTTCATGCCCTTTGCGATAGCGTCCTGATGTGAACCGCTGAATGCCGCAAATACGAGCTGACCGCTGTAGGGCTGACGCTGATAGACGCGCATGCGCGTTACCTTTTCGTAGATCTCTGTAATAGCGGGAAGATCGGAGAAGTCAAGCTTCGGGTCGATCCCCTGAGAATACATGTTAAGAGCAAGGGTGATGATATCGACGTTGCCCGTGCGCTCTCCGTTTCCGAAAAGCGTACCCTCTATTCTGTCGCCGCCCGCAAGTATTCCCATTTCGCTGTCGGCAATAGCGCAGCCTCTGTCGTTGTGGGGGTGCAGGGAGATGATAAGATTTTCGCGACCCTTGAGATTCTTACACATATATTCGACCTGAGCCGCGTAGACGTGAGGCATGGAGTGCGACACGGTAGCGGGAAGGTTGATTATGACCTTATCGTCGGGTGTAGGCTCCCAGATGGATATTACCTCGTTGCAGACCTCTGCGGCATATTCGGGTTCTGTGCCCGTAAAGCTTTCGGGAGAATACTCAAAGGTTATCTTGCCCTCAGCCTCAGCCTTGTATTTCTTGCAGAGCTTCGCACCGAAGATGGCGATATCCTTTATTTCCTGCTTGTTCTTTTTGAACACCTGCTCGCGCTGAGCGACCGAGGTGGAGTTGTAAAGATGGACGATGGCGTGCTTTGCGCCCTTTATTGCCTCAAAGGTCTTTGCGATTATATGCTCTCTGGACTGCGTGAGCACCTGAATGGTCACGTCGTCGGGAATTAGCCCGCGATCGATTATTGCGCGGCAGAATTCATATTCTGTCTCGGAAGCTGCGGGGAAGCCGACCTCTATCTCCTTAAAGCCTATCTTGCAAAGGAGCTTGAAGAACTCAAGCTTTTCCTCAAGGCTCATTGGAACTATAAGCGCCTGATTTCCGTCACGCAGGTCAACGCTGCACCACGTGGGAGGCGTATCGATACAGTCCTTGTGCATCCACTCCATAGTAACGCCTTGGGGTGCAAAAAATTGTTTTGAATACTTTTCACAGTTTTTCATGGTTTAGAATCCTTTTTTGTTTTTATTTCGCTGTGCGAAACAAGGCAGAGGGGAATTAGTATAAAAAAATCTCCTTTACGCAACAGCAATAACGTTTGCATAAAAGAGACGAAGACAGTTATTCTCCGCGGTACCACTCTGCATTGATGAATTGATCATCCACTCACGTCCCGTCTGACAACAAGACCTCTCTTTAACGGGAGAACCCGTCCGAGCCTACAGGGCGAAAGCCTTTCGGTCGGAAACTCCGGAATGAGACATATTTTACTTTACATACCGTCTTACACCAGCCGACAGCTCTCTTTGATGCTCCGTAAAAATGATTTTCCTTCATAGTCGATACGAGTATTTTATATTATTTT
>JAZNMK010000058.1:0-13572 GCA_045579585.1 Acutalibacteraceae bacterium
CCGGGGGAGAGGAGAATGGAATGCGCCGCGGAAGGGAAGCGCCACCCAGCCGCATGGCAGAAAAAAAGAAAAAGCACTTGCCGAAGCAAGTGCTTTCTGAAGACTCACCCTAATTTTAATACAAATGCCCCCCCTTTTTGAGGTTAGGGGGTGCAAAGTCATTTTAGGGGGTGCATTTTCTTGTCGAGGGGGTGCAAATTGGATTTAGGGGGGTGCAAAACTAAAAACTATACTGGGAAAAAGGCACGATTTCTGCTTGTAATTTACTAACAATAAACGGATTTAGTTTATATGGAACAGAACTTTGCATTCCGAGCAAAGCTACTTGTTCCAATCTCAAAATAGAGAAGTCGCTATATTCTTGAATTTTAAAATAATAATCTCTGTGGGAGTCATATTCCAAGAATCTTATTACAGACTTTTCAAAATCAAAAGAACAAGATAATTCGTCAATATCATTCTTTGCGTTTAGTAAGTCAATAATCTCTTGGCTTGACAAATTAATTTTGTATACGAATTTTCTCATGGCGGAATCGTAGTTAATAACATCACCGGTTACTTTACTATGCTTTTTGTATATGGGGATAACAATTCCTAAAACAAGAGGAATAAGAATTACAAAAAAGAATATTGCAAAAAACAAAAATTCCATAACAAATCCTCCTTTTTCTGCATCATACCATAAAAAGAAAATAACCGCAACCTTGTATCAAGATTGCGGTTATTCTTTGGCGGAGAAGGAGGGATTTGAACCCTCGCGCCAGTCGCCCAACCTACTCCCTTAGCAGGGGAGCCCCTTCACCACTTGGGTACTTCTCCATAGACAGTGAATTAATGTATAAATATAAAACCTGTTAAGGTTGTTTGAAAAAATGGCGGAGAGAGTGGGATTCGAACCCACGGTACGTTGCCGTACGACGGTTTTCAAGACCGTTCCGTTATGACCACTTCGGTATCTCTCCGTGTGTGCACGGATTATATTATCATATAAATCAGAGCTTGTCAAGCACTTTTTATTCCGTTTTTTTATTTGACTTCAGCTCAGGATGTACAGCAGCATCATAACCGTCAAAATATCACCGCCGTCTGTGAGCAGAATAAGTATCAGCCCGAGAAGAAGCAGATTTTCGTCGTTCTTTGGCTCGGGCTGCGGCCTTTGCTTTATTCTGCGCAGATATACGCGCGCTATTCTGTCTGCCTGATCCTGCATTTTTCTAAGCTCACGGTCCAAAACACTCACCCTCCTATCAAAGGCAGAATTTCAAGCAGGCGTATCAGCTGCATTGCCTCGTCTGCCTTGCGGCGGCGCGCCTGGCTGAGCATTGGTTTGAGTGCGGTTATCAGCCTGGTTCTGTCGTTATCACCGGCATTTGTCAGCAGGGGCATAATCTGCATTATTTTTGCAATCATATCGGGGTCAATTCCGCCGAAGATATCGGGCGCAGCCTCGTCGGTCTGCTGTGAGCCGAAGAGCTGCTGCGCCGCATCACCGAGTGCCGATAAATCCTCTTCGCTGAGGCTGTCAAGCAAGCTGTTGATGTCGGGTATATTCATTCGTTCTTACCCATCTTTTTGAGTATTTCCTGCGCCTGTGGGCTGCGCAGCAGCTTCTCAAGTGCTGTTTTGTCGTGCAGTACGCTGTCAATACGTTGGCGTTGTTCGGGTGTCAGTTTATTTTTTACTATGTCCTGCATAATGTTGCTGTCGGGCGCACTGCCTTTTGAGTTCATCAGCAGGCGCATAAGCTGCTCGGGTGAGAAATTGTTGCCGTTCATTGAAATCACCGCCTGAATATGATATACTTGTTTTCAATCTTATGTTTTCGAGGTGGAAAGTATGAAAAGAGTTCTTGTCGTTTCCGACTCTCACGGTGCGATTGATAAGCTTGATCTCATTCTCAGCTTACAGCCTCAGGCTAAAATTGTGTTTCACCTGGGCGACGGTACACGCGACCTTGAGGTTATAAAGCATAAGTATACCGACAAGTACTTCCACTGCGTTGAAGGCAACTGGGAGCAGGCGTGGAGGATGATTGGCGACCTGCCCGAGTGTATCGTTGATGAGATTGAGGGCAAGCGATTTTATGCCTGCCACGGTCATACGCACCTGGTTAAGTACGGGCTCAGCTCACTTTGTGAGGTTGCGAAAGCGGAAAAGGTATCTGTTGCATTATATGGTCACACTCACGTTCAGGACACAACCTACCGTGACGAAATACTTTTTTTCAACCCCGGCAGTGTCCGACAGGGCGAATTCGGTGCAATTGATGTTGCCGAAAACGGCATTTTGCCCGTTTTGCTCAATTTGGATTAACTTTTTTCCGTAAAATACTTGAAAAAAATGCGTATGTGTATTAAAATAAATTGACTATAAATGTTCAATTTTATTTTTAGAACTTATTTATTGGAGGAAATACAAATGGTATCAGCAGGCGATTTCAGAAACGGCATTACCTTCGAGATGGAAGGCAATGTTTATCAGATTATCGAGTTCCAGCACGTTAAGCCCGGTAAGGGTGCAGCTTTCGTTCGTACAAAGATCCGCAACGTTATTGCAGGTTCTGTTGTTGAGCGTACATTCAACCCCACAGAAAAATTCCCCACCGCTTACATCGAGCGTAAGGAAATGGAATATTCCTACAACGACAGCGGTCTCTACTACTTTATGGATCCCGACACATACGATATGATCCCGATCGGCGAGGATACTCTTCCCGATAACTTTAAGTTTGTCAAGGAGAACGAGACTTGCCGTATCCTTTCCTACAAGGGTAACGTTTTCGGCGTTGAGCCCCCCACAAACGTTACACTTCAGGTTACTCAGACCGATCCCGGCTTCGCAGGCAACACAGCTACAAATGCTACAAAGCCCGCAACACTTGAGACAGGTGCTGAGGTTAAGGTTCCGCTCTTCATCGAAGAGGGCGAAATGATTGTTGTTGATACACGTACAGGCGAATATCTCAGCCGCGCATAAGTAACAGCTTAATTTAATTTTTCTTAATTCATAAAGGGAGGCAATTACCATGGCAATGACATTGACAGAAAAAGCTGCATACATCAAGGGTCTCGCAGAGGGACTTGGCCTTGATGAAAGCAAACCCGAAACAAAAATCATCAACGCTCTTCTTGATCTCATTGATGATCTTTCACTTACAGTATCCGACCTCGAGGACGAGCTTGTTCTTGTCGGCGAGCAGGTAGACGCTGTTGACGAGGATCTCGATGCTCTTGAGTCATATGTCTATGACGATGATGATTGCGACTGCGACTGCGATTGCTGCTGCGACGATGATGACGATGAGTTCTTTGAGGTTGAGTGTCCCGCTTGCGGTGAGGTAATCAACGTTGACGAAGGCATCCTTGAGAGCGGAAGCATCGAGTGCCCCAATTGCGGTGAAAACCTCGAGTTCGACATCGAGTATGAAGACGAAGAGGACGAGGACTGATTTTAAGTTCTGACCCCGAAAAACTAAGCCCCCTGCCACTGAGGCAGGGGGCTTTTTAACTTGCTTTGCGGATTTATTTTTCAGCTTCTGTAACGGATAAATCTATAAAGCAGTCTTTGCTTTTGCAACCTATACGGCGGTATTCGTGGCCGCCGTCAACCGAGCAGGCGCCGCAGCTGCACTTAACGTAATCGTGTGTGGTTTTTGATTCAATTATATCTCCGCAAAGCTTGCACTGTATAGCATTTTTAATTATTTTTTCCACTTGTTATAACGATCCTTTCAAGCCGATTTTCACAGTTGTTGTATATCGGTTCACAGTATTCTGCTGTTTTACTCCGGTGATAAAATGCGGTATTATTGACGGATAAATCTGATGTTGTTTTCTTCAGCATATTTCTCTGCATAGCTGCCTGCAGCACCACGAATAGTAAGCTTTTCGCAACCGTCAAACGCACAATAACCAATGCTTTTAACAGAGTCGGGGATAATGATACTTGTGAGGTTTTTGCATTCGCTGAACGCAAAGTAACCAATGCTTGTGACAGAGTCGGGGATATTAATGCTTGTGAGGTTTTCGCACCCTCTGAACGCACAGTTGCCGATGTGTGTAACACCGTTACCGATTGTTACATTTAAGAGCTTTTCGCACTCTCTGAACGCATTGTCACCGAGGCTTGTAACGCTGTCGGGAATGCAGATGTTTTGTAGGCTTGAGCACGCGAAGAATGCATAGTTGCCAATGCTTGTAACGCTGTCGGGTATTGTAATGTTTTTGAGGTTGAAGCAATAGACAAATGCACAGTTGCCGATGTCTGTAACACCGTTACCGATTGTTACATTTGAGAGCTTTTTGCACCCTCTGAACGCATCGTTACCGATGCTTGTGACGCTGTCGGGAATGGTGATTCTTTTGAGGCTGCTGCAACCGTTGAACAAACCGTAACTGATGTTTGTAAGGCTCTCCGGGACAGTGATTCTTTTGAGGCTGCTGCAATCGGCAAATGCACAGTTGCCGATGTCTGTAACACCGTTACCGATTGTTGCATTTGAGAGCTTTTCGCACCCTCTGAACGCATCGTTACCGATGCTTGTGACGCTGTCGGGAATGGTGATTCTTTTGAGGCTGCTGCAACCGTTGAACAAATCGTAACTGATGTTTGTAAGGCTCTCCGGGACAGTGATTCTTTTGAGGCTGCTGCAATCGGCAAATGCACCGTTGTCGATGTGTGTAACGCTGTCGGGAATGGTGATTCTTTTGAGGTTTTTGCATTCGCTGAACGCATAGTTGCCGATGCTTGTGACACTGTCGGGAATGGTGATGCTTGTGAGGCTTTCGCACCCTCTAAACGCAGTGTCACCGATGCTTGTAACGCTGTCGGGAATGCAGATGTTTTGTAGGCTTGAGCATGCTAAGAATGCATAGTTGCCAATGCTTGTAACGCTGTCGGGTATTGTGATGTTTTTGAGGTTGATGCAATAGGCAAATGCACCATTTCCGATATGCGTGACGTTGTTACCGATTGTTATATTTGTGAGGCTATGGCAACCGCCAAATGCACAGTTGCCGATGTGTGTAACACCGTCGCCGATTGTTACATTTGAGAGCTTTTCGCACTCTCTGAACGCATCGTCGCCAATGTATGTGACGCTGTCGGGTATTACAACGTCTGCCTCAGAGCCTTGGTATTTTTTGAGTACACCGTTTTCAATTACAAAATTATCGATATTGTTCATTTTTCATCCTCCGTAATCCTTATATAATTTACAGCCGCAATTTCTGTGTTGGGAGTATTATCGCATGATCTTTTTATCACAAATTCAGGGGGATAATAAATTTATTATAGCATATTGTCTTTTCAAATCGCAATAAAAATCCGCACGGATTTTACAGTCCGTGCGGATAGAGGAATTTTATGCTTGTTCAGCCTTTTTGCTGAAAAGTTTTTTGAACCCTTCAAAAACAAGCTGAATAACGTAGCCGATTTACAGGCTCAATAATTAATAATGAAGCTCACCGCATTCACATTCGGCTGAAATGCCTAAAAGTTTGTGGAAGAAGTTTCCGATTATCCAGATTATGTGCATAAACCAGTTATCACTGTGGCAGATATGATCACATTCGTAGTAGCATTTTTCACCGCAGAGGTCGCAGATGTCGTCAAAGTCATCATCAATATGATACTCCGGATCAAGCGGCAGTTCATCGTAGCCGGAAACGATTTCTTCGCATTCGTTGCAGTAAAGTCCGGTTGTGTATCCGTGCTCTGTGCAGTTTGAGGGTGTGCCTTCGAAGATTGAAAAATCTGTGTGAACACTGCCGTCATCTGCGGTGTGAGTTACTCGACTGAAAGTAACCTTAAATTCGCCGCTATCGTAGCAGTTATGAATGTCAAAGTAGTAAGTTTCGCCGGCTTCGAAATGCTCGTAGAGTTCAAAATCCATACCGTTGGCGTCGTAGCTGTGTGTTACCCATTCACCGTCAGCATCGTAGAGAACACAGTCAGGGTCAGCATATTCGGATTCGGATTTGAATGAATATGTTCCGCTTTCTTCGGGTGTAAATCTGAACCAGAAACTTGTATAAGAATTCTCGTTTTCAAGTTCAAACTCGTCACCGTCAGCTATATCTGTTCCTAAGTAAATTTCTCCGCAGTAGCAGAAACCGAGGAAATCAGGTTCGATGTGGTCACAGATTTTGCCGCAGACCGTGCATGCACCGTCTTTATAGGTGTGTCCGCATTCCACCGTAAGCTCAAAGTTCTCTGTGCCATCCGAATATGTGAAAACTTTCAGATAATATGCCTCGCCTGCTTCACACTCATACTCGAGCATAAAGTCAAGTGTATCACCGTCATCATCGGTGTATTCGCCGTAAATTTCTTCACCTTTTTTATCGAACAGCTGAGCGCCTGTATCAATACCGTCTGCCGCTGTTCTGAAGATGTATTTGCCCGATTTTTCGGGGACGAACTTAACAAAAGTATCTTCTTCGGGTGAAACCGTAACTGTTATTTTTTCATCGAATTCAATTTCGTAATCATCTTCGGGGGATTGATAGCTTTCTTCAACAAGCGTAATTCTGCCGTCGCCGTCGGGGTTGCCGTACATATCTTCAGTAATTACGCCGTCAAGAGTTTCTGTGAAATACTTAATAAGCATTTCGCTGTCGCAGGGGAGTCCCTCGCTTTGCATAACTTTTGAGCCTGCAAGCATTGTCAAACCGTCGCCGCCTTGAGTGAGTACGTATGCACTGCCTGCAAGTGTATAGGTTGCGGCAAGATCCACCGGCTCATTGCCGACATAAACGTTATCGACACGACGTTCCATTGTTTCGTCAATTTCGATAAAATTGCCGAGACCGTCTGAGATAACGGGTGATTCTATGTAAGTGTGAATTTCAAACGTTACGCCTGATACCTGGAAGAAGCTGCCCAGAGAATCGGGACAGTTGCGAGCACCGTGCTCAAGCACGTCAATAAGCTGCTGTCCTGTAACCTTGATAACGCACATAGCGTTGTTAAAAGCATTGACGTCCATAAGGTTCTTTTTGGAAACGTTGCCGATTTCAATATCCGCACGGATACCGCCGCCGTTGGCTATAGCAATATCAGCTCCCGTTACAGAACGGTATGCATCAGCAACAAAGTCACCGAGATTTGTTTCTCTTTTGCGTACAGCCCAGCTGTAGTCTGAATCGTAAGCAATAAGCTTTGCTTCTGATGTGCCTATCTCTTCATACAGGTCGGCAATCATATCGTTGTAACCGTCAACCTTTGATTTTACATTAGTGTAAGCTGTTTTTGCTTCGTCAGTCATTGATAAAATATCAACATCATCAGCACTTACAAGCTCAAATTCTGCGTTGCTATCGCTTATTGTTAATACGCCGAAGTTAACAAATTTTGTGCCTGTTGAAGTGAGAATTACGTCTTCGTTGTTTTCGTTTTTATATGTTGCGCTCTCTGTCGTTTCGTGTGAGTGAGCATCTATATAATAGTCAATACCGTCAGTGTTGGCTATAATATCGGTTGATTTCCAGCCGTCGGTTGTTTCAAGAATGCCTGTGTGGCCGACTGCGACAACTATATCTGCGCCGTCATCAATCGCAGAATCAACACTCTTCTGAATGTTTTCATAAAAGATATCGTTTGTCATACCGCCGGGATAAACCGGGAAACCGTATATGAAGTTGCCGCTTTCATTCTTGAAGTATTCCGGAGTTGATTTGGTGATTGTTTCCGGTGTGGAAATACCAATGAAAGCAACCTGATAGTCGCCGAAATCTTCAATTGCATACGGAGCGAATACAGGTTCAACAGACGACAGATTATGGAAATTAGTGCTTATATAGTCGTACTCTGCTTTGTTTTGTGCAAGGTTAAGGAACACGTCCATACCGTAGTCAAACTCGTGGTTACCGGGTACGGCATAGTCATAGCCGACCGTGTTCATAATATCGACAACAGCTTCGCCCTCGGTAAGTGAGCCGATTATCTCACCTTGAATGGCATCACCTGCGTCAACAACTACAACGTTTTTTCCCTGAGAAATAAGCTCTGCCCTGTAAGCGGCAAGCACGGGGTAGTTATCAATTGCACAGTGAATATCGTTTGTGTAAAGAATAACTGTTTCATTTTCTGCTGCAAGTGCTACGGGCGTTGCCGTAACAATAATTATAATCGCAAGCAAAACAGAAATAAGTTTTTTCATAATGATCTCTCCTTTTAGGTGTGACGGATATTTACGCCGACACTCAGCGCAACTGTTCGTCTCTCGGTAGGTTAATTTTCCTCTGTCATTGTAACACAATACTGAAATGAAATAAATAGGAAATTGGCAATTAGCAGTAGAAAATGCAACGGAAAAATAAGTTGCGTGAAACAAGTGCCTAAAGATGTTCAAACTTTCCCCACTTCGCCAAAATAAAAAAGAGCTAACAGATTTTGCAACAAAAATCTGTTAGCTCTTATCATTTTTAAAAAAATCTGAAAAAATGTTGTCATTTTGTTGTCACGGGCTTTGAAAAAGTCCCGCAAACGGCTATTCTGCGTGGGTTGTGAAATTAAGATATTATTCCCACTCGGAATAAATTAAACTACTTTGTTTAGAAATTCCGTATGTGGATACTTTGGTTTCTTTGATTACACCTATTATCTCTATTATCTGCAGTGACCACCCTCCACGAGATAGAATTTATCAGAATGTTATCAGTGTTGATAATTGCAGTCACGCACAGTGGATTGTATGTCGTGCAAAATTATTCTGTTGCAATGAGATTGTACCATATCCCAAACCGTTTGTCAACACTTTAAAGTGCTGAATTTATCCTGATATCGTCAAAACATTTTCGATAATATTAGGATTGTTTTTTGATGTGATTTTATATGGTATTTCAGTGAATTTGTCCTTGATAAACAGGATAGTAGGAAATGCGACAGTTGTGTTGTGTTTTATGTAATCAATTTTTAACTTAATGATATAATTATCGCCATTTGAATAAAATGAATAACAAAATGTATCATTTAATTCTTCAATAAAATCATCGTTGTAGTCAGGAATGTATCCGGGCAAACCATAAGGATGGGGTGTAAAATGATTTGTTGTTCGGTTTTTCGACTCATAATAATCGATATATTCGGCAGTGCTATTTATTCCGAATAAAACATCCATTTCGCAATCATTCATCAAATATCCCATTTCACTGTTTTTAAACTTTGGGAATTCTTCTAACGTTAACAATGCATTTTGTGGTATCTCGAATGATATTTCAACATCCTCATCTACTGCATTTCCATAATTCTGAACAGCAAGTCTCAAACATTGCTTATTAGAAAATGATTTTTCAATAGGTCCCCATTCTAAAGCTTTAAAAATAGTATTGTGAAGATTTTTGATTTTTCTGTATTTTTGTTTTTCTTCTTTGGTTCCTCTTAATGATGTATGCCCCAAAGCGGCTATTGATAAAGGATCCTCATCTAAATTTCCCAAGTCAAAAAAGCTATCAGGAATCTCTATTTCTAATTCATCAGCAACATTAGATAAAAGTTTTTTCTCATCTGCATCTATTTCAATAGGTTTTGTAAAATTAAAACCATTGAACTGTTGGTTTTTCCTACCGCCAACAGAAATTTGTGAAATTTCTCTATACATATCTTTAATAGTGTTACGATAATGCTCCATATTTGTTTCAGTATTTAAAACAAATGGATATATAGATGCATTCTCGCTTAATTTTCCGTTTTCGTCAATTCCAACAATTTTCAATTTTGGGGTGTTGGCGATGGCATTTTCTTTTACTCTTTTTTCTGTAAGAAAATGCATAGATAGGTGAGCAAAAAACAGTCTTTTAAATTCTTCATCCGTTGTATATGTAAAGTAAATACCGCGGTCTTTATACTTTTCACGAAATGATATAATTTGTTTGTATCCGTCTGAATTCATCTGACTTGGAGAAATAGGTTTGTCCGAGAAATACATAAAAACTTGCTTTCCGGATTGAAGCATAATTTCTATTTCTTCTTCAGTTCCTGAACCATATTCATCTGTTGGTGACCCGAATTTTGTCCAAAAGATTGCTACAGCAGCATCACATTTGTTCACGAATTGTTCGTTCAACAATGCTTGCGGCTTTCCTCCGGATTGTGCATATGAACTCTTGCTCCAGTGGCGAGTTTTAATTGTTATACCTAAAGGCTCAGCATACAACTCATTGAATTCATCAACACTAGCCTCAATCAAAGTAACCTCATCCTTTACATCGCCGGGACAAGAGATAAGAAGATTATATAAAGTGACGTTTTGAGCCATTGGCTCACCTCATTTCATTTTTAAACAATGTCAATTTTATTGATATAATGCAATTATTTCAAGTTGATAAACAGGCTTGTTTTTAATTGAAGCTACAGCTATACTTTCAAAATCAAAAAAATTACCGTCTGTAATGTTTTTGATTATATCAATAAATTGTTCTTTTGCTGAATTATCTTTGATTTTTGTGAAAATTGTATTTTTCATCAATTCTGTGCCGTTGGGGTATATTTTTTTAACTTGAGCTAAACACATCATATCTGTTCCTATAATATCGGAACGGATGGATTGATATAGGTGTAAATCAAACATATTACCTATTATCGCAAACTCATCTGCTTCATAAATAATTTCTTCCCCATTAAACAACTGAAGCATTGTTTTCATAATGTTATCAAGTTCCTTGTTTTCTTTTCCTGCACCCTTTACAGTTGCACCGAGTTTTTGCATATTTCCACATAATTTAAGTAATTCTGACATTTCTGAAATAAGGGATTTGACAGAATTTATTGAAAGATTTACGGGTAAACATACAAAATCTCCTACTTCGCTTTGTGTTATACATTTAACATATTCTTTTTCTACAAGTGTATTTTTTACAATGCTAAGCATAGATGTAACTGTTTGTACTCTTTTTTCTTTGTTAGAATTTGAGACTCCGGTATTTTGCTCAAGGTCGCCTGATACTTTTCCGCCAATGTTAAACAATTTGAATCCACTGGAAACTGAAGCCTCTGATTTGGCGGATTTTTTTGAATCGTCATTTACTGTTGCTGTTATTTCTGAGTATTCCGAATAACCGCCATTAAGTATTGCATAGATATCGAGTAGTCTTCCTTGATTTATATAATATGGAAAAAATAATTCGATTTTTGTTTCTTCTGACATTTTTTATCTCCTTAATCTGTTTTTACGCAGTAATATTAAAATACTCCATTGAGGTTTTGATAAGTTCGTCAATCAGTTATACAAGTAGACACAACTGTACTTTAACTTTTTGTCATAAGCTTATAAGAAATTAATTTTGCATCCTATGAGCGGGATTTAGCTGTTTGTTTTAATATCATATCAACGACCTCACTTTATTGTCTTATATCTATCCATATTTTCTTTGTGATCTCTTCGGACGCTGCGATCGTATGCCTCAATTCCGATCACACCTGCAGATACAAAAGCAATGATACCAAGAACAAAAATCAAACTGTTTATGCAGTTACTATAAAACTTCAGTATGTTTACTTCATTCATAGTTACCACTCTGTCGACCAAATCTTGATTGAGAATAATAGAAATTACTCCGGAAACAACGAAAGTTGCCATAGAAAGGAAAAGAACATAAACCTTCAGAATAACACTGTTTTGCTTTGAAATAGCCTTGTTTCCCAAAAATCCAACAATTCCACTTGCAATGAGGGAGGCGGCTATTCCAATCAACAAATCCCACAACATAATCTTTACCTCCTATTTAGCCAATGTTTCAACGTTTGATGCTTCATCTTTGGATAAACGCTGAGCGTAATTTTTAACCGTTTTTGTTATTATCTTTGCGCCTTGCATCTGCAAAAAGCTCTCGGCGTTGATATAGGATTGCTCAACTGTTATTGGTTGATATTGATTCACTGTATTCCAAACAACGGTTTCAACGAAATGCTTGTTCATCAACTTTTGAATATGTTCTTGCATTTTGTCGTACCGCTGTGATACGTAGTACTGTCGGAGGAGGATTACATCGTCGATATAATCCTTAACCTCTTTGACATCCTTGAATTTTTTGTATATCTTTAAATAATCTGTCATTTTCACTCCATCGGCTTAATCATAGATTCGATAAATGCGATTTCTTCCTCTGTTAGTCCGTACTTGACATACAGTTCTGCATCCGTCCACGGCTTTGAAAAATCTTGCAGAGGAACAAATCTATATGTTTTATTGGGTAAATGCTGCTCAATTCTACATGCCCAAACTAACGCTCTAAAAATTTTAGTTTTTAAATACGAAATAAAGTTCTTCGCTTCTTCTTCAGATTGGAATGTTGCATATAAATATGTCTGTGAGCACACAGAGTTAGGCTCAGCATATTCAGGACGCCCAACTATCTGATGAGGGAAGTCCTCTCCTGCACCATATGCCGCCGGAATAAATACCTTGTAAAAATCAATATCTTGAGCATTTTTCTTTACATCATTGCGATTTATATATGCAATTTTCCTTTTAGCCTTGTCTAAATAGAAAAGTTGTGTGTTGTGGTCATCTGATGTATTATCAAAGACATCATAAGGATTTTTCTTGCTTGTAGCAGGATTGGTGGGAATTCCAAACGGTGTATCGTTTGAAATAATACTTGCAACAGAACCTACGCCCTCATTTTCAAAGTTGGAAATTTTCTTTACGATTGCTGCTAGAGTGGGATTTTGAATAAGAACAACATATTCATTTAATCGTCTGTTGCAAACACTTGATTTACCACCTTGAATAAGCTTATAACTGCAGTCACCGCTATAATTTGAATTGTATTGATAATAACATAAACCACCTTTGATATTTACATCGGGAAAAATATCTCTAAAATCGGAATATACCACCATGTTTTGTATGCTTCGATTGTTAAGCATTTTTTGACGAAATTCACCTAAAAGATGCTCTCTACCAGAAGTAAACCACTTAGACGGCATAATTAAAGTTGAAATTGTGGGGTTTACTGCATGAGCACTTTCTACAAAGTGCTGATAGATAGGAGCATCGTTTGTGCCGCCCGAACCATCTTTAAGTTGGTAAGGTGGATTTCCTACTACAATATCAAAATTCACTTTCTTATCTCCTTCTGCAATTTCATCGCTCATTGTAATGTTGTCAAAAGACTTATCCTGCCTTAACAACGTTGCTATACGTTCATAGTCTATATCGCCGTCCTCGTCATTAACCTCCAAAAGGCTGTAAGAATTGAACTTGGAAGCGATATTATCCACATTCAAGCCCAAGATTTCGTATATCATACGGGTAAATTCATAGGTAATACCTGATGTGGGAATGGTGTAAATCGTATCTTTCAATGCTTCTTTATCATATCCCAATGTGATATATTTTTCAAAAACAGCAAGTGCAAATTCGCCGGCTTTACCTGCGATATCAAGCACCTTGTTTCCGCTATCCATAACGGCTCTCAAATCGGCATCGTCAATCATATCGATCATATCTCCGCAGATATGCTTCGGCGTGATAACCTCAGATTCACCGAGCTTGCCAAATTTCTGAACAGATACGGATGCTCGGGTAACAGGGTCAACGCTATCGTCATGGGAAAGCTGATTAAGATT
>JAZNMK010000059.1:0-27655 GCA_045579585.1 Acutalibacteraceae bacterium
AAACACAATCTCTGAGCCTATTGCGATAAGAGCAATCTGAATTGCAACCGCAGAAAAGGCGTGATTCTTTTTGATGATTTTATACGAGAGAAGCAACGTCATTATCGCTGTAGTTACGGTAAGCATAAGGCAGACGGGAAGAACATAAGAGGTGTACCACACAGCGCCCTTATTGATGAATGAAAGCAGCACCATATAAAGCGAAATAACAAGGAAGCAAAGGCTTGCCGTTACCGCAGGTCTTTTCGGCTTCAAAGCAGGGAGAACGGCGACCATCCACAAGCACATAAGTATACCGATTATGTAAAGTGACCAGGATATTATACCGGGCTGTGCAAAGGAGGGGCTGTACTCAAAAAAAGCAAACAGGCTGAGCATCCACTCGGGCGCACCAAGGTAATCCACAACGAGAAGAACCAGCGCAGGGAATGCCAATATCGCGGTAAAGACCACCGCATAGCCTTTGCTTTTGGGGTTCTTGACTGCTTTTTTGCCGCCTTTTTCGGGTTCCGTTTTTACGGGAGGCTGCACATTTACGGGCTGAGGCTGATTCTGTTCAATGCTCGGTGAAAGCTGAGCATTACAATTCGGACAGATCACCGATCCGTCAGGTATTTGTGTATTACAGTTGTTACAAATCATATTCAATCTCCTTTCACAACACGTAAAGACACTATTCGTTTACTTTTCCGAGCTCGGCTTCGTACAACTCATTGACAGCGGCCAGAAAAGCTTCTTTATCACTGCATGCACGGTAGCAGGCGATAATCGCCCTTTCATCCGCACTGCATTTGGCAAGATCCATTTCGTTAATCATACCGGATGCCGTATATCCACCCTGAGTATCGTTGCAGAATTCAAGGGATACCTCGGGCATCTCAAAATCGACAAGTGCGTTCACATCCACACCGAACGCCTTTGCAATCCGCTTGAGGTTGTCGATACTGGGCTCGGTTTTTCCGTTTTCGTAGTAAGCATATGCTGAACGGTCCAAACCGATAACTTTTGCAATGTCATCCTGTCTGAGTCCTGCAATCTTCCTGTATTTTTTCAGATTATCCGAAAACATATTTCTTCCCCTTTCGCCGCTTCGGGCATATCAGATGTAATCGGCAAGCGAAGCAAGATCCTTCACTACAACACTGGCAGGTATGCCTGCTGTTTCATATTCTTCAACGGTTGTTACACCGCTGAGCACAAGTGCACAAGGGATACCGTGATCAGCACCGATTGTGATATCAGTTGCAAGCCTGTCACCGATGAAAGCAATTTCATCGCGCTCACAGCCGAGCATCGATGTAATGTAATCAACAGTCTGTGTCATCGGCTTACCCATAACAAGCGGGCGCTTACCTGTAGATGCGGCAAACATCTCAATCATCGAGCCTGTATCGGGCATAAAACCATCTGCCATCGGGCAGTTGAAATCGGGATGTGTAGCAATATAAACCGCACCTTGCGCAATATAGTTTGCTGCCTTATTAATTTTCTCGTAAGTGAGGGTTGTATCAAAACCCAGCACAACCACATCAGGTGTTTCGTCAACAAGATTGATGCCTGCATTCAAAAAATCGTTTGTAAGTCTCTCATTGCCAAGCAGATAAATTTTTTCGCCCGCATGATTCTTTTTGAGGTAATCGATAGTCACGTGTGACGAAATAACAATTTTATCTTCAGATACGGGGTATCCCATTTTTTTCAGCTTTTCACAGCAGACCTCAACGTTGTTCGAAGAGTTGTTCGTGAAAAAACGGAAATCCCTGCCGGAAGCGATAGCCTTGTCGATAAAGCTGTCAGCACCGGGAATTATCTCACCGCCGAGATAAAATGTACCGTCCATATCAATAATGAAATACTTGGTTTTTGAAAAAACTGATTTATCCATAAATGTTTATCCTTATTTCTGCTCAGAGCAATTATTATCAAAATCCGAAATCAAAGCTGAAGCCATCTTCATTGCCGTACACGCCACGGGTTGTGGTTTCTTCCGGCCGGCTGTTGTTATCTTCCACCAGTTTCACCTTAACCTTAAACTCCGAGGTGTTGTACTTACCGCCGGTGGAGTCAATCCTGAACAAAGTCAGCTCAATCACATCACCGACAGATGACTCTTCAATCAGCTCGAGAAGCACATCCGGCGTGTCAAGCTCCTTGCCGTTGACCGCAATTATCATATCGCCGGGCTGAGCCTCGGTATTTGCCAGGCCGCTGCTCGGATCGATTGAATAGATGACCAAAGAACCGCTGGGAAGATCCATCATCTGAACAGCCATACTGTAAATTTCACTGACCGATGCGGAATCATTTTTGAGGTAGGAAATTCCGAGCTTAGCTCTGCCGGGAACATATCCGTAAGCCATAACCTTATTTATGATATCCTTAGCCTGAGTGATCGGAATTGAGAAGGATATACCCTCATACTCTGTTGCGGCAATTTTTGAAGAATTGATACCGATTACCTGTCCGTACTCATTAACAAGTGCACCGCCCGAATTACCGGGGCTGATAGCGGCATTATGCTGGATGCATACCATATCATAGCCGATACTGCTTGTAATATTTCTGCCGATTGCGGAAACCTTACCGTCTGTAAAAGTACCGAAGAGTGCCGAACCGCCGGGGTTTCCTATCGCATACACCGTACTGCCGACCTTGAGCGCATCGGAATTACCGAACTCCGCAACACGGAACCCTGTTGCCTGAACACGCAGAACGCCTATATCGGTGCGTGCATCGTAACCGACAAGCTGAGCATCGTGCCTCTTACCGTCTTCAAGCTGAACAACGAGCTCAACACCGGGATCAGAGATAACGTGTGCACAGGTGAGGATATAGGTGTACTTGCCCGCATCATCCTCTTTCATAATTATACCCGTACCTTCCGTGTAAATCGCATTATCCTTATACACGATAACCGCAACATTGATTGCCGAAATTTTTTCGTACACCTGTTCGGGAGTAAGCACACTTCCGTCAGGAACTGAACTGTCCTGGGCGGTAGGCGTCTCGTTGATATCTATTGAAGGTGCGTTCGAATCGGTAGCAGGCTCACCGCTCTGTGCCGGGCCGTTGCCGCTGTTGTTACCGATAAGTGAGACGGGAATCGCAACCGCAGAAAAAGCAATTACAACTGCAAGAATAATAAAGAAAATCTTGCGGCCCTTTTTATTTGATTTGAATGCCGCCTCTGACTGAGCAGCCGTTTTCTGCGGCTCAAAAGCCGTATGCTGAACAGGCACATACGGCGCGTAAGCATTGCCGTATGCCGTATCATTCTGTGCAGACGCATTGCCGTCAACAGGCTCTACCGTTATCTCAAAATCCGCAGCATCTTTTTCTTCAACAGGTTCTACCGTTATTTCAAAATCGTCCGCACCTTTTTCATTGATTGATGCAAACTGATCCTCCTGCGGATTACCGTTACTTTTACTCATAAATTCATCCATCTGCTTCTCTCCTTTCAGTTTGCGACATAATATCACACACAGCTTGAAACGTAATAACGCTAAAGTAAATTTTCAGTTAACAAAATGTGTCATCCTTGTTGCAAACAGTTATCTGCTTTTCGGAATCGTAAACACAAACTCTGTGTATCTTCCTTCCTTACTTTCAGCGTATATTTTTCCGCCGTGAAGCTCTAATATACTTTTAACAATGTAGAGTCCGAGTCCCGTGCTTTTTGCATCAGCACTGCGCGACTTATCAACCTTATAGAAACGCTCAAAAATACGTTCAATTTCATCCGGAGAAACGCCTGCGCCGCTGTTGAGGATATGAGTTTCGGTACAATCCTCTTTTTCTACTATACTTACACTGATATAACCTTCTGCAGGAGTAAACTTGACCGCATTGTCAACAAGGTTATACACAACCTGACCGAGCAAATCCTTATCAGCCCTCACAGTGTGTTGACCAAGCAGATCAAGCCCCCTGATCTCAATCTTACCGTCGCTGATTTTCTTTTCGAGATTCAGGAAAGTGTTAAGCAGCATTGATGACAAATCAACATCGCTAAAGCTCAGATCCAGCTGACCTGCCTCGATTTTGGAAAGGTTGAGCATTGATACCACTATGCGCGAAAGCCGCTTTACCTCTTCGGAAACTATCTTGAGATAATGCTCCTGCTGCTGTGGAGGTATCGTTTCATCAAGGATACCGTCGATAAAACCGCCAATTGTGGTCATAGGTGTTTTAAGCTCGTGCGAAACGTTTGCCACAAAACTGCGGCGTGAGGTTTCGAGCTGTGCAAGGCTGCTCGCCATTGAGTTGAACGAAGTGGCAAGCTGACCTATCTCATCACTTCTGTCGATATTTACCCTGGGTGTGAAATCACCCGAGCCGTAGCTTTTTGTAACGTCAGCCATCTGCATAATGGGCTTTGTGATTGTGTGCGACACAAAGTAAGCCGCAAGCACAGCAAACAACATAACAACAAACAGCGAGATGGTGAGAATTTGCACAATAGGCATAACAAAATCAATAATCGCACCGGTAACCGGAGCGACAGTGAAAACAATGGCAACCGTGTGCCCCGCAACCTGCACGGGGTCACCAACTATGAACTGAGCCTCATCAAACTGACCGCCGAGGTTGCTGACGGTTGAATAAGACTCAATCAGAACATCATCCATGATCTCCTGTGTGATAATAATGTTGTCGTGATATTCACAGGCCTCTGCAACAACCGAGCCGTCAATCAGAAACTCACGGCACATAATAATGTGACCCGTAGTATCGCAAATAAAAACATCCGCATCAATTGACGTTGAGATAAGCGAAAGCGACGAGCCGAGTGCGGCAATCGAATCACCGTCACCAAACATTGAGATATAGCCGTTTGAAAGCAAATCGGATGCTGACTGTGCAACGTTATGTGCGTTTTCCGTAAGCAGCTCCGCCTTCTGCCTGTACCAGTAATTGCCCGAGAAAACAACAAGGGCAACGCTGAGCAACAGAAAACATGCCATTATGATAGCCATCATCATCAGTGAATACTGCATACGCAGCGACACACCTGAGAATCTGCCCTTGGTTTTTGCTCTTTTCATACGATATTAACCCCCGAACAGTGTAATACCGCCGTATCAGTCCTTGGTTTCGAACTTGTAGCCTACACCCCATACGGTGCGAAGCTCCCACTTATCGGAAACACCCTCAAGCTTCTCACGAAGACGCTTGACGTGAACGTCAACAGTACGGGAATCGCCGTAATAGTCGAAGCCCCATACTTCATCAAGCAGCTGGTCGCGTGTGTAAACTCTGTTTGGGTTGCTTGCAAGATGGTAGATAAGCTCCATCTCTTTGGGCGGAGTATCAACCTGTACGCCGTTGACACGGAGTTCATAATTCGTGAGGTTGATAAGAAGCCTGTCGTACTGAACCTCCTGCACCGAGGCAACCGGAACAGTTGCGCTGGAGCGGCGGAGAACAGCCTTGATTCTCGCAACAACCTCCTTGGTGTCGAAAGGCTTAACTATGTAGTCATCCGCACCGAGCTCAAGACCCAGAACCTTATCAAAAGTTTCGCCCTTGGCAGTGAGCATAATTATCGGCTTATCGGAAGTCTTGCGGATTTCGCGGCAAACCTGCCAACCGTCAAGCTTGGGCAGCATTATGTCGAGCAGCATAAGATCAGGCTGCTGCTCACGGAACAGTTTAACTGCCGCAGCTCCGTCATTAGCGATAATTACGTTGAATCCCTCTTTCTCGATATAGAGTCTGAGAAGCTCGCAAATGTTGGTATCGTCATCGACGATAAGAATTTTTTCAAGTGCCATATCATTTACTCTCCCTGATAAATTTCTCGTAATCGTATACGAACACAGTGTAATTATAACACATTTTCTTTAAATGTGAAGAGGTTAGAAAAAATTTTTGAATGTTTTTTAAACTCATTGACGAAGACAAATTAATTTGATATTATATATAATAATTATTTATTGGTGGAAGTGTGCCCGAAAGCATATGACCAAAAGAAAGGCGGATTCAAACAATGGCAAAAGTGAAAAACGGCAAACTCTCATTCAGCTTATGGCTCAACCTCATTATGTTCGGATTTATGGGTCAGGTTGCATGGGCTGTTGAAAACAACTTCTTCAACCTTTATATGTTAAAAATCGGCGGCGATATGCACGACATCTCCGTTATGATCGGCGTAAGCGCTGTTGTTGCCTTCCTCACAACACTCTTTATGGGAAGTCTCAGTGACAAAATAAACAAGCGTAAGATATTCATCTGCGCAGGTTACATTCTCTGGGGTCTTACCGTTGTTTCCTTCGCAATCATCAACCCCGAGTTTATCGCAAAGATTCTCGGCACAGAAATCGGCGCCGCAGTTTCCGCCACTGTTATTCTTGTTATCATAATGGACGGTCTCATGACCTTTATGGGCTCAACAAGTAATGATGCGGCATTCAATGCATGGGTAACCGATATCGGCACATCATCAAACAGATCAAAAATCGAATCACTCCTTGCAGTTATCCCCGTTGTTGCAACCCTTGCAGTTACAGGTTCATTCGGAGCTATCTTCGGCGACAGCAAAGAGGTAGGCCAGCGTGAGTACTCTCTTTACTTCCTCATCCTCGGCGCTGTTGTTACCGTCTGCGGTGTTATCGGCATTTTCTCAATCAAAGAATCCCGCACAAACGTAAAGACAACCGCAGGCTTTGTTGAAACACTTGTTTACGGCTTCAGGCCCTCTGTCATCAAAGGCAACAAGAGCCTCTATATCTCACTTGCTTGTATGGGCATCTTCTCCGTATCAAGCCAGGTGTTCTTCCCCTACATTTTCATTTACCTCGACAAACACCTCGATATGTCAGCACTCGGCCCGATGCTCAATCTCGGCACAATTATTCTGTTGGTTGCTTTTGTTCTGGTAATGGTTGCCGCGCTCGTATACATTATCGCTATGAGCGACAAAAAGGGTAAAGCACCTTATCTTTTCCCCGCAGCTATCCTCTACCTCATCGGTCTTATCTGCGTATTCTTTGCAGACGATAACATTCTCTACTTCATATTCGCAGCTCTTGTTACAATCGTAGGCTACGGTCTGCTTATGATTATGCTCGGTGCCGCCGTACGCGACTTCACACCCGAAGACAAGACAGGCCAGCTTCAGGGTATCAGAATGATATTCTCTGTTCTTCTGCCTATGCTTATCGGCCCGACGGTTGCAGAAAAAATATCAAACGCATATTCAACAACGACTTACACAAATGATTACGGTGAAATTCTTGCAACTCCCGCACCTCACATCTTCCTTGCAGCAGCCGCAATCGGCGTGCTCATTTTCGTTCCGCTCGTATTTCTCTCAAAAGAATTCAAAAAAGCAAACAAATAATTTGCTTCTCGAAAGGACTGTCGGATACCTATGAAAAAACTTGTATGTATTCTTTTAAGCCTCTCATTGCTTGTATGCAGTGTAACCCTCACAACCAACGCAACTGAAACCGAAAGCATCAGCTGGGATGGTGACCCTGTTATATTTATTCAGGGCTTCACAGGCTCACCGCTCATAAAAGACAAAGGTCTTGACACCGAGGAAACAATTCTCGGCCCGGGTTCTGAGTTCAATATTCAGAAAATCCTCTCTGCTGTTCCTTCAATAGTGCTCGGCATAGCAATCTATGCCCTCACAGGTAACAGCGATCTTCTTTCGGCAGGCTTCGGTGACCTTGCAAGCGACAAGCTTGATAAGCTCTCCTGCCTTGCAGACGGTTCATCAAAGCACAATATATCCACCTACCCTCACTTTGCCGAGGAGGCTTCCGCCGCTTCACTTGTGGCCAACGGTGAGGAGGCATACATACCTGAGGTAGCCATTACGGACGAAATCAGAAAAACCGTACCCGATGAATACTTCTTTGTGTTCAATTCCGACTGGCGAATGGGTCAGATTGACAACGCAGAGCGTCTTGACTGGTTCATTGGCGAAGTGCTCCGCATAACAGGCAAGGACAAGGTTGACATTTACGCACTCAGCCACGGCGGTCAGACTGCCGCAACTTACCTTTACTATCACGGCACGGAAAACGAAGCGGACAATGTTGTACTCAACGTTCCCGCAATCTGCGGCACAAGCATTGTCAAAGGTCTTCTCGGTGACGGCGCAGCAAACTTCAGCATGGACGAAATCAGCCGTTTTCTCGCCGTAATGCTTCGCACTGAAGCTGACCTGAGAATCCTTGGCGATATCCTCCCCGGTGAATTCCTCAACAAGCTTCTCAAAGTAGTCTTTGTTGACGTTTTCCAACCCTACGCACTGCAATTCGGCAGCATCTGGGACTTTATGGATGTTGAAACATACAAAGAATACAAAGCCAAGCATCTCGATCCGACGGAAAATGCAGGCATCATCGAAAAAGCAGACAAGATGCACTTTGACTGTATGGCAAACATCGGTGAGGGCCTTCGCCTGGCACGCGAAAGCGGAGTAAATGTAACCGTAATGTCAAACTACGGCACACGCCTCGGCTCGGGCGAAGCAATAGATGCCGACTTCGTTATTGACACGACAAGCACTTCGGGCGCTTACTGCACAGTATACGGTGAGCAGTTTGCAAACGGATACGCTGCAAAAGGTACCGCTTGCAACAACGCGGCACACAACCACATTTCACCTGATCGCACCGTTGATGCATCCTGTGCATATCTGCCGGACCATACATGGTTTGTCAGAGGACAGTATCACGGTCAGGCAGCATACGACAGCTACACGTTTTCACTTCTGATCAAGCTTCTCCTCACGGACGAACTGAGCGACGTATACTCCGACCCCTGCTATCCTCAGTTCGAAATTGCACAGTGTCCTGTTGATGCAATGTACGTCAAATTCACAAACGAGATTTCCGGCAGATTCAACAGCGAGAGCGATGAGCTTCTCGTACGCAACCTTTCCGGCGAATACTCACTTGTAATCCGCAACATAGAAGCTGACGGCTGCACGTTTGACTGCGAGCGCAGAGCCGTCGTAGCCCCCGGCGAAGAGCTTTTAATTCCCTGCGAGGGCATAGGTGAAAACGAATACATCAGCATTGAGATAACATACACGCGCAAAGGCAAAATCTTCACACCAGCGTTTACAAAGACGGTATATTTCACAGCCGCCTGAATCAAGGAGCAATGGTTTAAATGAAAAGATACATCAGCATATTCTTATGTGCTGTCATAATTTTCTGTTCGACAGCAGTTTCAATAGATGCTAAGGAACAACGTTCCCCTTCCTTTGAGTGGGACGGTCATCCGCTCATATTCATCCAGGGTTATTCCGGTCCGGCCCTCATCAGGGACAGAGGACTTGAAACAGAGGAGCAGGTATGGGCAATCAAACCCAAGGATGTTGCCGAGATGGTTGTGCCCAACATCATTGACATAATTTCGAGCGTTATCGACTATTACAAGGGCAACACACAACCCTTTGTCGATTGTTTCCGTGATGCCACGGCAGAGCTGTTCGACAATATTTCAATGAACCCCGACGGCACATCAAAATACAATATAACATCATATCCGCAGTATCCGAACGAAGCCACGGTTAAATATATCAACGAGGAAAAAAACGGTGACTTTCTGCCGCTGACGGAGGGAGAATTTATCGAGGATCTGTGCCTCACCATGCCTGAAGATCAAATCTTCATCTTCAACACAGACTGGAGAAGAAGCCAGATTGTAAACTGCGAACATCTCGACAGCTTTATTGACGAAGTGCTCGAATACACCGGCAGTGACAAGGTTGACATCTACGGCATGAGCCACGGCGGTCAGCTGACAGCTACATACCTTTACTACCACGGCACGGAAGGCAAGGTTGACAATGCAGTTATGAACTCGCCCGCAATAGGCGGCACAAGCCTTGTCATGGAACTGCTGGGCAGTGAGCCTGTCGAATTTGATCTCTCTGAGCTTGCACGGTTCGGTGCAATTATGCTCCATATGGAGGTTGATCTTCGCTGGTTGGCAGAAATGCTACCCGAAGAGTTCCTCAACAGTCTGCTCAAATCCGCGTTTAACGAAGTGCTTCTCCCCTACGCAATACATTTCGGCAGCATCTGGGATCTTATGGACACCGCATCCTACAAAAAGCTGCGCGACGTTTACCTTGACCCGGTAGAGAATGCTGACATTATTGAAAAAGCAGATAAGATGCACTTCGAATGTATGCCGAATATGAGCAAAGGACTCAAGCGTGCTCAGCAGGCAGGCGTAAACATCGCCATCCTCGCAAACTACGGCACACACCTTGGCACCGGTGAAGCAATCGACTCCGACTTCATCATAGACACGGTCAATACGTCGGGCGCCACAGTCGCTCCTTTCGGCGAGCGATTTGCATCTGACTACACGCAGCTCAACACGAACTGCACAAACCCGACGCACAACCACATCGCACCTACACAAACGCTTGATGCTTCAACCTGTTTCCTCCCCGAAAACACATGGTTCAACTACGAGCAGTATCACACCCAGACATGGTGGGATATTTATACAAGGAATCTTCTGCTTGAGCTTGTGCTCACGGATAACATCACAGACGTTCACTCTGATTCGAGATTTCCGCAGTTTGAAATAGCTCAAGCTCCTCCCGACGGTGTGTACGTCAAATTCACAAACGAAACTTCCGGCTTCTACAACAAAGACAGCAACGTTTTGCTTTTCCGCAACCTTGCAGGAAGTAAAATAGCAATAGAATCAATCACAATCAACGGAGAACCGTACCCACTTGACGATGCGATCAAGATAAAGAAGGGTGCTGAAATCGAACTGCCTTACACACCTGACGGATCAGGTCTGATAACCGTTCAGACAGAATACGTCGTCAAGAGCTTCATCAATTCCGAACCCTACACAAGAACGCTGTACTTCTCCCCTACCAAATAAAAAAAGTTGGTGAAACACAATGGCTGCTTTATCGAACAAGAAAAGAAAAATATTTGCCGCTGTCTGCATCGTGATTGCAGTAAGTGTTGCAGCAGCACTCATCATCAAGCATTTTGCAGGCAACAAAATCTATGCGCTTGACTGTGTGGGAATATCCGACACCTCACAGGTGACACTGATATCGCACCGCGGTATGAACAAAGTTGCGCCCGAAAACACGCTTGAAGCAGCTGAGCAAGCTGCCGCTTACGGCTACACACACATTGAGTTTGACATAAGACAAACCAAAGACGGTGTGTGGGTGCTTTTACACGATGACAACATAAAGCGCACAACAAACGGCAACGGCAAAATCAGCAACCTGACTTACAAGCAGCTGTTTGAATACCACATTGACAAAAACAACGGCAACAACAAAAACATACACATTCCCACACTCAACGAAATGCTCTTTCTTTGCAGTGAACTTGACCTGCATCCCGTAATTGAAATCAAGCAGGACGGAACGGAATTTATTCCTCAGCTTGTCAAAACCACCGGATATATGGTCAACGAATGTACTTTCATCGCTTTTAACCGTGAACAGGTTGAAATGATATCTCAGATTCTTTCTTCGGGCAACAACGTGCTCACGCATACCAACACAGACCTTTACTGGCTTGTCAGCGATCTTAGCGACGAAACACTGAAAACCGCAAAATCCGACCGGCTCATCGGCGTATCTTTCAACGGCAATAAAGCAGGCACACCGGAGGAAATCAAGATGTTTACCGATGCAGGTCTTTCCCTCGCAACCTGGACTATCGACTCCCCGGAAAGATTGGCAGAGCTTTATGCGCTGGGTATAACAACCTTCACTACCAACAGCATTACCCCCGATGCAACACCCGAACCCACCACGGATGAGGTGACGAAGAATGGCAGAGGATAAAATTTACGGATGCAAATGCCGCAACTGCGGTATGGAGCTGATAACATTCAGCAAATCGGCAGACACCTACTGTCGCTTTTGCGGTGCTCCGGCGCTCATTTCTCAAGATTACAGCAATCTGATAATCCCGGAGCTTATAATTCCTTTTGAGATAGACAAGCCCCGTGCCGGACGCATTTTCGCACAGCATCTTTCGGCTCGGCCTCTTACAAGCTCAGTTTTGAGTCACAAGGCAAAAAGCGGCAATTTCAACGCAATATATATCCCGGTATGCCTTAAAGACATTGAGTTGCAGACAAATATATCCGCTTCTTCTCGCTCTGCAACCGTAACCACTGCCGCAAGCGGCGTATGCTCAACCCTGAGTTCACTTATTTCGCCCGAGCTTTTCAGCTTGTTGGGACCGTTCGACTTCAGCAAAGCAACCCGATACACAGACAGCGGTAACGATACACCGTACGAAAAATACACAAACACTGACGAACAAGACGGTGAGTCGATTGAAGAATTAAAGATTCAGGCCATTGAAAAAGCCAAAGAATCATTCGCGCAGGATATGCCCGTCAGGTTTGACAGTTGTACTCATAACATAACACATTCTCGTACGCGCTACGCACTTGTTCCGCTGTGGATACTCAGCCACCACGACAAAGGCTACTCCCAACAGCTTTTTATAAACGGACAAAGCGGAAAAATCATCGGCGAAATTCCGCCCAGCATGCCGCGTATGGCAGCCATCTTCGGCATTATTGCCGCAGTATGCACAGCAATCGGCGAATTGATATGGATGGCGGTGAAGTAAAAATGAAAAAGCTTATACTATTGATGTGTACTGCCGCTATGCTGTTTTCGCTTACGGTAACAGCAAATGCGCAGGAAGACGATATGTACTACAACGAATATGATAACTACGACGAATTTGAACAGGATTATTACAACTCGGTAGTATTCCCCGAAGAAGAAAAGCAGTGGTCTTTCAATTTCTCTCCCGTTCCACCCGTCGTTGGTGCTGCTATCGGTGCGGCAACCGTTTTCGTGCTGTATCGCAAACATACTCTCCTTGCGCGCAGAGCACCTGAGCCGCATCACGAGCGAATCAAGGCAGTTCACACCGTAACAACCACGAATACTCTTTGAAAGGTAACTATAGATATGACAAACAACGAAAAACTTGCACAACTATTATTTCCCGACATCACAAAAACTCCGGAGGATTACGAGGCTGTCTATCCACCCAGAAATCTTCCCGAAGGTGCGAGAGTAACGCGTTTTGCTCCCAGCCCGACAGGTTACCTGCATATGGGCGGCTTCTTCGGCGCACTTGTTGATATTCTCACCGCTCAGGTTTCAGGCGGTGTATCCTTCCTGCGAATTGAAGACACAGACAAAAAGCGTGAAATTGATGACGGTGTATCCGCCATAATCAAGGGCTTTGATTACTTCGGTGTTGAATTCACGGAGGGTGTAACGGGCTTCGGCACAGAGAAGGGCGCATACGGCCCTTACACGCAGAGCAAGCGTGCCGAAATATACCAAACCATTGCCAAGAGCCTTGTTGAAAAGGGCCTTGCTTATCCCTGCTTCTGTACAGCGGATGAACTTACCGCATTGCGCGAAAAGCAGGAAAGCGACGGTGCACTCATCAAAGGCTACTTCGGCAAATACGCAAAGTGCCGTGACCTCAGCTTTGAGGAGCAGGAAAAGCGAATCAAAGCAGGCGAAAGCTACGTTATCCGTCTTCGCTCATCGGGCGATGAAAACAAGCGTATAGCATTTGACGACGTTATCAAGGGTAAGATTGAAATGCCTGAAAATATAATTGACGAGGTTCTTCTCAAATCAGACGGAATACCCACCTACCATTTTGCACACGTCTGTGACGACCATTTTATGAGAACAACCCACGTCATCCGCGGTGAAGAGTGGATTTCTTCCGTACCCAAACACATTGAGCTTTTCAGAGTGTGCGGCTATAAAATGCCCAAGTTTGCACACACGCCGCAGGTGCTTAAAATAGACGAAGAAACAGGCGACAAGCGCAAACTTTCAAAGCGTAAAGATCCTGAAGCTGCCGTAGGCTACTTTGTTGAGGAGGGCTTCCCGAAGGAGAGCGTGCTTGAATACCTGCTAACACTTATCAACTCCAACTTTGAGGACTGGCGCAGGGCTAACCCGAAGGAAGATATTTCCAAATTCCCCTTCAACCTCAAAAAGATGAGCATCAGCGGCTGTCTGTTTGACCTTATTAAGCTCAACGATGTAAGCAAAAACGTCATCTCTGTTATGAGTGCTGCTCAGGTTTACGAAAACGTTGCAAAGTGGTCGGCAGAGTTTGATCCGCAGTTCAACGTAATCTTCACGGCTGATCCCGCATTCTCAACAGCAGTGCTCAACATTGACCGTGAGAGTCCCAAGCCCAGAAAAGACATTGCAAAATGGAGCGAGGTTAAAGCATTTGTCAGCTACTTCTACAACGAGCTTTATACTGCCGATGTAAAATTCGACGAAAAATTATCGGCTGATGATATAAAGGCAATACTTACCACGTACCTTACCGTTTACGACCCTGCAGACGACAAGGATACCTGGTTTGCAAAGATTAAGGAAATGTGCGAGCCGCTCGGCTTCACACCCAATGTCAAAGAATACAAAAAGAACCCCGAAACCTTTAAGGGCCATGTAGGCGACGTTTCGGGCGTTATCCGTATGGCGGTAACCTCACGCTCCAACACACCCGACCTGTGTGCAATTATGCAGCTGCTCGGGAAGGACGAGGTAACAGCCAGAATCAACAACGCAATCGCAACACTTTAATTCACGGAGGTAAACTACAATGGAAGAAGAAAGAGTATCAAATTTTATTCACGATTTTATCGATGAAGACTTAGCCGCAGGTGTCAACACCAGAGTTCAGACTCGTTTTCCACCCGAACCCAACGGCTATCTGCACATCGGCCACGCAAAGGCAATCTGCATTGATTTCAGCACAGCCGAAAAGTACGGCGGCATATGCAACCTCCGTCTTGACGATACAAACCCCTCAAAAGAGGACGTAGAATACGTTGACGCAATAAAGGAAGATATCGAGTGGCTCGGCTTCAAGTGGAATGAATGCCTCTACGCATCAAGTTATTTCGATTTCATCTATGAATGTGCAATCAAGCTCATCAAGGACGGCAAGGCTTACGTATGCGACCTGAGTGCAGACGAGATAAGAGAATACCGCGGCACACTCACAGAGCCCGGCAAAAACAGCCCTTACCGTGACCGCTCGGTCGAAGAAAACCTCGACCTTTTTGAGCGTATGACAAAGGGTGAATTTGCAAACGGTGAGCGTGTGCTCAGAGCAAAGATTGATATGGCATCGCCCAATATCAATATGCGCGACCCCGTTATCTACCGTATCGCTCATGTCAGCCACCATCAGACAGGCGACAAGTGGTGCGTATACCCGATGTACGACTTTGCTCACCCTCTTTCCGACGCAAAAGAAAGAGTAACCTACTCACTCTGCTCACTTGAGTTTGAAAACCACAGACCGCTTTACAACTGGTTCCTTGAGCAGATCGGTTTTGATGAGCCGCCCAGACAGATTGAGTTTGCACGCCTTAACGTAAACTACTGCCAGACAAGCAAGCGTAAGTGTCTTGAGCTTGTTGAAAAAGGCATTGTCAGCGGTTGGGACGACCCGAGAATGGTTACCCTTTGCGGTATGCGCCGCAGAGGCTACCCTGCAACCGCAGTTCGCGAATTTATCAACAGAGTAGGCGTATCAAAGGCTTACAGCGTTGTTGACTACGGCCTTCTTGAGGCTTGTGTACGTGACGACCTCAACGCAAACGCACCCCGTGCAATGGCTGTACTCGACCCGCTCAAGGTTGTTATTGACAACTATCCTGAGGGTCAGACAGAAACAATTGAGGTTGAAGTAAACCCCGATAAGCCCGAACTCGGCAAACGTGAGGTAACATTCTCACGCAATCTCTTTGTTGAGCGTGACGACTTTATGGTCGAGCCCGTCAAAAAATATTTCCGCCTCTTCCCCGGCAACGAGGTAAGACTCAAGGGTGCATACTTCGTAACCTGCACAGGCTATGAAGCAGACGACGACGGCAACGTAACCTGCCTGCACTGCACATACGACCCTGCAAGCAAGGGCGGCAACTCACCTGTCGGACGCAAGGTCAAGGGCACACTCCACTGGGTAAGCGCAGACGACTGCATCGAGGCTGAAGTACGCCTTTATGACAGACTTTACAACGTTGAAACACCGGAAAGTGATGCTGACCTTAACCCCGATTCGCTCAAAGTCCTCACAGGCTGTAAGATCGAAGGCGGCCTCAAGGGTATAAAGCCCGGCGACACATTCCAGTTTATGCGCCAAGGTTATTACTGCGTTGATAAAGATTCAACCGAAGATAACCTTGTTATCAACCGCACGGTTGCACTTAACTCATCCTGGAAATAAGCGAAAGCAGGTAAGTAACTTTATGAAGGCTTTTTACAGAATTATTGCTGCCGTTTCGGCACTTCTCGCCTTTCCGGCACTTTTCTTCATCAAAATTATTCAGATAACTGTTGACCTCGGCTTTACTGAAGGATTTTTCCACGATTCATTTGCTCTTTACGATTTTTATGATTTCTTCAAGGATAAGAACATTGATCTGGATAAAGATTTCACAATCCCGGCAAATCTGGCAGAAACTCTCGCTCCGCTCAAAGCGCGCGCCATAACCGCGCTCGTGTTCTTATGCCTTATGATCGTTGCGATACTTGCCGTGTTCATCTGCTCCGCATTCACAAATGCACGAAAGACAAACCTTTGCCTTTCCGTTTTCGGCGCAGTGTCGGTAGTCGGACTTATGATATCATTCAACAGTATGACCTCACTCGTTGTTGACGGCACGGTCGGCCTTGATGCTATTATCAACGCGCTTCTTGCCGATACGGGCACGGTGCTCGGCTCACTAGCCTCAGGCTTTGGTCTCGGCGGACTTGTCGGCGTGATCGGTGAGCTCAAAGCGCTTCAGCTCACATCCGCAACAATGGCTGTTTTATTCCTTTTCATATTCATCGCAATATGGACAGCCTCATTTATTCTAATAGACCTTGACGAGCAAAAAGCTCCGAAAGCCAAAAAACAGATGAAAAAGAAACGTAAATAAGAGGTGAATTCCTTGTCAGTATCCAAGGAAAATATTCGAAATTTTTCAATAATTGCTCATATTGACCACGGCAAATCCACACTTGCCGACAGACTGCTTGAGTTAACCGATTCGGTTGCAAAGCGTGATATGACATCACAGCTGCTGGACAATATGGACCTTGAGCGCGAACGCGGAATTACAATCAAAGCTCACGCAGTTAAACTCAACTATCTCGCAAAAGACGGTCAGGAGTATGAGCTTAATCTCATCGACACTCCCGGACATGTCGACTTTAACTACGAGGTTTCACGCTCACTCGCAGCGTGTGACGGTGCAATCCTCATCGTCGATGCTTCGCAGGGTATTGAGGCACAGACACTCGCCAACACATACCTTGCACTCGACCACGACCTTGAGCTTGTACCCGTAATCAACAAAATTGACCTGCCTGCCGCAGACCCCGAAAGGGTTGCGGAGGAGGTTGAGGAGATTATCGGACTCGATTGCTCAAATGCACCGAGAGTTTCCGCAAAAACAGGCGAAAACGTTGAGCAGGTGCTCGAGCGTATCGTACAGGATATTCCTGCACCTACCGCCAACGAGAACCTGCCCCTTCGTGCACTCATCTTTGATTCAATTTATGACAGCTACCGCGGTGTCATCGTTTATGTAAGAGTTATGGACGGCAAAATCAAAGCCGGTGACACAATGAGAATGATGGCTACAGGAGCTCAGTTTACGGTTGTTGAGGTCGGCTATATGCGTGCAACCTCACTTGAGCCTACCGATGAGCTTACTGCCGGTGAAGTCGGCTACATCACCGCATCCATCAAAACCGTTGGCGATGCTCGCGTTGGTGACACTGTTACGACAGCCGAAAATCCCGCAGCCGAGCCGCTTCCAGGCTACCGCAAGGTAAATCCGATGGTATTCTGCGGCATCTACCCTGCCGACGGTGCGGATTACGAGTCACTTCGCGATGCGCTGCAGAAGCTTCAGCTTAACGATGCGGCACTTTCATACGAGCCCGAAACCTCAGGCGCTCTCGGCTTCGGTTTTCGTTGCGGCTTCCTGGGTCTGCTCCATCTTGAAATTATTCAGGAGCGCCTTGAGCGTGAATACAACCTCGACCTGGTTACAACCGTGCCGAGCGTTATTTACAAAATTCACACCTCCGACGGCTCAATACTTGAAATTGACAACCCGACAAATTACCCCGACCCTGCAATCATAACTGCCTGTGAAGAGCCTATGACAAACGCACATATCTACGCACCCAGCGAATATGTCGGTGCGATTATGGAGCTTTGCCAGGACAGACGCGGAACATTCAAGGATATGTCATACATCACGAAGGACCGTGTTGATATACACTACGAGCTTCCGCTCAACGAAATCATTTACGATTTCTTCGATACGCTCAAATCACGCACAAGGGGTTACGCTTCGTTTGACTACGAGATTGCACAGTATCAGCCCTCAAAGCTTGTCAAGCTCGACGTGCTTCTCAACGGTGACGTAATCGACGCACTTTCCTTCATTATCCACTCCGATAAGGCTTACGGCAGAGCACGTAAGATTGCCGAAAAGCTAAAGGATAATATTCCGCGCCAGATGTTTGAAATTCCGATTCAAATTGCAATCGGCGGCAAGGTTATAGCACGTGAAACCGTCAAGGCAATGCGCAAGGACGTTCTTGCAAAGTGCTACGGCGGTGACATCACACGAAAGAAAAAGCTGCTTGAAAAACAGAAGGAAGGTAAGAAGCGCATGCGCCAGTTCGGTACTGTCGAAGTACCGCAGGAGGCATTTATGGCTGTGCTTAAGCTTGATGATGATAACTGATCCACGCGGACTTTATATCCATATTCCCTTCTGCAGGTCCAAGTGCCCGTACTGTGATTTTTATTCTGTGCCGACCAATAACAGTTGCGAAAATCAATCCTCATATATCCAAGCAATAATCGGCAGAATAGAACGCATTGATACCCGGTATTTTCCGGTATCATCGGTATATTTCGGCGGCGGCACTCCGTCGCTTATGAAACCCGAACACATCGCCCGGATTCTCAACCGCATCAGCCGCACGGATAACTGCGAGGTTACGCTTGAGTGCAACCCGTATGACCTGGCAACGTGCCGGAGTGCGCACGATATGCAAACCGTTATAAATGCAGGTGTTAACCGTATTTCAATGGGTATGCAATCTGTTGTTGAAAGCGAGCGCAAAGCACTCGGCAGACGAGCGGATGCAGAACAGGTAAAAAAAGCTATCCGTCTTGTGCACTCCTCAGGAATAGAAAATCTTTCGCTCGACCTGATGCTCGGAGTCCCCAACCAGACGGTTGACTCAATCAGGAAAAGCATAGATTTCTGTGCCGAGAGCGGTGCAAAGCACGTAAGCTGCTATATGCTCAAAATCGAACCGGGCACACCTTTCCAAAGAATTGAAAATCAGCTTGATCTGCCCGACGAAGACGAGTGCTGCGACATTTATCTTGCAACGTGTGAATTTCTTGCCGACTATGGCTACAAACAGTATGAGATTTCAAACTTTGCAATTCCCGGCTATGAAAGCAGACACAATCTGCTTTACTGGGATTGCCGCGAATACATCGGCATAGGTCCTGCAGCCCATTCATTCCTTGACGGTAAACGTTTTTATTACGAGCGCGACCTAATCAAATTCATAAATGGTGCACAGCCTATTGCTGACGGTGAAGGCGGCAGCTTTGAAGAATACGTTATGCTGCGCCTCAGGCTGACGGAAGGTCTGCGAAACAGCTTGGTAAGAGAGCGATTCGGTTTTGACATACCGCAGGCGATGTTCGACAAAGCAAAGATATTTGCAAGCAACGGACTTACCGTCGTCGATAATGAAAGCATCACCCTAACACCAAAGGGCTTTCTTGTGTCAAACTCAATAATTACAAAAATATTGGATTAAACAAAAATGCCCCGTGGAGCGTAAAGCTTCACGGGGACTTTTTAGCGAGATAAGCCGTCAGCAGCCGCAGCCACAACCGGAATCTCTGCCGCTGTTACAGCCACAACCGCAGTTGTCACCGCCGCCGCAGCAGCACAGGAGAAGGATAAGAATGATAATCCAAGAGCAGTTGCCGTTAGAGAAGTTGCATCCCATTGTCGTTTCCTCCTTTCTTCTTACACCACATACTATGGCAAAAGCAGGAAAAAGGTTACATCAACTGCGTGTTTTTTTCACTTTATTTTCCCGTCTTATCCAAACGAGTGAAAGAATAAGCATCACAACAGGAAAAACAGCGGCAAAAGCAAAGCCCGCTTTGATATCCGAGCCGAAGGCATCAGCTATTCTGCCTGTAAGTGAAGGGCCTGAGGTGCAGCCTATATCGCCTGCAAAGGCAAGCATTGCAAACATTGCCGTACCGCCCTTAGGCATAGCCGCACTTGCCAGGCTGAAAGTGCCGGGCCACATAATGCCCACGGCAAGGCCGCACAGCGCGCAGCCTGCAAGGGACAACAACGGTCGGGGCGAAACAACGGTTATAAGGTAAGCAGCTATACACAGTGCACTGCTGCCTGCCATAAACTTACTCAGCGCAATTTTCTCTCCGAATTTACCGTAAAACACACGGGCAATGCCCATAAACACCGCAAACATACACGGGCCGAGCAAATCACCCATAGCCTTGGATACACCGAGACCTTTTTCGGCAAAGGCAGATGCCCACTGGCTCATCGAAAGCTCACTTGCACCTGCACATAGCATCATAAGAAATGCTATAACAAACGTCTTCTTTTTAAACAGCGAAGATACACCCGAATGGCCTTCCTCCGAGGGGAGTGCATTGATCGGAACACGCATATAGAGAAACGCATTGACAAGCGGAATAAGCGCCCACACAAAGGACATCGCACGCCACGAGCCCATGCCTGCAAAGCGGAAAACGAGCGTTGAAACAAGCACAACAGCCATCTGACCCCAGCAATAGAAAGAATGCAGAAGGCTCATAGCAGAAGCCTTGTTGTCACTCGGGCAAGCCTCGATTATAGGGCTTACGATAACCTCTATAAGTCCTCCGCCTACTGCGCTGCAAACTGTTGCAATCAGCAAACCTATGTAGGGAGGCATAGCGTAAGGCAACACGCTCAGCAGTGACAAACCTGCCGCACAGAGAAAGTGTGCCGCAACAACAAACGGCCTGTAGCCGACCTTATCAACCAAACGTGCCGCGATAAAATCGGTCAACAACTGAACACCGAAGTTAACGGCAATCATAAGACTAAGCTGAGTGAGACTGATATTAAACTGCGTACCGAACATAACGAAAAGCAGCGGTGAAAAGTTGTTAACTATAGCCTGCGAAACATAGCCGATATAACAGCTGATAACCGTGCCCTTGTAACTTGGTTTTTTCATATAACACTCCAAAAAACGTAATGTATATATTATATTGTATAATATAAAAAAATCAAGACCGAAAAGCGCACTGAAATCCGCGATTTCAATCAGTTTATCTGCTTGTTTAAAAACACAATTACAAATATAATGATCACATCGTCTGAAGGCAAAGCAGGATGCTGCGACATACACGTCGAGGCAAGCAGAGCAATGCACAACATTACGTTCAAAGACAGAGCCGTTATCTGCCGAGATGCAACGCGGAACAACAACCGTGTTGCTTCACTTGCAATTGTTGTGGAGCTTGCAGATGGCGGCATTGACGGTGTAACCTTTGACAACATCGAGATTTTCCGTGATGACGGCAGAGCCATACTGTGCACGGTATTTACCGAAGAAATCGGCGATATGAATACTGTGCCCATCTGCAATTTTACTGCAGACAACATTGTGTTCAAAAACATCACGTACAATGCGGCAATGAAATCAAAATTCTCCGCAGCAAACGAAACCAATACGGTTAACGTAACCGTAGAGAACGTAAAAACAGTGGACTGATGTTTGAAAGCGACGAATTTGCAAGCGTAACATATAAATAATTTGTAATCCCCCGAAGTTTCAGAAGCTTCGGGGGATTTTGCATATATCAGCCGTAGCACAAACAAAGTACTCGCCGCCCTGCTTCTTCAGCTTTTCAATTCAACGTTGTCTCTGATTTTTTATTTTATAATTCAAACTTCCTTTTCAACAAATTTGTCTGTAAATTTTTCTGCAATATCAAGCAAATACTCGTCAAGATAAGACAGTACTGTTTCTTCGATTTCTTCGTCGATGCCGTAATAGCACCTAACATATTTCATTTCCTCCTAAAAAATTAATGTGGCTGTAAGGCTTCGTTTCACCTTACAACCACATTATAACGATTCACGTTATTCGGTTGGTCACCCGTTGGGAGACTAATCATTTATACACTTATTTCCTCAGGAATTCCAACTCCTGCTCTTTGAATCCGATAAGTACTGTGTCATCGCAGATAAGCAGCGGTCTTTTTACAAGCATACCGTCAGTTGCAAGTAACGAAAGCATTTCATCATCGCTCATTGACGGCAGTTTGTTTTTCAGCTCCATGGATTTGTAAAGTAATCCGCTTGTGTTAAAAAACTTTTTAAGCGACTGTCCGCTTGTCCTGTGCCATTGCGACAATTCTTCAACACAAGGGTTGAACTGCTTGATATCACGCAGTTCGTATTCTATCTTGTTGTCATCAAGCCATTTTTTAGCCTTTTGACAAGTTGTACATTTCGGATAACAGATAAAGGTAATCATATTAACACTCCTGTAAATAAAATTTCCCATCAACCCAACAACTTGCTGCCCCTGGCAATTTTCTCGTTGTTGGTGTTGACAATGGTATCAACCTTCATTTTCGTAATATCCTGTAGGATAATCTGCAGCGGCATAGCATCGCCCCGTTAGTCAGCCAACATACAACAACTCTAAATCAATAATACCATTTAAATATTCTTATTTCAACATTCGATATCAAAATTCAAATAAACTTATCAATAATTATAAAGCTTTATACGGTGACATCAATTCCTTGACAAATAAATTAAAATTCGGTGCACGGATTCGCTCCGCACACCGATTTCTTTTTTATTCAGCAGCCGCAGTTTTTGTCAAAGCCGGGGTTGCAGGCGTAGTAATTCTTGCTGTCAAGTTTATCCGTCACAAAGCGCAAGCCTTCACCAAAGCGCTGGAAGTGCACTATTTCTCTTGCACGCAGGAATTTGATCACATCGTTAACATCGGGGTCATCGGAAAGGCGGAGGATATTATCGTATGTCTTTCTCGCCTTCTGCTCTGCCGCAAGGTCTTCGCTCAGGTCTGCTATGACATCGCCTGTTGACTGGATTGTAGCAGCCGTCCACGGCTCTCCGCTTGCCGCCACAGGATAAATGCCCGTTGTGTGGTCAACAAAGTATTTATCAAAACCTTGACGCTTGATTTCATCAATGGAAAGATTGCGTGTCAACTGATAAACAACCGCACATACCATTTCGATATGCGAAAGCTCTTCTGTACCTACATCGGAAGTGAACCGGTCCCTTTTGCAATTTAAATTCCACTCAATCGGCAGAGGAAAGAGCCGAACCTACAAAACCACCTCAATCGATGCAGATGTAAGCAATGATAAGAGGTGGTTCAGTATTTTGGTGAGTGTAATCTTACAAATTGGGATTAAACAGCTTGCTCTTTTGTGACAATCGGCTCCTTTGTCAAATGAGCTGTCGAACAATGATATACTACAGAAACGTTTCACATACTGTCATTCGAAAATGTCAATAATTAATTTGCGGATTTCTTCAATTGCTATATTAAATATTTGTCGGACAACTCTTATAGCTTTTTCAAGGAAGTTTTCTGTTTCGAGCTCGGCGTTTTCTCCGTCGGCGGAATAGCAGCCGATGTTGTTGCTTGTTATTTCATTGCCGAAGAAATCTGTCATGCAACCATCCTCAACCTTAAAGCCTGCACCGATTAACGGCGAGCCTTCCGCAAGCTGATATGCTTTTATCGGGTCGTCGCCGCCCACAAAGCCCGGAAGCGTGTTTAAAGCATTTTTATCGAAAGAGGGATTGTAAGTGTTGTAATAACAGTTGTTGGCAAACGTATTGTTCCAGGTTTTCGCTTCTTCATTTATATGATAAAACTTATGACCGTCTTTAAAAACTATAATATTGTTTGCGAAAAGTGAATCATAAATCTGAGTCATCTGGAATTCCGACGAATTGATTATTGTATTATTATAGAAACTGAAATTCCATTCGCCGTCGGATACGCCGATTTTGTTTCTGCCCTGATTGTCATTAACTGAGAGACAGTATCTTACAGTGTTGCCTCTGTTGCCGCCTTTAGCAGGGTTGTTGCACATAAATCGCATATTATCGTGTGAATAAATATATTCGTATGTGCAGTTATATGAGCCGTGGTCAAAATCCACCGTCATTCCGTCGCCGTAGTTTTTCTGACCTGCTATTTCACAGTAGCTGAAGGTGCAGTTTGAGGAATAATGAGTCCACATTGCAGCTGTAAAATAAAGTATTTCTCCGTTTTCATCAAGACCGACTCCCTGACAGCAGTCTATCGCACGGCAATGCGTCACCAAAGCACCGTCGCAGCCTTCAAGAACAACGGCTTCACCGTCCATATTGTAAAATTCGCAGTTCTTTACAAGTGCGTTTTTATTCAGATCCTGTGAACCTGTGAAAAATATACCGTTACCCACATCGTATATTTTGCAGTTCACTGCCTGAAAATCGTTGACGGGATATGGTGAGCCGCCATAACGCTTGATAACTATCGCAGCTCTGCCCGAAATCGGACCTTCGGTATAATCGTCACGAGTGGTTACAGTGTAATTCTGCATATCGTGAAATTCGCAGTTTTCTATTCTGACGCCCTTGGATTCTTTAGTAACACCGTCAACCCAAATACCGCCGCCGTTGTGCGCCGTGATTTCAAAGCCTGAAACGGTTACATAGGAGCAGTCAAAAAGCTTCATAACCGCATCTCTTGCATCGGTGTTAAGATGCGGCTTTTCGCCTTCACCGTAGGATGAAATGACAATGGGATTATCCTGAGTACCCGAGCAGGTGAGCGTAACAGCGCAGTCATAATCGCCGCCTGCTCTGAACAGAATTTTATCACCTGCTTCAATCGTTAAAGAAGCAATGTTATCAACTGTTTTCCACGCAGATGATTCGGATAAACCCGTGTTTTCGTCATCGCCCGATATGCTGTCAATATAATAAGTTGTTCCTGCGGCAAACACAAGCGGTGTTATGCTCAGAGTGATAACAACAGCAAGAATTACCGATAAAAGCTTTTTCATAACAATACCTCCATAAATTAAACGGATATTTTAAAATACTAAACAGCATTTACCTCGCAATATTTTCTGATATTATATCATATATGATTATAAAATTCTACAAGTATGTTTGACATAATCTTGAAAGGGAATTATAATTATTGCATCATAACTTTTTATTAACAAATCGGAGCTGATAAGATGAAAAAGCTTGTTTCTTCATTTCTTTGCATATTAATTGCAATCAATACGGTTATTCCGTGCTTTGCGATTGATGAAGCAAATGCACCGCAGATTATCGAAACCGTTTATCCGACGGATGAGGTTGTAATAGCGGATATTGTTATTGATGCCGATTCAAGCGGTGAAAGCGATGTTACCGCAGTTATTCAGCAGGCGATTGACGGCTGTGCGGCAAACGGCGGCGGTACGGTCTGGCTTCCTGCAGGCAGATACAGAGTAACGGGCAATATTTATATCCGCCAGTTTGTAACGCTGATGGGTGATTATCAGGACCCAGATGACGGATGGGACTACGGAACAATAATCATTGCTGACGTCGAAAGCAGCGATGCAATGAATCCCGCTTTGTTTACTGTCGGCGCAAGTGCAGGTGCAGTGGGCCTTACCGTCTGGTATCCCGACCAGAGCATTGATAACATAAAACCTTATCCGTTTACTTTTTATGTGGTCGGTAACGGCGATTATATGCTCCAGACAATAAAAAACTGCACTCTTATCAATTCCTACAGAGGAATCGGTGCGAGTGCAGAATGCGAAAACGGTATTTATGAGTGCCACGAAATGCTGACGGTTGAAAACGTAAAAGGAACCTGCCTTTATCAGGGCCTGAATGCTCATAATTCAGCCGATGTTGATACCGTAAAAACTCTTTATATATCAAACGAATATTGGTGCAAAGCCGGTGCTGAGTTCAACGCTCCCGAAAGGCAGGAGCTTGATAAATACACACGCAAAAACGGCTACGGTCTTGTAATAGGCGACCTCGAATGGCCCGAATTTGCCGATGTCAGAATCTCCGATATGCTTTACGGAATGTTTGTCAAGGAAGGCATACGGTACACCTTCAGCGGCGAATTCAGCGATTTTTATATAATCGATTGTGATTACGGAATTTATATTCCGAAGGGCAACATAATTTCAAGAAAGTATTCATGGGGTACGGGTATAAGCAACGGTGTTATCGAAGGCAGTGAATGTGCAATATATGACCCCGGTGAAAATGCAATGATTCTGACAAATGTTAAAACCGAAGGAAGAATCAAGGGCAAAAATATCCGTATCTACAATGCGGACACAAGTGCGTTTGCACCCGATTATGAGCATAAGCACACAAAACCTGTCGAGATTTTATATGTTGTATCAGCTGATAAAACAGGTAAAACCGATGCATCTGTTGCAGTACAGAATAAGCTGAATGAAGCGGCAGAAACAGGCGGAATAGTTTATCTGCCTGCAGGTCTTTACCGTTTTGAAAACCCCGTAACTGTTCCTGCAGGTGTTGAATTCAGAGGCTCATCATCTGTTGCAACCCGTTGCCAGAGTGAGAACAGCAGCGGAACTCTCATTCTTTCATATTACGGGTTCGGTGAATCGGATAAACCGCTTATCACATTAGGCGGCAATGCTTCAGGCATAAGCGGAATCAGAATTGATTATCCTCTCAACAATCCCGTTGATAACAGCGGAAAATATATAAAAACCACCCCCGTTATCTACAGCGAATATGATGATGTATATATTATCAACTGTGCATTAACCCTTGCAAGCTGCGGAATAAAGCTTCAGAATTCCGACGGTGCTTTTGTGAAAAAGGTAATCGGCTGCTGCTTTGAATCGATGTTTGATTTAACCGATTGCAATAATACTTTTATCGAGGGCTGCCTGCAAAATGCAAACACTCTGCCGAGAAACGGCTATGCAACGCTCGGCATACCCCGTCTTACAGAGGATAAATTGTTTGATTATGTTTTTATTCCCATAACAAGGATTTATACAGACTATATCAGGCTCAATTCCTGCAACAACGTTACCGTATTCAACACGTTTATTTACGGCGGAAAATCCTTTTTGAATTCGGTTAACAGCAATGCCGTATTTGTTAATACAGGTCACGATGGTTCATCAAAAACAGAGCCTGCTCTTATTATGTCGGGCGGTGAAATCACTTTCCTCAATTTCATGCGTTCAACCTCCGACGGGCAGCAGGGATATTATTTTTATTCAATTGAAAACGGCACAAGGTTCAAATCATATACCAGCCAGTCTGTTGATATGGCATATTGCGAGCATCCTGTAATTGAAAACATAAAACTTAATGAGCTCGATAAAAGCGAATGGATTTACAGCATTCTGCAACCTTTTTACAGATTAATTGCATTCTTTGGAAAATTATATATGGATAATCAATAAATAACAGT
>JAZNMK010000060.1:0-2624 GCA_045579585.1 Acutalibacteraceae bacterium
CAAGTGCAGACCCCTTGACTGGGCAAAGCCTGCGACGGATATAAGCCCTTCGTATATGGAGGCAAAATACAGCATCTGCGACGGTGCCGTTGAGATAGCCTGCAGATTTGTTGATTTTTCAGGTTATCCCGAATATTACACAACTCAGGAGCTTCCCGCCTTTTACTGCATAGAGCCCTTCAACAGATTTGTTTATTACGGCGGCGATGCACCCTGGACCGGAGATAAAAATTACTCATACCAGAATAAGCTTATTTTCTGGCCCGAGGCAGGTTACCCCAATTTCCAGTCAACGGAAAACTGGTCGGCATTTATCGGCGAGTTTGACGACAGCTTCGGAATCGGTATTTATACGCCTCACCACGGAAATTTCCTTGCAGGTGTCCTGGCCAGGGAAACCACTACAGATAAAGACCCGTCCGTAGCACCGCAAACATCGTATATTGCGACTGTTAAGCACAACACTTTCCGAAGCTTCGTTCCGAGCGAATATAATTACTATATCGCAACCGGTACGGTTGACGAAATGCGTGAAAGCTTTGATAACCTGAGGTGATAAAAATGAAAAAAATACTTTCGCTTTTTCTTGCTTTCTTGTTTACTATCGGAGGTGTGAGTATGGCTTACGCAGAGGATTCATCTGCAAAACTCTACGGTACCTACGGCGACGGTATGCTTTTTCAGCAAAATAAGGATGCCGTTTTCGCCGGTACGGCATCTGCCGGTGCAAAAATAACCGTTGAAATGTACAATGCGGCAGATGAGCTTGTTGCAAGCGAAAACTCAACGGCGTTGCCTGACGGTACTTTCACAGTATCGTTCCTTGCTCCCGCAGGCGGCTATGAGGAATACAAAGTTATTCTCAAAGAAAACTCTGTCGAATTTGAACAACTTGATAACGTTGTTTTCGGTGAACTGTGGCTGGCAAGCGGCCAGAGCAATATGCAGTATCCCCTTGCTCAGGCAAAGGGCGGCGCGGATATGTTCAAAAATTCGCAGAAGCTGAGCAGATGGCTCCGTGTTCTGCATATGCCTGTTTATTGTAACAACAACGAGAACGATACTTTTGTTGATCCTCAGCAGGACGCTGTCGATGCAGTGTGGACTACGGGCGAGAATGGGCACGTTTACAATATGAGTGCCGTAGCCTATTATTTTGCGGCTCAGATGATGGAAGAACTTGATATGCCCGTAGGCATACTCAACGCTTCACTTGGCGGCTCTGCAATTGCAAGCTGGCTTTCAAGAGACGCAATCGACGGCGACAGCAAGGTCAAAAATTATCTTATTTCCATCGATAAATACATAGAAAAATCGGATTGGAAAATGACAAACCCCAGCATTTATCAGGATATGACCACCAACTATAACCACAAGATTCATCCGCTCAGAAATTTCAGACCCTCGGGTATGATCTGGTATCAGGGCGAAACCGATCTGATGAACAGATATAGCGAGGAAGCCTATGCGGATTTCTATGACCTGATGCAGCGTTCATATTCGGAGCTTTTCGGCTATGAGGATGAGCGTATGCCCTTTATCTGCACGCAGATTGCATCCTTTCTTTACTCCGATGACGGATTGATTATGCTGGATTGGAATATCAATTACTGCAATATTCAGTCGGCACAACCCGACTCGAGGGCAACCGTAACGATTTATGACGTGCCTCTCACGTTTCTGCCCGAGGCAGGGTCAATCCATCCTGAATGCAAGCAGGAAATAGGCGAGAGAATGACGTTTGCCGCAAAGGGTCTTGTTTACGGAGGCGATGATGATTACACAGCCGCGACCGTTGAAAAAGCGGAAATCCGTGACGGTGCCGTTTACGTTACGTTCAGAAATGAAGGTGACGGACTTGAATGCGGCGGCGATGAGCTTCACGGCTTTGCGGTTTGCGGCGCAGACGGTATTTACGTTCAGGCGAATGCCGAAATTGTTTCGGCTGATACGGTAAAGGTGTGGAGCGACGACGTGACCTCACCCGCATCCGCAAGCTATGCATACTGCGTGAGCAATATGCGCTCCAATCTCTACGCAACGGCAGACGGCAAACTTGCTTTACCTGTAAGCCAGTTTGTAACGGACAAATCCGTAGGCACTCATTATTGGTTTGACAGACCGTGGACGGACTGCAACGACGAGCTTACCTGGCACGTTATGAACGAAATGGAGGCCAACAAAAATTATTCTTCCTGGTTGGCTGACGGAGCGCAAATCGCCTTTACAAACGGTGTTATAAACGTAAATGGCGGCACGGAATTCACCTTAAGCCCCGCACTCAATTATAAATCGGGCGAAAAATTTGAAGACACCGATAATGATTATTCCGATTACGGCAAGATGAGCTTTTCAGTGCGCAACAACGGCAGTGCAGACGTTGAACTGAGCGAAATAAGAATTTATAAAGATTCATATGTATGGTATTCGCCTGCGGCTAACGGCACAAAGGGTGTTGAAGCAACAATTCCTGCCGACGGTCAGTGGCACCTTGTAACCGTTGACCTTAACAGACTTTATCTTTTCGGCAATGAGGGCGGAGTAGGCAACCCCTGCTGCAAACTCAAGAAGGTTAAGGAAATCCGTTTTGCTTTTGCAAGCGAAACCGATACTGATATCAGCAT
>JAZNMK010000061.1:0-4095 GCA_045579585.1 Acutalibacteraceae bacterium
ACAGTCCCATGTTCGACAAAAACAAGGCTGTAACAAATATCGACGGCAGCAATCCTTACTGTTCAATCTGGGACGGCGGTGAGCACAGCTATCTCTGCTCATGCTTTGCACTCGATGCCGTCAAGAAGACCTATGCCGAGCTTGAAGAAAACGGAGTGGATGTTCAGGGTGCATATCTTGATGTTTTTTCAATCATGCCCGGTGACGAATGCTTCCACAAAGACCACAGGATCACAAGAGAAGAGAGCATGAGGCTTCGGGGAGAATGCTTCGATTACCTTAACGGAAAAGGCTTTGTTATGTCATCGGAGGAACCCGGAATGCAGATGCTCAACCATCTTGCACTTGTTCACCACGGACCGCACGCACTCATTCCGCAGGAAAACGGCAAAGCTGTCGGAATTCCCGTTCCTCTCGGCAATCTTGTTTATCACGACTGCATAATGGTTCCCTGGAATTGGTTCAATAACTGGGGCATTCCAAAGGGTGATAACGGCGATTTATACGGAGCGCTCAATGCAGGCATGCCGTACATTCATCCTTACGGCAACGGGCTGCGTAAAATAGGTACGGACAACCGAACTGCCGATGTTGAAATGATGAGCGACGAAGAACTGAAAAAGGAATTGAAACGCATTGAACCGCTTTGCAAACTTCAGGCAAAGCTTTACAACAAAGAAATGGTGAAGCACGAATTTCAAGGAAGCTACCGTAAACAAAAAGCTACATATTCCGACGGCACTTCGGTTATAATTGATCTTGATAATAACACTTATGAAATAACAGAATAATCTGATAAACAAGAATTTATCGATGTGTTCTTTATGAAAAAGTTTTTGTCAGTACACTTTGCTTTGAATGCTGTTTTCATTTGCTGTACCTTGCTTTGCGGTGGAAGAAAGTGTGCAACAGCGCGTAATTATAGATACCGTGTTTCCTACCGACGATGTGGTTATTGCTGATATTATAGCAACAGAATCTCCTAATAATGCTTATAACACAGGTAAAAATGATGCCGCATCCGCAATTCAGAAAGCGATTGATGATTGTTTTGAAAACGGCGGCGTAGCGGCTATTACGTAAATGCTTCTTCAAAGCCGCCTTGGCTTTCCCGATAACAGAGTTTCGTAGCTTTTACCTGCATTGCCGAATTAATGAAATAAGGGTTCGGTCAAGGGTATAAAGGCAAAAGGAAATCTGACGTTTGATATTTCTTGGGAGAATTCGATTCTTAAAAATGCAGCGGTAACTGCAGAAAACGATTGCACGTTAAAAATTAAATTAAATGATAAAACCGAAATTATTAAAGCAAATATGCTGTATACTATTGAAGATAACTAGCTGAAAGCAGAATTTTCGGCAGGAGAAACAATAGAACTCGGCAACTGTATATGACCAAGTTAGAAAAGAATTTTGAAAGGTGATTTTATGAGTAAGGCAAAATATGTTGATACAATGATTGGCACTGTTGCGGACGGTCAGGCAGAAAGTTATCACGGCGGCGGTAAAACATATCCCGGAGCCGCTGTTCCGGGCGGTATGGTGCAGCTTTCACCGGATACTGTAACGGGCGGTGACAACGGTAACGGCTACAACTATTGCGATAACACGATAGAAGGCTTCAGCTTCAACCATATGAGCGGTATAGGCTGGTACGGCGATTTGGGGAATATCCAGATTATGCCTGTTACGGGTGAAACGGATTTGAGAAGCGGCAGTAACAGTCACGTTGAATTTAAAAAGGGTAAAAAAGGCTGGAAATCGGAATTTTTTCACGACAGCGAAAAAACAGAAGCAGGCTATTACTCCGTAAATTTAGACCGTTACAACATTTTAGCGGAGGCAACAGCGAATATTCACAGCGGTATATTAAGATTTACATATCCGCAAAACGAAAGCGCAAAAATTATAATGAATTTTTCTCGCAGAATCGGTGGCAAAGCAGATTTTGAAGAAATTAAAATAGTTAACGAAAATACTGTTGAAGGTAAAATCATATGTACACCGAAGGGCGGCGGTTTCGGTCACGGTCATGCCGGAATTTCTTACGATTTGTATTTTACCTGTGAGTTTTCCGAAATACCTGCAAAAATGCAATTCTTTTCAAATGAAGAACTGCAGAGTAAAGATATAAAAGAATTTTGCCACGAAGATGTCGGACTGCTTGTGGAATTCGGTAAAAATCTCACAAATTCGCTCAAAATAAAATGCGGTATTTCTTACACAAGTCTTGCCGGTGCAAGAATGAACTTAAAGGCTGAAATTCCTGACTTTGATTTTGATGCACAAAGAAAAAATGCTTATTCTTTATGGGAACAAGCCTTCAGCGTTGCAGATGTTGAAAGCAGTAACGAAACGGATTTAAAGCTTTTTTACACCTGCCTTTATCATACACTTTTAGACCCGAGAGTTTCTGCTGATATTGACGGCAGTTTTTCTTTGGACGGAAAAGCGATGAAAGATGACAGTTATATTCATCGCACGGTATTCAGTGGCTGGGATGTTTACAGAAGTGAATTTCCGCTTCTGGCAATCATCCGTCCGGATATTGTTAATGATGAGGTCAATTCACTTCTAAAAATTGCGGAGACTAAAAATACATCATTTCCGCAATGGGAGCTTTTGGGCATTGACACGCACTCTATGGTCGGAGACCCCGGACTTCTTGTTGTTGCTGATGCATACCTCAAAAACATCAGGAATTATGATACGGAAAAAGCATACAAAATAGGTCTCGCTTCAAGCAAATGTGAAAAAGAATTATTCGGTAAGCCGTTTCATTCCGTAAGACCCGATTGCGAACAGTATCTGAAAAATGCTTTTGTTCCCGAAGAACTGAGTGATACCTTAGAATTTTTACTTGCGGATTACACAATGTACCTTTTTGCAAAAGCAAAAGGCGATAAAGAAAACGAAGAATTCTTTTTTAATCGTGCAAAAAAATATATCGAAAACTACAATGAAAAGCTTGGCTTTTTAGCACCTCGAAAAGAGAATGGTGAATTTGTGTTCGAAGAAAATGAATATGATGACGACGGATGTGTTGAGAGTAACATTTTTCAACAGTCATGGTTTGTGCCTTACGATGTTATCGGTTTAAGCAAGCTCTTTGGTAAAGAAAGAACAAGTGAGCTTTTGGAAAGATTTTTTGAAAATGCTGATTTTTCAAAACTCTGGAATGAAGATTATAACCATTCAAACGAGCCTTGTCATAACATCACCCATTATTTTAACATTCTGGGTCTTGCTCACCGTACACAGTACTGGACCCGTAAAATTCAAAAAGAAGCGTACAGAACAGGTGCATACGGTTTTTGCGGCAATGAAGATGTAGGTCAGCTTTCTGCGTGGTATGTTCTTTCAAGTCTGGGATTTGCTCAGGTTTGCATCGGTCAACAGGATTATTATATCAATACCCCATTGTTTAAGAAAGCGACTGTTAAATTGAATAAGAATTATCATTCTTGCATAAATGCTGATACCTTTACCGTGGTTTGTGACAAAGATCCTCTTGAATACCCTTATATCAAAAAGGTTGAGTTTAACGGGAATTTGATAAAAAGACCGTATCTGTCGTATTTCGAAATTACATCCGGCGGCACTTTAAAGTTTGAGCTTTCAAAAGAGCCTGTTACGGATTGTTTTTAAGAGCGAAAAATTTGCAGAGAATAAACTACAAATAAGAATTTATGGAGGCTATAGTATAACTCTATGAATTATACAAACAAGGAGAACACCGAATGAGCATAATATCAAAATTAATAAGTTCCATTGTTGCCGTATTTACTTTTTGGGCATCGCTTATATCCCCATCCGTTTCGGCACCTGTTCCTGAAATCAAGCAGGATGATTTCGTTCCCGTTATGCGTTTTGTAGCTTCAAGCGACACCCATATACAAACTATCGGCGATACGGGCAGCAAAAGACTTGTTGTCATGATAAAATCGGCTTACACCATAAGTGAAGCTGATGAGGATTATAAAAATTTAGATGCAGTGGTGATTTCGGGTGATATCACCGATAACGGCTTATTAGGGTCATTTTTTGCATTTGCAGGAATAACGAATAATGAAATCCGTGAAGGCACAGAATGTC
>JAZNMK010000062.1:0-3534 GCA_045579585.1 Acutalibacteraceae bacterium
AAATCCTTAGGTGGAACAGTGCCATGCTTTTTTATCTGATGCTCGATTGTCTGACCTAATCTGAAAAAGGTTTCGGTGCCTGCATCAAGGCACACTAAAATACTTTCATCCGTACATGCAAAATCATAGGATGCAGGGTCATAAGGGTCGGCATCGAAATCAGGAAAAATGCATGTAATATCATGGCTGTATGGACCGCCGTAAATGCCGCAAACAGCAGAATCGTGATTCCTGCTGTATGGAATCCGCGCTGACTTATAATCCGTAAAATTACTGCGGAATTGGTCATTTGCATGCCTTCTGTGCCAAGGTCCGCCGTTAGTCGCATTAAGAATTTTAAATTTGTTGCCCGGGCTATTCAAATCAAATTTTAATATTTCCATTGGAACCTCCGCAAATTCTTATTTTCCGAACTTTTTGACAAATTGGAATTTAGCAGATACGATTACTCGTTCAGAATTTATCGGCAGCTCTTATGCGCAGAGCCATATCGGTTGCCTGCGGTCTGTCGCCGATATAATATGTGCCGAATCTTGTAGCGGTAAATTCATATTCTTCGGAAAATTCACCGCTGATGGGGTTGAACCATTGATAGGTATATCTTCCGTTCGGAACGAGGCTTCCGATTGTACCCGTTTTTATTCCGCCGTAAAACTTGGTGTTTACATTCTGCGCAACGGTTTCATCGGTGAACGAATAGAAATAAATAACGATTTCGGTGTTATCTTCGTTGCCTGCATAAACATAATAAACATTGTTTGCAGGAACGAAATATGCCTTGTTGTCAAATCTGGGAATAAGATTATACCATTCTGTGTTTTCAAGGAAATCTCGCATATATCCGACCTGATATGAGCTCTCGTATTCGAGCGCATCCTGCCAGGTTGCATTGATTTTTTCTTCGCTCGTTATTGTGTCAACGCCGTCGGAGCTGTCGTTTTCTTCATCATAAACATTGAGGTAGCTCCAGGTATCGTGACCGCCCCAACCGTAGCCGTACATGCCGTTAAGATACGCTGTCCAGCCCTGCATTCTTGAACCGAAGTTCTTTGTCCAGAGATAGCAATACTGGCCTTCATAATTGATTGCGGGTTTGCCTTGTGAGTTATACCAGCAGTCTTTTTCAATTCGGAAATCGCTTTGCTCTGTTTTGTCGGTGTGCCATTGAACGGCATAGAAATTGTGTGCTTTTATATCTCTGAAACAGGACGGCATTGCATCTTTGAAATAAACCTTGCAATTATCCGTTGCTCCCTCACCGTTGCCGTAAACCGACGTTGAACCGACGTTTTCCATATGAGCAGAAAGCGGATGGTCATATGCATCGTGTTTTGCTAAATACTCCGCAACAAGCTTGTAAGGGTTGTTATCCAATCCCCATTCGGGATGGTTTGTTTCGCTCCAATAGAAATCATTGTCAACTTCCTGACCGAGTGTCCAGACAACGGGATAAGCTCCGTATCTTGCGACCCAGTAACGGCTGACTTTTTCAAGGTAAGCTTTTGCAGAATCAGACGGCTCATTGCCGTTGAAACCGCCGTTGTTTGAAATCAGGGGCTCAATAAAATAGGAGAAAAAAAACTGTGCATTTGCGTGAACGAACCCGTTTTCTGCAATAATGCGGAACTTTTCATCATAGTCCGCAAGACCTGCCATATCCTCTTCGGTTATGCCGTTTGTAAAATCAAACTTTGCTCCGATGGGTTCACTCTGATACACGGTAAAACCCTGTGAAACACGCTTTTCGCATATTGTTTCAACCATATCAACTGTTTCGTCGCCGAGGCTCCAATGAGTATCACCGAGCCAGAAAAACGGTGTTCCGTCGTCATAAGTGAAATACTTTTCACCTGCGTTTGTTGTGATAAAACCGTGCTTATAAATATCGTGCTCACCGCTGTATCCGGTGCAGATAACAGCACCTGTTCTGCCGTCAAGCGAAGTGTTTTCGGCATCCGTGCAGACGGTCTTGAAATGCCAATTACCTTCGGAGGGACAAACGAACCGGACTTTCCAGACATTACCACCGTCCCAGAAAGCAGGGATTTTATAAAGTCTGCCGTTGCCCCAAAGGTGAAGTTCCACATCAACGTCATTGAACGGGTTGGTATATGATTTTTCGCTTTCAAAAGCAATTTCATTTGCAACCCATGTTTCTGCGTTCAATCTCTGTTCGGGATTCTCAATCGGTTCGCCGTTATATTCAATCCACGAGTGAGGATTTACCGCTGCAGGGGGTATAGCAGTTTCATCTGTGCCTTTGATGTTGTTGATCAATTTTGCAAAATAATTGATAACTAAGCCTGTGATTTCTTCCGCTGTGTTTATTATTGCAGGTGTGCCTGCGTTTGTTCCGTCAGAAGCATAAGATGAGAGTGTAGCGGATAAAAATACCATTACAACACAAAGAAGCAATGAAATTTGTTTTTTAAATCTCATAATTACCTCCACAAATTCTTATTTGTTGAAAAGATTATATCACATTCTTTCAGCTTATTCCACAGAAATTTTGTTGAGGATAGTTTGATTGTTTTTAAATTCCGTGTTATTATTTAAGCAGGATTTTTTCGAAAGGATGTGATGAAAATGAAATTTGAAAACGCAGAAGTTTCAGTTATTAAAAGCAAACGGAAAACAGTTTCTATTCAGGTAAAACCGAATGAAGTTATTGTCCGTGCGCCGATAAGAATGAAACAAAATGAAATTGAAAAATTCGTTGAATCAAAAAGAAACTGGATTGAAAAACATCTGCAATCGCTTTCGGAAAAGCAGAAACTTTTTGAAAATATCGAGCCGTATTCGGATGAAGAAATCAGAAGTTTTGTGAAACAAGCGAAAGAAATAATTCCAAAGAAAGTTGAATTTTATGCCGAGAAAATCGGTGTGACTTATAATAAAATTACTATCCGTTGCCAACGAACCCGTTGGGGAAGCTGCTCGTCAAAAGGCAATCTGAATTTTAACTGTCTGCTTGTTTTGTTGCCCGATGAAATCATTGACAGCGTTGTTGTTCACGAACTCTGCCACAGAAAACAGATGAATCATTCCGCGAAATTCTATACAGAAATTGAAAAAGTTTTTCCCGACTATAATCGTTGCCGTCAATGGCTTAAGCAGAACGGAAATAAATATATGAGCCGAATCCCGAAATAAATCAACGGGTTCCGGCTCTTTTTTATTTGCAACACTAAATTGGCAAGCAAGGCAAATGTGAACACAAACACAAAAATCTCGCTTGCCAATTTTGCTGAAATACAAATTGGCAAGCAGTGCAAGTGTATGTACATTTGCATAAAACCGCAAAAATTCATTTGCAATTTATCTCGCTTGTTGGTGAAATATTTTCCCCAAACCCCTAACAAAAATCGGAGAGAAAATTCAAAAATCTTCTCTCCGAGCAGCGCCCGTTGGGCTTAAGTGTTTGTTTTTTCCTTCTTAGGTGTCATTATTAAGTATAAAATCATTATCTCAACTACTACATAAATAATAGCATTTATCCATGATGAAATTATTACGGGTATTTGAGAAAACAGC
>JAZNMK010000063.1:0-34879 GCA_045579585.1 Acutalibacteraceae bacterium
GAATCATCTTGAACGACACGATAAAATATTCTATAATAACATAAAGGTTGGTGAAAATATGAATACAGTACAATACGGCGATTGGAAAATTGCAGTTGACATTGATAGAACAAAAAAGCATTATAAAACCTACGAAAAAAATGACAATCAGGCCAATAGAAACTTTGCAGAGTATTGCAAGGATTTAACAGTTGCGGAAAAGGCGTGTTTTGATGCGTTTGGTATTGATCCTACCTGTTGTGAAATTGAACATATCGGTGCCGATAAAAAGGGAAATTTCCCTTGTGGCGGATATTATTTGGTTTGCGGAAAGTATTTAGAATATCCACCTGAAGAATTGATAACAATCGAAGAACTTGCAGAAAACGATTTTATAGATGAACGCCCTGACCCGCGAGTTGATGTTGGAATGTTCCAGTTCGATTTTCAATGCGAAGATCATACAATTAACAATATACCAGAAGACATACCCGAAGGTTTCATTTGTATTCGTTTCTGGTGTGAAGAAATGAAATGGTTATTGCCTGAAAAGCCTGAAGAAATGATGTATGAACCTCCGCACTTTTGGGAAATACATAAAATCATTAAAGAAAAAATTGATAATAAGAAGCAACAAGCTTTAGATTTAGAGGAAACAAAGTTAGAGTTTTTACGCTTTTTTGAAAATTTGAATATTAAAGCACAGTTATTAGGTAAACAAGAAGTTAAAGTATATAAAACAGAATGGGTAAACAAATTTGCACCTGCCGATGCCAATGTTAAAGAAATCAAAAAGCTTTGTCTGGATTCTCGCAAGTACACCCCATTCCTTTGGCACATTTTTAGTTTTGAATTTTTGAGTAGTAAAACCGAAGAAAAGGCTAAAATCTTGTTCGATCAAGAAAATAAAAAATCATGTGTAATTGTCAGCAATGTTGATGATCTTGCATACCGCTTGGAAAATGCAGAAAATATCACCGCAGAATTATTAGAACAGTTTGTTGATGTTACAATTACTGCAAGTGATTTTTCTTGGACTTATACCAAAACACACGAAGAAATGTGCGGACCGTATTTTTATAAAAAATAATTCTCTGGACTTCTAAAACTTTTCGGATATAATTGCTGTTACCAAAAAGAAAGGTGGCAGTAATATGAATAGAGAAGAATTGCAAAAGGAAATATATTTTTTATATGGTCTTTGGTACAGATATTTTGTTCTCTATACGTATCTCAAAAAGAATAAAAGAGGTTTAGAGTTAATCCCCAAACTCTGAGAAAGACAAAATGAGATTTTACGACTTATTGACTTTCCAAAAGACCAATTTTAAGTGAGCATCTAAATTGTTCGCAACAGCCAGATTAAGAATCACACAACCGTGTGGTTCTTAATTTTTTTGCAAAAAAGGCGGATGAAAATATTACTTCGCAATATAAAAATCTCGCTCACGACGTTCATTTTTACAAATAGTTTAAAACTTCACCTTGTTGTTACAATTATTTGTTGATTTATTTCCATCTTATTACTATAATTTGGTTGCTTGATTAAGAGGTGGTGAGTTTACTCGCGCGCCTTTTAATAAAAGTGCAGATTAAGAAGGGAGTTTTCCAAAAATGAAGTTTTTTTCACTCATCATGTCATTCGTTTTATCCATCTTCGGTGTTGCGCCGCCTGCTCAGTCTGTAGATGCATACACTCAGGCAGAGTGGTATGCTCTTGTTGCTGAGGAGTTCGACCTCGCATACAGCCTTGAGGACAATGACAACTACGACATCGCTGCAGACGACGAATATTTCGCAGCTGTTCAGGCTTGCCACGACAACAACGTAATCGTTGGCGAATACGATGCAGATGCATACGTAACCAACGTTCTTGTTGCAAAGTCACTTGCAGTTGCCGTAGGCCTCGAGGGTGTAGAATCCCCCGACAAAGTTGCTCTTGACGTTGCTGTTGATGCAGGCTTTGTTAAGGTTTCTGTAAACCTTTTCGGTAAGGCTAAAGAGGTTGTAATTACAAAGGCAGAGGCTGATGCAGCCCTTGAAGCAGCCAGCGTTGTATACCTCAACAAAATACAGGCATACACACAGGCTGAGTGGTACGCACTTGTTGCAAAAGAGTTTGACCTTGCATACGACCTTGAGGACGAAGACAACTACGACATCGCTGCAGACGACGAATATTTCGCAGCTGTTCAGGCTTGCTATGACAACAACGTAATTGTTGATGAGTATGTCGCAGATGCACAGATAACCAACATTCTTGTTGCAAAGTCACTTATCGTTGCAGTAGGCCTCAAACTCCCCGGAGTTTCCGATGAAGTTGCCGTTAACGTTGCTGTTAATGCAGGCTTTGTCGACGCTTCTGTAAATATCAGCGGTGAGGTTGAAGAAGTTGTAATGCCCAAGGCTGAGGCTAACGTAGCTCTTAAAGCAGCAGGCCTTGTATACCTCAACACAAAGATACCGACTGCACAGCCTTCTTACGTATACACACAGGCTGAGTGGTACGCGCTTGTTGCAAAAGAGTTTGACCTTGCATACGACCTCAATGACAACGACAACTACGACATCGCTGCAGACGACGAATATTTCGCAGCTGTTCAGGCTTGCCACGATAACAACGTAATTGTTGGCGAATACAATGCAGATGCATATGTAACCAACGTTCTTGTTGCAAAGTCACTTGCAGTTGCTGCAGGTCTTGAAGGCGCAGAAATTCCTGACGAAGGCGCTCTTGATGTTGCTGTTGATGCAGGCTTTGTTAAAATCTCCTTCACCATTTTCGGTAAAGTTAAAGAGGTTTTGATTACAAAGGCAGAAGCTAACGTTGCTCTTAAGGCAGCAGGCCTTGTATACCTTAACAACAACAGCCTTATCTGAAACCGACGCTTCAGATAATCCGTTATAATCATTCACACCAGATTAAGAATCACACAACCGTGTGGTTCTTAATTTTTTTGCCAAAACAGGGTGGATTCGTGTTGTGCCTTATTCAGGCCGGTCACGCGAACGTATCATAATAAATTTTCCTTTCTTTTATTATTCATCAATTAGATGTAGATGCTTACACAGCATAACCGTACTCCTCGCACGTTCTCTCTGCGTATTCAAGCACGGAATCAAGCCGACAGATTACTTCACCGCGTCCCGGTCCTGCTCTGTCAACCGACAGCATAACAACGTCGCCTCTCTCACCGCAGCCCTTGTAACACACAACCGTGCCTTTCCTGGAATCTTTGACATAGCATTTCTCGTAATCACAGGCGACCACCTCGCCCACAATGCTGTCACCGTAGCGGTAGCCGTGGATATCTCTTTCTGTTTTAAACATTGTTCTTTTCATAGTTACAACTTCCTTTCTTTATCTTACAACCATACTATAAATGATGGGTATCATAAAAATTTTTAGGGGGTATAAACCGCTTACTCAGCCTGGTGGCTGTATATGTAATTCAAGTAAAAATCATCGCGCTCGCCGGCATATGCCCTTGCATCAAACTCAATCGGCTGATCAAGATACCCGTAGAAATCGAGCGATGCATCGATATAATGCTCGGAATTGTATTTCCACTCCTTTGCACGTTCATAAAACTCGCTGCCCTGCTCTGCTTCAAAATCGATTGTGTCAATCGTATAGTAGACAAAGGCATGGTGCATTTCGTGGAGAATTGTCCTGAGCACGTCTTCCAGCTCACCCTCATTCAGATACTTATAATTTATAAAAATTTCATTGGAAAAATCGAGATAATAGCCGCACGTGCTGTCCTGCATTTTTTCGGTATACACGCTTATTTCAACATCATCAGCTATTCCGAGAGCTTCTTTTTCAATCATTGCAACAGCCCTGATTGTTCGCTCTTTTTCGGCAACAGAGAGTGAATCCCACTCCAGCAGACCGCTTATTTTTTCTTCGTAAGGCAAGGCCTGCGATGCACCGGATGCCCCTTCCATGTTGCCCTCGTTGTACCACTCCACAAACTCTGCCCATTCCTCATCCGAAAGGGAATGCTTATCGTATTCCTCGTAGTAACCTACAATGGCAGGCACAGCCAGAACCACACACAGAATATACGTCATAAGAGAAGTTGAACGGTGCCAGCACCAGAACCTCAGCTTAGCGGTCGACTTTTTATGTCTTCTTTTGTTCATCTCAAGGATTTTATGGTTGAGCACAAACAAGCCCACGGCAGCAGCAACAAGAAGCGCCAAAGCAATCCACAGGTGATACTGAGCAAACAAAAAGAAACACGGCAGCTCAGCTATCAGCACGGTTTCGAATATAATTCCCAAATCTTTATCCAGGAACCGCGGATTCAATTCAACCAAAAGCTGTATGGCAACACAAGCAACAAGGCAGAGCAAAAGACACTCAGCCCTTTCCAAACTCAGGCACAAATCAGCAAAGTATAAATTGTAATTTTCAAAGGCGAACAACAACGTGAAAATTATTATCAAAGCAACTTCCTGAAAAATGATTCTGTAAACGCTCACACTATGAAAATATTTTTTCATATGCTCCAGTAACATGGCTTGTCCTCCCGAAATCTTTCTTACACTTAGTAAAAACCCTGTGTATTCAAACGGTTTTTAGGGGGCATAAAAAAAGCTCTCAGGCACAACGTACCTGAGAGCTTTTTTGTTGTTTAGTGCTTGAAAAAAACACATTTTAAATGAACTGTTATTTCAGTCAACAAGGTCGTAAGTTTCGTTGAACTCAGGCTCTTGTATACCGTAAACATCATCAAAGTTTTCGTTAAAAACAAGGTATCCGCCCGAAACAAGGTTCATCACTTCACCCCACGGAGCGACAAAGCAGATGTTTTCGCTCACCTGTGCGGCTGTAATGGGATTCCATACCGGTCTGTAACCGTCCTGCGTGCCCTCGATTTTTTCGTACTTTTTACAGAAAACCTCGTCTTTTACAATATACCTCTCGCCCGTCGGGTTTACCACTACCCAGCCGGGTTTTCCGTTGACATCGGCAACAACCGTGTTCTTTGTTTCCACAAAACCGTCAGACATAACGGTTACGATTTCTTCACCGACAATGCCTTTCCTTGCACGGATTTCACCCTTCTTCTGGTATTTTCCGGCAGCGGCATCCAACTTATTGCCGAGAATATAATCTTTAAGGTTTTCCACTTTTGTAAATTCCATAATCGCTATCTCCTTTTTCGTTTGCTGACACTATTATATGTTACGCAAAACCGAAATTTTAATGGGGCACATATTACTGTCCGATACTTTGAATTAATACTTTATTTGTCGGTATCCTTCATCATTTCCGTCAGTTTGGTATGAAGCTGACCTTTTTCGTAGGTGATGGTTTTTACCGAGTAATCCTCCTCACCCTTTCTTATGACATCGGCATTGATTGACGAAAGGTTTTTATCAGCGTAGAACGAAACAAGAGCCAGCTTTCTGTTGATACCGAAGCTGTCAACGTTTGCCTTGAGCTTATAATAAAATTCGTTTTCAAGCTTATTGCAGCATTTTACCTCCACAAACTGTGTGGAGAAGCCCTTAACCGCAACAATATCAAACTCATGCATAGGAACATATTCGTCATCATCGTGCTTTTTACTTCTTACTTCAAGCGAGGTTCTTACATCATCGTAAAATCCGCTTTCCAATGCCTTATAATACGTATACAGCTCGCCGATTTGTCCCTCCGTGGTTAACAGGTTTTTAATCTGATCGGATGCAAAGCAGAATTTGAATTTTTTGCCTTCTAACGACTGAGTGTTTGTTGTATCGATGAACCGCTCAGAGCCCATTTCAATAATATATCCGCTACGGATAAGGAACTTGAAAATCTCTTTGGCTTTGTTGTAGACCTGTTTGTTATAATCAGAATAGTCTTTTTTCGCAATCTTCTCGCTGATTGCCTTGCATACACAATCATCAAAATCAAAATAATCAACAACCAAAGAATCAACGTATATATGTGCAAAAACTTTTTTATCGCTGGATTTGCAAAGCTTAGTTTGAATTCTCGTATCATCTGCCAGCACATAAATATTTTTTGAGAGAATCTTTTTAAATGTGTCACACACCGTTTTACCGGCACTGAACTTAACACGGAACATTGCCGAATTGTGCTCAACAATTTCCCAGCTGTTAACAAGGCGCACCTTATTGCCTGCTAAGAAAGTGAGTATTTTCTCAACAGAGGCACGACAGAAGCGAGGCAGAAAATGCACGGTTTCCTCAACGCCATTACCGGTAAACGGTGATGAATTCGTCTGAGCATCCATAACCTTATTGCTTTCTTCTGTTTTTTTGTTAAGCGCTCTGCAAATTGCTTTCCACGCAGCCATTTTTTGGTTATCGTTACAGCAATTATTCCATATAGCTTCATAATCCTTATGAAGCTCCGGCTCGGAATAAACGCCGAGACGACCGTGCGCAGCAAAAGCATCCTCAACGTGAAGGTGATATTTAAAAGGAATGTCGTTATACCAGCAATACTCGCTTGCACCGTCTGAACAGTTTGCTTTTTTGAAATGCATTTTAACCGAATCGAAACGGTACGCAGGTATTTTAACCTCTGAAAGGATTGCTGAAACTATGCCGCTGATTGATGAAGCCTTATTGGTTTCGACTGCAGAAAACTTCAAAGGAGACTGCTGAGTGGTTATAAGGGTGTTTTTTATCTTCTGAACCAGATCCTCTTCATTTTTTACCGCAATGAAATCTATACCTTCAATACGTGAAGATATCTTTTTGATTTCGGCTTTTTCTTCTGCCTGTGTGCTCTCCTGAATTATCTGCCCGTCTGTTTCCGTATAGAAAATAAGATTTATGCGGGTTTGAAGATTATGGCTTTCCATTACGTTGGTAATGTTTGACAGAATGCTCAGAATTTTTTCAGACACTATTCGGTTCTTTTGAAACAGCTTATCAATATGAACCATATATGTAACTGCGGCAGGGTTTATTGCGATACACGCTGCCACGTTTTCAAACCACATGTTCTGTGCCGTTTCTGCAACCAAAGGTATGCAAATTCTCTGACGGATGCTGTAATTGAAAATAAACGGCAGGGATACCAGAATACGGTGGTCAAGCTCCTTGTAATCTATATAATCATACGCCTCTCTTACATAAGCAAACTGCTCTTCGAGGTTTTTCACCGCTTTTTCTATTGCATCCTTATTTGACGGACTGATTTTTTCAAGCTTTTTAGCAAAAGCCGCCGCACAGTGCTCATAGTTTGATTTCGCATTGCTGTTTCTCGTTTTGCGCGACATAAGTCCGCGCATTGCAATTATGTATGCATTAAACGCGGTCAGCAGCTCAAAATTTGTGCTTATATATTTCCTGACAGACTCCGCTTCGCTTTCCAGCTTGTCCATATCAAACGGTTTTGCTTTGCCCATATAATGGGTGTGAAGATCCACTGACATACGATCGAGCGGATCAAGCTTTTTATACATATCGCTTTCGGTAATATCCGGCTTATCCCAATTTGTTAACGGAGTTTTCCATTCGGGTCTGTTCAAAGCCCACTCTTTACCGCTGGGAACTATGCAGGAATGCTTGCGCTTAGCCTTATCCTTGTTACCGCCCTTAAGGTGCTCAAAGTCATCTTTGGGCAACTGCCTGTGAGAAGAACAGATCATATTTGTAAGCCAGCGCGCGTGTTCATACATTGTCAGCTCATTAAGGCAATCTTTCTGCTCTTTTGTCTTTTTCTTCTCACCGAGGCCGATTTTTCTGCGGTAAGCCTGAGTAAGTTCAAGCATTTTCTCCCGACGTACACCCGGATCTTTTTCAGCCCTGACAGCTTCAAGGCTCAGTCCGATGCTGTGAAGCTTATACTTGAGAGAAACAGCCGTGGCCATTGATGCAGAATAGTAATATGGTGACGTAAAGGATTCATAAGTCTTTCCGACATCAAGGCTCAGGTTGCTTTCCCACAGAATATGGCAGTTAAAGCTGATGCGCTCCAAAAACCTGAAATCGGGATGGTTAATAAGTGTATTCCTTACGAACACGGGGTTGAGCTTTGCATTATTAACCTGCATTGCAAGGACATAATCCTCATCATAGCTTGCATCAAACAGGTGGTATGTCGCTTTTTTCTTTCTGCTTGCTTTAAGCTTTTGCTTTTCTGCAGCAAAATCCTTGTAGGTAACAAAGTTAATAATAGATTTTTCGCCAAGGAGCGAATCTGTTTTGGACAGGTCGCAAGCGATTCTTCTGTTCAGGTTTTCATCAGACAAACTGATAAAAACGTAGCTGAACTTTTCCTGCCCCAGAGTCCGCTTTAAAACAGCTATATTCTTTTCCGTATCCATCGAAAGCTCTGACTCCAATTCAACAAAGCTTACGCTGCCGTAGTCGCAATAAACACTGTCACCGTATTCGGCATATTTTTTGACATTGTCGGGCTCCTGCCCGTTTACACGGAAATAATTTTTAAATTCGGGGCGCGATTCAAGAAAACGTTTTTCATCGGTATTTTTATCTTTTGATGCAACGGTAACGTTCAGATAGCACCCTTTGATCTGGCTGAGCTCAAACGCAATATCAAGAAACTTCTGGCCGAAAAGACCTGCACCGAGGAGCAGAATGTTAAGCTTGCCGTCTTTTGCGTAGCGGTACAGGGGCTGATCATACAGCAGGCACTGCATTGCGCTGACAACACCGCCGAAACGTTCAATTTCACGGCTGTAGTAATCTTCTTTTGAAAGCACTTCCAGCGTTGCTTTTTTGTCAGTTCCTTCCTCAATGCCGATACCGATAAGCTGCTTTATTTTTTCATCAACCTTGTCAACATCATCAATAAACTCACTGACCTTTTGGTAGTTGGTTATTCCGTCGGCATAATCGCCATCACGCCTTGCCAGGGAACGCTTGAGGATGCGCACAAGGCTGTCAAAAATTTCCGCGTTTGAAGTGTATTCGGAAAACTCGATAAGCAGAGAATGGCTTAACTCTGCCGAGATTTCGGAAAACTTTTCTGTATCGTAAAGCCCTCTGCCCCCGGCTTTTACAACAACCGAATTATACAGCGTTGCGCCCAGAGAATATATATCGCTTACACAGCCTACCCTTTGGACAAGCGAAGGCTCTCCGCTCAGCTCAGGTGCCGAAAAATGTTTCGTTCCCTGTGTTTTGATTTCGCGGCGGCTGTCCCTTAAATGGAAGCTGTTCACGTCAAACATAGAAATCGAAATATTATCGCCGTTGTTCTCGCCAAGGTCTCTTACACCGAAATTAGACGGCTTTATATCAAGATGAAGCAGGTTTGACTCATGAAGGGTTCTGATGCCCTTAGCCAGAGCCTTTACGGTTTGCAGAATCATATGAAGCTCTTTTGCAAGGAACAGATCAAGGTTGCCCTGCGGCGATTTTATCTCATTATCCGCCCGCTTTTGCATTGCGTCCAGATGATCGTCAAAGCTCTTTAAGTTGCTGTCACCGGGAGTCCAGATATAAACAGTGTGATTGCTGTCACCGTTTTTTGAGATGCCTCTGTAAATATTGACAGGCTGGAAATAGCTGTCACTGCCCTCGTTATCTTCCATTAGCTTAAGCAGTTGATAGTACGCGTTACAGAATTCACCTTTTGCATCCTCAAAATTAGAACTTGTCAATTCCTCGGAATAGAGCTGTTTTGCCAGATCACCGGCATCCAAACCGTAACGTTTGAGATGGTATGATGCCCTGTATTTTTCATTCGCATTATCTGAAACAACCTCATACTCTCTCGGATAAAACTCTTTGAGCGTACCCATCTGAGTTATACCGTTTTCAATGAATCTGTCCGCCTTGTAGCAAATGCAGCTGCTGCCTGCATCCAAAACTCCGTATATGAGAAAATCTTCCCGCACAGATTTTTCATCAGAGTCTTTTAACCTTAGCTTTATGCTTCCTATAAGAGCATCCCTTCCCTGCAACCGATCTTCAAGATCCTTGCCCTTTAAAAACTCCATTTTTTATGCCCCTTTCGGTATTTCAATAATGGCTACGCTGCAATCATCCGCACAGCGTTGGCTTGCAAGATAACCGCCGACGTTATCTTCTTCCACTGCCTGCAGCATTTCACGCGACAGCAAACCGCCACCGCCTGAGTAGAACGTTTTCCACGCACCGTCTGTTGCAAGCAAAAACTTTACGTCACTTTTTTTACTGAAATTGATATCAATAACATCCGCAACGTTTTTTGTGGTTGTTGTGTGCGTCATATGGTTATAAAAAATCTCTGTTGAGCAGGCAAGCGTTACATCTCCTTGCTCAATAAGATAAACCAGGCTGTCACCCAGCACAAACGTCATCGTCTCGCCGCTGAGCTTGTTGTAACAAACAAAGCTCAGCGTTGATGCGTAAGATTCAACAGGTTTGTTGTGAGCTCTTGCCTCCATCAGCAATTTTTTGTAGATATAAGCTGACAGCAAGCTTGCTGTTTTTCCCTTTGACGCAGCAAATATATAATCCGTTTCGTTCAGCATTACGCTGCTCACTGCTTCACAGGCTATCTCAGCACCCCTCCTGCCGTTTTCGCAGGAAGAAACACCGTCTGCAATTACGCTGATTTTTGCTGTATCATTCTCAGCCTGCATAACTACATCCTGACTCTGCAAGCCGTGAAGCAAATGGTACTCTCCGGTTTTCTGGTATATTCCGTTATTCAATTATCACTTTTCCTCCATCTCCCTTTCTGTCTTTATTTTCATAAATCTATCGTAAAGATCCTTGTAATATTCTATAACTCCTGATACAGGGTCGGTATAAAGCGGCAGAAAATTATCACGGTAAGCAATGAAGATTAGATAAATATCAAATATATTCTTGCAATTCACCGGAGCATATCCTGCCTGCTCAAGTATTTTGTTTGCACCCGGATAACAAATTGTTTCCACCGAATCGTCATACAGGTAATCATCATCCGTATAATCGGCATCACCGATATAATCGAGATCCACGGTGAAAACGTCACCGTTACAGAAAACATCGTAAAACTTTTCAAAATTGCCGAACATTGTCGTTATACACGCCTGACGCTTGAGGCAGTTGATTAAAACGAACTGATAAAAACAAACTGCCATAACCGTGCTTCTGCTTACGGTTTTAAAGTGGATTCCGTTATCACTTTTTATCAGCAGTCGCTTTTTGATTCTGTCAAGCAACGCCTTGAGCGGTTGCTGGCTTTCGTCGCAAAGCTCGTTTACCCTTGAAAAGCTGTTTTCAAAGTATTCTTCGGCTGATTTGAAGCTTTTCCCCTTCAGCTTCAAAAACCTGTTTTCCAGATTTTTCTTTGCGTTGTCTTTTTTTATGTAATGTGCAACGCACTTGCCGCAATCTTCAAACGTAATCTCCCGCTGTTTCATTTCGGTATATACCTTAACGGTAAACGGCTCAAAATACTTGCGGCAATCAGGGAACATGCTTGCGCTTTTCTTAGGGCAGCTGCGACACTTGTAATTTGTCAAGTAGCTGTGCTCATAGAAAAACGTCATAAAATCATCGTCTTCCATGGCTTTTTTCAGGCTTTTCGAATCTATCCCCTGGAAAGGAATTACCGCCTCGGCTTTTTTCAGTAAATCATTAACAACAGCCTCCTGCTCTGCAATAACTCGGGTAGCGGTTCGCTGCTCATAATTTATCTGCATCATTCCGGAATTATCGGATTTACACGGATAGTTCTTCGTTATATAGTCTTTGAGCTCCTCTTTTGAAAGCGATTTGATATAATCCGTTTTGCTCTTATAGTATGCAGTCATAAGGCATTCTGAATTTTCAGAATTTCCTGCGCTCTTGCGGAAATTCTCCTCGCTCATTCCTTTTTCCTTGCAGTGTTCAATTATTTCGTATGCGGTTTTCAGCCTTTCTTTTGCGGACATATCCCCCTGCGCAAGACACCACAAAAAAATAACCTCGCTGAAATTTTTATAGTTTATTGCGTAGCCGTCAACCATCATATCCGATTTATCGCCAAGGCCTGCAACCAACGGCATATTATTAATTATATTGTCGTTATAATAATCCTGGAAAAGATTTTTTTCCAGGTCGCAAACTCTTTGCGGATGTCCTTTTGCAACCGGCCTGAGATCGAAAGCGATTGCAAAGATATACAGATATTCTCTTGTTTTGCCCTGCGATGAGAAAGCGGCATTTGCCAGAGCATCCGCAATTTCAAGCAGTATGTATTTACGCGCCTTTTTCGCTTTGGACGAATACAGCGCTGTGCGGTTGATAAGGAAATCCGTTCCGCTGCCCCTTTTGCTCGAGTTGTTATACCTGCTTTCTACTCTTTTACGCAGCGCCGCTGTGTATTCATTTTTATCTTCAATGTACGCCTCTGCATAACTCACAAAATTATTCACAGCATCGTTACGAGCTTCATTCTTCAATTCGCTTATACCCTTTATTGCGGTGAGAAGATTGTTTTCGAAAAGCTCGGAAAAACATTTGGCTGTAACTTTTTCGGGCAAATCAACATCAGGAACAATACTGCGCAAAAAGCCGACCGCTTCCTCTGTAACCGGGATATATTTTGCATATTTTTCCACAAGAACCATCAGCCTGAATATCTGCGAATAGTTGAGGTAAGTTATCGGTTCGCCCAATTTTTTTCGGGTTACTTTTTCGTACACTTTACCGAGGGCCGCAGAATACTCTTTAGCCATTGCTTTCTTTTCTTTACCGGTAAACGGATCCAGCAACGCACTTTCAAGCTTTTTTACCAGCTTGCAATATGCCGCTTCGTCTATAGCCTGATATTTTATTTTCTGCAGATCAAACACTTTGCTGAGTGCGTCTTTTTTATCGGTTTCCCGTAACGCATCAGTGAATGCTTCGGGATATAATTTAACGAGTTGTTTTTCGGTTTCTTTTCTTCTTGAAATCAAAATATCGTTACCGAAAATTTTAAGCAAAGTATAAAGACGCAATGAATATGAAAAATCGGTATAAAGCAGATAACCTCTGCTGTATCTTTTTCGGAGCGCTTCATTCAGCTGATCGATTTTTTCGGTATTATCAATTTCCGAATAGTTCTTAATGTCTTTCATTTCAAACTCAAAATACGGTTTTTTGAAACAATCCGACAGTAAAACAGCCGTGCCTTTAACCGCAGCATCGGAAACCGCATCCGCACTGACAACGCTGCAGATTTGAGAGCAAATATCTTTTGTAACGTAAACCAGAGGTGCTTTTATCTTGACGGTATCCTGAAACTTTGTCAGTGAATCTATGTAATCATCGCTGAATAAAACATCGGCTGTATCTGCTTCCTCTGTTGATTCCCGCTGTGAAATCAGGTCGAATATGCTGTCATCAAGCTTTTCAAAATCACCGTCGTATTTTTCCTCAACTGCCTTTTTCAGCGCCTTGCATCTGATTCCGGTGCAATCGTAACCGAATTCCCTTATAAACTGCTTGAGAATCAGCAGCCTTGTTGTATCAGCCTGCGTGAACTCGCCGCTGTAACCCAGATTGTACTTCATCAGCCGCCTTACCAACCTGGTCATATGATCCGTTGAGGATTTGTACTCGCTGTAAATTTTATTAAGCTCATTCAAAAACACAGCGTCTACAGTTTTATTTATTTCATCAATGCTTTTGAGCATACCTGCGTAGTATTCGTACGTATCGATAGCTTCTTCTATCTCATCCCTGCGTGAAGGACTGAAATTTGAAATCAGACTTTTGGCATAGCGTATTCCGTCAGCATTTTCTATATGATGATCTCTCACGTACCTCGGAATTGTTTCAAGAATATCGAGCAGCTCATCCTGCAGATCAGACAGATTTTCCCAGCTTTTTTCTGTTTCAAGCGTTTGTCTCATCGCTTCTGTTATTCTGAACGCTTCTTCCTGCGCAATGATCCGAAAAACCTCGTCCAACCTGGCCTTGGTGTTTTCCGATTGCTTTGTAAAATCCGAAGGTAAAAAAGCTGACATAAAAATCGATCGTCCTTTCCGAATACGCATCTGCAAGCTTTCCGCTGCAAATAAACTCTACGCACAACACTTCCTATGAAAAATAGGGGGTGTTTTTTTGTTTTCAAGCGCTGTGCGGTTTACATAATCCGTACATTCAGTAATTTCTTGTATTATACTAAAGATTTTGTCGTTTTTCAATAAATAACGTCACGTTCGGCTCTTTTTGTACCCCCTATTTTTCACCGTTTCGGCTTGCTTGTACAACAATGTTGTAACAATAAACACAGAGGAGAATTTTTTATGGACTATATCTGTATTGAAAAAGTCAACCTTAATCCGACGGGAGAATACTACCCCGATATTTCGCACACTGCGGTAAATTCAGTAGCCATTGCTACGGGCAAACCGTGGAAGGCTGTTGTGAAAACACTGATAGAGCAGGCGCACATCCGCGCAAACAAACCGACCTATCCGACGGTTATTACCGATATGATAAGGGTTTCCGGATTTAAAAAGATCAATTCATATACGTCACTTGATGAGCTATTGGAAACCAACAAAAACAGCCGCTTCATAGTAAAGCTGCATTATTCGGGTTACCTCGCACTTGTGCCCGAAAACGGACGCTTTGTTGCCAAAGGTCTGCCTAACTCCCGTTCGACAAGTATTCCGTTGTACAGAGCTGAAGAAGTGTGGCAGTTTTTTCCCGATACTGACAACAGAACAAACATAAACCGAAAAAACAGGACTCGAAAGATACCTGACGATTCTAAAAAATTCACCGGCAAAAACATTAATCCGAAGAACAAGTTTGTCGGCGACTGTGCAATAAGAGCACTCGGCGGAGCATTCGGCTGCACGTGGGATGAGGCGCTGGACCACCTTGCAACGGCTACGGACTACTCGGAGCCGGTAGTTAACCGACAAGAAAACATCAACCTTACCTTAAGCAAACTCGGCTTTGAACGCCATACAGCAATTAAGGCAGGCGGCAAGTATATCACGGGAAGTGAATTCTGCAACCTGATGTCGCACACATATTTCCGTGGCGAAAGAATCCTCGTATACCTCGTCAGCCCCTGCCACTGCGCTGCTGTTTTGCCCGAAAAGCAGGAGGACGGCACTTACCTTTACAAAATCCAGGATTCCTGGGATTGTACAAACAAAAAGATAGGCGAATACTGGGTGCTCAAGCCTCAAAGGGAAACAACCCCCGCCCCGCCTCAGGCAAGCACCCTGTGTGTTGACGGAAAGGTACATCATCCGCAATACGGAGAAGGAAAAATTGTAAGCATCTACGCTTCCGGCTCCGTAAACATAGTTGAGGTTGATTTTGGCAGCTTCGGAATCAAAAAGATTGCCGAAAGCTGGCTTGTCGGCAAAAAGTGCGGCTGAAACACCTGCCGCACCGCTTATAAATAATAAAAGTATTATTCATATCAAGGACAGCTGAAACATGCCCCCTAAAAAACACCTGAAGAGCACATGCGATTATATCCTCAGAGGAAGGGAAAGGCACCTTAAATATGACGTTAAGTTCAAATTTCTTAACCTCTGTGCTGAGGCAAGCTCTTCAGCATTTATCAACACAAAACAAAAAGAAAGGATTTTTCCGCCATGTCATTCATGAAAAACTTTTTAACCGCACTCTCCGAAGACTCTATGATTAACCCCGCACCCGACAAGAACGAGCAACCCGTAAGCAACCCGACAGCAGACAACGCCGTTGTTTTTACAAGCATCGCCAACATTTTTGATACCGCTGCCGCCAAACCCGAACCTGACGTTATTGAGCTGATCAATTCGCAGCCTGCCGCCGAAACTGAGCCGATAGCTCAAGAGCCGCCTGTTATAGAGCTTATTCGTGCTGAGCCAATTGAGGCTGCTCCGATAACCGCTGAGCCTCCTGCTGCAGCTGAGCAAACCGCCAACGAACCTGTTAACGCAGAGCCTGCTACCGTAGCCAAGGCTATGCCTGCCGTTACTATTGAATCTGCTCCCAATATTGAACCGCCGACCTTTGAGTCGGATTTTATATCTGAGCTTTTCAGCCTTTCTGCCAAAGCAGAGCCGGTGAGCATCAGCGCTGCTCCGGACATTAACGAAGCTGATTTTTTAGACCCCGTAACAACTGACACCGTTACACTCCCAACCGAGCCTATTGCCACTGTAGCTGAACCTGTCGTCGCAGAACCTGTTGTTACTGTAGCTGAGCCTGTCGTTGCAGAGCCTGTTGTTACTGTAGCTGAGCCTATCGTTGCAGAGCCTGTTGTCACTGCGGCTGAACCCTTAGCTGCTGTTGAAGATGACTCTTTCTCCATTAAGTCATTCTTTGCCTCCAAAGGTATTGAAATGACCTTGCCTGCTACAAGAAAGGAAGCAATCCCGGCGATTGAATCACTGGCATTTTCTATTGCCGTTAACTACTCACACACCAAGAACTTCATCCGCTACCTGAGAGAGTGCATCTGCAAGAAGAACTACAACTTCTCATACTCAATTGCATACTCGTCAGCTGCCGACAAGCCGGCAATTATTGCATTGGCAAATCTGCTCAACGAATACTGCATCATCTCCGGCTTAAACAAGGGCAGCAACATAATCCGAGGCACAATCAGCACCTGCCCGAAGTGTATTAACTTCCTGTGCGGCGATTTTGCTGAGATGTACGCGAAGAGTGTAACCGTAGGCGTTCTTAAGAAGCTTTCTGCCGAGTACGGAGAGGATTTCGAGATTTACAACAATGTAGACATCGAAAAATACGGAGAGAAGCACGAGCTCGACATCGTGTTCCGCGTTGGCCCGCACGTTTTCTGGGAAGAGATTAAATCGGGCGACTTTGACGCCAACAAGTACCGAAAAATCGGCACTTTGCTGGATCTTATACCCGACAGACTCATCCTTCTGGCAGCTGAAAAAAGCAACGATGCAGTACAGGGCATCACTTACTTCTACGACTACTTCTGTGCAAACACAAACACGTTTAAGGGTTCACTTACCGAAATGATCAGAAAAGCTTTTGAGGAGGAAAAAAACAATGACTAACCGTTACACACAGGGCGCTTCATACCGCGTAGGTCACATTGACACTGCAAGAGAGATTATACCGCAGACTACATCGTTCAAAGCCAGACCCGACGAGCAACACATTTTTGAAGAGAAACAGAACAGGGTAACCCTTTTCCACGTGCTCAACGCGCTTGAAACCGGCCACATCACTGAACTTGACAAAACAATCCTCTCAATAGTAGCTGTGTTTGCAAGTGCAGCCTGCACAACCAGAGCAGTGTCTGAGATGCTGACGCTTCTTGGAGTCGACGCATCCAAAGCTGTAATTGAATCCTCAATCAAGCGACTTCACCGCCTGCACCTGATCAACCTTTCAAGGTTCCAGAATGCAGACGGAACACAGCCCAACATCAGAATTATCACGCTGATGCAGTTCGGCTCACAGCTGGCCCATAACCTCGGTGTGCAACATAAATTCAACCCTATGGCGACAGCTACCGCAAAGCCATACTCAATCAAATCCAGGGCCGAAACCACACAGCTTATCTGCAACTGGCTTAAAAACCTGCCCGTAGAGAGCTTTGAGGTGCGCCCCGTCAAGGTTGTAAACGCTGATAACGGTGCGATAATACGCCCTGCCGCAACAATAACAGTCTGGGGCGAGAAGCTCTTTTTCGAGGTTCCGCGCAGGCATGAGGGTTGGCTTGAGGACATCACAGAAAAATTCAAACGATACACCAAGGTTTTTGCGGATGGCAAGCTCCCGACAGTTATAGTCAACGGTGAAGACGTTCAGATGAACTACGAAATTTACAAATCACTCAACGAGACCGGCTATAACGGCGACGTACTTTTCACGGAAGACCTTGCCATGTTCGGTCAGTCGTTCCAGACTTGCCTGTATACGTTCCACGCAAACCGTATAGTCCGATTCTCATTAGGCAAAGCAGAAATGGAGGCAGTATAAATGGAAAATCTTTTCACTAACAACCGCTTTTATCCCCAGAATTTTTTCATCAAAAAAAACAGCAATACGGATATTGAAGCTGTGGTAAGCGAAATTGCCGAAAAGGCAGCGTTCATCAGTGAGGAAAGCTTCAATGCAGAAACAAAGAGCTTCATTTATAAACTTGAATACGAGCCGCCCTATGTCAAGGCACACGAGTTCGCGGGAATACGTAACCTTCAGAATGAGGCTATATCCAAGGTACGATTCAAGGCGGAATATGACGGTTATATCGGCATTGATGTTTCCGAATGGATCGGACACACTGACGAAGACCACTTCATTAATTGCATTGGCGTATTGCAGATTATGTCTCCCCACTGGAAATACGTGCTTTTTGCCGACGAGCACTGCAACGAAGCAGACGTAAACAAGACCGTAGATTTTATAAAGCTCAACGGAATCTGGCTGCAGGAGCTTTCACCCGATGATTTCACAAAGCATAAAACCGTTGAAGAATTCAAACAGCATCTTAAAGATTACAACGTTAAGCTGTCTGTATCCGCACAGAGTGTTATTCAGAACGTGTTCAGCGACAGCGAGCTCGATACGGCCGCTGTTTCCGGAATTGCACACGATGCATCACAGTATTTCGGCAACACAAAAATCATTCTGGCCAATGACTTGATAGAATACCTTTCCAACGAAAGCACATATGCACACTTTGTAATGAGCGAATCTGAAAGGAACAGATTGAACGACCTGATATATAAGGAGAGCAAGTGATGAACAGCACAGCATACCGCAACGCAGCCTGCACCGCTTATATGTACGAAGAGCCCAAAACAAACTGGACTGACAGAGCTGCACTTAAAGACAGACTTACATACGTAAATTTCAATAAAGCGTCTGACATACGTGACGGCGGTATTCCGATCATCTCCGACGGTGAAACCGCATACATTGACACATCAGATAACCACTGTGCCATTTTCGGTCCTTCCGGATTCAAGAAGACTACCTGCGGTTTTATGCCGCTCATCGGCACAATCGCCTCTGCCGGCGAAAGTTTCTTTGCTCTCGACCCCAAGGGTGAGCTTTACAGCAGAATGGGCGGATTTTTAAAGGCACGCGGTTACAAAACCATTGTGCTGAATTTCAGAGATTTTAACGGTGACGGCTACAACCCGCTGCATTACCCCGCAAAGCTCTGGCGCAACGGCGAAGTTGACAAAGCTTCATCAATGGTAAGTGACCTGAGCAGTGCCCTGGCACAAAAACAGGAAAGCTGCAAAAACGTTGACTCGTTCTGGCCGGAAACAGCTAAGGCTTTTCTCAACGGCACTTTGCCGCTTATGTTTGATTCGTATCCCAATATTAACGATATCAATTTTATGTCGCTTGCCGATTACTTCACCGAATCCAGCGCTGAGCGCCTTAGAAACTATATGCTCGATTATGAGGTTATCAATTCAGCCACCACCAACATCAAAACTATCCTTTCAGAGCCTGAGCGTACCCGTATGAGCACACTCGCTACCTGCTCCTCATTTATTCAGACCTTTATTCAGAATGATAAGCTTTGCCGTATGCTCAGCCGCTCAACTTTTGAGCTTGAAGACCTTGCCAATGAGAAAACCGCACTGTTTGTTATCACAGACGACACCAGCACAAGCTGTAACTCCATCATAGCTACACTGATTTCACAGTTGAATTCGGTGCTTGTAGACAAAGCGTTCCACTCCGAAAACGGCAAACTGTCCAAGCGAGTTAACTTTATCCTCGAAGAAATGTGCTCGCTTCCGCTTGATTTGACAAACGCACTGGCAACAAACCGTTCACGAGGAATCCGATATTTCCTCTGCATCCAGTCACTCGATGCACTGCAAAGCCGTTACCCCCACTATGAGGGTCTGCTTGCAAACTGTGCAACAACGCTTTTCCTCGGATCTACCGAGATGGCTCTGCTCGAGAGGATAAGCACACGCTGCGGCACAACACAAAAAACTCGCGACGGAAAAACACAGCCGCTTATCTCCATCCCCGAGCTGATGACCTTAAAGAAAACATGGGATGAAAAAGAGGCCATTTACTTCAACCTGAGCGAAGCGGTGCGTTACTGTGCAACTCTCCCTGCTATAGAGCAGTACAAAACTTTCAGCGGCTACGGCAACAGCGAATTGCCCGATATCAAGCATCCGCCGGTTAGCGTTTATACCTTTGCCCACCTGAAATACGATATAGAGCACGGCAAAGCACACAAACCCTTCACCATGCCCCAAACCGCAAAGCCACAAAAAAAAGAGAAGAAAGAAAGCGCAAGCTTCGAAAGCGACATTAAAAAAATACTTGAGTCAAAATTTGACGAACTTTTCGGTTCGGAGGAGGACTAAACAATGATACCAAGCTTTACAAAAAACACCAAAGACGGCCGCACACAGACTGACTTTTATTCAGAGGCGGTAAACAGCTGCAGAGAAATATGGCTTGTTGACGAAATCAACAACTGCACAGCGGCAGAAATAATCATCCAGCTCCGACATCTTGACAAAACAAGCGGCGATATCAAGCTGTTCATCAACAGCCCGGGCGGCTCCGTTTCAGCAGGAATGGCAATTGTAGACCAGATAAGAAGCTGCCGCAACGACGTTGTAACCATCTGTACAGGTATGGCTGCAAGCATGGGTGCTTTCATTCTCTCCTGCGGCACCAAGGGCAAACGCTACGTAACTCCCCTTGCCGAGGTTATGATTCACCAGCCGCTGGGCGGTATTCAGGGTCAGGCATCGGATATTCTCATCACTGCCGATCACATCAGAAAAACCAAGGATAAGATTAACAAAATCCTTGCGGAAAACACAGGCAAGCCCATTGAGGAGGTTGCCCGTGATTGCGACAGAGACTACTACATGGACGCAGAGGAAGCGGTCAGATACGGAATCTGCGACCTTTTGCTTGATAAAAATACAGCCGTCTGATCAGCCGCAGACGGCAAAAGGAGGTGATTTTTCCGCACGGGCAGGCCGGAAGATCCGTGCGGAAAGGCGGAGATAAAAAAAGCAGAGCAGCTACCGACCGCCCGGCAACTGCTCTGCTAGATTATTCAGTTCATTTATTTTCGAAATACTTTTCAATCGCATCAACGGCAGACTTTATATCGTCCTCACCTGCAAGCTCAACAGCACCTTTGTCAACAAGGTTTGCTGTTTTGGTGTTGATGGGCAGACGTGCAAGAACGGGCAGACCAAGCTCTGCCGAAACCTCATCAATCTTGCTTTCACCAAAAATTGAGTGCTTCTTGCCGCAATCAGGGCACTCGAAGTAGCTCATATTTTCAACAAGGCCGATAATCGGAACGTTCATAAGGTTTGCCATATTATATGCTTTTTTGACAATCATTGTAACAAGATCCTGAGGAGTTGTGACAACAACGATACCGTCAACTGGAAGATTCTGGAAAACAGTAAGCGGAACATCGCCTGTGCCGGGTGGCATATCAACAAACATATAATCTACGTCGCCCCATGCAACCTCATTCCAGAACTGCTGAATGATGCCCGAAATAACAGGACCTCTCCAGACAACGGGAGCATCCTCCTTTTCGAGAAGCAGGTTAACCGACATAACGCGGATACCTGTTTTGCTCTCTGCAGGGATAAGACCCATCGCGCTCTGCTCAACACCGGCATTGACACCGAATGCTTTGGGGATTGAAGGACCTGTAACGTCAGCATCAAGAATTGCAGTCTGCTTGCCGCTTGTCTGGAAAGCAGAGGCAAGCAGTGACGTAACAAGTGACTTGCCTACGCCGCCCTTACCGCTTACAACACCGATTACCTTTTTTACTTTGCTGAATTCGTTTTGCGGAAGTCTCATATCCTGCTGCTCTTTGCTGTCGCATTTTGAGGCGCAGTTTGAACAATTACCGTCGCATCCCATTTTTAAATTACCTCTTTTACTGTAAAAATTATATTATACTGTTTATTATTGACACAAACAAGCTTACCATTGCACCGAATACTGCACTTATTATTTCGGCAAGGCTTGAAAAAACCACCTTGAGTACACTGTGTGTATGCTCAAGCTTTTCCTGCTCGGATTTGAGCCTCAGCGTACCGTCAACCTCAACCACCTCGTGGAAAACAGCAGTTTCATGATAGCCTTCGCCCGATGAGTTGGGTGAATGTACGGAGAGCATCAGCCTGCCGTCATGGCTTGTGAAAAGCATACCGTGGCCGCCGTCATAGTCCGTGCCGCTTATATCACGGTGAAACAACAGGCGTGGCTGCTGTTTCCATTTGCCGTCGATCGTGTAGCTTTCCGCCATACCGACAGCATAGCCGTCATCGGAAAAATTCGACCAGAGCATTATCAGCTTGCCGTCCTCACAGGTGTGGATATACGGGCCGTCTGTAACTCGTCTGTTCATACCGCACTTGCCGTCATCGGCACGAAAAATCTCCTTAGGTACAGAAATAAGTGAAGATAAATCATCGCTCATTTTTGCGACACACATTCTGCCGATTCCGTCGTCTGTGCTCGTCCACTCGTGAACAAAAATCATCCACGGCTGACCGACTTTATCGACATAGAGTGTGCCGTCAATCGAATCCCAATCGTCAGGGGTTGCAAAGCCGTCAGAAATCTGCTCAAACGGACCCAGAGGACTGTCAGCCCTGAAAACCGCAGTGCCGCGATGATTGAGCGCACGGTCGTGATAGGTTGCAAAAAGATAAAAGTTACCCTTATACTCAACACATTCGGGTGCCCAATAATCACCGTCTGCCGTGTGACCCTCGGGGAATGTGAAAACAGTAAACGGACCGGCCCAATTCTCGAGGTCTTCGCTGACATAGCAGCCGTAGCCCGACCACGCCGCACCTGTGCCGTACATATAGTATTTACCGTCGCTGACAAGAATACAAGGGTCACGTATACCTATATCCTCACGCTTGCGGGGATATTCCAGCTCTGCCGCATAGGCAGCGGGAATGGCGCAGGAGCAGAAGAAAACAGTGCTGAGAATTATTGCAATAAGTTTCTTAAACATAAGCATTCTCCCTGCGATGTATTATAAATCCTTATCTCGGTGCCGCTTGCTTTCCGTGGAGCCTCAAATTAATTGAGGTATCGGGTGCAGCGGCACGCTGCTTATCTTGCAACAATATTTACGAGCTTGCCCTTGACGTAAAGCTCCTTGACAATTGTTTTGCCTTCGATTTCTGCAGCAATCTTCTCGTCTGCCTTTGCAAGTGCAATTGCATCTGCAGCTTCAATTTCTGCGGCAATCATCATCTTTGTACGGATTTTGCCGTTGATCTGAACCACGATTTCAATCTCGTTATCAACACACTTTGCTTCATCGTAAGCGGGCCACTCACCGTTTGCGAGCATTGCGTTGCCCATAGCCTCGTTGATTTCCTCGGTTACGTGAGGAGCAAAGGGATTGAGAAGAGTGACAAACGTTTTAAGCTCTTTGCGTGTGACTGCGCCTGCATCGTAGATATCGTTGAGCAGGGTCATAAGAGCAGCAATTGCCGTGTTGTATTTAAGGTTTTCAATATCTGAAGAAACCTTCTTGATTGTTCTGTGGAAAGCGGATTCGAGCTTTGCGGAATACTCCTCAGAATCGTTAAGGATAGTCTGAAGATTCCATACTCTGTCGATGAATCGCTTGCAGCCCTTAACACTGTCCTCAGACCAGGGAGCTGCCTTCTCGTAATCGCCCATAAAGAGCACATAGGTACGCAGCACGTCTGCACCGAATGCTTCAACAACATCATTCGGGTCAATAACGTTGCCTCTTGATTTTGACATCTTTACGCCGTCAGGGCCAAGGATGAGACCCTGTGCGGTACGCTTTGCATAAGGCTCTGCTGTGGGAACCTCGCCGAGGTCGTAAAGGAACTTGTGCCAGAAGCGTGAATAGATAAGGTGACGTGTAACGTGCTCCATACCGCCGTTATACCAGTCAACCTGACCCCAGTACTTAAGCTTATCCATATCGGCAAAAGCCTTGTCGTTATGCGGGTCGATATAACGCAGGAAGTACCATGAGGAGCCTGCCCACTGAGGCATTGTGTCGGTCTCTCTCTTGGCTGCGCCGCCGCACTTGGGGCAGGTGCAATTTACGAATGAATCAATTTTTGCAAGCGGGCTTTCGCCATCCTGACCGGGTTCAAAGTTTTCAACCTTGGGCAGCTTGAGGGGAAGCTCCTCGTAAGGAACGTCAACCATACCGCACTTGTCGCAGTGGACAATCGGAATCGGCTCGCCCCAGTAGCGCTGGCGGTTGAACGCCCAATCTTTCATCTTATACTGAACACCCTTCTCGCCGATGCCCTGCTTCTCAAGCTCAACAAGAACGCGCTCGATAGATGATTTCTTATCTGTATAGCCGTTGAGGTAATCGGAGTTGACCATTTCGCCGTCGCCCGTGTAGGCTTCAACTGCGATATCGCCGCCCTTGATAACCTCGATGATATCTATACCGAACTTCTTTGCGAAGTCGTAGTCACGCTGATCGTGTGCAGGCACAGCCATAATAGCGCCCGTGCCGTAGCCCATCATAACATAGTCGGAGATGAAAATCGGAATTTCCTTGCCGTTTACGGGGTTGATACCGACAAAGCCGTCCAGGCAGACACCCGTCTTATCCTTGACAAGCTGTGTACGCTCAAACTCTGTTTTCTTTGCACACTCTGCTCTGTAATTTTCAACCTCGCCGAAGTTCTTTATCATATCCTTATACTTATCAAGCATAGGATGCTCGGGAGCCATAACCATAAAGGTTACACCGAAGAGAGTATCGGGGCGGGTTGTGTATATACGGAGTGTTTCGTCGGTATCCTTAACCGTGAAGTTGACAAATGCACCGGTTGATTTGCCGATCCAATTTTCCTGCTGGAGCTTTACGTTGGGGAGATAATCAACGTCGTTAAGACCCTCCAGGAGCTTATCGGCATACTCTGTGATGCGAAGGTACCAAACGTCCTTGGACTTCTGCACAATGTCGCTGTGGCAGATATCGCACTTGCCACCCTGTGAATCCTCGTTGGAGAGAACAACCTTACATGAGGGGCAGTAGTTGACAAGGGTCTTATCGCGGAATGCAAGACCGTTTTCGAACATCTTGAGGAAAATCCACTGTGTCCACTTGTAATAGCCCTCTTCCGTTGTGTCAATAACTCTGTTCCAATCGAAAGAGAAGCCTACTCTTCGAAGCTGAGATGTGAACTTTGCGATATTGTTATCGGTAACCTGTCTGGGGTGGATACCTGTTTTGATAGCGTAGTTTTCTGTGGGCAGGCCGTATGCATCAAAACCGATGGGGAAGAGAACGTTGTAGCCCTCCATCCTACGCTTACGTGAAACAACCTCAAGGCCTGAGTAAGCCTTGATGTGGCCGACGTGCATACCTGCGCCGCTGGGATAAGGGAACTCTACGAGAGCGTAGAATTTCTGCTTGTCGGAACCGTCCTCAGCATTGAACACGCCCGTTTCGTCCCATTTGTTCTGCCATTTCAGCTCGGCAGATTTGAAATCGTAATTAGCCATAATTTTATCAATCCTTTGCAAAAATGCTGTATAATTTATTCTGTAATAAGGGCGGAAATATCGACCTGATTTGCATCAGCCCAGAGGTGCTCAAGATTATAGTAATCTCGGCTCTCTCTAAGGAAGATGTGAACAATAACATCGTTGAAATCCATCAGAATCCAACCGGTTGCCTTACCCTCAACATGAGAAGCAAACACACCGAGCTTTGCCATTTCATCCTCGATATCATCGGCAAGTGATTTGACGTGAGGGTTGGAGGTTGCGGATGCGATTACGAAATAATCCGAAACAACGGTAAGACCCGCTGTTTCGATTGCGACGATATCCTCTGCCTTTTTGTCATCAAGAATTTTTACTATGTTTTCGAGCAGTTCTTTCGGAGTCATAAGCCAATCCCCTTTGTAACGGACATAATTACAGTACATTATTTATAGACATATATAATAACACAACGAAAAACAAAAAGCAACATCCGATAATTATAATTTATTCTTTCCCCCACACACGCTGAATAGCCATTTTTGCTACAGAAGATATTTACTAATTTTGATTTGCGGCACGCTGCTAATTTTGTCAATCATAACAAGTGCAATTTAAGCTCATATGGTATATAATAATTAATTAGATTGACAGAATATGGAGCGTAAAAATATGGAACGCAGAGAAATCAGAAACATTGCAATCATCGCTCACGTTGACCACGGCAAGACTACGCTTGTTGACGAGCTGCTCAAGCAGAGCGGCACATTCCGCGAAAACGAGCAGGTTGCCGACAGAGTTATGGACTCAAACGATCTTGAGCGTGAAAGAGGAATCACCATCCTCTCCAAAAACACATCCATCCACTACAAAAACACAAAAATCAACATTGTTGATACACCCGGCCACGCTGATTTCGGCGGCGAGGTTGAACGAATCCTTATGATGGTTGACGGCGTATTGCTGCTCGTCGATGCATTTGAGGGCTGTATGCCGCAGACGAGATTCGTGCTCAAAAAAGCACTGGGCCTTGGTAAAAAGGTGCTTGTTGTTGTCAACAAGATTGATCGCCCCGGCGCAAGACCCGACGAGGTGCTTGACGAGGTGCTTGACCTGTTTATTGAGCTTGGTGCAGACGACGACCAGATTGAATTCCCCGTAGTTTACGCCAGCGGACGTGACGGCTTCTCATCGCTTGAGCCTGACGTACGCGAGGGTGATATGCGTCCGCTTCTCGACGCAATTCTGGAAAACATTGAGCCGCCCACGGGCGACCCCGATGCACCGCTGCAGATTCTTTTCTCATCACTCGAGTATGACGATTACGTAGGCAGAATCGGTGTAGGACGCGTTGAGAGAGGCAGAGTTAAGCGAAACCAGATGGTTACGCTGTGCAAAACAGACGGCACACAGACTAACGAACGTGTTACAAGGCTCTACCAGTTTGAGGGACTCAAGCGTGTTGAGGTTGAGGATGCTCAGGCGGGCGACCTTATCTGTGTTTCGGGTATTCCCGACATCAACATCGGTGAAACAGCCTGCGCTACAGACTGTGTTGAGCCGCTTCCCTTCATCAAAATTGACGAGCCTACAATCTCGATGAACTTTATTGTTAACGACAGCCCATTTGCAGGCCAGGACGGTAAGTTTGTCACCTCGCGAAACATCCGCGACAGACTGTTCAAAGAGGTTGAAACAAACGTAAGCATGCGCGTTGAAGAAACCGAAACGACCGACACTTTCAAGGTTTCGGGCAGAGGCGAGCTTCACCTTTCAATTCTCATTGAAACAATGCGCCGACAGGGCTACGAATTCCAGGTTTCACGCCCGAAGGTAATTCTCAAGGAGATTGACGGCGTTGTTTACGAGCCGGTTGAGCTGCTTATTGTCGAGGTGCCCGAACAGTACGTAGGCGCAGTTATCGAAAAGCTCGGCTCACGCAAGGCAGAGCTTGAAAATATGGGCGTGCGCGACGGCGGCTCCACTCACCTTGAGTTCAAGGTGCCTTCAAGAGGTCTTATCGGTTACCGCTCCGAATTCCTCACCGACACAAACGGCAACGGTATTATGAACCAGCTTTTCCACGGCTATGAGCCTTATGCAGGCGATATACAGACACGTGAGCGTGGCTCAATCGTAGTTCACGAAACAGGTGAATCAACCGGTTACGGTCTGTTCAACACACAGGACAGAGGCAGACTTTTCATTGGCCCCGGTGTGCCCGTATATGAGGGTATGATTGTCGGCGAATGTGCAAAGAACGAGGACATTGTGTGCAACGTATGTAAGAAAAAACAGCTTACAAACACACGTGCGGCAGGCAGCGATGATGCGCTCCGTCTTATCCCCCCCTCAACGCTCAGCCTTGAGCAGTGCATGGAATTTATCAAAGACGACGAGCTGCTTGAGGTAACACCTCACTCGCTCAGACTTCGCAAGATGATTCTTTCAAAAGAGCTTCGCCTCAAAAAGCAGTTTAAGAAATAACGCAAAAAGCTCCTCGGCTGAGGAGCTTTTCTTTTATACGCAAGTATGATATAATACACCCATAAAGCAAAACGGAGGGACGAAAATGAACGGACTTACCCGCAGAGAAAAAATGATTACGAACGAGAGCGAAATTATCAAAATACTTGACGAATCCAAAGTAGTTCACGTCGGTATGGTTGACGGCGATGAGCCGTACGTTGTGCCGATGAATTACGGCTACTCACTTGAGGACGGCAAGCTGACAATATGGCTCCACGGCGCAATGCAAGGCAGAAAGCTTGATATTCTGCGCAAAAACCCGAAGGTATTTATCGAAATGGAATGCGCGCTGCAGCCGTTTGAGGGCAGCGTTGCCTGCAAATACGGGCTGAGCTACTCCTCTCTTATGGGCAGGGGCACTGCAGAGATTGTAGAGGATGTTGAGCAGAAAAAGCTCGGCCTTAAGCTGCTGATGAAGACACAGACAGGCAAGGATTTTGAGTTTGAGGACAAGCTAACAACCGTAGTCAGTGTAATAAAAATAGAATGCACCGAATACACGGCAAAGCACAGACCCATGCCCAAAAATTAAGGTAAAACCAACGCAAGAGCGCACTTGCCGCCATTAAGGCGGTGGGTACGCTCTTTTAATTTCAAACAAGTACACGATTGCAATAATCGCGGGCGACTGATAGTCGCCTATACGGCTTACCGCAAACTTTATCTTCCCCGTAGGGGCGGCAACCTGCCGCCCGAATCGTTTTCTCAAATCTTTCCAATCCTCAGTCACCTGCGGTGACAGCTCTGACTGAGCCGTCCCCTTTGTCACTTCGTGACATTTCCCCACACTGTGGGGAATCACCTTTCAAAAGGAGCTTTTGACAAAGCATTTTACAGCGATATAAAAATCGAAGCTTAACCTCCTTTTTAAAGGAGGTGGCATTGCGGAGCAATGACGGAGGATTGTAACAAAAAAACTGCCGGGTGCTCCCAAGAACACCCGGCAAATCTTTTGTTATTTTATGTTAGTTGAAAAGAGGATCAACAAAGCCCTGGGGACCGACAACAGAGTATACAACATCGTTGAGGGTCTTAAGCAGACCGTTGAGGATCTTGTCGCCTGTTGTTTCCTCTGCGGGAGCATCGTAGATGCCCATATCAACAAGCATTTCCTCTACTGCATTGAGAGCGGGATCATCCTTCTCGGGATTACAGATGGGGTTAGCGAGAACTGCGTCTGCTGCATCGAGAACTGCCTGCTGCTCAGCTGTGAGTGTGTAGTTGTTTTCCTTGCAGTATCTTTCAAGGTCGGGCAGGTTGTAACGCAGGTAATTTCTTGCGTTTCTTGCGCCGTTAAACTGCGGGAAGTAGTAGCCGTCCTCTTCGAGGTTATCACAGTCATCAACTGTCTTGATGTGACCTGTTGCAAGCTCGATAGCAAGTGCGATAGCAACGTTGTTGTACTCAAGCTCGTGCTTCTGCTGGTAGAAGAACCATGAGGACTCCTTACGTGTTGTTGTGGAAATATCGATTGACTTATCGGGTGAAAGCTCTCTGCCCTCTTCGTCCTTAAACTGCTCGCCGTAGGGTACAAAGGATGTGCCGGGAGCCGTTGAATCGATGTTGATGATTTCGTCAGAGTTTGTTGTGGGTGCGCTCTTCATAAAGCCGAACATCTGATAGTCGGGTGTGATTGCACCGAAGGGAAGACCGTAGCCGGAGATGAAGGAGAATGTAACGCCTTCAGCCTCGAGAGCCTTCATTGTCTTATCAAGGTTTTTCTTAGCCTGCTGGAATGCGTCTGCCTCTTTCTTTACAGCCTCGGACTTGATGAGGTGAGAAACGCCGTCATACTTGTCAACGGGGATAAGGTTACAGAGTGAGGGAGTTGCGCAGAGAAGCTCTGTAGCGATTGCCTGAAGAGCCATATCAATAAACTCTCTGAGGATGGGCTTGGGGAAGATACGGAGCGCAAGGTTGATTGCATAGCCCCAGGGCTCGCCGACAAGGTCAGCTATAAGGCCGTTGTAGAAAAGGTCTGCTGAGTTGTCGCAGAATTCGCCTGCAAGCAGGTCAGCAACAACGTCGCTGCCGTCCCATGCGCCAACGATACTTACAACGCGGCGGATGTGGTTTTCTGCAACTGTGGGATATGCATCCATATAAGCTGTGACAACGGAAGCGCCCATGCTCATGGGAACAAGAACGATATCCTTTGCGCCTACCTTATTGTTTGCAAGGATCGTCTCAACAAATTCTTTCATACCCTCAACGTTCTTCTTTGTGGAGGAGAAAGCGTTGTAGTTGAAGACATAGAGATAATCTTCAAAGTTCTCACCGAACTTTTCGCGTGCTATATCCTTACAGGGGATGGAGCCGTAGAAACGGTCCTTAGCTTCGCTGCGGAATTCGCCGTTTTCATCGGTGACACCGGGGAACTCTGAAACGGGCATCGGATATCTGGGTGTAACAACTCTGGGGCTGCCGTTGCCCTCATCGTCGATACGGTTGAACGCAAAAAGGTTTCTGACGATTGTGTCAATCTTGCTCTGCTCAAAGAAGTTGATGCGAAGAGCTGAGGAAAGAAGAAGCTCAGCAACAGTGATAGCAATAGCTACGATTGTGTTGGGGTCTGAAAAAGCCTCATCAAAGCTGTTGAAAAGGTTCCATCTTGAGGAATACTCGCCCTTTGCGATAAGGTCGCCGTAAACATCAAAAGTCTGAAGATCATCGCCGTATTCATCAACATAGCTCTGGTCAAAAAGATAAGAGAAGCTCTGACCGATACCTGTTACGAAAACGACAAGGCTGTTTGTGCCTTCTACGAATGCGCTCTCGATTGAATCTGCCTCGGAAACGGGTGCAACATCATCTGCAGGATTTGCAAATGAGGGCACGAGAACCATCGGCACAAGGAGTGCGACAGCGAGAAGAACTGCGATAAATTTTTTCATTGTTATCCTCCTGTTCGGATAAAATTTTATACGGATATATACTACCACTTTTTTCTGATTATTTAAATAGTTTTTATTTTTTTCAGCTTTTTTCACAAAAAACACACAGCTTAATTAACACATATGCCGATATATTCTTTGCAAATTCCCTTTTTATTGTAAAGCACAAAACTAATTGATATAAATGCCCTATATTATTGGCTTGTAACAGGCAAATATCTGAGCCGCAAGGTATGAAAAAAGATATGAAAAAACTTAAAAAGCTCCCTTCGAAAAGGGAGCTTTTTTATTGGTTTTATTTTGTCTTAACCTTGTAGCACTTGATCTCAAACGGATTGATCTCGAAGCTGAGAGTCTTGCCGCTTGCAACGTCTGCTGCAACGTCCTCACGCTCAAGGAGGTTACACTCTGTAACGCTTGCGATCTCAGCAAAGAACTCGGCCGTAACCTTTGTTCTTCTGCCGGATTTCTCAACAAAACGTACGATGTAAGCATCCTCATCCTCGCACTTCTTGACAGCCTCAAGTGTAATGTTCTTGCCGTCAACACTGATGAAGGAGCCGCTCTCTGCGCCCTTTGCCTCGTCGCTGAGCTCAACGGGAAGCATCGGGTTATTGAACTCAAGACCTCTTACAAGTGTCTCGGCATCCTTCCAGCCGCCTGCGTGCGGATAGAGTGAGTATGTGAAGTAGTGATCGCCTCTGTCTGATGGGGGGTCGGGATTCATCGGAGCCTTGAGGAGAGTGATAATCATTCTCTGCTCATTTACCTCGTAGCCGTACTTGCAATCGTTAAGGATTGTAAGGCCGTAGCCATCCTCAGACATATCGATAAAGTTGTGAGCAGAAACCTCAAACTTAGCCTTATCATAAGGATTGTGGCGATAGTTGGAGCTTTCGATTGTTGCGTATGCAATATCTCTTGTGAACTTCTGAGCCTTGATATCAACATCGAAGCCAACCTTGAGGAGCTTCTCCTGCTCGTGCCAGGAAATGAACGTATCAAAGTCAATTCTGTCAAGCTCATTGTAAATAATGATATTCTGCTTGAGAACAGACTTCATAATATTCTTTGTGATTGTAACGCAGGTGAATACATCGCCTGCTACAACGCTTTCAACCTTGCCTGCCTCTGTGTCAAACTCGCGGTCTGTGTAGGTTGCAACGATATCCCACGCATCATACTTACCGGGGAGGTCTTCGTAAATGCGGAATACGTTACCCTTGCCCTCGAGCACCTCTCTGCCGTTCTTCTTGTCAAAGATTGAAACAAGCTCTGCAGCATCGTTGAACTTAAGGCTGAAGTATGCGTTCTCTACGTCTGCGCAGTCAGCTGCCTTTGCATCAGCAACAGCAGCATCCTTGGTGTAATAAACCTTGTAGCCGACAGCGGGAACATCCTTTGCAACAAAGACGAGAACCTTTGTGCCGTCAAGCTTCGTGTAAGCCTGAACAGGAACCTTATTGCCGTCAGCATCGTAAATCTCAACATCCTTGTAAGGAAGCTCAACCTTTGAGGTTGCGGGAGTGCCGAGAGAATTGAACAGAGCGAAGGGCTTGCCGTACTTTGCGCCTGCGCCGATGTTGCCTGCGATTGCGTTAAGAGCCTCATCGCGTACACTCTCACCGATTGCTATAATATCCTTATAGATATCGCAAAGGTCGCCGAATACCTCTGTGATGTGTGAGCCGGGAAGTGAATCGTGGAACTGGTTTGTGAGAATCATCTGCCAGCCCTCGTTGAGCTTTGCAAGCGGATACTCATAGCCGTAGCCCATTGCAATACTTGCAAAAATTTCTGCCTGGCGGTAGAGGTTTTCGCTGTATCTGTTGAGCTTCTTGAGCATAGCCTTTGTGGTGTGAACACCTCTGTGCTCCTCAAGGTAGAGCTCATCCTTCCAGGTGGGAATGTTTGTGTCGGTTGCCTTAGCCTTCATACGGGCAAGTGAATCCTCAATCTTACTTGTCTGAGTAGCAGGAAGACCGGGGAAGTTCTTGTAGCGCTTAACATACTCGAGCATTTCGGTATCGACACCGCCGCCGCCGTCGCCCCAGCCGTAGCAGTACATTGATTCGCCGATTGTAGCCTTATCTGTGTACTTCTTCCAGTTCATCTTAAGTGAGTCAGCCTCAACTGTGCCGATGAAGTGGGTGGGCGGAACAATGGAGAATACCTTGGAGCCATCGGGGCCTTCCCACCAGAAAGTGTTATACTGCCAGGGGTTGGTATCGTTCCAGATGCCCATCTTATGTGTTACGAAATATTCAACGCCTGCCTTCTTGAGAATCTGGGGCATTGCGTAGCCGTTACCGAATACGTCGGGTACCCAGCAGGTTTTGGGGGTGATGCCGAATGTCTTCTCGGCATATCTTACGCCGTGAAGGAGCTGACGGACAAAGGATTCACCGGAAACAAGGTTACAGTCGGGCTCAACCCACATTGCGCCGATGTACTCCCATCTGCCCTCTGCAATACGCTTTTTGACCTGCTCGAACATTGCAGGGTAGCGCTGCTCCATTTCAATATATGTAGGAGCTGTGCTCTGTGAGAAGATGAAATCGGGATACTGCTCCATAAGGCGCAGCATTGTTGCGTGAGTTCTGCCGAGCTTACGTACATACTCCTTGTATGCCCACATGAAAACGATATCAAGGTGAGAGTTACCGACGAGAGCGAGCGTACCCTCAGTTTTGTAATTGGGGTTATTGTAGACTCTGTCCTTAAGTACCTTCTGTGCTGCAAGGAGACCTGCCTTGAACTCGTCGCCGTCAACGTCGAAATTAACGTGAGTGAAAGCCTCTTTGAGTGCAGAGCGGATAAGCTCAGCAAGGCCTGTATCGAGAACGGGCATAAACAATGCATTGAACACTGCCTTGAAATCCCAGTAAACCTCTTCGATTACGGGATCGACAACGCCGATGAATGAGCAGGAAAGTGTCTTGACTGTGGACTCGTTTGAGTGCCATACGTAGTATGACTCGATATCAACGTCATAGTGCTTGCCTGCCTCAGCGCAATCGGAAAGAAGAACGCTGTTGCGGAAGGGGTCGAGACCCTGATAGGGCTCACCGTTGAGCGAAAGAAGGGAGTCACCGCCGAAGTAGACGTTGAGTGTAACCTTCTTACCTGCAAAGCGCTCCGGAATTTCAAATGAGTTTTTGAAGAATGCACTCCAACCGTTGTTGCCCCAGCGGTCACCAACGTTGAGATCTTTCCACTCGTCATAAAGATACTCGTAATCGCCAACGCCCTTATAGATGCATTCCTTCATCTTCCATGCGGGGATTGACTCGATATCTGTGTAGATTCTTTTTTTGAGGGTCTTGAGCTTGACGTTGACTACGTCATCAAATGAGAATATACCTCTCTGCTTGCCCTTTGTGGCGTCACGCCAATCGTCAACGTGAGCATCCATTGCATCGAGGGCAGCAACTGCGTCAAGGTTCTTAATTTCTGCCAAAGTTCATCGTCCTTTCTTATGTAAAATCGGGTTTTAGACCGCATTGTGTCTTTTACAGTATAACATCAAATGTATGATTTTTCAATACAAATTATGGTGAAAGCAGATTTTGTTTTGCAACGTGACGTTGCATCCTTCGCCTCAATAAAGTTGAGGCACAGAAGTAAAGCGATAAAACGAGATAAGTTTGTGCGAAACAGATAAGCAAACGTGCCGTTGCATCCAATACCTCAATAAAGTTGAGGCACAGAAGTAAAGCGATAAAACGAGATAAGTTGCTCTGAATTCGCAATCCTCCGTCATTGCTTCGCAATGCCACCTCCTTTCAAAAGGAGGTTATGTTTAAAGTAACATCCCTCAACAAATGACAAATGCTGTGATCTTGAACGGAGCAGGCTGACGGTGATGCACCCTGATAAATAGCCGAGCGAGGGAACCGCAGGCGACAGAAAGAACTTAAAAATCAGATGGCTTTGGTAGCCGTCACGGTGACGGAACACACCCTTTGTGTTCCGTTAAGCCGAGCGGAGTAAAATCCGTCAGCCGTAGCGGAGTGCTTATGACTTCAAGAGTTCTTTTGGTTACTTTTGTAACGAATGACAAAAGTAACTGCAACGTGACGTTGCAT
>JAZNMK010000064.1:0-61351 GCA_045579585.1 Acutalibacteraceae bacterium
TGGCTATGCTTCCCTTCTGCGGCTACAACATGGGTGAGTACTGGCAGCACTGGATCAACATCGGTGAAACACTTGATGCTGACAAGGCTCCCAAAATCTTCAACGTTAACTGGTTCCGTAAGGACGATGAAGGCAACTTCATGTGGCCCGGTTTCGGTGACAACCTTCGTGTTCTTGAGTGGATTCTTGACCGCTGCGACGGCAAGGTAGACGCTGACGAGGTTGCTATCGGTTACGTTCCCAAGGCTGAGGACATCAACCTTGAGGGTATTGAGGATGAGGTTTCTGTTGACACACTCAAGGCTATGCTTGATGTTGACAAGGATCTCTGGAACGCTGAAACAGCAGGCATCGAAGAGTTCTACAGCAAGTTTGGCGACACACTTCCCAAAACTCTTGCTGACGAGCTTGCAACTCTCCGTGCTAACCTCAAATAAATTAAACAAAACAACCAACGGGCTGTCTCATTTAAACATGAGGCAGCCCGTTTTCTGTTGCACATTGTAAAAACTGTTTTTATATGCGGACAAAAAAGCCCTGCTGTTCAGCGCAAACTGAACGGCAGGGCTTTACGTTATACAGAGCTTTAATACGGTGAGTTACACACCGGAGGATACCTTTTCTTTGGCTCCCGCGGTTTTATCATCAGATTTTTTATCCAGAAGTGATGTGAAATTTATTACGAACAGCAGAGCATAGGCAACCCACATCGGCAGGTTTTCGATGAACGCGCTCTTACCGACAGTTACAAGCAAGGTAAGCATAAGCAAAAGCACGGTAACAAAAAATACGGTTGCGATTATGTATTTCTTTTCCTTTTTAAAGGATTTGTGGAAGAGGAAGATGATAACACCTGCTGCACCCAAAAACGCAAATGCAAGAGCAGTAACCCAGTGTGCAAGGCAACGCGCCGTCATAACAACCTCAAGACCTGCAGAGGGCACATTGACCGTTACAAAAATCGATGCACAGCCAAGAGAGGTAACGATAACACCTGCCCTACCCTTATAGTTGTTTTTGCGGTACATATAAAGCGTATTTGTGAAAATTGAGAGTGAAGCAAGAACGCCCCACATTCTGAAAGGCCACGGATAACGCAGACCAAGCATACTTGCTGTAACGTCGGTAAGAATATTGCCAAACTGCTCGGGGAAGCTCAAAAAACCGTACCAAGTGATAAAGGCAAAGCCCGCAAAAAGGTTTACCATACAAAAAGCGGTTGTGGCTTTTGTAAGCTTTTCTGCAAAAAGTATTTTTTTGATAAAGAAAGCGTAGAAGAACAGAAGTGCGGTTGAAAAAACCACCCACAGCCAATAAACCGCAGGGCTTGAAAACAATGGTTCCTGAAGCATACCGTCAAACTTTGCAATATAATCTGCATCCGAAAGAAGATCATCAGCCGGTGTCGGAACTATGTACGGGTATTGATCCCAGCGGGTAAATACAGCCATCCATATACCGTAGGCAAGGGCAAGCACGCCGGAGAGCCCCATATAAACCTTCATCATTTTTTTATCTTGCATAAAAATTCACCTCGTGATTTTTTAAAATTACATTCTGATTTCTGTTTTGAAAAACTTTTCCTGAAATTCTACCCGGCTGATTATTTCTTCTTTTGTGAGCACTGTGTTTTCGGGCGCAACAATCCACTTTTCTTCAACGTCATCAAGCCGTTCAACAACCGCGATTACCGTTCCCGTAAACTCGACAAGCGGCTCATCAACACCAAGAACATAGGCATCCTGTTCTTCTCCGTCAGGTGCAATAATACCTTCAACATATCCGTAATTCACGGGATAAAGCAAATCCTTGTGTTCGGGATGATAAGTACCAAGCGGTCGGTCAATAACCACCTTTACCCTTTTTCCTATCATTCAGTTTTCCACCTTACGCAATCGTTTTCTGAATTATACCACATCGGCTATAAACAAATCAACCGGATGTTGCTAAAACACCCGGTTAAATTATGTTATCTTCTTTTAAGCGTCAATTTTTCTCCGTAAGCATCTACAAGCTCGAAAGTTCTTACGTCATCGGAGAGCTGTGTGTCGGCAGTCATAGTTTCACCGGCGATAACAATGGTGAGCTTATCACCGATAAGTTCCCATGTGCCGGTTGATTGGAACATACTTCTCAGCTCGTCATAAGGCAGTTCATCAATAAGATATTCACGAAGAGCCACTTCATACTCAGCTCTGTCAGCAAAGCCTGCCTCTGTAAGCTCTTCGTCCGTCACCTGAGCAAGATCCATCTCAACAGCCTTTTCAATCATATTATCATAAGCGATTTTTGTAAAATCCACTTCTACTTTTTTGCCATATACTATTGAAAACTCGAACTGTATTGAAACAGGTATACCCTCAACATCCATTGTTGCATCCCACGTACCGATAAGCAAGCCGTAATTGGGAGCAATAAATTCTTCCTTGCTTGTCGGCTCAGGCTTGGTTGTCGTCTCAGAACCGCCATTATCCTGAACCTTTGTTGTAGGTTGAGGCTTTGTGGTTTTGGGTTTTGTTGTTTTAGCCTTGGTAGTCGCCTGTGCTGTGGTGGTTTCTGCCTTGGTGGTAGTTTCAGCCACGGTTGTATCCTCGGTAACACCTGCATTCGCCTGTACAGTGGTGTTTGCCGCCGTGCTTTCCTCATCTTTCACACCATCTTTGCCGCAAGCAGCAAAAAGGGTTACAACCGCAAAAAATGCAAGAAGAGCCGCAACAAGCTTACTTGATTTTTTCATATATATTTACCTCCCTTTTTCAGAGATTCCGCAATGCTGTTCAAAAACAAGCACCACGATCCCGTGAATTTATTAACCAAATTATAACATATTATGAACAAGTTGTAAAGCTGTTGTTAAAATTTTGTTTCGATGCAAATTTAACAAAAATCAATAAGCATTGTTGTTGATTCTGACTGTTATCAGAACATTGACAAGATACCAATAAAGAATACAATCGCATGATATTATCTAACGCTGAAATTTGACAAACACTAACCGTAATTTTATAATGTATTTGACAAATCTTTACTGGCAGGAGGTCAGGATTATGTCAGCAGTATTAAAAGCAATAATTTCGGTATTCACAACAATATTTATGTTACCATCGCTGATAGGCATAGGCCTTTTCGGTACGAATAACATAAACGAAAACACGTACGGTGAAGTCAGACCCGACACATGGGTAGCCGTTGACGGTCTGGGCAGAAGTCTGCCCACCTACGAGGAAACAGGAGCACGCGACGGCGAAAAGTTTGTCGGAATGTTTTATTGGATATGGCACACAAATTTCGCCCGTGCGTTCGAAGCGGAAAACGCAACAGAAATACTCTCCGCAAATCCTGAAGCTATCAGCGATTACAACCACCCTGTATGGGGTGACAGACCTGACGGCAAACCGTATTACTGGAACAAACCGCTTTTCGGTTACTACCAGAACCTTGACGAATATGTTGTAAGAAAGCACGCGGAAATGATTGCCGACGCAGGCGTTGATGTAATTATCTTTGACTGTACAAACGGCACAGACACGTGGGATTCTGCTTACGAGGCACTCTTCAAAGTTTTTGACGAAGCTATCAAAGACGGTGTAAACGTTCCTCAGGTTGCTTTTATGCTCCCCTTCAGTTCGGATGAAAATTCAAGAATATCTCTTCGTAATCTTTACGAAAGAATTTATTCCAAGGGCAGATATCAGCATCTGTGGTTTATGTGGGACGGCAAACCTCTCATAATGGCACACAAGGATTCGCTAGACAAATCCGACAGTTATGAAAAAGAAATACTTGACTTTTTCACTTTCCGAACCAACAGCCCGACTTATTTCGACAACAACCGCCCCATAACTCAAAAAGCCTGGGGTTGGTGCAGCGACTATAAACAGACGAAGTTCGGCACATCGCTTTTCGGTGGTGTTGAGCAGATGTGCGTTTCGGTTGCACAGAATGCTGCAGACGGTGAACTTGTTGCAATGAACAGCGGCAAGAACGTTCAGGGCAGAAGCTTCACTCACGGTGATTACTCGTACAGCTTCAAAAAAGGCGATGAAATTGTTACCGTAGATTCTTCAACGCACAACAGCATACTATACGGCCTTAATTTCCAACAGCAATGGGATTATGCTATTGAATGTGACCCTGACTTTATATTTGTGACAGGCTGGAACGAATGGATTGCAGGCAGATGGAAAGAATGGATGGGAACAGAAAACGCGTTCCCCGATCAGTTCAGCGATGAATACAGCCGCGACATTGAGCCTGCAGCAGGCATACTCAAAGACCATTACTATTACCAGCTGTGTGCAAACATACGAAGATTCAAGGGCGTTACGGCGCCAATGAAAACCGTAGGCGGTCAAACAATCGACATATACGGCCCCGACAATCAGTGGGATTCAGTCAAAAATGAATACGTTCACTACACAGGAAGCACAAAGAAAAGAGACGCTGACGGTTGGATAAGTCTTCACTATGAAAGCGACACGATGCGTAACGATTTCAGAAGTGTTAAAGTAACTTATGACAGCCGTAATATTTACTTCAGAATCGAAACTGTTGACAAAATCACACCATACACTGATACTGCATGGATGAGAATTTTAATCGACACAGATTCTTCCGGCACATCAGGAAACTGGGAAGGCTTCGAGCACATAATCAACCGAAATAACGCAAACGAAAACACACTCATTGTTGAACGCTCAACAGGCGGATGGAACTTTGAAAACACAGGAGCAGCACAGTACACAGTTAACGGTAACATTATGACTTTAGCCATACCCAGGGATGCACTCGGGCTTGAAAACGGCACTGAAGTTCATTTTAATTTCAAGCTCTCGGACAATATGCAGACCGATGGCGATATAATGGATTTTTATCAGCACGGCGACGTTGCACCAGGCGGAAGATTTATGTTTGCGTTCTGATGCAGCATCTACCCGATAGGCAACAAACAAAAAGAAGCAAGGAAACGCAGATGCTTCCTTGCTTCTTCTTTTGCCTTCAATATAAAAAAATCAGCACCCACACATCGTGGATGCTGACCGTTGGTGCGGAGATTCATAACACAAGTTGTTTTCCGTCAATACATATTTTATTTTTCATACTCTAATATATTTTCTCAGTTATGTATGAACAATAATGGCAATTATCTTTATGATGTCAACATTTAATCACGGAAAGTAAATACCGATAAAACTTGACACTGCGCAAACTTTTGGATATAATTAAAAGAATAAAATTTCTGCGTAAAAAAGGAGTGTATTTTTGTGCAAAATAAAAAAGCTGTATGGTTTCAAATGTTAAGCCTCATAGATAAACTTAATCGATCGATTAAAGAGCCAGGGTGGTCGTTTGAAGATAAAGAAATGGCATATAAATTAAAAGATAAACTTTTGAATAAACTTCTTGTTGAAAAACTTGAAGAGTGTGAAATAACATTGTATTATGTGCCTTATTTAAGATATTCAGACCGAACAAAAGATTTAGCCGGAGATTTAATGCGCCGCGATGGAAGAAAATATTCGTTTGAGTATTACTTAACACAAATCGAGCCAACAGCAGCGGATGTAGAAGATCCGACAAAAGCAATTATAGAAGTTCTTGTAAAATGCAGTGAACAAGTTTTTTCATTACATATGCCTGTTGGAAATTTACCGGATGGTTACAATGCGGCCGAACTTCCGAAGAAAAAGTGGATTCCTTCCTCAGAATTTCACCATAATCAACTGGAAGAAGCAAAAGAACAGTTTGACAAACTGTGGAATTTGTTGGATGAATAGACATATTGATATCCATTAATTTTTTTATTTATAAATAAAATCAGTTTGTAACACCGCAAAGAAGATATGTATCCCACTGTGTTGATTTATTTTACTTTTGTTTTACATAGTCAGTACGTTATAAATATTTAAAATTGTTCTACTAAATTAAAGATCCCATATGATATCTTTTCTGTTTCATACATAAAGATTCATAGTGGGATCGTTATTTATATATAAGCAATTATCAATAGGTTGAATTCACTATATAATAATCGATGTATTGTAAAAAATGGGAACTGAAGATAAAAAAATAACCACCGAATCTTGAGATTCAGTGGTTACATGGTGCGAGAGACGGGACTTGAACCCGTACGGGATTACCACACGCCCCTCAAACGTGCGCGTCTGCCGATTCCGCCACTCTCGCTCGAACAAGTGGAATTATATCAAATACATTCTTAAATGTCAACACTTTTTTCAAAAATTTTTAAAAATATTTCGCAGATTTTTTTAGTCCTTTTCAGGAATTTTATTACAGCACTTAAACAATGATTTTTTGTTTAAAAATAACATATTTCAGCACTTGCTTACAAAAATAATTGTTGCTCAGCTTTTGCATCTTCATTGACACTATGGGTCATTTGCTATATAATAATTATAATAACTATGACATCTTCACACATCACAAATTGAGAGATAATCCGACAGTACTTTCAACAAAAAGATGTTTAAAAGTCCTTATAAACTCAGCTTCGCAAGCAAGGCATAATCAAACTACAAAAACAGATGCGGACGGCGTGATGGATGTCGCTCGTATTTTTATAAAAAACGCGGTAAAAATAACGAAAAATAAAAGGAAAAATTAAAATGAAAAAGGTTATTATTTCTACGGACAGCCCTGCAGATCTTACCGCAGAGCTTACCGAAAAGTATTCAGTTGCCGTCTGTCCTCTTCACGTAATCCTCAACGGTGAGGATAAGCTTGACGGTGTCAACATTACACCCGATACTATTATTGAAAACTACAGGCAAACGAAATCGCTGCCCTCAACCTCCGCTATTCCGGTTGGTGAGTACAGCGAAAAATTTGCCGAGCTTACAGCGGACGGCTCAAGTGTTGTTCACATCGCGCTCAGCTCAGGCGTATCTTCAAGCTACAGAAATGCTGTTATTGCAGCAGAGGAATTTGATAACGTTTACGTTATTGACAGCACGCTTCTCACAGCAGCAATGTCAGTGCTCGTTATCAAGGCTGCTCATATGGCCGAGAGCGGTATGGAAGCTAAGGATATTGTAAAAGAACTTGAAACGTTACGCGAAAAGGTTGATATAAGCTTTGTGCTTGACAACCTGGAATTCCTTGCAAAAGGCGGCCGCTGCTCCGCTGTAGCTGCACTCGGCGCAAATATTCTCGGCATCCGCCCCAGTATTGAAATGCGTGAAGGCAAGCTTGGTGTATGCAAAAAGTACCGCGGTAAAATTGAAAAGGTACAGCTTCAGTACATCAACGAAAGGCTTGAAGCCATGGGCGAAGTCGACGATGAAGTCGCTTTTCTTGTCCATTCTTCAATAGATAATGAGGCTCAGCTGGAGCAGCTCAAACAAGCGGTTGAGGCTTGCGGCAAATTCAAGGAGATTATTGTTGCAAAAGCAGGCTGCACAATCACAGCACACTGCGGACCTAACTGCGTAGGTGTTGTTGCACTCAAAAAATAAATCACGATAATCATATTGCCCGATTACCTTGCTTAACGCATGGCAATCGGGCAATTTTTATTGAACAGATTATTATGACAAGGAATCAAAAATCATATTAACACCGGAAATAAAGGTCTGATACTCGCATTGCATATTGGCAAAATACTTTTTACCCTTTGCAGTTATATGGTAAAACTGACGGCGGCGGTTATCCGAAACTCGCTTCTCACTCTCAACAACACAGCCACTATCGAGCAACCTATATACTGTTGAATAGGGGAAAATTATTTTACACTTACCGTCCGAATATTCATCAAGCCCCTTAACGATATCATTGATTGTCATATCTCTCTCGTTGAGAAACGCGAGAACCAGCATTTCGGTAATACCCTTTTTTAGATTATCTGTAATCCCCGTTGTTGCAGACTTCTTAGTCTTTGATTGTTTCATATTTACCACCTTCTCTTGGAACTTTTAAAGAATGGTTTTATTATACAACAGCGGCTATCAAATTTCAATACTTTTCTAATTAAGAATTATAATTTAGCTTTCTCATTCAGAATATTACCGTTCATTGCAGCATCCAGCAAAGCCTTACAACCACAGTAAATGTCGTTATATGATGTGCTGAAATCGCCGCTGTACCAAGGATCAGCGACGTTTCTGTTGCTACCCGTAAAGCTGAGCAACTTTACAATCTTCTCATCGGAATCTCCACCCATTATACGCAACGCATTGCGGTAATTATTCTCATCCATACAGACAAAAACATCATAAGCTTCATAGTCGCTTTTTTTAAGCTGAACAGCTCTTTTACCGTCACACGATATACCATGCTTTTTGAGTTCAGCCCTTGCAGGAGGATAGACGGGATTGCCTACTCCGTTCCATATTTCTTCAGAGCTTGTGGCACTTGAAGCCACAACAAAGTTATCACCTATCCCCTGCTTTTTCACCATATCTTTGAAGATGAATTCTGCCATAGGAGAGCGACAGATATTGCCGTGGCATACAAACATAATTTTAATCATAAACATATTCTCCGTAAAAATTGTGACTTTGTCACTGAAATCAGAATAAAAAGCGGATATAATAAAGCTACAAAACAAAGAAAGGATGTGCAAAAAATGTCAGCACTCAAAATAAACAAAAACAACTTCGACCTTGTTATCAACAGCGACAAACCCGTTCTCCTCGATTTCTACGCAGAGTGGTGCGGCCCCTGCCGTATGGTCTCCCCCATAATCGAACAGATTGCAGACGAAAACCCACAATACCTCGTGTGCAAGGTAAACGTAGACGAAGAACCTGAGCTTGCCGCACAGTTCGGTGTAGCAAGTATACCGACGCTCGCTGTTATAAAAGACGGCAAAATTGTAAACAAATCCGCAGGTGCAAAACCCAAGCCTCAGATACTCAAGCTCTTAGAAGGCTGATTTTCTGAGTCGGCTTTTATCAAGTATTCTGATACCTTTACGCGAAACTTCGACAATACCTTCGTTTGAAAAATATTTGAGCATACGGGAAACAACCTCACGGGCAGAGCCGATATACCTGGCTATCTGCTCGTGAGTTAAATTTATTGTGTCTGAATTTTTTCTTGCAGATTCTTCATACAGAAATATCGCAAGGCGCTTATCCATACTCATAAAAAGTATTTGCTGCATAACCCACATAACGTCGGAAAAGCGGCTGACTGCCATTTCAAGCATAAAAATCTTCACATCATGGTTTCTTTCGTTAACCTGAGACAATGCGAAACCATTCACAACATAGCACTCGCTATCCTCTTCCGCATCAATAAAAACATCAAAAGTGATACTCTGAAGCACACATGAAGCAGCAAGCATACACATATCGCCCGGATGAAGCCTGTAAAGGGTTATATCTTTACCCTCTTCCGACATAATATAAACGCGCAAACATCCGCTGCGAACAAAAACAATGCCGAGGCACTCATTGCCGTCATGTATTGTTGTGCCCTTGCTATAGCTTGCCGAAACGGTATTTTCACAAACAGTCTGCTTGTCTTCATCAGATATTTTATCCCAGAAAGGGAACAAATTTTTATAAGCAGACTCAAAATCTTTATTCACAAACCTCGCCTCCTTTATTGCACTTATTATACAACCGTTTTATTTTACAGTCAACAAAGTGACAAAGTCACAGAAAAATTGTGATAAAAGCTATAAAATAAACTCAACAAAGCGGAAGGAGATGCTTTTATGGATCATATTTACGACGTAATAATTATCGGCGGCGGACCTGCAGGATACACAGCTGCACTCTATGCGGCAAGAGCCGGTCTGGACACGCTCATTGCAGAAAAATTGGCAGCCGGCGGGCAGATGACACTGACGGGCGATATAGATAACTATCCCGGATTTGACGAAGGAATAGACGGATTCACACTCGGAATGAAAATGCAGCAGGCTGCAGAAAAATTCGGAGCAAAAACAGAATACACGGAAATAACAGGAGTCGATTTTTCAGAAAAAATCAAGCACATAAGCACAGTTGGAGATACGCTGCACGCTAAAGCAATAATTATAGCCGCAGGTGCTCACCCCAAAAAGCTCGGCATACCCGATGAGGAAGAACTGACGGGTATGGGAGTACACTACTGCGCACACTGCGACGGCAGATTCTATAAAGATAAAACAGTAGCCGTCATAGGCGGCGGCAACTCTGCAGTTGCTGATGCACTGTACCTGGCAAAGCTTGCAAAAAAGGTTTACCTGATACATCGCCGCGACAGCCTGCGCGCCGAAAAGATTTACCTCAAACCGCTCAGCCAATCGGAAAATATAGAGTTTGTTTTTGAAAGCAACGTGCAACAAATAATACACAACGACGGTGTAAAAGGTTTAGAAATATTATCGACGGATAACAACAAAAGAGAGATAAAATGCGACGGTGTATTCGTGAGCATAGGCAGGCAACCGTCCACAGCTTTCCTCGGCGATGCGATTTTGCTGGACAGCAACGGATATATAGTTGCAGACGAAACGACAAAAACAAATATTGACGGAGTTTTTGCCGCCGGCGATATAAGAACAAAAACGCTCAGGCAAGTTGTTACCGCGGCAGCTGACGGAGCGGTTGCAGCTCACTTCGCAGAAGAATATATATTACAAAACTAATCATAACCACCATAGAACCGGGGTTTTGTCTTCGCTGAAGAGACAAAAAGGGATGCTGATTTCAGATTTCAATCAGCATCCCTTTTTATTATTATTCGTTACTCAAGAACGGTTAAGCGTTTTTTCGCTGATCGGCTCAAGATAAGCCTCATCGCCCGAACCCCTCTGCCTGAAAATCTGGTCACTTGTCGGATAATACATGGGAGTTACACCTTTTTCAGCACCCATTATTATAACCTCAAGAATTGCTATTGCAGGTATGATCATCGGGATAAAAAAGTTATCTGAATTATCGTTCCATATCGAAAAAGCGAAAAACGTGCAGTTGAAAATAAAGAACTCCCACATATTCGGATAGTTTCTGATACTTTCGCTGAGCTCTTCAAGCTTCTCCTGCGTCAGCTCAATTGTCAGTGAGCGGCAGTTTGCAATGTTATCGTCTCTGTTTTCGCGGTAAGCCTCCACGTTGTAGTAGATGCCCCAGCCGTCATTGACAGAAAACGAAAAAGCACCGACAGACACGCCCTGCCCTACGGGCACCTCGTAAAGGCCTACGGTAATAGGCTCGTCGCTGAGATTTTCAACGTAAATCCACGTATGACCTGCAACAGGGAAAAAGTAAAGCGCAGTAAACAACGACGCTTTTGCGACTATTTTTTCATCCGTAGCATCCGTATTTTCTTTTCTCTGAGTGTTTTGCGTTTCATCGGCCGCAACAATTTCATCCGTAACGTCTTGTGCAAATGCGCTCACCATACAGCCTAGGCCAAGCAGCAGCACAAGCAGCAATGACATTGACCTTTTCAAAATAATTGACATAATATTGCTCCTTCCCATTTTTCCTTGAGCACATTATACAAGATATGTTCTAAATATGCAATAAAAAAAGCTTTTACAAGCCGTCGGCCTGTAAAAGCTTTTTAAAACAGGTTTTATTTTGCGAGCTTTCTCTGGATAGCTTTGATAATCTCGACAATCGGGATAATCAGGAAAGCAAGGCCGAGCGAAATGCCGTACTCGAGTGCGTCGAGATGAGCAAAGCCGAAAAGATCAGAGAGGAAATCAATCTCAACAACAGCAGTTGTAAGAACAAAGGAAAGCAGCATTGCACCGTAGAGGAGCATATTGTGGCTGCCCTTGAATACCATCTTGACGGCTGAACCGCGCTGAGAGCGCATATTGAACGAATGGAAGATTTCACACATTGCCATTGTGAAGAATGCCATTGTCATACCGTCTGCGCTGTCGGCAATATCGAAGAATCTGAACGGAAGACCATTATGTGTGCACTCAATAAATTCGCCAATGTAGAATGCAACAACTGTAAGAACAGAAACGACAAGACCCTGATAGAAGCAATCAACGCCGAGACCGCCGGAGAATATACCGTCACTCTTGTTACGCGGTTTTCTTCTCATAATATCTGCCTCGGGGCGCTCAGTGCCGAGGGCGAGAGCGGGAAGTGAGTCTGTGATAAGATTGATGAAGAGAAGGTGCGGAGCTTCGAGAATTGTGAATCTCATAATCGAAGCGAAGAAGATTGATATAACCTCTGAAAGGTTTGAGCCGAGAAGGAACTGAATAGCCTTGCGGATATTGTCGTAAATTCTTCTGCCCTCACCTACTGCAGAAACGATTGTTGCAAAGTTATCGTCCGCAAGAACCATATCTGCAACGTTCTTTGTAACGTCGGTACCGGTAATACCCATACCTACACCGATATCGGCATTCTTGATTGACGGAGCATCGTTAACACCGTCACCCGTCATAGCAGTAACGTAGCCCTTGCTGCGCCATGCGTTGACAATTCTCGTCTTGTGCTCGGGCTGAACACGCGCATAAACGCGTACGTTTTCAACAATCTTCTCAAACTCCTCGTCGGAGTACTTATCAATATCAACGCCCATCATTGCCTGTGAATCGTCAGCAAGAATACCGAGCTCACGTGCAATTGCCTTTGCCGTGTTGATGTGGTCACCCGTGATCATAATCGGTGTAATACCGGCATTGCGGCATTCAATAATAGCATCCTTAACCTCGGGACGGACGGGGTCGATCATACCGGTAAGACCGATAAATATCATATCGTACTCAAGTGCAGCCGACTCATACACCTCGGGAGCTGCACCGTAAGTTTTGTAAGCAACTGCAAACACACGCAGAGCCTTGTTGCCCATACGGGTATTTTCTTCTGCTACCTTTGCTCTGATTTCGTCGTTCATCTCAACGACCTGACCGCCTACCCATGCGTGAGAGCACTTCTTGAGAATTTCATCGGGAGCACCCTTTGTGTACTGAACAAACTGCTCACCCTCTTTGTGGACGGTAGACATCATCTTTCTGCCCGAATCGAAGGGAACCTCACCGACTCTGGGATAAGCGGCAACGAGATCTGCTTTTTTAAGACCGATTGACTTAGCATAGTTGATAAGAGCAACCTCATCAGGTTCGCCCGTACCCTTGCCGTCTTCTTCAACCTCAGCATTGGTACAAAGAGCCATTGCGGTTGCAAGCTTAGGCTCATCCTCTGCATAGTGGTCAACAACAGTCATAACATTCTGAGTGAGAGTACCGGTTTTATCCGAACAGATAATCTGTGTACAGCCGAGTGTTTCAACAGCGGTCATCTTACGGATGATAGCGTTTTTCTTGGACATATTGGTAACGCCCATTGACAGAACGATCGTCATAACCGCTACAAGACCCTCAGGGATAGCGGCAACAGCAAGAGCGATAGCCGTGATGAATGAGTGAAGAGCTATATCGAGGAACGGATTTTCTGCACCGTTGCCGAAAAACTGGGGAATAGCAAACTTTGTAACGATATCGTATGCAAAAATGAATACGCAAACGCCGATAACAAGCTTAGTGAGAATCTTTGAAAGCTGCTCAAGCTTGATTTCAAGCGGAGTTTTGCCATCCTCTGCAAGAGAAATTGCGTTGGCAATCTTGCCCATCTCGGTATCCATACCCGTTGCGGTAACCACAGCCTTACCGCGACCGTATACGAGAGTTGAACCCATATATGCCATATTCTTACGGTCACCGAGAGGAATTTCCTCATCGTCTTTTTTGCCCATAAGAGCATTGACAAGCTTGTTGACCGGAACGGATTCACCGGTAAGCGCCGCTTCCTCAATCTTCATGCTTGCACATTCAAAAATACGGCAATCGGCCGGAATTGCATCACCTGCATCAAGAAGAACAACATCACCGACAACAAGGTCTTCACTCTTAACTGTTACAACCTTACCGTCGCGGAGCGTCTTTGTGGTTGCAGCCGACATCTTCTGCAGTGCCTCAACTGCCTTTTCAGCCTTGCTTTCCTGAATAACACCGAGAACAGCGTTGATAAGAACAACAACAAGGATGATGATTGAATCCGTCGGCACAACAAAGCCGCCTGCTTCAAACATCTCGGTAGCGGCAGCAATAACCGCAGCAACAAGAAGGATTATGATCATAGGATCTTTGAGCTGATTAACAAACCTTTTCAGCATTGAATCCTTCTTTGCCTCTGCAAGCTTGTTTTTGCCGTTTTTCTCAAGGCGGCTTGCCGCTTCCTGAGAGGAAAGACCCTCAGATGAGCTGTTCACTGCCTCGAAAACAGCATCGGTTTCTTTAAGGTAGAATTGCATTTTTTCAACTCCTTTGATATTAAGGGACACTTCGCATCTGCAAATAACAAAAAAGACCTTTACCGCACCTTAGCCTGTGAAACCCGGGGCGATAAAAGTCTCACTCTTTAATACATCGGCGAGCCTGACGGCTGTGAATGTCAACCGATATAACACCTTTTGCGGTGCGAGTTACTCCCTTTTATGTTCCGAATTATTATATCCTATTTCGTTCGCATTGTAAACAGTTTTTTCATTTTTTTACAGAAAATACACCGTGGCCGTACAGTTTTGTAACAATCAACAATCCGATATTTGCCATATATATTTATAATATTTTGTCTTGCAATAGATTACTCGCTGTGATATAATTGATCCGTGTATGAGCATATATTTTCGGCTGCCATGCAGCACACCATACAAAAACGGAGGAGTACATTATGAAAGGAAAATCAATTTTTATTGTTGCGGCAATCATTGTTGCAGCAACCCTGCTTTTTGCTGCCTGCAACAAGCAAAACGACGGACACACGGGTCTTCACGTATTCGTAACAGACGAAAACGGCAATACCGTACTTGACGAAAACGGCGAGCCCAAAACAGAGGAATGGATTACCGAAATCGTTTATGCGACTGACGAGAACGGTGAAACCTACACCAATGCAAACGGTGAGAAGGTAACTGTCAAACAAACAAGGCCTGCTTTTACTGTTGTTTACGAAGAAACTCAGTTCAAAATAGAAAACGGCAGACCTGTAACCGACGTTAACGGAGATTACGTTTATGTTCCCGTAACAAAGGTAGTTTACAAAGAGGTTACGGACAAAAACGGTAACCGAGTAACCGCAGTTGTAACAGACAAAAACGGCAACGACGTTACTGCACAGAACGGCAAGCCCGTAACAGAGGTTGTAACCGAAAAGCACACAGAAAAAGTTACATATTATGTTGAGGTAACCCTCGACGGACAGCAGACAAGGTACAATGTCAACAACAAGGTTACTCAACCCAAAACAACATCGATTTATGACAACCCGCTCTATACAGACCGCGAGACAAAGAAACCCACAAACGCAGGACAGACCACACAGAAGGTTGACAAACACCTGGCTTCTGTTTCGTGGGCAGACACGGTTGACGGTTCTGAGAATGATGCTTTTGCCAAAGTTATTCCCGCAGGTGCAAACGCATTCATCGCAGTAGGCAGAACAGAATCCAAAGACGGTGTCTTCAGCACCTTCACCCAATCCGGTCTCTACTCTTTTATCGGCAAATACAACTCTGACGGCACCGCAATCTGGACCTGCCCCATCGGTTCAACGGGTCACACACGAATTCACGATATAGCTCTCCTTAAAGACGGCAGCATAATCGCCGTAGGCGAATCCACAGCTACAGACCTTGGCTTCACACCCGATGCAACGTATGAGGCTGTCATCGCAAAGATATCCTCAAGCGGCAAGCTCCTCTGGATCAAGAATTACGGCGGTTCCGCAACAGAATATTTCAAATGCGTAACCGCAACACCTGACGGCGGTTTTGCAGCAGCCGGCAGATTCAGAGCTACTGACGGTGATTTCGCTTCACTGTCACTCTCCAGCCTTACACCCGTATTCGTAAAGTTCGATGCCAACGGCAATATAAAGTGGTTCAACTCATTCAAAGGCAGCGGCGCCGATGCCGTCAACTCAATTGCAGCTGATGCAAACGGCAACATCTACGGTGCATGCCAGGTTGTTTCAACAGACCTTGACGGCAACGGCAACCACGGCAGTGCCGACGTAGGTATCATCAAATTCTCGTCAACAGGCTCCAAGCTTTGGGTCAAGATGATAGGCGGCAGCAAGAGCGATATCGTCAACGATATTTATGCAGGTGCAAGCGGATGCGTTTTCGCAGGCAGCTACACATCTGCCGACGGCGATTTCACACTCAACAGAGGCGGCAAAGATGCATTTATCGGTTTCTGCGATACACAGGGCAATGTCAAGTGGATAAGAACATTCGGTGGTTTTAAGAACGATACATTCAACGCTGTTGTTTCAACCCAGTTCGGTTACGCTGCCGCAGGCGATACAAATTCCGACAACCGTGATTTTGCATCTGTCGGCAACAAGGGCGAAAGTGACGGATTTATTATGTCCGTCAATTCCGCAGGTACGGTTGAGCACGTCAAGTCAGTTGCAGGCTCAGGCAACGATGCAATCATCGATATCTGCAAACTCGACAGCAAAACATACATTTTCGTAGGCGAAACCTACTCAAAAGATAAAGACTTGTCCGGAAAGAAGGTCACCGGCTGCGCAGGTCTCTTCGGCAGAGCTTATATTTACTGATACGGTTGGAGATGAGCGGTATAATGCAAGCAAATGTGAATAAAATTATAAAGGCAGTTGCATTGGCAACAGCGCTTTGTGCTGTTTTGTGCGCCTGCGGCAAGAAAGCACCGATTGAAGAACAGACAACCACTTCCCCCTCTTCATCAGCCGCACCAACAACAAGCGAGCCTGCAACGACCGAGCCAGATGTCACCGAGCCGGATGTCACCGAGCCCACAACAGAAAAGACAACTGTTAAAAAGCCCTCAACAACAGCACCCAAACCCACTAAACCAACCACAGAGGAAGCGACGCAGACAACCAAGGCTCCGCGCGAAACAACAACGCGCCACCAAAATCCGATTGCAAATGCATTCATCACTGCAGATAAAATAGTCGGATACCGACTTATATCAAAAGACGAGATAGACAAGGTAGCAGCAGAAATGGCAGACGTCAGTGAAATATACTACGTGCGTCTGCAGGACGGTACCTCAACTTACTATATAGCGGTCGATCTTCAGACAGCTCAGGCCATTGCGCTGAGCAATCCTCAGGTATTGCGTGAGCTTTGCCGTCAGCTTGACAGCAAGCAGCAGGCTATGGCAGATAAAAACGAAGATTATGTCCTTATGGACTATACTCACCTTGTAGGCGAACTTGAGGTGCACTACCTCGGCTATCTGCTCACCGGCGCGCTCGGTGCGGAGGACGGTGCACTCGCTTCCTTCTATCGTTCATGCAAGGTTGCCGACCTCAATATTGACGAAAGCCGTTTCGGCCCTGTCATTGACATAATCGGCGCAATCTACGGATGAAAGCAAAACCAATTTAAGACAAATTTTATCAATATAAATTCCGGAGGTCTGATAACAATGAACAACATCCAACAACTTTATGAACTCTGGCTGAAAAATGCCGTGCTCGACAGTGACCTTACAGACGAGCTGAATGCCGTTGCGGGTAACGACGAGGAAATTCTCGACAGATTCTACAAAACTCTCGAATTCGGCACGGGCGGTCTGCGCGGCGTTATCGGCGCAGGCACAAACAGAATGAACGTTTATACAGTTGCACAGGCAACCCAGGGTCTCGCAAACTACCTCAACGAAGCTTTTGATGAGCCCAGCGTTGCTATCGGCTACGATTCAAGAATCAAATCAGACGTATTTGCTCGTGAGGCTGCAGGTGTACTTGCCGCAAACGGCATCAAGGTATATTTCTTCCCCCACCTTGTTCCTACACCCATGCTTTCCTTTGCCGTACGCAGACTCGGTTGCAGCTCCGGTATAGTTATCACTGCAAGCCACAACCCTTCAAAGTACAACGGTTACAAGTGCTATGCACCCGACGGCTATCAGATGACTGACGAAGCTGCAGCAAGAACACTTGAATACATCAACAACATTGATATTTTCAACGACGTAAAGCGTATGGATTTTGACGATGCACTTGCTGATGATATGATTGACTACATTGAAGGCTGGCTTCTCAACGAATTTTACGATCACTGCGATTCTCAGCGCCTTGACAAGGATATCTGCAAAAAGAGCGGTCTCAAGGTTATCTACACACCTCTCAACGGCACAGGCAACCGCCCCGTACGCACAATGCTGGGCAGACTCGGACTCGACGAAGTGAGAATCGTACCCGAGCAGGAAAACCCCGACGGCAAATTCCCGACCTGCCCCTTCCCGAACCCTGAAATCGATCAGGTTTTTGAGCTTGCAATCGAGATGACAAAAGAATTCCCTGCTGATCTCCTCCTTGCAACCGACCCCGACTGCGACCGTGTAGGTATTGCTGTACGCCACAACGGCGAATACAAGCTTATGACCGGCAACGAAGTTGGCGTAATGCTTTGCGAATATGTGCTTTCGCGCCGCAAGGCAATGGGTACGCTTCCCAAAAACCCCATTGTCATCAAATCGTTTGTTACAACGGACCTCGCTCAGGCTGTTGCAGACAAATACGGTGCTGAAGTGCGCAACACACTCACAGGCTTCAAGTATATCGGCGAAATCATCAGCCAGCTTGACGAAGCCGGTGAAGCTGACCGTTATATCCTCGGTATGGAGGAGAGCTACGGCTACCTCTTCGGTTCACACGCAAGAGACAAGGACGCTGTCGTTTCCTCTACAATGATTGTTGAGATGGCCGCCTACTACAAGTCACAGGGCAAGGACCTTGTTGAGGTTATGGAAGATATCTACGCTGAGCACGGAATGTACATCAACACACTTTCCAACTTCTCATTTGAAGGTGCAAGCGGTATGGAAAAGATGAAGCAGATGATGGACGGTATGCGTGCCAATCCGCCCAAGGCTTTTGCAGGCCTCGAGGTTATCGGCGTATCCGATTATCTTACAAGTGTTGCACTCAACACCGTTACGGGTGAAGAATCCGTAATCGACCTGCCCAAGTCAAACGTGCTTCAGTATAAATTGCCCAACAACAGCTGCGCTATAGTACGTCCTTCAGGCACTGAGCCAAAGATAAAGGTTTACATCACAGCTTGCGCACCTGACAGAGCTCAGGCAACAAAACTTGCAGACGAAATTATTGGGGATATGAAAAGATTCCTTAATGTATAAAAGCCAAAAACAGCAGAGCTGTCAGCAACGGCAGCTCTGCTGTAACACAGATAAGATCACAGAAAAAGAAGGAACTGAAAATGAATCAGAAAATGATCCGCATAATCGCATTGGTACTTGCCGTACTTATTGCAGGCAGTGTACTGATTGCCGCTGTATCAAGCTTAGCGTCTGCAGCCGAACCGGTGCAAAACGTTGCACAGATTATAAGCTGCAGCAGCCTTTGCTGAAAAGAGAAAGCCGATAACAAACAATAAGGGGAAACAAAATTGAAAAAGGCTAAAAAGACCAAACTTCGATTTGATACAGAGAAAAACGCACGTTCATTACGCCTGAAGCGTTTTGCGGCGGCGTTTTCCTGTTTTTTTGTACTGCTTGCAGGCATATCGCTTCTCCTCTTTCTCAGCCACTACAACTTTAATCTATCCGCTATTACCACTCCGGACGATGAGCAGACAACGATTGAAGAGACAACCGTACGCCCCATACCGCAGGTTGAAGGTGTGCGTAACTATCTGCTCGTTTGTTCGGCGGATGATGGCAACACCGTACGCTTTGCAAGCATTGTCACTGCCGATATGAACGGCAAAACGCTCTCAATCAAAGGGCTTAACACCGCTTCAACCGTCACCGTAGCCGGCTGCACAGGCAATTTTGAAAAACAGCTCAGCTACGGCGGAATTGCACAGCTTGTACTCGCAGCAGAAAAACTCAGCGGAGTTAAAATTGATAAATATATCACCAGCACGGACAGTAAATTCCGATCTGCAGTAAATTACGTAGGCGGCGTTGAAATTAACGTTGAAAAAGCGATAAATATACGAAGGCCCGACCTCACCGCCATAATAGGCACCGGTGAACAGACGATGACCGGAGATACACTGCTCAAGTACATCCGCTGTTTTGAAGATAACCCCCTAAAACAAGCGGAGATTATTGCAGCTATGATTGAGCAAAAGTTAAATCCGTCATATCTCGGCAAAGCTGACCGCTACTACGAAAAAATCATCAACCTCACCGAAAGCGACATCTCCGTTGTTGATTTTTCCGCTATGAAGCTCAGTTTTGAGGCTCTGCTTTACAACAAAAACAGTGTGAAAGTAACCGTAACCGAATAGTGACTACGGGAGTATCAATATGAAAAAATTATTGGGTATCTCATGCGCTCTTGCATTCTCTTTTATCTTAATTGTATTGGTGGTTACGCAACTTAATCCGGGTTCAAGCACCGATTTGGATGCTGACAGTTGTACGGACTATTATTACCTCAGCCTCGATGAAACCGAGAAGGAGGCTTACATAGCTGTACGAAGTGAAATATATTCTTTCCCAAAAGAAATAGAAACTCCGATTCTTTCAAGCGAGCAGCTCGGCAATGTACTTAACGCACTGCTGTATGATGACCCTATGATGTTTATGTTTGACACCTGCAAGCTCGAAACGGAAGACGGAACAGCCTATTTCATTCCAAGTTACAAAATGACCGAGGATGAATATTACGACTACGAATATTCCATAAAACTGAAGCTTGATGAAATCGCCGAAAACGTACCCGAAGACGAGTATGAAATAGAGCTGTACTGCCACGACTACGTTGTAAACAACTGCACGTACACCGATAAAGGTGCTTATTACGAGGACAACGCTATGGGTGTTTTCCTTGAAAACAAGGCGAAATGCGCAGGATACTCAAAAGCATTCAAGGTATTATTGGACAGATTCGGAATAGAATGCGTACTTATATCCGGTACGGCAACAAATTCTTCGCAGGAAACAGACAGCCACATGTGGACAGCTGTAAAAATCGGAGGCAGCTGGTGCTACACTGACCCCACGTGGGACGACCCCGTCAGCAAATCCGGTGAAGAGGTTTGCCGATACGAGTACTTTAATATGACCGAAGAGATGCTTCGCAAAACTCACAGAGATTTTGAATTCACAAATGAATGCAACTCTCCGTCATTATATTATTACATTAAATATAACACCTGCTTTGAATCGTGTGACGAAGGTACACACTCCAGAATTTCCGAGCTTGTAATCGACGCCGCAAAAAACGGCCAGACGAGCATTACGCTGATGTTTTCATCGGGTTATGCAAAAGAGCAGGCATTCAACTGCCTTGTAACTGAGCAAAACATATATCGCATACTTGAAACAGCTTCACTGACAAGCGAAATTCCGTTTACAACTAACAAGATAAGCTATCTTGTCAACAATAACCAAAACCTTATTACATTTTACTTTAAATCAGAGGAATGATTGTATGGACAAGCCACGCATTGAAGCAGCAGTCAGAGAACTGCTGTATGCTATCGGAGAAGACCCGGACAGAGAGGGTTTGATTGAAACACCGAACAGAGTTGCCAGAATGTACGAGGAAATATACGCAGGACTTGAGGAAGACCCGAAGAAACATCTCAAGATATTTACAGAGGATAACAACGACGAAATGGTAATTGTCCGCGATATACCTCTTTACTCAATCTGCGAACATCACCTTATCCCCTTTATCGGAAAGGCTCACATAGCTTACATACCCGGAAACGGCAAAGTTATCGGCCTTTCAAAGCTTGCAAGAATTGTAAACTGCTTTGCAAAGCGTCCTCAGCTTCAAGAAAGGCTTACGTCACAGGTTGCCGACTTCCTCTACGAAAACCTTGAGCCACAGGGTGTTGCGGTTGTTGTAGAAGCAGAGCATCTTTGTATGACAATGCGCGGTGCAAGAGCTTCGGGCAGCCAGACAAGGACATCGGCAATGCGCGGGATTATGCGAAGCGATGCAAGAACAAGAGCTGAAGCCCTTTCTCTCCTTTCAGGCTCACGCTGAGGATCTATAATATGGTATTCAACACAAAAAGCCGCAAGCTCGACCTGAGCGATAAAGCGGGAATAATGGCTGTTATAAATCTTACACCCGACTCATTCCACGAAGCCAGCAGACACTCTGCTCAATCCGCTGCAGAATATGCCGTTATGGCTCAGGATGCAGGAGCAACCGTTATCGACCTCGGTGCACAGTCAACTGCACCGAACTGCACACCAATTACGGCAGAGGAAGAAATACAACGCCTCATTGCACCGCTCAAAGCAGTAAGAGAGGCTGTTGACCTGCCAATCAGCGTTGATACATATTTTACGCAAGTTGCACGTGCAGCACTCGAAAACGGTGCCGATATCATAAACGATGTAAGCGGTACCGCATCCGAAGAAATGGCGTCACTTGCAGCTGAGTACGGCTCAGGCTGGATTGTAATGCACACCGGAGGACTTAAAAGCAATCAAATACGCGAAAACAAAGAAGACATCATAGGCGAAATCAATTCTTTTTTTGCTTACGCACTCAATGTTGCGCAAAACTGCGGATTGCCAAAAGAGAACATCTGCTTTGACCCGGGAATCGGATTTGGCAAATCACGTGAAGATGACCTTAAAATAATTGCAAATTTTTCGAAAATTGATTCACTCGGCTGTGCAAAGCTCGCCGCACTTTCGCGAAAACGCGTAACCAAACTTTGCGGTGACCCACTTACAGGCACAATTGTTTCAAATGCCGCTTGCATATCAGGCGGTGCAAATATAATTCGTGTGCATGACATTGAGCAAGCTTCTGCAGCCGCTTTGATGTCAAGGCTTATCACGGAGGCAAAAAATGGATAAAATAATAATTGATTCACTTAAAATATTCGCTTATCACGGTGTAAATCCCGAGGAAGCAGCTATCGGACAATGGTTTGTGCTAGATATCGAGGCATGGGCTGACCTTACGGATGCCTGCCTCACTGACGAGCTTGACGACACCGTTAGCTATGCGGATATTGTAAAAACCGTACGCTCGGCAATGACTGAGAAAAAATGCAAACTGCTTGAGCATGCGGCACAAAGGACAGCAGATGCAATTCTGCTCAGACACAGCAAAATTAAGCGTGTACGTATCAGACTGAAAAAGCCTGATGCCCCCATAAAAGCTGATTTCGCATATGTCGCCATAGAAATTGAGAGGGTAAGAAATTGAGCACAGTTATACTGGGATTAGGAACAAACCTCGGTGATAAGAAGAAAAACCTGAACAACGCAGTTCACGCAATATCTCTTCTTCCCGGAACAAAAGTTATAAAAACTTCAAGCGTATATCAGACCAAGCCCGTAGGATATGACAACCAGGACGATTTCCTTAATGCGGCAGTGATTATCGAAACTGAGCTTTCACCCCATGCGGTGCTCGGCGCCTGCCTGGGAATTGAGGCCTCTATGGGCAGAGTCAGACTCCGCAAAAACGGCCCGCGTATAATCGACATCGACATACTGATATATGAAAGCTACTTTTCCGACAGCTTTGAGTTGACCCTGCCCCATCCGGCAATCAAAGAGAGAGCTTTTGTTATGGTACCTCTCTTCGACCTTTATCCGAGCGGACGTGCTCCCGGACTTTTTTTCCTCCCCAACCTTCGTGAAATCGGCAGCGAAGGCATTGAGAAAATTGACTTTGAAATTGATATACCTTAATTAGTTCCCGTGTGATTTACATATATCACCTCAAATATTTGTGCAAATTCCACAACAAAACACACGCATTTTAAGTAGATAGTAAAACTTTTGAAGAATTATAAAAAATTATTTGACTAAATTGTGAACATTTGATATACTGTCTTTAATAATTGCTTTCACTATATTTTATTTGAAGGAGATTACTAATGAAAAAGAATTTAATAATCTATATCGTTGCAGGTGTGGTTGCTGTTGCAGGTATTGCTACAGCAGGTGTATTTGCTGTGAAGAAGTTCGCAGGAAATGACGGCCAAACAACCGAACCTACACTCAACTACAGCGATACAACCGATTTCGGTGAGAACGGCTACGAAATCGTTGAGCCCCCCTCAGAGGAGCTCCTCACAAACGAAAACGGCGAAATCATCGAATACCAGACGGACGAAGAAGGCAACACATACGTAGTTGTTCTTGAGACAAACGCAAACGGTGAATTTGTTACCAAAGATAACGGTGAGAAGGTTACAGCCCAGAAGCCCAACAAGGTTACAACTACAAAACCTCAAAAGCCGGCAACATCAACAACAGGCTCTTCTTCATCACAGGGTCTGAGCGGTGGCAACACAGTTCAGCAGAAACCCGACGGCTCTAAAGACATAATTAAGCCGGACGGTTCAATCGCTCTCAGCTACTCATACAGTGAAGCAGGTAACTACTTCTACACAGACGATAATCCCTGGCAGAGAAACTTCGGCTTCAACCGTCTCTACGATATCGGTGCTGTATTTACGGTTATGTACCTCGACACATTCCACGTTTACTACAACCATGGCGGTTATGACTGGATGGTTCAGTTCTGGAAAGGTCAGTACGGCCTTCTCTTCCTCGGCGGTGAAATCGGCCTTTACTACAAAGATCCCGCTAAGACAACACAGCACTTCAACTGTGCTGAGGAAAACATGGAAATCAATATGCAGATGACTGTTTACCGTGAGGGTTTCGGTGAGCTCTTCACACGCCCCTATGCTCCCCACTGGTGGACAACCGCTTTTGTTCCCGGCAAGCTCAAGAAGTTCTCAGACCGTACAGAGCTTACAATGGTTGCTAAGCTTGAGTTCAAGAGTGAGGAAGAACGCGCTAAGTTCTGTAAGGCTCTTGAAAAGATTACTGACGTTGACGGCAACCGTTTCCAATATGTCAGCCAGATTTCCAAGAACAGACCCGAGCAGTACACATACAACGGCAGCACTGTTGATATCGTATGGCGTTACCTTGATGAGGATCGCAAGACACCTCTTAAGCCCATCGCAACAACAGTTCCGCCCACAACCGAGAAGCCCACGAAGGCACCTATTGTTACTCAGCCTCCCGTTGCAGCAGCAACAGATCCTTCTCAGACTCCTCCCCCCGCAGTAGATTAATAAAAGCTGAGGCACTTCATGCGAAGTGCCTCTTTTTTCATTCATACAGCCGTGTAATACCATTCCTCAACGCGCTGCCTGCCTCGGATAAGCCCTCACTCATATCCCCTGCCATACTGCTCATTTCGTCTTTTATACCTTTTTGTGTAGTTGAAGTTACCCGACTTGTAGTTGTTATCGGTGCGGTGGTAGTAATCTTACCATCCTCTGCTTTACCGCAAGCAACAAACAAAACCGAGGTTGCCAACATGAGCGCACCTGCAACAAAAGCTTTAATCTGCAATTCTCTGTACCTCTTTTTCTGATATTTGTAAGTGATTAAAGATCATCGGCATCCTGCTCAGGTATCAGGTCATCAGCATCATAAGGGGTGCCTTTGTAGCTGCCCAATACGTCATACGGATCACTTTCCCCTGCTGTTTCCCACGTAGATACCATACTTTCGACAATATGCCTGTTTTTCTTAAAAGGTCTTCTTCTGTCGTTTTTATCGTATACCAACCTGAAATCTCCTCTCATTGCAGTGATGCAGTCACAAGTGCCATTACGCCCGCACCTGCACCTGCTGCAGCAATAAGTGAAACCGCTGTACGTATTCTGTTGCGTACAATCTTTGTCATCGGCGGTCTGTCACTTTTTCCCGCTATAACATTTGCACGCTCTCTGAGTTTGCCCTCGCCAACATTGGCGCACTCAGGCTTGACAAAAAACATCACACGTTCAAAATATTCACAATCGGTTTCGCTTATTTCAATCACCTGTCTGTTAACACCTTTCAGCATTATTTTTTACCCTTTCTGCTGCTTTGCTGTAAAATTTTTCGGTCTGACGCAAACATATTTTTAGCACTTTGTACATCGTATATTCACATTAAATTATGTCAAACTTTTCACATTTACAATCTGTATAGTGGAAATCATTTGTTCGATGTGGAAAACTCTGTGGAAAATGTGAAAAAACCAGTGTTTTGCCTAAGTTTTTCACCAAAAAGGTGTGGGAAAAGGCTTTTTCTTTACATTTAATAAATTACAGGCAGTAAATTCCACTTTACAAATGTTGTCAAAAACCACATAATTTTGTCTGCTTTTTTCTTTTTCGTCATAAAACGTACATATTACGATTCTATAATAATGATATTAATCAGTTTAATCAGAAGGTTGAAAACACGATGAAAATAACAAAAAACGAAAACTCCATAATTCTGTGCGATTTCGGCTCGTTTGACCTTGGGCTGAGTGCCGATTGCGGTCAGGCATTCCGCTGGAAACAGGACGATGAGGGCTACTGGCACGGCATAGTCCGAGGCAAATATCTTAAGGCAAAGCAGAATTCCGACAGCATTATCCTTTACACAAGCGAGGATGATTTCGAATTGCTCTGGAAAGACTACTTCGACCTCGAAACAGATTATACCGACATATGCAACACGCTCAGCAGTGACAGACACCTCAGGCAGGCTGTAACCGCTTGCCCCGGCATACACATATTAAGGCAAGATCCGTGGGAGACGCTTTGTTCCTTTATCATTTCGCAGAACAACAATATCCCGCGAATCAAGGGAATTATAGAGCGCTTGTGCGAAACCTTCGGTGAGCAAACTGACGGCGGCTTCACCTTCCCCGATGCAAAAAAACTTGCCGCACTTGAGCCCGAAGATCTTGCACCACTACGCGCAGGCTTCCGCGCAAAATATATTATCGATGCAGCAAGGAAGGTTGCGGGTGGTGATGTTGATTTCAATAAAATAAACAGCTCTCCCATCGAATTCGGCAGAGAAGAGCTGCAAAAAATCTGCGGCGTCGGCGCTAAGGTGGCAGAATGCACCCTGCTTTACGGGTTCTACAAGGTTGATGCCTTCCCTATTGACGTTTGGGTGCGCAGGATAATGGAAGAGATGTACCCCGACGGATTCCCCGAATGTGCAAACGGTGTAAAAGGAATTGCACAGCAGTACCTTTTCCACTGGAGAAGAACATACTTTTGATGAACAGAATTTGAACTTTGATGTATTTTTGTACTCGAGTACAAAAAACTCTTTACAAATTTGAAAAAAGTATATATAATTAAAGCACAACGATAAGGTAGGTGTGAAATGGAGCAGGCAAGACGTTCACGCAAAAAAGAGCAGACACACCGCGCGATAATGCACAGCGCAAAGGTTCTGTTTGAACAGCACGGCATACGTAACGTAACAATCGAGCAGATTGCCGAAAATGCCGACGTATCGCGTTCCACTTTCTTCTCCCATTTCGATTCGCTTGACAGCCTGCTGACAGAGATTGCTGCAGAAGAAATCAACGATATTTTCTCCGCAGTTCAGTCAGACGATACAGAGCCGAGCGTTGCAGCTGTTTTCCGTCAGCTGAGCAAGGATACGTACGCCTATCCTTACCTTATGGGGGAACTTTTTATGAGCAGCATTCTCTCCCCCGGCGAGAGTGCGGTCGCAAGGGTGGATCACCTTCTGCGCACCGAAATCGAACAGGGTAAATACGGCAATATGCTTGAGCGCTTCAGTTCAAAAGATATTTCCGCTTTTATATTCGGAGCTTATTTCGGCCTCATCTTCCAAAAATTCATGAACAATGAATCGTTTGATGATCCGGCTGAAACAAACGATAAAATCCAGAAATTAATTAAATTTTTCAAGAATCAGGAGGAACAAAAATGAGCAACGGTTACGCAATCAGCAACTGGCAGGATGCAAAGACCATCTATGCAAAGCTTGCCAAACTCACATCTCAGCCCATCTACAGTGTTTCTGACGAAGAGCTGAAGAGAGTACTTGAGCACTTCGAAACAAAGTGTGCAAAGTCCAAGGAAATCACAACAGAAGCTAAAAAGTACATCCCCGGCGGTGTTCAGCACAACCTTGCGTTCAACTATCCCTTCCCCATCTGTGTTACAAAGGCTGAGGGTGCATACCTCTATGACCTTGACGGAAATCAGTACATTGACTTCCTCCAGGCAGGCGGTCCCACAATTCTTGGTTCAAACTATAAGCCCGTGCGTGAGAAAGTTATGGAGCTGCTCGACACATGCGGCCCCGTAACGGGTCTTTTCCACGAAGGAGAGCTTCTTCTTGCAAAAGAAATCAACAAGCATATGCCCAACGTTGAAATGTTCCGTATGCTTGGCTCAGGTACAGAGTCCGTCATGGCTGCTATTCGTGTAGCACGTAACGCAACAAAGGCAAAGAGAATTATCAAAGTCGGCGGTGCTTACCACGGCTGGTCCGATCAGATGGTATACGGCCTCAAGATTCCCGGAAGCCGTCAGTTCCTCGAATCACACGGTATTCCCGGCGGCTCATACAGCACAACAGACGAGGTCAGACCCAACGACCTTCATATGCTTGAGAAAATGCTCAAGCTCAACAAGATGCGCGGCGGCACAGCAGCCGTTATCGTTGAGCCTGTCGGCCCCGAAAGCGGCACACGTCCCATTGATAAGGATTACAACAAGGGCGTACGCGAGCTCTGCAACAAGTACGGCTGCCTCTTCATCTTCGACGAAGTTGTTACCGGCTTCCGTGTAGGTCTCGGCGGTGCACAGGGCTACTTTGACGTTGTTCCGGACCTTACAATCTTCGGCAAGGTTGTTGCAGGCGGCTATCCGTCAGCAGGCGGTGTCGGCGGTAAGAAGGAATTCGTCAGCGGTATGGCAGCAGGCGTAGGTACAATGATGAAGCGCGCATACGTCGGCGGCACACTCGCAGCTAACCCGCTTTCATCCTATGCAGGCTACTGCGCAATTCAGGAAATCGAAAAGACAGACGCTTGCGTTAAGGCAGGCCAGGCAGGTGACAGACTTACAGCTGGTCTCCAGCAGCTTGTTGACAAGTACTCACTTCCCTACGTTGTTTACAACCAGGGCTCAATTGTTCACCTCGAGTGTACAGGCGCAATGAGCTACGACTTCAGCTCAATGAACCTTCTCGGCTCTGTTATTCCCCTGCTCAAGGCAAAGCCCGAAATGCTTCGCCGTAAGGTCGCAATGGAGGAGATGGGTGCAGCTTACATGGCACACGGTATCGTTACCCTTGCAGGCAGCCGTCTTTACACCTCACTTGCTGACACAGACGACGTCATTGATGAGGCACTTAACAGATTTGAGGACGTTTTCAAGAACGTTACAGTCTGCACAAGAAGCCTCGACAAATAATCTACTATCAACCGCAAGGCAGAGTAAAATCTGCCTTGTTTTTTTATGATAACACTGTATGACTTGACAAAACTTAGCACAAAAAGTATATTTAAATTATTAAACAATGGAGGAAAACACCTTGAAAAAAATAATCAGCCTCATACTTTGCGCGGTGCTTTGTCTGTCACTTACTTTCAGCTCATCTGCTGCAACCACACAGGGAATTGCCGATAGCTTCACTTCATTTTTTGACAGTGTTGTTCGATTCTTTTCTATTCTTGCAGGAGATATATCCGACTTCTTTGAGGGCGGCTACACAAGAATCGATATTGATGCCTTCACATCAGACGGCTTCGATATGCCGGGGCTTGACAGCGCCTTTGTGCCCCAGGGCCTTTGCTATAACGAGTTACTCGGTGTTTACTTCATCAGCGGATACACAGACGAAGGAAACTCCAGAATTTACACCGTCGATAAAGCTACGGGTGAATCAAAAGAAATAATAATGAAAGATTTCACCGCCCATGCAGGCGGCATAGCTTCGCACGGCAACAGTGTGTGGGTAGCTTCAGGCGGCAACGCAGAAAAAGGCGGATACCTGTATCACTTCGACGCAAATGCGCTGATTGCTGCAGACAACGGAGCTGAAATTGCATATGACACCCGATATCAGACAATCGTAAAAGGTTCATTTCTCGGCTGCTCCGAGGATATGATATGGGTCGGTGAATTCTATACCGACGGTGGTGGCTACGAGGTAAACCCCACACACTCTCTCGGCAAAAACCACTCGTGGGCCTGCGGATACAAAATTGCAGATGATTCACTTGAGCTTGTTGCAATGATGTCGGTACCGGATGAGGTGCAGGGAATTGCTGTGTTGCCCGATAACAGTGTTATGTTCAGCATCTCATACGGCAGATACAACGATTCCAAGCTTGAAATTTTCCCTGCGTACACAGAGCTTGAATGTACAAAGCTTGATGTTGACGGCAAGGAAATTCCGCTTTATAACTGCAAAAAATCAGACAGAGTTGCAAAAATCGAAATGCCTGCGCTTATGCAGGGCATTGAATACACTGACGGTGACATCTGCGTTATTTACGAATCGGGTGCTCAGAAATACTCGCAGGCAAAGCAGGTTATCAAAACCGCTCAGATTATTGACTACGCTGCTCTTACAGAAGAAATAAACTAAAACTTCAAGAAGGTGTGCAACATGAAAAAAATATTCAGCTTTTTTATGGCACTTGCGATTCTTTGTACGTCTTGCCTCTGCTTCACACAGGCTTACGGCTTTGATGATCTTGACGGTGACATATCCGAATATCCTGTTATTATTGTGCCCGGTTACGGCGGAGCAGGCTTGTTTACCGAAGACGGCAAGCAGGTTTGGGGTCCCGACATAGGCAGTATGGCTCTGGGACTGCTCGAAAACATCGCCAAAACAGGCAGAGCGCTTGGTGAACTTATGCTCGGCAATGCTCAGCTCATAGGTGAGGTTGTAGGAGAGCAGGTAGTAAAGGAGCTTGGCGTACTGCGCTGCAACGCTGACGGTACAAGCGTATATCCACTCAGTCCTATTTCCGTGGATGCCGCCCAAACAAACACCGCCGCTTTGAACGAAAGATTTCCGGACGGTGCAAATACGTACGAGCTTGAAATTCAGACAGAGCTGAAAAAATATCTTGACCCTTCGCGCATTTACAATTTTACCTGTGACTTCAGAATGGGCGCTGAATACAACGCAAATATGCTCCGCGATTATATTGACAGCGTGCTTGAGCACAGCGGTACTGAAAAGGTAAACATATATGCACTCAGCCACGGCGGTCAGGTAACCGCAACCTACCTTGCGCTCTACGGCGATGACAACAAGGTTGACAACGTCGTTATGACTTCACCTGCAATCGGCGGTGCAGGCATCGCTTACGACCCGTTCGCAGGTGAAATAGATTTTGATGAAGAAACCCTTATACGCTTTATCGAGCAAGGTGTTATGATTGAGGAAGATATAAACTGGCTTCTCAAAGCTAATTGGCTCGGTATTCTCGACGATATTTTATATTCGGTCAAGCCCTACTTCTTTGAGGTTATGGGCAATTGGGGAAGCATATGGGACTTTATGCCGATAAACAACTACGAGGATGCAAAGAAGCTGCTTCTTGACGAAAAAGAGCACGCAGGACTTATCGAAAAGACAGACCGCTTCCATTACGAGATATTCCCGACAATCGGTGAAAGACTTCAGTATCTGAGAGAAGAATACTCGATGAACATCTCGATAATCGCAGGCTACGGCAACCGAATAATTTCGGGAATGAACGAAGATTCTGACGCAATAATCACTCTTTCAAGCGCAACCGGTGCAACAACACCGCCTTTCGGCAAGCGATTTGCCGACGGATATGTTCAGAAGAATGACTGTGGCGGCAGATACAAACTCTCGCCCGATATGACGGTGGATGCATCAACAGCATATCTGCCCGACAACACGTGGTTTATAAAGGGTATGTTCCACGCATTCGTAGTGTTTGACGATTACACAATGGAACTTGTAATGAAGCTTCTTCTGACCGATGAGATAACCGACGTTTATTCAGATGAACGTTTCCCTCAATTCCGCGATTCGTCAAGCCTTTGTCACACCGTATGGGCACACTTTAAAAACAATCCCTCCGGCTACATAAACTCTGATTCAAAATCATTAATTGTTACAAACGTATGTGCCGATTCGAGCGTAAACATCACGGCTGTTGTATGCAAGGGGCTTGATATACGCTTTAACGTCGACCCAACGGTTAAGCTCGCCCCCGGCGAAAGCATTGAAATCAGCTTTGATGGTCAAATACCTCAGCTCAGCGGAAAGCAGGCAGATATCACCGTTTACTACCTGACGGATACGGTGACACCTGCAGGCTACAGAACACAGGGATATACCGTGCTCAACGGCGAGAGCATTGAAGCAAACGATGATATTGTACAGGCAGGCGGAAAGCCCGTTATAAGCGGAATTTTTGCAGATTTTCTCAAATCCTTGGGCCTTTATGAATTTGTGACAATGGTAGTCGAAGTTTTGATTTTTGCCTTCTCGGCAATAGGTGTAAACTAAATTAAACAAAGCTCTGTAAATCTTTTTGTTTTGCAGAGCTTTGTTATTTTCAAAGAACAGCAAGGCACTTGATTTTCGAGCCGCTTTATGGTAGCATATTCAGCGTTGTTTAAGATTAAAAAACGGAGAATTAACACAGATGAAGCGAAAAACTGCCAAAGAGGCATTTATCAAATCATTGCCTGTTTTTGCAGGCTACATAGTGCTCGGCATCGGCTTCGGTGTATTGCTTGCAAAGGCAGGCTACGGCATATGGTGGGCACTTGCAATGAGCGTTACGATGTACGCAGGATCAATGCAGTATGTTGCTGTCAGTCTGCTTTCGGGCGGCGCATCATTTATCACAACGGCAGTAACCACATTGCTTGTACAGGCACGTCACCTTTTCTACGGTATTTCTATGATTGACAAATACAAGGGTGCCGGCATCAAAAAGTTTTATCTCGCTTTTGCACTAACAGACGAAACGTACTCGCTGCTTTGCGACGGAAAACACCCCGAAGGCACCGACCTGCACCTTTTCCAGTTTCTTCTTTCACTTTTCAATCAATCCTACTGGATTATGGGCTGTCTGCTCGGCAACTTTATCGGCACAAATATTGAGTTCAACTCGGCAGGCATTGAGTTTGCAATGACTGCGATTTTCGTAACGGTATTTGTCGAACAATGGAAAAGCTCAAAGAATCACATTTCCGCAATTGTAGGCGTGCTGTCCACTGCTGTATGTCTGGCAGTATTCGGCAAAGATAATTTCCTTGTGCCGTCCATGATTTGCATAACTCTTCTTCTCTTTTTACTGCGCAAACCTCTTGAAAAGAAAGAGGAGGTGAACGGCAATGATTGAAACTAAGCACGCGATTATGATTGTTGCCGTTTCCGCGGTAATAACCGCACTTCTGCGCGGTCTCCCCTTTGTTATTTTCAGCTCAAAAAAGACACCAAAATTCATAACATTCCTCGGCAAGTTCCTTCCCTATGCGGTAATCGGTATGCTTGTTGTTTATTGCCTCAAGGATGCAACGTTTACCGTCTGGCCGCACGCTCTGCCCGAGCTGATTGCCATTGCAGCGGTTGCCCTGCTTCATATCTGGCGAAGGAACACACTGCTGAGTGTTGCAGGCGGTACTGTTTTCTATATGCTGCTTGTGCAGTTTGTTTTTAAATAATGTAAATAATATCAACTTTACAGGAGGATGATTTTATGAAAGAAATTCTCTTATCAAACATACCTGCTGCCGTTGCGGTAATCGGCCTGGTGTGCTACTTTTTCGGAATGGCTGTTGTGTTCATCTCAAGCCCGCTCAAAAACGCTGAAAAATTTTCGGTTAAGCCCGTTGATAACGCAGGCAAAACAGAAATCAGAGTATACTACGGCGGCATCTCCTTTGCCTTGGGTGCGTTCCTCCTTTTCCTCACTGTTGCGCTTAAAACACCTTACTATTCGCTGATCGGCGGTCTTTTCTTCGCAACAACCGTTCTTGTAACAAGAACAATATTTCTCTTTGTCGATAAGGGCTGGAAATGCCCGTACACAAAGCTTGCAATCCCTGCAGAATCCGCATTTGTTGTTGCGCTGTGGGTTTGCTTTATTCTTGCAAACAAACTGTATTAAACAGCACGTTTCCGCAAGCGTGTAAAGCCGCTGTGCTTTACACGCTTTTTTTATTCAACAAAAAACAAGCCGATATTTTGTGCAGTATTTCGAGGCATTAACGCTTGACCTTGCAAGAGAATTTGTTGTATATTAGCCTTAACAAGAAAAGAAAGGATGCGATACACTATGAAAATTACATTTATGGGTGCAGGCAGCACCGTTTTTGCAAGAAATGTTCTCGGTGACTGTATGTGCACAGAAAGCCTTTGCGAATCCGAAATCGCTCTTTACGATATTGATAAGCAACGCCTCGAAGATTCCGAAATCATCCTGAGTGCAATCAACAAAAATGTCAACGGCGGTAAGGCAAAAATCAAAACCTACCTTGGTGTCGAAAACCGTAAAGATGCACTCAGAGGCGCAAACTTTGTAGTTGATGCTATTCAGGTCGGTCTCTATGACCCCTGCACTATAACAGACTTTGAAATTCCGAAAAAATACGGCCTTCGCCAGACTATCGCCGACACACTCGGCATAGGCGGCATTATGCGTGGCCTTCGCACAATCCCGGTGCTTGAGGATTTTGCAAGAGATATGCAAGAGGTATGCCCCGATGCATGGTTTCTCAACTACACAAACCCGATGGCAATTCTCACCGGATATATGACACGCTACACCGGAATCAAAACAGTTGGACTTTGTCACTCTGTCCAATCCTGCTCAAGAGACTTGCTCCATCACGTAGGCATGGATGATAAAATTGAGGGCAGATACGACAAGATTGCCGGTATCAACCATATGGCATGGCTGCTTGAGATTCACGACAAGGACGGCAACGACCTCTACCCTGAAATCAGACGCAGGGCTGCAGAAATCAACGCAGCCGCACTTGCTTCATCCGACCCGGAGAAGAAGCACGGCGATATGGTCAGATTCGAGTACATCAAGCGCCTGGGCTACTACTGCACCGAATCCAGTGAGCACAACTCTGAGTACAATATGTTCTTCATCAAAGATAAATATCCGAATCTTATTGCCGACTACAACATTCCACTTGATGAGTATCCGCGCCGCTGTGTAAACCAGATCGAGCGCTGGGCACGTGAAAAAGCAGAAATACTTGATAACGGCAACGTTACACACACACGTTCACAAGAATACGCATCCTACATTATGGAAGCAATCGTAACTAACAACCCCTACAAAATCGGCGGTAACGTACTCAACACAGGACTTATTGAAAACCTTCCTGCAGAGGCTTGCGTCGAGGTTCCTTGCCTTGTTGATTCAAGCGGTATCACACCCTGCCATATGGGCAAGCTTCCCGTTCAGCTTGCCGCGATGAATATGACAAACATCAACCCCCAGCTTCTCACAATCGAAGCTGCCGTTACAAAGAAGAAGGATCACATATATCAGGCAGCAATGCTCGACCCGCACACAGCATCAGAGCTGAGCATCGACGACATTGTTAAGATGGTTGACGAACTTATCGAAGTACACGGCGATTGGATGCCCAAGTATCATTAAGGAGCTGAGCAAATGATAGCTGTATTCAAAGCAATATCCGCCTTTTTTATGGCGATTACAACACTTCTGGCTTTCCCCTTTGCAGGCAACATCTCAGCCGACTTCGCACCGAAGGACGCAGAGAACGTAAACCTCACCTTTGCCACAATATCCGATACACATATGAAAGATTCCCCTACCCGCTCGTTTATGATGGAGCTTGGACTTTCAGATATGCACGACGCCGATTATCCGCTTGATGCACTTGTTCATACAGGCGATATAACCGACCACGCATATGAGGAACAATGGCAAAAAACTGCAGAGGTATTTGCAAAATATTCACCTGCAAAAAACATAATCCTCGCTCCCGGCAACCACGATATGTGGGGCAGCGAAGAGGATGACAGATTCCCCGAATCCTCCGAACGCTTCGTGCGCTACGGCTCTCAGATTATGAACCGTGAAATAGACAAGGTTTATTACTCAACCAAAGTCAACGGATACACATTTATTGTAATGAGCAGTGAAGATGACGGCACGGATGCCTACGTCAGCGATGAGCAGCTCGCTTGGCTTGATGCAACGCTTGCTGAAGCTTCAAAGGATAATCTGCCGATTTTCCTCGTTTTCCATCAGCCGCTCAACGGCAGCCACGGTTTGCCCGCTACATGGGGTGATGACGAGCCGGAGCCTATGGACGGCGGTATCGGCACAGAATCCGACAAGGTGGAAGCCATACTTCAGAAATACAAAAATATTTTCTACCTCAGCGGTCATATCCACAACGGCATCGGTGACTCAATCACCGACAAAATGTGGGGATACAAGAGCGTTGAAACATACGGTAACATCACCTCAGTAAACCTGCCCAGCTATATGTACCTCGGTTACAGAGGTCAGGTAATGAGCGGCCTCGGCTTTGTGTTTGAGGTTTATGACGATGAGGTTGTAATCCGTGCAAGAAGTTTCTCCAGCAACGTGTGGTACACAGGTTATGAATATACCGTACCGTTAAGCTGAAAAGAAAAATGAACTCAACTCCTCCGATACGGTTTATCGGAGGAGTTTTGCTTTTATTTTTATTATATATTGATTAAGAGGCTGCTTTGTAGTAAAATACACTTAAAATAATTTGAGTTTAAGGAGAAAAATATGGAACAGAAATTAGTTGTAGGTAATATCGGTATGATGTTCGGCATGGCACACGTAGAAGGCGCACTTCATTACGGTGCTGAGATTGCCGCAATCTGCGACCTTAACGAAAAGAACCTTCGCGCAGCAGGTGAAAAGTACGGCATCCCCGTTGAAAAGCAGTTTACGGATTACCACGATCTTATCAACAACCCCGATATCAACGTTATCTCCGTTGCTATCCCCGACCAGCAGCACAAGCAAGTTGCTCTTGAGTGCCTTGCAGCAGGCAAGCACGTTCTTTGCGAAAAGCCCCTCGCACTCACAAGAGAGGATATTGAAGAAATCGTGCGTGCTGCAGAATCCGCAAACAGCAAATTTATGGTTGGCCAGATCTGCCGCTTTACACCCGCATTTGCAAAGACAAAAGAGCTTATCGACAACGGAACACTCGGCGAAATTTACTTTGTTGAGTCAGAGTATGCACACGACTACATGGATATTGTAAAGCCTGACGAAAACGGTGTAGTTCACTGGAGAGCTGATCCCGAGCGTCACGGTGTTATCGGCGGCGGCTGCCATGCAGTTGACCTTCTTCGCTGGCTTGCAGGCGACCCCATTGAGGTATTCGCTTACGGTACAAAGAAGAATCTTCCCGAAGTAAACTACGACGATGCCACAGTTGCCCTTCTCAAATTCTCGGACGACCTTATGGGTAAGGTTTTTGTTTCCACAGGCTGTAAGCGTGACTACACAATGCGCACAGTAATCTACGGAACCAAGGGTACAATCATCTGCGACAACACATCTCCCACAATGCAGCTCTTCACAGTTGACGAAACAGGTCACACAATCGAAGAGCCGCAGATTATCGAGCTTGAAGTCAACAACCACAACTACGTCCGAGAGTTCGAGGTATTCGCTGAGGCAATCCTCAACGATACAAACGTACTTACAGATGCAAGAGAGGGTGCAAAAACAGTCGAGGTATGCCTCGCTATCGTAGAATCCTCCACAACAGGCAAGCCCGTTCACCCCAACTACGAGTTTTAATTGCACAACCCAAACCAAAATTTCGGAGTGATGACTTTGGGCGAAAAAATCAAAAAAGCCATCGGTGTACAGGGCGATTTTAAAACCGCCATACTGCCGATGATAAATTACAGCTATGCCAATATGTATATGGGCGGTGCAGGGTACATAATCAGTATGTACTTTACGATTTTCCTCACCGATGTCGTAAATCTCTCGCTCAATCAGGCAGGCATTATCGTTATGATTGCCACCGTCTGGGATGCGGTAACCGACCCCGTTATGGGAATCATAACGGACAGAACTCGTTCCGAAACCGGCAAACACAGACGGTATTTGCTGTGGGGCATTCCGATTATGGTGCTGTCATACTCAATGCTGTGGAATGCCTACGGACTTGACGGCAAAAATTCACCGATGACGGCAATGGTGTATTTTATACTTGTATATATGCTGTACAAAACGGCATATACCGTAATCGGCGTACCTCATACGGCAATGCTGCCTGAGCTTGCACCTGAGTACAATCTTCGCACACAGTACAACTCTGTCGGCTATCTTTTCAATTCGGCAGGTATGGTGCCCGCATTCGGAATAGTCGTGCTGATTCTCGCTATTTTCGGTTCGGGTGATAACCTGACCTCTGCTTCACGCATGCCGTTCCTGGTTATAGGCATCGTGCTCTCACTTTTCTTCGGCTTAGCCGTATTTATGACGTATGCCAAAACCAGAGAGCCGAGCTCACTAAACAACAAGCAGGAAAAGCTCGACATAAGATACATCATACGCGAATACGTACTCGTATTCAAAAACCGCTCATTCAGACAGTATTTCTTTATGAGCCTTGCATATCAGTTTGCTACGGGCTTCTATGCCAACTCAAAGGTTTACTATATCAAATACCTTGCAAACCAATACAAGAGCTATGCCGTATTCAACGCTGTTGCAGGTGTTGCTGAGGCAGGCGCTTTTCCGCTCAACTATGCTCTGACAATGAAGCATGGAAAGAAGAAATGCGGCAACATTGTAACACCGCTTATGGTTGCAGGTCTTGCAATCGGTCTTATTATGCAGTCAGGCGGTTCAATTTTCTGGACTGCACTGATGATGCTGAGTATGATTCTCTACCCCTTCGGTATGTCGGGTCTCGGCTTTGTTTCAACAAACATCTTCCCCGACCTCACCGACGTTGATGAACTTATCACCGGCAGGCGCAGAGAAGGCGTTATATCAACCTTCAGCACACTTATCAAAAAGAGCATCAGCGGCGTTATGGCTGCATTGGTTGGCTTCACACTGCAGGGCTTCGGCCTTGTAACGGGTGACACGGTATCAGACTATGAAAAGATGAGCGGTATGCTCTACCAACAAACGTCAGGTGCCGTTACAGGTGTACGAATCTGTGTAGCGGTAATTCCGATTGTCGCGGCAATAATCTCGCTTATCCTTCTGAAACGCTTCCGTATGACGAAGGAAGACCACACAATGATACGTGCAGCAATTGCAACAAAACACAAATACGGCAGCGTTAAACTGACCGATGAACAAAAGCAGCGCTGTGAAATTATTTCCGGACAGAAGTTTGAAAACACATGGCTCGGGCAGGATTCAGACACAAACGACACAATACCACACTGCCTTGATACAGATCTTAACGGCAACTATCTCATACTCCTTGAGTTAAAGAAAGCAAAGGAGTCAGCGGAAAAATGATTGACTTAACAAAAAAAGCACCGGACAAAAAAGAAAAGAACTTCAAAAATTCATTTGCCGATTTTCTTTTTTACCTTGTGCAATGGACCTGGGGATTACCCGTCAACATCGTAGGCGGAATCGCATTTATCATCTGCACAAAAATAAAAAAGCGCCGTTATCAGCGCTTCGGTTACTCTTACATAGTTTATCTGCCGTGGAAATCGGGCGGACTTTCAATGGGACTTTTTATATTTATGAAAGACCAACACAAGAGCAAAAAATGGACGTATAACACACGCATCCACGAATACGGCCACACATGGCAGTGTTTGCTGCTCGGTCCGCTCTATTACATCGTAATCGCTCTGCCCTCTATGATATGGTGCAACTGCTTTGCAAGCTACAGAAAGAAGAACAACGTTTCTTACTACAAGGTATACTGCGAAAGCTGGGCAAACGCCTGGGGACAGAAATTCAGCAAAATGCAAATGGATTTATAAACCGATAAAAGGATAGTACAGCTTCCCACGTCTGTACTATCCTTTTTTTAATCCAGAGCTATACTGTTTTATTAACCACCTGCCTTCTGACTCTCATATTTTTTACATACGGCTGCGGCATTGCCGTAGGTATCAAAATTAAGCTCTACGACTCCGACCGATTTAGAGCCATCCGTAAACTCAACCGTAAAAGTTATCACATCATCAAAAGCCGAAAAAGGTGTATCGGGATTTTCTTCAAGAGCATTGACAAGTTCGTCTGTATAGTCCCAATAAAAGCCTGCTGTCGTCTGGTCAAAATCCTCACCGATTACGGTTATATCGGCGCCGGATAAAGGTGCGGAAAAATCACGCTTGCCGGAAGAATAAACCATCTGACCGAAAGGAGAAGCGTTTTTTACGTTTATGCTCTTTAACGTTTTATCCTGCTGTATGTCAAACCTGAATTCATTCACCGAGCATATAACCATATAAACCGTATCTGTAGCAACAATACTGCTTCTGCCAAAAGCAAAATTTTCTTTGCCTGCATAGATATTCAGCTCATCGTTCATTTCCTCCAGCAAGCTCTCTTTCTGTGCTTCCGACATTGTGCGCACATCCGCAACCTTGAAATAGACACCATACGGATACGCCTTATCCACTTCAAGCGCTTTTGTTGCCGCCGTTTCTCCTTTGTTTGGCTCAGCTGCACTTGCAACCACAATAAATGAGCCCATAATATCGGGCAGCAGACTGCTGCTTGTCGTGTCGGAATTTCCGACTTCATCATTCTCCGTCACCCTGCCGTATATTCCCGCTCCGACAACAAGCGAAACAACCAGGCACAGCGCAGTAATGCAGCTGATAAGCTTCTTCGGCCTGATTGTGCCTGGTTTACTGCCGACAATTTTTGTTTTCAGCCGTGTTTTCATATATAAATCAGGCTGAATATCGTCTATATATTTTATTAACTCTTCCTTTTTCACGGGGCATAATCCTCCAAATCTATTTTCAAAATTTCTCTTCCTCTTTGCAAACGCTTTTTCACGGCAGCTCTGCTGACCTTGAGTACACTTGCAATCTCTTCAACCTGACAACCGCAGTAATAATACAAAAATACCGCTGATTTTAGTTTTGGCGGAAGGGAGAAAACACTCGCTCTGATATCCGCCTCAAGGTCATTATCAAGGTCAGATGCTGCAACAGACACGTTATCAATATCGGTATTCCTGCGTTCAGCCTTTCTCAGCATATCCAGACAGCAATTCTGAGTCACTCTTATAAACCACGCCCTTTCGTGCTCAGCACTGCTGAATCTTTTTCTGTATGTAAGATATTTCATAAAGACATCCTGCAGAACATCTTCCGAATCGGCAGAGTTGTTCAGATACAAGAACGCTATTCTGTACAGCATATTGCCGTATTTTTCATATTTTTCTTCAAATTCTTTTTCGAAATCCCGGGTTTTCATAGCTTCCTCCTTTCACTCATAAAACGAATGAGCCGACGTTTTGGTGACATTTTTCTTGAACACAGGAAAAATTTATGTTATTATTCCGTTGAACTAAGTAAAAAACAAGGGCGGCATATAAATATGAACGTAGTTTACGAAAAGCTCCGAATAGGCATTGACAAAGCTTTGCTCAGCGCCGGCAGGAGCATCAACAAGCTCAGCGGAGGCAAAGCGGCCAAATCGATGTTCACCGCAAGCCTCGACGTCAAGTATGTAGGCACAAGCGTAAAAATTCTCAGCGAAAACGAGGACAGCGTTACGATTGCAAAGGTTGACGAAAACGGTAAAATCCTCGACAACGGCTTCAGAATTCTTTCAACAACAGACCTGCACTTCGGCGATGACCCGATTCTTCGTGACAAATGTATGGGTATGCTTATGCGCCACATTGCAGACACAAAGCCCGACCTTGTAGTGCTCACGGGCGACATTATTCTCGGCAAATATCAGCACCTTGATGCTATTCAGTTTGCGCAGTTTATGGAAATGCTCGGCGTATACTGGGCATTCACCTTCGGCAACCATGAAGCAAGAGAAGAAAAAGGGCGTTTCAAGGAGCTGCTTATGAAGTGCCAGACCACATTCCCCCATTGCCTGGCAAGGCAGGGAAAAAAAGAGCTTTTCGGCCTTTGCAACTACTGTATCAATATCATGAAAAGCGAAAACGAGATACTCAAAACGCTGTTTATGTTCGATTCAGGGCGCGACATTATTGACGAATACCGCGAAGAACACGGCTGCCCCCAAGAATACACCTCGTACGATTTTATAAAGAACAACCAGATGCAATGGTACGAAAACAAGCTCAAGTCGCTTGAGCTTAACAAGCCGGTAAAATCATTTATGTATATGCACATTCCGATAAAGGAGTATGAATACGCCGTAGCTCAGGACGAAAACGGCAGATTTATATTTACGGACACCTGCGAAATCCTTTACGGCGGAGTTTATGAAAGCGTAGGCTCCTCACACTTTAACAGCGGCCTTTTTGCCCTCATCAAAAAGCTTGGCAGCACCCAGGCTGTATTCAGCGGACACGACCACGTGAACGACTTCTGCGCAATATATGACGGCGTATACCTCGTATACAGCCAGTGCGGAGGATATGAAACATACACACTTGAGGAAAAAACCGGCTGGGGCGAAGATAAATGGATACAAGGCGTTACCATAACGGATATTGCACCGGACGGCACATTTAATATTCATCCGAGATATAACAGAGATTATCTTTAAATAACACAAAAGCTCCGTACAACGTTATTTGTACGGAGCTTTTGTGCAAACATCAGAAATTCACCGCAACATTACAAAAAATAATTTATATCCTCTTGTGTTTCAAGCAGATATGCCGTTAAATCAGACGAATCAAGGTCTGTGCGGTGGATATCGACGGCTGTGATGCGACGGTTGTTGTAGGTTGTGTAATAATATATACCTTTATCCGCATTACAGCAAGACGTGTAGACGGTTATTTCGTGCTTCCCGTTTTCAAGTTCGCAACAGCCCTTTGTCTGGTTGACGGAATCGAGAATATGAAAAAAACGGCCGACAGAAGATTTTTCATTATCCTCGCTAACGCTGTTAAGCTTTGTAAATGCTGCACGGATGAACCTTGACTGTGAGGAAAGGTCGCCAGGCAGACCAATAGCACCCATTCCCCTACTGTATGCCTCAATCTTAACTGAAGAAGAGAAACGGTTGCGCACCGGCAACGGAGACAGACCCATATAATTGCTGAGCGAAATCATCTGCACGGGAAACGGCGGATTATTAGTCAGCACACCAACGGGATTATCATAAACCTTCAAGCCGCCTTCAACCGATTCAACCGTTACAGACCGCGTTTTATCGCTGACCAACCAATGAAGCTGTGCAACGGGTAAATCACTGTTAAACTTTTCGCCAGTAATATTAATTCTGCCGAGCAGCTCCTTTGCTTGCAATACGTTTTCACATTGCGAAAGTAACCACGGAATCAGTTCAAACTGTGCAATGTTATCCTTACCGTCGGCAGGCGGAAAGTACACGGTATTACCGACAAAATTCAGCCCTGCCACACATAACCCTTTTTCATTCACTGCATCGTAATACAGCGGATATCCTTGCACAACATACGCCATACCTATTATTGCAAAGTGCTTTTCTATCTTTTTTCCGTTGCGGAAACAAAATCTGTAATTGCGCGGAGTTACAGTTACCTGCTCACAATACGAAAAATCGTTATCCAATGTTCTGCCAAAATAAAAATCATCTGTTTTCAAAGCAACTGCAGTACACATATTATCGCCCCCGAATACAGTATTGCCGTATAAATCAAAATCTTGCATTCTCTCATTTCACATCAAAAAAACAGCCGCACCCACCAAGGGCACGGCTGAATTTTTTTGTGCATAAGAATAGAAAAAAAGAATTTATTTTATATAATTATGCTTCTTCTCTCATCTTTGCAAAGCACTCGCTGCAGTAAACAGGGCGGTCCTCACGGGGTCTGAAGGGAACCTTACACTCTGCGCCGCAGTTTGCGCAAGTAGCGTCGAACATTTCACGCTCGGGCTTGTTTGCGTTCTTACGTGCATCACGGCAGGGCTTGCAGCGCTGGGGCTCGTTCTCAAAGCCTTTTTCAGCATAGAACTCCTGCTCGCCGGCTGTGAAAACGAATTCGTTGCCGCATTCCTTACAGATGAGAGTCTTGTCTTCGTACATTTGGATTACCTCGCTAAAAAAAATTTATTTACACCCCGGACGGATTTGCACCGCCATCTTGTTGAAACAACACGCTCTGCTTGAGCTACATGGGCATCTGTTGCCATACGTCAGTCGGACTTGAGCTTGCGGCGGATACGCTGAATTGCATTGTCAATCGACTTAACGGATTTGCCTGTTTTTGCAGCAATGGTTGCATAGCTTTCGCCGCGCACATACATTGCCAACACTTTTTTTTCAAAATCAGAAAGCTTGGTTCTGATTTTAACTGTTAATTCCTCAATCGTCTCGTAAGAGCTGATATCGTCGTATGTATCTTCCGGAAAATCTTTGATAAGAAGATAGGATAATGAAACGGTAGGCACGTTGTGGTCCTTATGCTGATTGTACAGATCCCTCATACTGTTAAGGGCACATGTAAAAGCATAAGTTGTGAACTTCACGTTCTTTTCCGGATCGTACTTGCGCATTGCGTGGACAACGCCCATCATACCCTGCTGGAAAAAATCCTGCCTTTCGATATCGCAAGATTGCGCAAACTGCGATGCGATATAGTTAACATAACCGTAGACACGGTTTATCAGCTCAACAGCTGCATCGCTGTTGCCTTGCTCTTTTGCTAGGATAAACAACTCTTTATCGGACAAATCTTTTAAAAGAGCTGACTCCACACAAAATCCTCACTTTCCTAACAAGTACAAGTATACTAATAGTATTCTATAAAAATGTTTTTGTCAATAGTTTTTTTCTAAAATAACACGAAAAATTATACATTTTTTACAATTCAGGCAAAAAACAGCGAAAAAAATTTAGTTTTTTCGCTGTAACTCATCAAGATCAAGATCAAAAGCAGGCAAAAACTCATTCACAAAATCAGTTGCCGCCGGAATTTCCAAAGAATAAATTATGTTTTCTGTTGAAATTTTTGCACTTGAAAATTCAGTGTTACCTGCTTTTTCTTCTTCAATACATTTAATCAGGGCGGAGATTTTATCTGCCGCTTTAACAAGCCTCCACAGCTCGGCATCAGCATCCTGCTTGATAAAAAATCCGCTGTAGCTTGCCTGCATATACTCGGGCAGCATTGATACAAGGTGCGATGCCGTTTCGCGCTCAACAGCCTTGTACGCCTGCTTGAGTTGAGGATTGCCGTATTTGATGGGCGTAGGCATATCGCCCGTTATTATCTCGGGCATATCGTGATAAACACCAAGAAGTGCGGCACGTTCGCAGTTATGCTTTGTGCCGTATTTTTCGTTTGATATTACGGCAAGCGCGTGTGCAATAGCCGCAACCTCAAGTGTATGCTCGCTGAGATTCTCCTTGCGTGTGTTGCGCATAAGTGCCCAGCGGTCAATATATTTCATCCTGGAAAACATTGCAAAAAAATTATGTGACATTTAAAATTCCCTTTCATCAAGCTTTCGGGTTTTTGAGGATGAGCACATACCCCGGCTCATCCGCAACACTTTCATATCCCAGGCTCAGATACAATTCTCTAAGCTCATTTGTTTCATTTACAAGCGCAGGACGCATATCGAATACAACATAATCGGTTTCGTTCTTCGAATTGATTTCATAAATCTCATCACGCTGAGCAATATGCGCAACAAAAAAAGTGCTGGATTTAACAGAAGCATCTTGCGGAATAGTTTCGAGCACACTTGAGATTATCTCAAACTCATGCCTGCTCTCAACATAACGCTTTGTATAGCTCATCATTTTCGGAAATACAGTAACAACAAAACACATCGCACAGGCTGTTACAGCAAAGCTTGTCATATATCGCCTTGCCCTGCCGTCCAACTCAGAGGCATTGATAATCGCAAGATATATCAGGCACGAAATCGCACCGTAAGTATACTGGAAATCAATAGAATACTGATAGACATACGTTGTCATAAGATTAAACAGCATGAATGGCATAATGAGTATAAAGTGCGATACTTTTTTGGTGGCAAGCGGCAAAAAGCCCAGCGGCATCAAAACATACATAAGATAAGGGAATTTTTCGGGCTTGAGTGTCTGGGAGAAGACGTAAGCCGGGTTAGTAAGAATTATCCTTACCATACCGATAAGGCCGTAATCCTCATACATATAATTCTGGTAGTGGCCCGAAAGAATTCCGTTGCCGAAATAGGTAAGAATCATAATTGCCGTTACAAAATAAGCAAGCGCAACCACACAGATAAGCGCACCGTGAACACGTTTTCTGCGTGAAAAGAAAACAAACAGACCGAAGAAGAAAACAAACAGGCTCGCATCCTCTTTGATGCATAAAACAGACACTATTGAAAGGTACATAAACAGATATTTTTCACGCTCAAAGAAATAGAACACCCACAGCAACAACGGCACAAGGAAGCAGTTTTCATGCAGGTCATAGCTCGTGCCGCAAATGATAATCGGGCTGAACGAATAAGCTGCAACCACCATAATTACCATCTTGTTGCTCAGCCCTCTCTGCTTTGCAAGAAGGTAGAGCGGAATAACACCGCCTGCAAGCACAAGCGCCTGACCTATCTGCAGAGTATAGGGTGATGGAAAAACAAAATAAAGCGGCAACAGCAGATAATAAATAGGTGAAATATGAACGGCAAAATGTGAGAGCAGTTTATCACGCTCACTTGAAGTTATCGGCAAACCTGTTTCACGCATATGGTGGAACATATTGACAAACAGACCGAAATCAAAATTAGGCGAGCTGTAGGTTGCATACCGAAGGCAGGTTATAAGCGCGATGACAGAGAAAAGAATAAATGCCAGCACTGCCGCAACCGCAACCGTTACCTTGTTGCCTATTCTGATTCTTGAAAGTCTGAGCTTATCATCCTTAAGCAGGAAACAAAGCATTATAGCCGCAATTATTATAAGGCTTAAACAGAACCAGAAATCACGATGAATTGCAAGCAGATAGGACGCAAACACCGCAAAGGTGACCGCCATACCCCACGTATCAATCATACGCTTAGGCAAGACAAAATCCAACACCGAAAGAACGGCAAAGCCAAGCGCAACTGCAAGCGCATATCTGACAACATTAATATTGAACGCATATTTAATATCGGTGAATATAATCGGGCTTTTGCAAAGCACACATATATTCACCGCACACCAGACAGCAAGAAAGCGCTGAATGAGCTTATCAACTTCGAAACAGGCTGCAAGCTTTGCTTTCAGCGGTGTTGCCGGTAATTTTGTTTTTGTTTCGTTACTCTTTTTCATTTCTTTCCTCAATCCTGATTACATCTGCTCAAGAATATACTGCTTCACATCCTCAAGCTTACTTTTTTTCCATTCACCCTGCTCCGCCGTTTCGGCAAGGGGGCAAAGAATAAAGAAATCCAACGTTTCACCCGGCACTCTGCCCGTACGCAGCGGCTCAGCAAAATGCTCTGCCCACTCTTCCTCTGTGGCGTTTCTGAATCTGTCGGGGTTGAGATACGTCATCTGTCGCCTTGTAGCGGCAATATGCATTTTGGCAGACAAGGGTGAAAGCAGCTCATATTCCTCCTGCTGAACATCGGTGAAAATTCTCGGCAAAGGCGCCTGCATTATATGCTCGCTGCCTCGCTGAATTTCAAGCCCCATAGGCACCCAAGTAAAGCTTTCCTTAGTAAAATTGAGCTTTACAAGCAAGCCAAACTCCGTGTTATACTGTGAGCGCTGATAATCGGTATCAAAAATAAAATTACCCAACGAATAAAAAATAATCTTATCTCCCACCGTTTCGTAATTCATCGGAACGTGAGGATGATGAGCAACAACAATATCAGCACCCATCTCAAGGTATTTATGATATCTCTCCCTTGTATAAGGCGATGGCAGAGAAGTAAACTCCTCTCCTGCGTGTGCAACAACTATGCACCAGCGGCACTTGCTCTTAATCTCATTTATTGTGTTCTGAATTGCATCAAGGTCACTCCAGCTGTAGCAGCCTGCCTTGTTTTCATCAGCCTTTCTGCACGCACGCTGATAGCCGACACCAAACATACCTATACCGCCTGCTTCATCAAGAATAACAGCACGGCGTGCTTCATCAATATTCATACCTGCGCCGATTGTCTGCACACCGTTCTCGCGTGCAATATCGAGTGTACTTCTGATGCCGAATTCGCCTGCATCCATAATGTGGTTGTTGCAGATATTCCAGATATCAGCCTTCATTTTGTTGAGTACGCTGACAGCCTTCGGGTCGATTGTGTGAAGCAGCTGCTGCACACCGCCCGTTGTTGTGTTCTGCTCAACAGGCGCAACAGGACCCTCCACGTTTGCTATAACATGATCGGCACTGCCAAGAAACTCCAGCACCTGCGGTGAGATAAGCTGCTCGTCATCCCACTTGCCGTACATATATCTGTCAAATCCTATATCACCGGTAAAAACCAAAGTAGACTTGCTCTGCATAGTGTTTTCCTTCCGTAAGCGTATAGTTACAGATATAATAACACATAAATATAAATAATGCAAAGCATATTATTTTTCGCTTGATTTTTACAAGAAATGCATTTATAATAGTGTGTGTTTTCCGCCCGTAGCGAAGCTGGATATCGCAGCAGATTCCGATTCTGAAGGACGGGGGTTCGAATCCCTTCGGGCGGGCCAAACGAACAGCTCACGCTTATGCGTGGGGTGTTCGTTTTTTTCGGAGCGAGGGATTCGAAGGACGAGCGGCACAGAGCAACAGTCCGGTGGACTGTTGTGACCGCGAGCGACCAAGCCGCCGCAGCGGCGGCGCGAATCGAATCCCTTCGGGCGGGCCAGACAGCGCCTCTTACGAGGCTGAGATAAGAGATAATATTGAATAAATAAGATATAGCAGTGAACGTAAAAATTGAGCGCTGTTTGTATTATTATCTATTCTTTATTATCTCTTCTCTATTATCAAGACACAATATAAACCAACAATGATAGTAATAATCCAAATGATATCTTTGATTTCTGCACTTTATTTTATATAATGTAATCAGCAAATGGAAATAAACTTAAATCAAAAGTGCAGAAAGGAGACCATATGGACAGTAAATCCAACATAGGTGAAAGAATCGCCTACTACCGAAGATTGAATGCAATGACTCAAGAGAAACTTGCCCAAAAGTTGAATGTTTCCACCCAAGCTGTTTCAAAATGGGAACAAAAAATTACCTCACCGGACATTATGCTTTTGCCTGAACTTGCAAGCATATTCAATATCAGTATAGATGAATTGTTCGGAATGAAAATTGATACTGAACCTGTGTTTAATCTTGTTGATAATGTTCCTTGGGACGATGACAGGCAAATACGGTTTGCGGTTTATCACGGAAAAAAGCTTATGCAGCAATCTATATATGATCTTCAAGATGGAATAAATGAAATAAATATTCATTTTGACTATGGAGATGTTTATAAGATACACGGTATTTGTAAATTGAACGTATAAAATGTTATTGCATATGTTTCAAATTAAAAGTTTCTTTTTAAATCCGTTATTAACAATCGCACCAAACGAACAGCTCACGCTTGCGCGTGGGGTGTTCGTTTTTTCGTAAAAAAATCTTTTGAGTGCGTGAGCTTTGAAAGATGAAAACAATTGACTGCACTATCACAATTTGATATGATAATATCAACTAACACACAGGAGATGATTAAATGCAGGCTTTGGCAAAATTCGTCATTACAATCATTACCACACTTTCAATTTTCATTTCAAACCTGATTTCTCCCGCAACGATTTACCCCGAAAGTGAAAATTTTGATTTTTCGTTCCTTGAATACCCAAAAGAAGCAATAATCACACTTGACGAAGCGGGGCTGACTGAGCAGGAGCTTGTGGGACGTGCATCGGCTGAGCTGCCCGAATATGTGCAATCCGGCGGATACGACGACATAAACGGCATAACAATATCACCTTACTACACTGCAAAGGTAAGCGGAGAGGAAATACCCGTTTACGCTTCCGTTGTTTTTATCCGCGTTGACGATACGGGCACGCTTCACTCTTTCTCCGAAATTTACGTTGACTCAAGCGAAGATTTTTCGTTTAATATTGAAATAACGGGTGCAGACGTTCAGCTCAAAAACGCAATTGTGCTGCCCGAGTCTCACGGCATAAAGGCACAGTGCAAAGACAACACGGTAACCGCATCAATCAGCAAAACAGGCATATATACCTTCCTCTTCAATGACGCAAACCAATACTACGGCTACACGCTTATGGTGCGCGAAAAGGTTGACGAAGATAAGGAAATTGCTGCATACATTGAGAAATACGGCGAAGACAACGTATGGGTCATAGATAAAGGTGTATATCAGTACGACTACGTAAACCTTGTTGCACATAACAATCTGGTAATTTATCTGCGCGAAGGTGCCTACATTATGGCAAATCACCTTTACGATATAGACTGCGCCGAGGATGAAAACAAATATTGGGAACCTACAGCACCCGGAGATAACGCCATAGGCCTTACAAGATATCCTTTCATTAATTTTTACAACTGCAACAACATAACCCTTGCCGGCAGAGGTGTAATAGATATGACCCGACTTGACCGGCGCGAGAGAAGAGGCGTTGTGTTTACAAACTGCAACAACGTAACCGTAAGCGATGTGAAAATTATAAATTCGCCCGAATGGTCGTTTATTTCTTACTGCTGCACCGATGTTAAAATTGACAACGTAGATATCATCGGCAACCGCGGCAACTGCGACGGCTTTGCAATCTGCAACAGCCACAACGTAACCGTTGACAACTGCTTTGCAAGAGTAGCTGATGATACCTTTGAAGTAAAGGCACTGGGCGGCATAATGGACAGCCGGAATATCACATTCACAAACTGCATTGCCTGGGGCGGTTACGCAAGATGCTTTGGCATTACAGGCGAAGTAAACAAAAAGATTTCCGACGTAACCTTCCGCGACTGTGCCGTAATTTACCGCGACGGTATATGGGACAACGACAGAATAGGCTCGCTGGTTGTCGTAGCTGAGCAGACCGAGGGCAGCATTGACGGAATTCTTTTTGAAAACATTGAAATTTTCCGCGACGAAGGCAGACCGATTCTTGTGAAAATATATGACGAGGAAGCTGAAAACTTTGAAATCAAAAACGTTGTTTTCAGAAACATTTCATACACCTCGTATATGAGTCCGAAAATTGCGGGCACAGACAGCGACACCAACACGGTAGAGGTTGAGTTGGACGGTATAACCGTTTTCGGAAAAAGGCAACCGTTACCAAAAACATTTTTCAGCATCGGCAAATACTGTACGGTGAACGCATCATAAAAAACAAAAGCTCCTCCGACATTCGATGAACTGTCGGGGGAGCCTTTACATTTGAGGTTAATTATTCCTTTTTTGTGCCGCACTGAGAGCAGAAAATATCACTATCGGCAAGCTGATGGCCACAAGCTTTGCATACAACCGTCTGCGGTGCTGCAGGAGGAGCTACCGGCTGAGGCGGAGCATATTGCTGTGGCGCGTACTGCTGAGGTGCAACCGGCTGAGGAGCGACCTGTTGTGCAGGCACGGGCTGAGGATTGATATAGTTACCGTTTTCATCGATTGCGTAACATTCGTTGTGACGCAAGGGATGTTTACACCTGGGACAGTAAACGAAACCGTCAGCAAACCACGGACGGAAATCCAGAGAAGCATCTGTATATCTTACTAACGCCTGACAGCCTGAACACGTTTGCTGATAGGTCAGACCGCTGTGCCACTGAGCTCTTTTATATGCCATAAATACACGACCTTTCTTTTTATGCTTTATTCTGTGATTATAACATAATCATTTCAAAATTACAATTGTTACACCGGTTTCTCCCTCACCGTAAACACCGAGGCGGAACGATTTGACAAAGCTGCACTTGCGAAGATAATTATGAGTTGCCGCACGCAGTGCACCCGTTCCCTTACCGTGTATAATTGTAAACTCGCTCAGACCTGTACGAAGTCCGCTGTCGATAAAGCGGTCTATTTCAATGAGCGCATCATCTACCATCATACCCCTCAGGTCAAGCCTTGTTTCAGCAGCAAGTGTTCCCCTGCCCTCAAGGCTGTCAGCCGTTTTACGCGGAGCAGGCGTTGTTTGCTTTTTGCCGTGTTTGTCAAGCAGACGCAGATTTTCAACCTTAACACGCATTTTTGCAGTGCCTGCCATAACCTGAACATTGTTACCCTTTTCAACAGCAAGCACCGTTGCCTGCTTGTTAAGGCCGACTATAAGCACGTTATCCCCGACGGCAAGTGGCCTTGGGAGCACGTATTCACCGTCATCCTCATAGCCCTCTACCGGATCAGCTGCTTCATCCATAGCTTCAACGCCTTTTTTAACCGTTGCCCTCGCTCTGCGCGCAAGCTCAGCCATATCCTTGGCCTTATCTTTTTCTTTTTTCAGCTTATCCAGCTCTGCAAGCAGTGCATAAGCTTCACGCCTTGCCTGCTCGACAATTCGTGCAGCCTGAGATTTAGCTTCGTCAATCTCTTTCTGACGTTGCTGCTCAACCTTTGCTTTTTTCTCTTCGGCCTCAAGGCGCATTTTTTCTGCCTGCCTTGTTTTTTCATAAGCTTCCTGTTTCTCTGTTTCGAGATCTTTTCTGCTTTTTTCAAGGCTTTCGATAACGTCTTCAAACTGAGAATTCTCGGCAGAAACCAACTCTGCCGCACGGGCAACTATGTCTTTATCCATACCGAGACGCTCTGAAATTGCAAAAGCATTTGATCTGCCCGGCATACCGATAAGAAGTTTGTAAGTCGGGCGGAGAGTTGCAACGTCAAACTCGCAGCAGCCGTTTTCAACGCGCGGTGTCTGCAGCGCATAAGCCTTAAGCTCAGCGTAGTGAGTTGTGGATGCAATCTTTGCACCCTTGAGAGCAAGTGACTCGAGTATTGCCATAGCAAGCGCCGCACCCTCAACAGGGTCTGTGCCTGCGCCAAGCTCATCAATCAGTACAAGGCTTCGGTTATCTGCAACGGAGAGAATATCGATTATATTCACCATATGGGCGGAGAACGTCGAGGGCGGCTGCTCAATCGCGTGCTCATCACCTATATCGGCAAGTATCTTATCAAAAACAGATACCTCGCTTAATTCGCTGACAGGTATCATAAGTCCGCAGGAGGCCATTATTGTAAGCAGACCTACCGTTTTGATGGATACGGTTTTGCCGCCGGTATTCGGGCCCGTAATTACAAGCGTGTCAAACGATTTACCAAGGCTTACGTTAATCGGAACAGCCTTGTTCTTATCCAGCAACGGATGGCGGGCATTTTTAAGCTCAATTCTGCCCTCATCATTTATGGATGGTGTTGCAGCTTTCATACTGTAAGCCAGTTGTGCCTTTGAGAAAATCACGTTAAGCTCAACAGCACATTCAAAGCTGCTCTTTATTGTTTCGGCAAAGCCGCCGGCCTCTGCTGACAGCGCTGAAAGGATGCGGTCAATCTCATCACGCTCTTTTGAGAGCAATACTTTGATTTCGTTATTTGCTTCAACAACAGCCATAGGCTCAACAAATACAGTTGCTCCACTGGCCGAAGTATCGTGCACAAGTCCCGGTACGGCACTGCGGTGTTCATTCTTGACAGGAAGAACGTACCTGCCGTTTCGCATTGTAACTATGCTTTCCTGCAGGACATCCTTATATTTTGAAGAACGTGTCATTTTATCGAGCTGTTCACGCACCTTCGACTCCTGAATACGGATTTTACGGCGGATTGAAGCAAGCTCGGGTGAAGCGTTATCGGACATTTCTTCATCGCTGATAATTGCAGTTGTTATAGCATCCTCAAGATACTTGTTTGGAGTAAGCGCACCGAAAAACACATCAAGGCAGCTCTCCACTCCCGCATTAGTGCTTCTCCACTGCACAAGTGATCGTACAACACGAAGCGTTTCCGCAACGTCAAGCAGCTCATGCATAGAAAGCGTTGAGCCTGCATCTGCACGCCTCAGCGCATTATTGACGTTTTTCATTCCGCCGAACGAGGGACCGCCGAAGCGAGCAAGCAACATATGCGCATCACTTGTTTGGTTCATAAGTGACTGTGCCTCATCAAGCCTATGCACGGGACGCAAGGCCAAAGCGAGCTCACGGCTGTCATCACAGCAGGTGTATCCGGCAAGCCGCTCAAGTATTTTATCAAATTCAAGTGCAAGCAAATGCTTATTCATTGCAGCACCAACCTTTCAGTAACGAAATAAATGTTATGCCACAGCAACCGAATGCTTTGTTCCGATTGTTTTCAGCTGACTGATATTATAACATATACTTGTCCGTTTAGCAAATGATATATTACTCCGTTTACACCGTAACCCCTCTGATTTTGACCATGTTATTTTGCAAAAACAGTTTTTTTAGCAGCAAACAAAACCGTTCAGGCACGAGGCAAGCGAATTACTGCCTCTGAACAAAATCAATTAAGTTGCATCTTTGTAAAGCTATAACTCTTTACAAAGATGCAATACAAATCGATTATCAAACAATATATCCTGTTTGTGATTACGAGTTTTTGTTGATTCATCAAGCTTTTTCGGCATTTAAGAAAATTTCGACACACAAACAACGGCCGGCACTAAACCTGACGAAATTTGTAAAGTTATCAGCCTTTACAGAGATAGTCTCCACATTCTCTGTCATCGGTAATTTACATTCACCAATAAATTTATAAGTTTCACCGCAAATTATTGTATTTTTAAATACAATGTATTATAATACACTATGTGTAGTTTTACGCAATTGGAAGGAGTTGTAAAATGAACACTACAATCGAAAAACGAAGAGCTTTACTGATTAACACAGCCTACTTTGCGCTGATAATCGGTGCGTTTTATCTCTTCATGCGTTTTGCGTTCTGGACGGTAGCGCCGTTTTTGTTTGCATTTTTTGTTGCGATGTTATTGCAAAAACCGGTTCACGCAATAACCCGGAGAACGCCGTTCAAAAAAGGCCTCGTTTCATTTTTGGCAGTAATGCTTATTGCACTGTTCCTGCTCGGCCTGATTGCACTTGCGGGAACAACAATTGTAACCGAGCTGAAGGGTTTTGCCCAAACGATGGCCGCAAGCTTCAAAAGCATTCCCGACTTTATGAATGCTGCCGAAAAATGGTTGCTCAACCTGTTGAGCCATTTGCCCGACGCAATAGAAAACTCACTCGTGCAATCGGTTAACGAGCTGTTTGATTCGCTTACAGCCTCACTGACAAAAACAACCACCGAACTGCAGACCGACACTGCCCCGAAGTTAAACTTCGATTTTTCAAGCATCATCGCTCCCCTTTCCGGTGTTATCAGCACAGCCAGCAAGGTTCCGAGCTTTCTGATATCCGTTGTCGTTTTCTTCATTGCGTGTTGTTTCATCACAGCCGATTACGACAGACTTGTCGGCTTTGTAAAGCGTCAGCTGCCGGAAAAGAAACGCCAAACACTCACAAAAACAAAAGCGCTTACGCTCAGCACACTCGGAAAAATGCTCAAAGCATACTGTCTTATCATCTGTATAACTTTCACTGAGTTGCTTATAGGCCTTACCGCTCTTGACCTGCTTGGGTTCTACGGCGGCGGATACAAGGTTCTCATTGCTTTAGGCATTGCGTTAGTTGATATCTTCCCTATACTCGGTTCCGGAACGGTACTTGTTCCGTGGGCGGTAATCTCACTTTTCACAGGTAATATCGGCAGAGGAATCGGCCTGTTGGTTATTTACGCTATTATCACCGTACTCAGGCAATACATTGAGCCCAAGCTCGTTGCGGGTCAGCTTGGGCTGCCGCCCATCGCAACACTTGTGAGTATGTATCTCGGTCTTAAAATCTTCGGTGTGCTCGGTATGTTCATACTGCCGCTGACGATTACGATAATAAAAGTTCTCAACGATGACGGTGTTATTCATCTTTGGAAATCATCACGTGATGCAGACACAGAAGGATCATCCGTTGAACTTAAACTACCAAAGCTCAAACTCAAAAAGAAAGGAAAGAAATGAAATGAACAAAATCATTGAGGTCAGCGGACTCAAAAAGTCGTACGGCCATAATGAAGTTCTCCGCGGACTTGACCTGAGCTACAATCAAGGTCAGGTTATCGGTCTGCTTGGCCCTAACGGTTGCGGCAAAACTTCACTCATCAAAATTCTCACAGGCCTTATCCACGATTACGAGGGCACCGTGCTTATTGACGGACAGGCTCCCGGCGTATACACAAAATCAATAACGGCATACCTACCTGAGCGCACCTATCTGCCCGAATGGATGAAAGCAAAGGATGCTATCCTTTATTTCGACGACTTTTTTGCGGACTTTGACAAAGTAAAGGCAACAGAGATGCTCAACAGATTCCGCCTTGATCCCAACCAAAAGATCAAGACTATGTCTAAAGGTATGCAGGAAAAGCTTCAGCTCCTTATTGTTATGAGCCGAGCATCTAAGCTCTACTGCCTTGATGAGCCTCTGGGCGGTGTTGACCCTGCAACAAGAAGTGCAATTCTTGACGTCATTATGAACAACTACGCAGACAAGGCAACTGTTCTCATTTCCACACATCTTATCAACGACGTTGAGCGCATTTTTGACTCGGTGCTTATGATTGGTGAAGGCAGAGTCAAGCTCAACGCAAGTATTGACCAAATTAAGGAAAGCGGCAGAAGTGTAGAAGATATCTTCAAGGAGGTGTTTACCTTTGGTTGGTAAGCTTATAAAAAACGAACTCAAGGCGGGAATCCATTCCATCGCCCCGATTTACATTGTAACTGCAGCTGTTGTTGCAATGCTCGCAGTTTCATTTGCGTTTGAAATTCTCTGGCTTGCAGTTATTTCGGTAATTGCGGTCGCACTTGTCGGCTTCGGTATCTTTGCAGTCACCATCATCTCTGTTGTAAACAATTTCAACAAGTCGATGTTCCGTGACCAAGGTTACCTCACATTTACGCTCCCCGTCACCAGCGGACAGCTTCTTTTCGCCAAGGCTCTTTGTTCATTCATCTGGATATTGCTCAGCTACATTGTGCTTATCGGACTTTTCGCAGGCCTTTACGCTTATGCCGCAGGTCAGGTTGACGACGAGCAGTTTGCAATGATAAAAATCCTCATATCAACAATGGTTCAGTTGCCCGATACAGCAACAATTATCGGTGTTATCAGCTTCTTTGTCACATATTTTTTCCTTGACATCATTTTCCTTGTTGCGATGATTTATTTCTCAGTTTCACTTTCAAACGTACGCCCGTTCCAGAAGATGGGTATGGGCTCAACTATTCTTATCTTTCTCTCTCTTTTCGCAGTCACATCAATCATCAGCACACTGCTTAAGGCTTTTGTCCCTCTCACGCTCAAAATAGATTTTTCCGGTATGACTCTTATTCAGGAAACTATGAATGAAGCATCCGGCATAACATTCGGTATCGGCGATATATTCTTCACACTTGCCGCAACCGTGTTCTTCTTTGTAATGAGCGCATGGTTTATGAACCACAAAATCAATCTTAAATAAATCGGAGAAATTATGCATAGATATTTTAGGGCAATTATTTTCATTGCCGTTGCGGCAATCTGTTTGTTCGCCTTCACCGCTGCAGCCGAAAAGCCGGCTGAGCAGGCTATCCGCTTTGCGGTTTACTGTGATAGCATTGAAGATATTGAAGAGGCCGTCAATGCGCAAGCTGATTTTATATCAATAGGTAACAACCTTGACATTACTCATGCTGTTGCGGCACTGCGAGGAAGAACAGCACTCATAATTGACACGGACAGCGTTGAAGAGGCTGAAGAGAAATACACCGGGGTAGCACACATCTGCTCCTCTGCAGATGTTTATTTCCGCATAAAAGACAGTGCATCAAATGCAATAGAATGGTCAAGCGGCAAGAGCATAAAACTAATTGGCTATTATAAGGGTAACATCTGGCCGCTTGCCCTGTCTGCAGTTTCCAAATACGGTAAACTCGGTAACGGCACAATGATACAGATGCAGACAAACAATCAGGACGGTGTTATCCTCCATAACAGCGTTACCTCACACTTTGGCAAGCACGGTGTAACGGGTATGTTCTCGTTCGTCGATTCAACAAAGAGCGCAAAAAGAACCGACAGCGCAAGAAGCTGGGATGACCTGGTTTCAAAGGGTTATACGGTTATCGAAACAGCTTACCCGGCCGAATTCGATGAATATCTTGCAGCCAACACAGCTGAACGCAGAAGGTTAGAAAGAAGTATAAACGCTGCACTCGCTGTTTCAACCGAAGGCTGTTCACCAAACAGAGTATCCGACTACAAGTCAGCACTCGAAGCAGCCCGGCTGCTCATCAGCGACGGCAGCTCAGCTACATACGCTATGGCTGATGCACGTACTGTACTCGATGAATCTGTTGCAAACATCACTGTACAAGACGGCTCACAGATTCAGGGTGACCTTAAATTTACACCCGGCAGAATTGCATGGGCAATTTTCGGTGTTGCACTCATACTGAGCTGGCAGATATTCTTCAGAAGCCGTTGGGCAAAGAAAAAAGACAACTGACATTCACCTAAAACTTAATAAAGGAGAGGATATTATGACCGACAAAACACACGCTGTACCACGTGCCGCTTTTCCCGAAGAAGTTGGCGTTTCTTCTGCTGCAATCGCAGGATTTGTGCGAGACTGCGAAGAAAACGGAGTTGAAAACCATTCATTTATGGTTATCCGTCACGGCAAAGTGGCGTATGAAGCCTGGCGCGCTCCTTACACGGCAGATATCCCTCACACTATGTACTCAGTGAGCAAGAGCATCCTTGCAACTGCAGCAGGCTTTGCCATAGCCGAAGGGCTTATGACACCTGAAACAAAGCTGATTGACGTATTCCCGGAATACCGCCCCGAAAACCACGACGAAGCACTTGAAGCCATAACGCTTCACGCGCTTATGACTATGACAGCGGGCAAAAACGTCAGCTTATTTGCAGACAAGACCTCTAAGCACTGGGTACGCGATTTTATAGAGACGAAACAGAGCTACTTCCCGGGTGAGGGTTGGAGCTATATAAGCGAAAACACATATTGCGTTGCGGCGATGATCTCAAGGCTTAGCGGTATGTCGGTCACCGAATATCTCCGAACCAGACTTTACGAGCCGTTGGGCATAACAAGCTACCAATGGGAGCGTGACCCTTCAGGGATTGAAACCGGCGGTTGGGGGCTCTTCCTCAAGACGGAAGACCTGGCAAAAATAGGAATGTGCTACCTCGACGGCGGAAAGTTCAACGGCAAAAAGGTAATTCCTGAAGATTGGGTAAAGCTTGCTACATCAAACCTTACCCAAGGTATTGAAAGCTCTCCGGAGGACGGATACGGATATTTTATCTGGCCCTGTAACTGTGACGACAGCACCTATCGTTTTGATGGTATGTTTTCACAGTTTGCAATAGTTTTTGAAAAGTACGATGCGGTTGTCGTAATGACTGACAACGAAATTGATGAAGCAAAAACTCTTGACTGCTTCTGGCGTCACTTCCCCGAAGCTTTCTTTGACGGTGAGGCACCGCAGAGTGAAAAGATTCCCGAATTCACTCCGCTGGAACAGTTAGGACGGTTTGAGCGTCAGCCTGACCTTGAAGCACGCATAGCCAAAAAGACAATCAAATTTTCCGCTAATCGTATCAACACACTCCTGGGCTATCCGCTGAGTGTGCTCACCTTACCTGCCAGATACATGTCCGCTTACAAAGCGGGACCCGTTGACAACGTAAGGTTCAACTTCTATGAAGACGAATGCACAATGTACTGGACAGAGGGCAACGAGAGCAACATAATACATATCGGGCTTGACGGCAAACCGAGAAGGAGCAGGATTACACTGGGCAAGCTCAAATACACAGCAAGCTCTACAGCCGCCTGGGTTGGCAAGAACACACTTGAAGTGCGTATACACCCGCTTGAAACAATCAGTCAAACGGTTCTGCGTTTTTCGTTCAAGGGCAAATCGGTAAAGCTTGAACCGTCGTCCAAGCCGCACCTGAGCACTCTTTGCGAGTCACTCGAGCCGATAATACAAAACGCAGCACCCGACTTTTTGCCGCCTGCTATGGTAAAACAGGCTTTTCTCAAATCACACAAACTTGTTGACGCTACACATCACGGTCGGCTGCAGTAAGCCACCGCTGCAAAGAAAGGGCAGACAATGACTTCATTAACCAGGTTTGCTTGTATACTGCTGATAGCAGTTGAAATCGTCTTTATTCCGCTTTACCTAAAAAAAATGTGGCCTACAAAAAACTGGCATTCGCTGAGCTACAAGATGATATGCGCCACAGCCTATGTACTGCTTGCGTTAACGCTGATTAACGCAAACAAAGGCTTAAACCGCTATTCAATGCTTATGTTTATGGGCTTCATCTGCTCGTGGCTGGGCGACCTCAACCTGCACATACCTAAGCCAACCAAAAAGTTTTTCGTAATCGGAATGTTTTTCTTTATGTCGGCGCACGTCTTCTACTGCCTTGCATATATCCATATACAGAAGATGTTTTTCGCCGACGCACCTCCGCTTTCTTGGTGGGAGGTTGCGTTTTGCTTAGTGTTCCTTATCGTATATTTTACGGTATGTTTCATCAAAAAAGTGAGCTTCGGCGCAATGATTTTTCCAAGTATAATCTATGGTTTTTCCGTAGCTATGATGATGATAAAAGCTTGCTCGCTTGCAGTAAGGCTCATTATCTGCGGCACATCCGATATGCTGATTCCATCCGTGCTGTTGATTCTCGGAGGAGTATGTTTTCTCTTATCGGACGCCACACTGGCACTCATATCATTTGACACGCGCTACAAAAAATTCAGGCTTAAAGTTTTCAACATCGTTACATACTTTCCGGCGCAGGTCTTTCTTGCGTTTACTGTTATGTTTTTCGTTTAAAAAAAGCGGCTGATGCCGCTTTTTTTATTATTTACTTATCATACTATATGTGATATAATATTTTGCGTAGAATTTAAATCCTTAAGGAGGATAACAATATGAACCCGGTAGTAACAGCACTGCTCTGCGTGCTCGGCCTTATCGTGCTTCTTCTTATAATCGCAGCTGTCAAAGCGGTTATGATTAAGGCTAAACCCAACACAAATACACCCGCAATCAACCCTACAAAGGATGAGGCTCAGGACTACGCTGAAAAGCTCAGCGAAATGATAAAGGTGCCGACAATTTCACTGCGCGGCAACACAGACCTCACACAGTTCTACAAGCTTCACGAGGTTATGAAGGCCAACTTCCCCCTCATTTTTGAAAAGCTCGAATGCACCGAAATCCAGGGCAACCTGCTTTTCCGCTGGCCCGGTAAAGACTCTAAGAGAAACGGATTGCTTCTTATGGGACACCAGGACGTTGTTACCGCTGACGAGCCCACCTGGGAAAAAGACCCGTTTTCGGGCGAAATTTC
>JAZNMK010000065.1:0-35592 GCA_045579585.1 Acutalibacteraceae bacterium
ACCTGCTTGAAGGTTTCTTTGATGCTGTCACCAAGCTTGCCGGAGAAGATTGAAGGCTCCGTTGAAGAATCATAGGTAAATTCACCGGGCTCTGCACAAACCTCAACAACCTTACCTTGCTCAACGATAATCATACACTGACCGTCGGCAACAGCAATACCCGAGCCGTTAGAGATAATGTTATCACTGCCTCTTGTGTTGGAAGAACGTCCGCCTACTCGCTTCTGTCCTTTAACCATAAGCACGTCGTTTTCAAGCGAATCACAGTAGAAAAACTCCTTCCACTGGTCAGCAAGTACACCGCCGAGTGCTCCTATTCCTGCTTTAATAAGTCCCATATGTATTTTCTCCTTTCGGAAATCAGTTTGTTTTAAGGTTCTTTCATTATAACAAATCTTCTTAAAAAAATCACTACATTTGAAACAGATTTCAATAAAATTTAATAAAAGCCGCCTTTCTCATGGAAAGACAGCTTTTACCGATTTAATTTTACAGGCTGTTTATCATATCAAGGTGGCTGACATAGTAGCCGAAAACATCGCCGTTAACCTTTGAGAAACCACCCTGAAGCGACATATGGTCACCTCTGTATACAGGCATTATATTCCACACACCCTTGCCGACATTATCGGGGCTGAAAGGAACAGACGGTGCACTGCTGGGGGCAAGCGCCGAAACGGTGTTGACAAGGCCGTCGTTTTCAAGCCAGGTTTCATCAATCTCAAAGCCTGCCTCAGTTTTGCCCGTATAGCGTCCCATCTCATTGGCGCTTGATCGGAACATACCTTCCATAATTTCAGTATCTGCGCTGTACGTGCCATCCTCATTTTTATTTGTGGCAGAACAAGCGATTGAAAAATAATAGGTCGCCGGGCTTGTATAAATCCTTTTGTTAAGCTCAAGCGCATTGTCTATGTACATATCATAGTCGGCGCTGTCAATATCCTGCGACATTTCTTCGTATGCGCTGGTGCCGTTGTGCGGTGCAGCAAGGCTTGTCACAGAATAAATCCACTCCTCTTTACCGCCTTCAAAAAACGGTGAAACGTCATCGGGGCTTGCTTTCATCTCTTCCTCACTGCCGACAGCCATAAGCGAAGCAAACACGCGAACCGTTGCGCCGCCGAATGAATGACCGAGAAGATTGATTTTATGCTCACTGTCAAACTTCTCAATAAGTGCTCTGCCCGTGAAATCCTTACCGTATCTGTCGTGACCGCAACGCTCGCTGTGTGCCTTGCCGTAGTCAACTACAGTGCCTGTCAGCTGTGCATAGAGCTCACACGCTCTGTCCCACGCACTTGCAGTGCCGCTAACAGAAGCAGCATAACAATCGTACCCCTCTTTGTTGAGCTGCCCAAGCATATCACCGTTGAGCACGCCCCAATAAGGGAATAATTTGTAATAAAAATCGTAGCTGCCCCAACCCATCAGGCCGTGTACCCACACATAGCTGTAGTTTGTGTTCCACTCTTCCTTATCAACATCGGGCTTTTCCTTCGGAAAAAAGAACGGGAAAATAAGCATAATGATTGCAAGCGGAATAGATATAATTTTTGACATATCCGAGCCTCCGTTAATTCTGTATTGGAATTATTTTACCACATGAATACAAGAGTTGTCAACAAAACAATCGGTGATCTTGTGTTAGCGTTTGAAAAATTACCAACAAAATGTGACAATTATGTAAAAAATATTGAAGTATACGCAAAATTTGGTATAATATGTACATCCATAAAATTTGAAAGGAGACAAACGTATGGATAAGTTCTTCAAAATCACGGAACGCGGCTCAAACATAAGAACCGAAATCATCGCAGGCCTTACAACTTTCTTCGCAATGGCATACATTGTAGTTGTCAACCCCAACCAGATTGTCGGCTTCAGCTTTGACGTTCCCGGAATCCCTAAAATCTGGAATGCAGTTTATATTGCTTCCATCATCGCAGCAGTAATAGGCACCATGCTTTATGCACTTTATGCAAAACTTCCCTTTGCACAGGCTTGCGGCATGGGACTTAACTCTTTCTTCTTCACATCGTTTATTCTTCCGCAGATTGTCAGCGGTAATGACGTAATAAAGGGTTATCAGGCCGGACTTGTTATTATTTTAATTTCCGGTCTCATCTTCTTGATTCTTTCCGTAACAGGTTTACGCACCTACCTTGCCAAGGCAATGCCTGACTGTATCAAAAAAGCAATGTCGGCAGGTATTGGTCTTTTTATCGCTTTCATCGGTTTCCAGAACGTAGGTATTATCCAGGCTAACCAATATACACTCGTTCAGTTTGTTAAAATCAACGGTGCAAAATGGGCAGATATCGCTCCCGCGATTATTGCGCTCCTCGGCTTTGTTATTATCGCAGTTCTCACAAAGCTTAAGGTAAAGGGCGCTATGCTTATCGGTATTTTTGCAACAACCGTTATTTATTACCTTGCTACGTGGCAGCTTCCCAGCTTCGATATGACAAGCTTTGCAGAACCTTTCAAGGATTTTGCAGAAATCGGTATCACAGCTATATTCAAAGCAGAATCATGGAAGAACGCTTTCTCCGGCGAAATGGTCGGCAGCATCTTCTCGGTAATTATGCTCATCATCACATTCTGTTTGGTTGATATGTTTGACACAATCGGCACACTTTACGGCGCAGCATCCGAAGCAGATATGCTCGACGAAAACGGTGATCCTGTAGATATAAACAAGTCCATGACTTGTGACTCCGTTGCAACAGTTGCAGGCTCTGTCTGCGGCACATCAACGGTAACAACATTTGTTGAGTGTGCATCAGGCGTTGCAGCAGGCGGCAGAACAGGTATTACAAGCCTTGTCACATCACTTTGCTTCATCGTCTGCCTCTTCCTCTCGCCCTTTGCAAGCATCATCCCTGCAGCCGCTACAGCTCCTGCTCTCATCTTTGTCGGCGTTCTTATGCTCAAGAATTTTGCCAAGGTTGATATGGAAGATATGAGAAGTGCCGTTCCCGCATTCCTCACACTCGTTATGATGCCCCTCACCTACTCAATCGCAAACGGTATCGGTATCGGTTCAATCGCTTACGTTCTTATCACACTCTTAACAGGTAAGTACACAAAGAAAGATATTGCAGTTACTGTTATCGCTCTTCTTTTCGTTTGCAAGTTTATATTCGGCGAAATCTAAAATCAAGTTGTTAAGTTTAAATTACCGATACACCTCAACGTGTATCGGTAATTTTTTAATGTTTTTTATTGTATGTCGTTTACAAATTTTTATTTTTCTGCTAAAATAGTTTAATTATAACAAAACTCAATTCGGAGGTACGGTTATGAAAAAATTTATTTCAATTTTTCTCACTGTGGTTATGTTACTGCAACTGAGCATCTCGGCTTTTGCATTTTACGATGCCCCCCATCTCAGCAAGGAGGACTGGAACGTGTACTACAACTCCCTTACAAACACCAACACACTTCCCACTCTCAACGTAGGTGCTGACGAAACACAGGTAAGCCTTTGCTGGCACAGCGACAAGGCAAACGCAACACCTGAAGTTGAGGTTTCGGAAAACAGCGATATGTCCGGCGCAACACTTTTTAAAGGCACTGCAACCGCTGCTGAAACAGACAGCCAGCTTGTATGCCGTGTTGTTATCACAGGGCTGAAAGAAAACACAACTTACTACTACCGTTGGAACACAGGCAACAGCTGGAGTGAGACTGAAAAGTACGAAACAAAATCCTTTTCAGCTCACAAAGCGCTCGTTGTAGGCGATATTCAGATTGCCGAAGACTGGCGACCGGAGGGTGAACTTTCGCAGGAATCAATCGGCCGAAACTGGAACAATGTGCTCTCAACAGCACTCACACAAAACCCCGACATCAGCTACCTCGTATCACCCGGTGACAACACTTCAACGGGCGAAACATCAAGAGAGTGGCAGACACTGCTTATGCCCCAGGCTCTCAGGCAGCTGCCTATGGCACTTGCAATCGGCAACCACGACAAAAAGGGCATGATGTACCACTACTATACCAATATGCCCAACGAATATTACGGCAACTTCTTCGCAGGGCTTGACCGCGATTTCTGGTTCCGCCACGGTGATGTGCTGTACCTTTTCTACGATTCAACATCCGGCAACGCACCTGACCATATGGCAATGACCAAGGAAGCAATCGCACAAAACCCCGATGCAAAGTGGAGAATCGGCGTTGTACACCACGGAATCAACGGTGCAGGCGACTGCATAGGTGACGCAGAAACAGAGATACTGCTCAGCACAATCTTCACACCGATTTTCGATTCATATGACCTTGACCTTGTTATCACCGGACACACGCATTCTCAGGGCCGCTCACACTTTATGAACGGCAGAAAGGTTGTGGGACAGGCTGAAAGCGGCAAAACATACACCGACCCCGAAGGCATTGTTTACCTCAACTCTAACTCTGTATGTGAAAGACCGCATAACGAGAGTTATGAGGCAGAACACCTTGCATACAGCTTCCTCGATAACCGCACCACAACCTATTCCACACTCGAATTCAAGGGTGATCAGCTCATACTTGAAACAAGACGCGGTGACAACGGTGAGTTGCTCGATTCAATTACCATTGTCCGTACAAAGGAACACAACGAAAACTCATTCGGCAACATTATGAAGCGCGTTGGCTACACGGTAATCAAGGCACTCGGCTTTGTCTATACAATAATAGACAACCTTGTCAGAAAATTCAGCTAACATACTTTTCGGAGGATTACCATGAAAGCAAATTCCCAAAATAAAAAAACGACAGAAAAGCTTGTTCTCGGTGCAATACTGACTGCGCTTGTAGTTGTGCTTCAGTATCTCGGCTCATTCATCCGCTTCGGTCCGTTCTCAATATCACTCGTGTTGATTCCGATTGTTATCGGTGCGGCAACCTGCTCAACAAAAATAAGCACTTGGCTCGGTTTTGTTTTCAGCGTAGTTGTGCTTGCAATGGATGCCTCTGCTTTTTTAGCAATAAGCGTACACGGCACTATTATAACAGTTCTTCTCAAAGGTATCTGCTGCGGCCTTGCCGCAGGTCTTGCGTACAAGCTGCTTGAAAAGAAAAACAGATATGCTGCAACGGTACTTGCAGCTATCGTCTGTCCTATTGTAAACACAGGCATTTTCTTCCTAGGTTGTAAGCTTTTCTTTTTCGAAACTATCGAACAGTGGGGAATTGCAGGCGGTTACGCGAACGCTGCGCAGTATATGTTTCTCGGGCTTGCCGGAGGAAACTTCCTCTTTGAGTTTGCCACAAACATAATTCTTTGCCCGATAATTGTAAGAATACTTAACATAAGGAACAAAAATCTTAAATGAAGATAATCATCGATGCGGATGCCTGCCCCGTTGTTGACATTGCGTTATCAGTTGCAAAAGAGCATAGCATAAAATGCACACTAATCTGCGACACAGCGCACGTTATGCAACGTGAGGGATGCGACACCGTTACGGTTGATAAAGGCGCTGACAGTGTTGATTTCCGCCTGGTAAATATGCTCAGCGATGGCGATATCGCAATAACGCAGGATTATGGACTTGCGGCAATGTGCCTGAGCAAAAGAGCACACGTACTTAACCAGAACGGACTGATTTACACAGACAAAAACATTGAACAGCTGCTTTTCACACGCTACGTAGGCAAAAAGGTAAGAGCCGCAGGCGGCAGGACAAAAGGTCCGCCAAAGCGCACACGCGAGCAGGATGAAGCATTCCGCAAATCACTGACAAAGCTCATTAAAGACAACCAAAGCCATCAACAGTCATAAAGCTGTTGATGGCTTTTTATTATCTGCCTTTATAAATATCATAATCCGCACACGAAGCGGCAAGCGAAAGCGCAAGCTCAGCAAACTCACGCCCTGTCATCGGAAAATCATCAATTATCCACTGCTTGAAAATGCCTATAAAGCCGTGAAGACAAAATACTACGCGATATTCTTTTATCATAGTATCTTCATTAAAGAAATCCCTGGGATATCGGCTTAGCACTGCCCTTACAACACGCTCAACAAAAGCATCACTGTCCGCCTGAATAATAAGCACGTTAAAAAGGCGCTTATTCTCGATGACGTAATCAAAAAGTTTTTCCATATTCTCAAAAAACTTCTCAAGCGATTCAACAACCGTAGGCAGCTTTTCCGGTGTAGGAATGTAGCCGATTACCTCATCCTGCACCTCGCGCAGCAGCATAGGCACATCCTCATAATAAGCGTAAAAGGTAGAGCGGTTGATTTCAGCCGTATTACACAAATCGGTAACGGTAATTTTGTTAAACGGCTTTTTTTCAAGCAGCTCTATGAACGCTTCTTTAATAAGCCTCTTTGTCAGTTTAACTCTTCTGCTATCAGGCACTATTAACACTTCCTTTAAAATTTTCAAAAAAATTTCATATTTAGCCAACAATTCATCGTTTTTTGTCGGTTTTAAAGCGTTTTTAGAAAAATCGACTATTGAAAATTCAACACATTGTTGATAAAATAATACAATGTGTGATAAATAAAGTCAAGTTGTAATTCTGCCACAAATAACAAACAGGGAATAAAAAAGGAGAACGAAATGGCTTCACTTTACAAAGAGAAAAGATTTTTTAACTTCCGCGAAATAATCTGCAACGGCGCAGAAAAGTTTGCAAACAACACAGCATACGTAGTAAAGAAAAAAGAGGGCGATTATACTAAAATCAAGTATTCCGACCTCAAAAAATACTACTACTCATTCTGTACATATCTTATCGAAAAAGGTATGCTTGGCCAGAAGATTGCAGTTGTCGGCGCAAACAGCTTCCAGTGGGCACTCAGCTATCTTTGCGCAGCAACCGTAGGCGTTGTTGTACCGATTGACAAAGAGCTTCAGCCCGAAGACGTAAACGATTTCCTCAAATCCGCTGACTGCAAGATGGTATGCACGGACAATGCAAGAATCGAAAAGCTCAAAGGCATAGCAGACGAGAATATGCTTTATACCGATTTTGCCGATGTGCTTGATATTGCATCTTCACACAGTGCAGACGAAGCTGCAGTTGATGCTATTAAGATTGAAAAAGATGAAACCAGAATCATCATCTTCACATCCGGCACCACAGGCAACTCGAAGGGTGTTTGCCTTTCACAGTTCAACATATGCTCAAACATCTATTCAACTGTACAGATGGTTAAGGTAAACGATTTTGACAGCACATTGTCAATCCTTCCCCTGCACCACACTTACGAGTGCACACTCAACAACGTACTCTTCCTCACAAGGGGTGCTTGCATCACATACTGCGAAGGTCTGACAAAGGTTGCAAAAAATATTACCGAGTATCAGCCCTCCATCCTCGTTGTTGTTCCCGCACTTCTCAAGGTACTCAACAAGAGAATCAAGGCAGCAATTATAAAGGATTGTCCCGCTCTTTACCGCAAGCATTTCGAAAATCTTCCCCTTTCAAAAGCTCTCAAAAAGTGTCCCTTCTTTATTCGTATGGTAATATGCAAAAAGGTTAAGAAATCACTGGGAGGCAAAATCCGTCTGTTCATAGTCGGTGCTGCCGACCTTGATGTTTCACTTGTTGAAGATTTTGGTGCACTCGGTATCCGTACACTCCAAGGTTACGGACTTACAGAATGTGCTCCCCTTCTTGCAGGTAACAACGATTTCCACCTTAACAAAGCTTCAACCGGTCCCGCAATCCCCGACGTTGAAATCAAGATTGATGACCCCAACGATGAGGGTGTAGGCGAAATTCTTGCACGCGGTGACAATATTATGCTCGGCTACTACAACGATCCTGAAGCTACAGAGGCTGTATTCCGTGACGGTTGGTTCTGCACGGGCGACCTCGGCTGTCTTGATAAATACGGTGATCTTTACATCAAGGGCAGAATCAAGAACGTTATCGTAACAGAAAACGGCAAAAACATCTACCCCGAGGAGCTTGAAACCAGACTTTCCGAATGCCCCGAAGTCGGTGAAGCACTTGTTTATGCCTCAGAAGAAAACGGCGAAACATACGTCAAAGCAAAGGTATTCCCGAACCTTGAGTACCTGAAAGAAAAGTTCGGTGACAAGAAACCCACTGAGGATGACATCAGAACAGCTGTTCAGAATGCAATTAAGAACGTAAACAGCAAAATTCCCAACTACAAGCATATCAAAATTGTTGAAATTCTTTCTTCAGCGCTTGAAAAAACAACAACACAGAAGATCAAGAGATTCGGCAAAAACGTTAAATAAGCAGAAAAAGACCGCTCATAATCAGTTATGAGCGGTCTTTTTTATCAAAAAATTCCCGTTATAAATATTTCAATTCCGATTGCAATAAGAATTATGCCGCCAAAGATTGACGCCTTACCCGAAAGCTTTGTGCCGAACTTCCTGCCGATGAGAATACCGCAAAGGCAGATAAGGAAGGTTACCGCTGCGATAAGCGCCGCACACACGGCTGCCTGCGTTAGATTGTAATCGGCAATTGTAAAGCCGACGGACAGAGCATCAATCGATGTTGCGATGCCCTGCATCACCAACATACCTATGCCGACGGCAGGCTTTTCCTCGCTCTCGCACCCCTTGCACTTTATGCCGTCTATCAGCATCTTGACGCCGATATAAAGCAGCAGCACAAGCGCAATCCACGGAATCAGCTTTTCGAACGCACTGAAATACTGAACTATCGTATGTATGCAGATCCAGCCTATCAGCGGCATCAGCCCCTGAAACACGCCAAACATTCCTGCAACGCCTGCCATCTTCGGCTTTTTCATTTCGGGCTCGTTCAGTCCGTTTGCAAGCGATACGGAAAACGCATCCATTGCAAGACCTACACCGAGCATTATACTTTTTATAAAGAACTCAAAATTCCACATAACTATCCTTCAGTCAATCGCCGTGTCTCACACTCTCAAGCAACTCGGCATCGATTTTTCTGTCCTTAAAATAGTATTCTTTATCGCGCTCGTTTATTTCACGCAGCACCCTGCACGGATTACCGACAGCAACAACGTTTGGCGGAATATCCTTTGTAACAACGCTGCCTGCGCCTATTACGCTGTTGTCGCCTATTGTCACACCGGGAAGCACAACAACACCTGCGCCAAGCCAGCAGTTTCTGCCGATATGCACAGGCATATTGTACTGATAAGCCTTTGAGCGAAGATCAGGGTCAATCGGATGGCCTGCGGTTGCAACCGTAACGTTGGGGCCGAACATTGTATAGTCACCAACATAGATATGCGTATCGTCAACCATTGTAAGGTTAAAGTTGGCATAAACGCTGTTACCGAAATGAACGTGATGACCGCCCCAGTTTGCGTGGAAGGGAGGCTCAATGTAACAATCCTCCCCTATCTCAGCAAACATCTCCTTGAGCAGCTTTGCACGCTTATCAAGCTCACTCGGGCGAGTCTGATTAAAATCGTACAGCTTATCAAGGCACTGAAGCTGTTCGGTCATAACATCATCACCGCTCGGGTAATAAAGCATACCGCTGTGCATTCTCTCTCTGTTAGTCATAAAAACCTCTTAGATAAAATCAAAGGGATTTGTATTTGCATCAATACAGTGCAGGTTGATTTCAAACTCAACATGGCTGTCATCCCAGACACGTGCAGGCTCTTCCTTATCGTAATAATTGCTGCTGCCGTGACCTGCTGCAGGAATAATGTGCTTATCGGCATTCACAACAATCTCTTTAAGCGGAACAAGCTCATCGTCATGCTTTGCAGCCTCAAGCATTTCGGGCTTGAAGTGTGTTGCATTGAAGTAGAAGCCGTTTACATCTCTGACATATACCATCAAACCATCGCCGCTTTCATCGCACAGTGTGCCGAAACGAGTTTTTGCGTGTGCGGAATTTTCCATAGGACGGATATAGTGAACAAAGTTATCCTTAACCTTCATACCGTAAAGACCGATTCTTGAAGCTTCCATTCTGTCTGCATAAGCTTCACCCGGACCAAGACCGTAGAAACGCAGATTATCGTAAGCCTCACCAAGCACCATACGGAAACCGAACTTTGGAAGAGCGGGAGCAAGCGGATTCTTATCGCCTGCAAAGCTGATTTTGACAGCACCGTCAACACCTACGCTGTATGTAAGCTTACCCTTAAGCACAGGGATAACGCTCGGACCGCCGATTGAAACATCGCAAATAACCTTTACGTTATACTCATCCTTCTCAACTGTGCAAGAATATGTCTTCTGGTTGATTCTGTCAAGACCTGCACTGCGTCCCTCGATTGCCTCGCCTGTAATGTTCTTCCAGTGAGCAAACCAGGTTTCAACGCATACAGGCTCAGCAAGAACGTTTTTGCCGTTGTGAATCATCTGATTCAGTGCACCGTAGGATTTATCAAAAACAAGTGTGCTTGTTGCTGTTTTAACAGTAAGATAACGTCTGCTGTCCTCAACCTCAAGCCCGGCACCTATAAGAGCACAACCGCTTACAGCAGTTGAGAGCTCAAACTGCTCAAAACCGATTTCGTAACCTTTTTCCGCCCAGACAGTATCGTTTTTGCTGACAAAGGAAAGATTGAGCAGACAATTACCCTTGAGATTCTCTCTTTCAAACAGTTTAATCTCTGCGCTTTCACGTGCGGCAATATCAAGTGTTTCCACTTTACCGTTCTTTATCTCAACACCGTCACAAACAATGCTCCAAACGAGTGACATATCATCAAGAGACGTGAAATAGCGCTTGTTGAATATAGTAACCGCTCCGTTATTGTATGCAGTTGTGAAGGGCTGATATGCGCGCTTCATATCAAAATAGCCGGGGCGAAGCTCACGGTTTGCGAAAACAAGGCCGTCGATACAGCAATCCTCATCATTCGGATAATCGCCGAAATCACCACCGTAGCGGTAACCTGTCTTATCGCCGTTTTTAACAGCGATTGAGTGGTCGTTCATCTCCCAGATACACATACCGAAAAGGCTGTCATACTTATCAGCAAGACGGATATGACCGAAAATGTTACCGGTTGAATATGCACAAACGTACTCACAAAAATAGAATGGCTTTGCAGGATTGTTCTTAAGATAATTCTCGGTGTAATCAAGCTCTGCGTACATACGGCTTTCAACATCGGAGATATCAGCAAAATTCTCACCTTCGGGCACTGCCTTAAACTCAAGGTGAGAGTTTTCGTAGTGAACTATTGCGTTCTTATCACGGCTCTTTATATACTTGCCCATAGCTCTGTGATTCTTACCGCAGCCGGATTCATTACCAAGTGACCACATAACAACGCAAGCGTGGTTTTTGTCACGTTCAAAAAGTCTTGCCGCACGGTCAACATAAGCCGCCTCCCACTCATCGATTGTGGAAAGCATCGACCAACGCATCCAATCCCACGTATCGCGATATTCAAAGCCCATACCGTGAGTTTCGATATCTGCTTCATCTACGAGCATAAAACCAAGCTCATCGCAAAGGCCTGCAAATCTCGGATCATTGGGATAGTGAGAGGTACGGATACAGTTACAGCTTGCGCGCTTGAGTATGTAAAGATCTTCAAGCATCTCTTCCACACTTGCAGTGTAGCCGCCTGTAGGGCTTGAATCGTGACGATTTATACCCCATAGCTTGACCGCTTTACCGTTGAGGTAAACGACGGCATCCTTTATTTCAAGGCGCTTAAGGCCCAATTTCTGCGCAATTACTTCATTGCCTGCCAATATAACAAGAGTATAGAGTACAGGACTTTCTGCATTCCAGAGAACGGGGGCGTCAACAGTAATAACGTTGTCACTGCCGCAGTAAAGTTCGTTACCCTCGGGAGAGAGAAGCTTATATGTAACGTCCGCCTGACCGTAAAGCTCTGTTTCTACAGTTACGGTAGCAGTTTCAAGAGACTCGCTTACATCAACACGGGCATAGAAATCACGAACGGAGTTTGCATCTCGGCTGAGAAGATATACCTCACGGAAGATACCTGACAGACGGAAGCAGTCCTGATCTTCAAGATACGAACCGTCGCACCACTTTACAACGAGAACATCAATGCGGTTTTCGCCCTTGACGAGCTTATCCGTAATATCGAACTCACTTGTGCAACGGCTGACCTGGCTGTAGCCGACAAACTGCTTATTAACAAAAAGATAGAAACCTGAAGAAACGCCCTCGAAATTAACGTAAACCTTTTCGCTGAAATTCTCAGGGAGGACGAAGCTTCTGCAGTAGTGACCGCAGGGGTTTTCATCGGGAACGTGAGGCGGATCAAGCTGGAAGGGATATTTGAGGTTTGAATACAGAGGAACATCGTATCCTCTGTCAAGAAGCATCTGCCAGCACAGCGGAACGGTAATTGTTTCACGGAATCTCTGCTCAAGGAAATCCTCTTCAACATCTTCAAAGCTGTTGTAGTAGTTAAAATCCCATTCACCGCAGAGGTTCAGGAATCTGTCAGAACCGTCTCTGTCTAATGAAAGAGCATCTGCCTCGTTGCTGAAGGGCACAAAATATGCACGGGGTGCTTCGCAGCCGATGTGAAGTGATTCGAGGTCTTTGTGGTAAGCTTTAAACTGCATATTGTAATTCTCCTTATCTGTTGATTTCTATTGAAGGCTCGTCGCCGTAGCCTGTGATTTTTACTTTGCCGTCATTGATTTCGACAACCGCGCAGGTAACTGCGGTACCCATACAAAGAGCCTTGAAAACAACGTATGGTATGCTGCCTATTTTTGCACTGTGACCCGCATGATAGTGTCCGCAGAATACAGCAGCAATCTTTTCTTCATACTCAAACAGTATATCTGTTATTTCGTCAGCATTAATAATTATATGGTCTTCGTCATCTGTGTCACCTTGCGACACAAGGGCGTGAGTCATCACTACAACCGGCTTTTCGGATGATGCAATTTTTTCTCTCATCCAGCAAAGCTGCTCATCGTCAACAAAACACCTCGTCCATTTAATCTCTTTTTCGGGGTACGGCTCGTCTTTGGAGTTCATTGAGCTGTCAAGCATCAAGCAGAGATATTCGTCCGTTTCAAACGAATAGTATCTGCCCTGCATACCGATAAGACGCATAAACTCGCGCTTATCGAGCGCCGTATCGTGATTGCCGAAAGTAGGATAAAAAGGGATGCCGAATCCGTCAAGCATCTCTCGCATTTCGGTAAGCCCCTGAGTCTGAGACTTGTATCCGTCAAAGCTGTCAACAATATCGCCAAGGCAGACAATAAACTCACAGCCGTCCGAATAATTTTCGATTGCGTTCCTGACTTTACCAAGCGACATATCGTGGTAACGGTTGTTGTCACCCACCGGTTTATCCGAATAATGAAGGTCTGTAACCAAAAGAAATTTCATCGGTTTACCTCCTTTTATAACTATTTAACACATTATATCAAAATATTAAGTAATATACAATGATTATAAAAAATAAAAAAGCCTCCCGCAAGGGAGACTTTTTGAAAGCATAATGTTACATCATCGCTGCCGCAAGTAATATAATAATGTAGATTGTAAAGACAACAGCCGAAAGAATCAAACCTGCGATAAAGCCCTTGAGTGCACTCTTGGCAAGGCGGGGCTTAGTGGGCTTGAGAACAAAGTAAAGAATCAGGCCGACAACACCGAAGAAGAAGCCGAGAGACCAGAAACCTTTATGTGTTACGTTTATATCGTAAGGATCAGCATTGGATGCAGGCTGCTGAACAGGCGGTGCATACACGGGTGCCTGCTGAGCAGGAGGAGCGTATACAGGAGCCTGCTGAACGGGAGGTGCAGGAGGTGCAGAAGGTGCAGGGGGTGCAGGGGGTGCAGGGGGTGTATATACGGGAGCCTGACGATTAGCAACCGGTGTCTGCTGAGCAGAACAAGCAGTGCCGCAGTTGCCGCAGAAAACAGCATCGTCATTTAAAGGCTGATTACAAGACTGACAGTATTTCATAATTATTTCTCCTTAACAAAGATTATTTAACGAGTAATGTGCTTAAATTCATATTACAACTTGTTTCGCCTGTTGTCAACAAAAATCGAACACAAATGAAAAAGAGACCGCCACGAATGACAGTCTCTAAATCAACTGACTTTACATCAGACAGCACGTGTAACCTTACCGGAACGAATGCAGCGAGTGCAAGCGTATACCCTTTTGGGTGAACCGTTTACAACAGCCTTAACGCGCTTGATGTTGGGTTTCCATGTTCTGTTTGAACGTCTGTGTGAGTGCGATACCTTGATACCAAATGCAACGTCCTTACCGCAGAATTCACATTTTGCCATTTGCGGCACCTCCTTAAGATAAACTTTAACCAAACGAACATTAGTTATATTAACAGATTGCAAACCAAAATGCAAGTGTTTTTTCGTATTTTTTTATTTGATATTGAATTATTCTTTTGTGTATTTTGCCAGTTCTTCGCGAAGCCATGCGCAGGCAGCTGCCGCACCCTCATCATCTGCAGCAAATCTTTTCTCAGTCATCTGCTCTTTGTCGGCATTATCGTACGACTGCCAGCCGATATAGTAAAGTGCAGAAACCTCGTTTTCCCCTTCTTCAGGCACAACAACTGTCAGCTTATAGCGGAACTGATCGTCAAAAACACCGCTGTTTTCCTTGAGCGCAACAGAACCGAAATATATATTGGCCTTGCCGCCTATCGGAACAGCGCCCAAAAGATATTCAAAAGTAAGCTCGGGTATCATAATTATCTCCTTAATATGCGGCTATTTTACTGATTAGCGGTTCTCCCCTTGATGCCTCAACGACAATGCTGAACGCATCACAGCAAACGTCCTCTTCAATAATCCGCTTGAAGCCTACCGTCGAGTAGTTGGAATAAACTCTCTCCCAGCGGCCGTTCCTGCGGCTCTGAATGCGGAAGGACGAAACTCGCTGACCCTTTGCTATGTCTTCTTCAAGCTCGAAGAAACGAATATTTTTCTCACCGTCAAGCTCAACAAGGTATTCGCACTGCGTTGAGCTGATAGCGGTGCGTGTGATAACAGCGCCCCGGCAAAGATCCTCAGCAAAGCTTGAACCGATTTTGTCGCCAAGCTCTTTGAGCCTTGCGATATCGCGCGGATCGAACCTGCCGTCAGGCATAGGCGGAATATTGAGGTTGAATGCTGTGTTGCCGCCGACTGAATTTATGTATGTACTGAAAAGCCTGTCAAGCGAATGAGGCTCTTCTTCCGGATGATAAAACCACCCCGGACGGATTGACATATCAATTTCCGACGGGCAGAATACCAGACCGTCTGAATAAGCTATATTGTCAAACGAACCTATGTCCTTATCGCTGTTATAAACATTTTTAAGCTCACCGTCGAGCAATCTGCCATCGGTCTGCCTCTCGCAGAAGCCGCAAAGCTCATAAGGCACAACAGCCCACTCCGCAGCACGAACACTGCCCGACTCATTACCGCACCAGCGGATATCCGGACCGTCATCCTTGAATATTGTAGCATTAGGCTGATACTTACGGACAAGCTCAAAATACGACTCAAAATCGTAAACCTGCTTTTTGCCGTCGGGTCCCTCACCGCAAGCGCCGTCAAACCATACGTGGAAAACCTCACCGTAGTTAGTCAGCAGCTCCGTAAGCTGTGCACGGTAAAAATCGTTGTATTTATCCGTACCGTAGTATTTGCTGTTTCTGTCCCAGGGTGAGAGATAAAAGCCGAATTTTATTCCGCCTCTGCGGCACGCATCGGCAAGCTCACGTACAACATCACCTTTGCCGTTTTTGTACGGGCTGTTTTTGATGCTGTGCTCCGTCGTTTCCGTCTGCCACAGGCAGAAGCCGTCGTGATGCTTTGCTGTAATAACAGCACCCTTCATACCTGCAGATTTGATAGCTTCAACCCAACTGTCGCAGTCGAGCTCTGTCGGATTAAAAATTGCAGGATCTTCCCCGCCTGTGCCCCATTCAAGACCCGTATAGGTATTGGGACTGAAGTGGATAAAGGCATAGAAGGGCGTTTCCTTCATATGCATAAGCTGACGCTTTGTGGGCACTACCCTGCCTGCGTTTTCGAGGAAGGTTTTTATATCCGTCATTTTGTTACAGTTTCCTTCTTAGTTGACTTTTTTTCTGCAACGATATCTGTGTAGAGGTTATTAACATTGTTCTTACCTGTGTGATGATAGGGCCAGATAAGGAGAACTACATATACGATTGCACCACCGATCGTGTTGCAGACGATGTCTTCCATTGTGTCCATAAGCGCCCAGCGGATCTGGTATGTTTCAGCAGTCCAGCCGTCACCCATAACAGGGGCAACATGGTCGATTATGTGAGGATTTGCAAGGAAGTCATTACCGTAATCCTGCGCAGCCTTTTCTGCTGCTTCACGGCACCAGTGCTGAGCATCGGAACCGAAGAACTGGTCGAGAACAAATTCAACAATTTCCCAAACGTTACCGCAGATAAAGGAGAAACCGAAAGCCGCAATTACGACAAAGGGAACGTGGCTTCTGACCTTATCACGGTGCTGCATAGCAACAAGAGCCTCATAACCGAAGAGAGCGCCTGCCGCACCGCCGAAGATATGGAAAATCAGATCGTAAAACTGGAAGCTGTAATAAAGGTTGAGATACGCACCGCCGAAGGATGCCATAAAGAAGCCTAAAACGGAAATATCCTGGATGTATGACGGCAGATAGCGCATAAAGTTCTTTTTGCTCATTGCCATACAAATCTCCCAAGCGAACATACCGACAAGGTTTGCACACATCTGTTTCCACTGATTGGAATCAGCGGTTTTTCCTACTTCCGTAATACCAAAAACCGTATCTGCAATACCGAAAATCATAATGCAGCGGAAAATCCACCACCATATGATCTCCCATGTTTTTGCATTTGATTTGATTCTTGAGAAATAATCTTTAACAGTATTCATAATCTTTCTCCCTCAAAAGAAGTTTTATAGTTTCTCGATAAGAGCCGCAATCGCGTGCTCATCGTTTGAGCATACCGCCACGTCTGCCGCTGCACGCACACTCTCCAGCGCATTGCTGACCGCAACACCCACGTCTGCACATCTGAGCATAGTGATATCGTTTTCGTAATCACCGACACAGATAAGCTTGTCGGAGCTGGTATGCTGCTTGAGCCACGTGACCGCATTGTGTTTGCCGCCCTCGAGCGGATAGTATTCCATACCGCCCGGCCAGCTTCGCTCGCAGTTGTATCTGCCCTTTGAAAAGGGCACAAAAAAGGCCCGTGTCTCTTCGGTGAGTTCTTCACCGGGCAAAGACATATAGGTCATTTTAAAAATTCTGTTTTCACCGCTGATTTCAATTTCTTTTAATTTTTCCGTTTCACCTCTCTTAATCGGCACAAAGCCCTGCGTTGTGTTGACAAGCAGCATCGTAAGCTGCGGACAGCTGTCAAAGACAAGCTGAGCCTCGTCAAAACAGGACTTATCCATTTGGGCATATCGGATTATTTTTTCGCTGCCGTACTCTGATATGACACAGCCGTTGAGCGAGATTACGTATGTATTGGGAACGAAAACGTGCTTGTAATCGTTCACGAAATCCCAGTATCTGCCGGTTGCAACGGTGAAAAGACCGCCGCCGCGCTGAAAGCGTTTTATCGCCTCGGCATTTTCACGGCTGAGCTCCTTATCGGTTGTGAGCAGCGTACCATCCATATCGGTGCAGATAAGGCACCCATCATAGCGTTTATTCAAAGCGCCCTACCTCTCAATAATCATAAAATCCTAGTTTATAGTTTATCAAATAATGTCACAAAAGGCAATAGCCAAAACATATCTTAATAATTTTTAATAATCACAAATTATACGCCGACACAGCAAGCAAAAAAGAGCAGCGTAAAACTGCTCTTTGCTGAAATTCACTTCTTCTTTTCGGGGAGGTTGGTGAGAATTATTGCCGTGAACATAACCGCACAGCCGATGTACTCACGCACCTCAAGGCTGTCGCCGAGTATCAGCCAGCCTGCAAGCACGGCAAACACCGACTCAAGGCACATAAGAATTGAAGCAACGGCAGGGTTGGTGTGCTTCTGACCGACAATCTGCAGAGTGTAGGCAACACCGCTGCTCATTACACCCGAATAAAGAATCGGCACAATGGCGGTGTTTATGTTTGCAATACGCGGTGTTTCGAAGATAAACATACATATCACAGACAATATACCGACAACGAAAAACTGCGTTGCGGAAAGCATAACTCCGTCCACCTTATCGGTAACGCTGTCAATATACAGAATATGTATTGCAAAGAATACGGCACAGCCGAGCGTAAGTATTTCGCCAAGACCGATTGTCATCGCAGAATCAACGCACAGCAGATACGCACCGACACACCCCATCACAACAGCAAGCCAGACTATAAGGCGCTGTTTCTGACCGATAAACAGACCGAATATCGGCACAAGGAGCATATAGAGCGCTGTTATGAAGCCGATTTTGCCCGAGGCACCCTCGGAGATATAATTGAACGCAAACTGCTGAAGATTGCTTGCGCAAAAAAGAATAAGGCCGCAGATAACACCGCTCTTAACCTGAACAGCAGCGGCTTTTTTCTTTTCGTCAACAGTACGCGTATCACTCTTACGCTTTTTCAGCTGCATAAACAGTATCAGCGGCACCAGCACAGCCGCACCCATGAGCATACGTATACCGTTATATGTAAACGCCTCTACGTGCTCCATACCGACATCCTGAGCGACAAATGACGTGCCCCAGATGACGGCGGCAAGCAAGAGCGCAATATTGCCGCCCATGGCTTTTTTCTTATTTATTGCCATACGGTATTTACTCCTTAATACTTCATTGCAGCACTTGAATTCTCACGGGAAATATCTGCAAGAAAAACTGTTTTGTGGCCTGCAACCGAATCAAAAATCGAAGTACAGGAAACCGACGGTGCTTCACCGCGGACATAGTTGACAAAATCCTCTGCAAGGCCAAGGTCTCCGCCGCCGTGACCCTCACCGTCGGCAAATGCTGAAAGATCGATAACCTCTTCATCAAATTCCTTGCCGGGGTCAGGATTTATTTTGAGAATATGTATATCGTTGTTTTCAAACTCGCCGTAAATTTCGCCGCGTGTACCGACAATCTCGATTCTTCTCAGCGGTCTTGCAGCACCTGCAATCATATTATGTGTGCCTGTGGCACCGCTTTCAAAATTAACCATAACGCTCTGATGGTCAACAACGTCATTGCCGCTTTTGTAGATACACTTGCCGTAGGGGCTATCGCCCTTGAGGAGATTAATTTTATCTTCAATCGATGCATTCTCCATATCCTCAAGTGCTGACCAGACATAGAACTCCCACCTGTCGGGATGGTCAATATATATGCGTTTTGCGGAATAAAGGCAGGTATCGACGTGAGGACAATCGACAAGGCACCTGGTGCCTGCGCCTTCGGGCGCCATTTCGGGATTGAACTGGAAAATTGAACCGCAGCTTGAAACAGTTTTCGGCTTATCACCGCCCATCATCCACATCATAATATCAAGGTCGTGACAGCATTTAGCAAGCAGCATAGAGGTTTTGCATTTCTCTTTTCTGCCCCATTTACCTCTGACATATGATGTTGAAGCGTGGTGATAGCTGACGTGCTCAAACATATTGATACTGATTATATCGCCTATTTCGCCCGCAAGCACACGCTCCTTAATTGCAATATAGAAAGGCGTGTAGCGCAGCACGTGACAAATCATAACCTTATTGCCGTGTTTTTCAACCGTGCTGACGAGCTTTTCCAGCTCCTCCATATTGACGGCAAACGGCTTTTCAAGAAGCATATCGTACCCTGCCTCAAGCAAAGGGATTGCAGTTTCAACGTGCTGATGGTCCATCGTGCCGTTGATTACGGCATCGGCAAACTTCGGCACTGCCGCGAGCTCCTCGGCACTTGAAAAGCAGTTTTCCGCAGGGAAGCCGAACATCTTCCTCGCCTTTTCACAACGAAAAGGGTTGGGGTCTGCAATACCGACAATTTTAAGCTTTTCAGGCTTTTGGAGAGCAAGCTCTGCATAAGTAAACGAGCGATGACCACCGCCGACAATAATTGCTGTTACGGGATTTGCGCACATAAAAATTAACCTCGGATCATTTAAACATATACCAGTAATGATAGCACATCGAGAAAAATAGTCAAGCGATATACAACAAAAAAACAGCCGAGATCTTGCGACCTCAGCTGTATGACTTTGCGGTTGATCAGAATATTGTGATAATGATCTTTGCAGCAAGTGCAACAACAAAGAAACCGACGCCGAGAATCTTTGTGAGCTTAACAAGCTTTGCTTCCATTGTGCGGCCCTTATTCTTGCCGAAGAATGTTTCGGCACCGCCGGCGATTGCACCGGAAAGACCCTGTGAGTTACCCTCCTGAAGGAGAACAAGTGCAGTAACCACAATTGAAAGAACAATAAGAACTGCGCCAAATACGATTTCATACCATGCCATAATAACCACCATAACGTCTGCAGATGCAGAACGATTTACCCTTTCTTTTAAGATAGATATAACATTTTCCGTTTTGATACTCGAGTATTCTAACACATACTTTTGGATTTTGCAACACTTTTTTGAAATTTAAGCAAAATATATGGAAACAATTGCACCGCATATAAAAAAATACACGGGCAAAAATACTGTAGACGGACAAAGTTACGGTTCATTCTGCGTTTGCATCCGGCTTTCCCCGTCAGCTGTTAACGGCGGGGAAGCCTGCATTAACAGTTACATAAACCGTAAATTATATAAGCGTCATCTGCTCGCCGCTATCCTCCGCACTGAGAAGAGCACCCGTTGAGGGAAGATTCTTCGTACGGTAGCGGTAGGGCTTGGCAAATTCACCCTCAACATAAGGTCTTACAGCCATGAGGCGCTGACCTTTTTTGAGTGTAAACACGGCTACGCCCTGCGTATCCTTCGTTGTTTTCGAAGCAATAGCCGCCGTGTTGAACAGCAGATGTCTGCCTGCGCTCGAGATAAGCACGAGCTCGGTATCCTGTTGAAGATATACTGCCGAAACGAGCGCAGACTTATCGCTGAAAGCCTTGATAAGCTTTTTGCGGTTAGTCTTTGTTGCATATGCGGACATATCCACCTTTGCAACCTTGCCGTTTTCAAAGAAGAAGAGCATATTGCCGCTGTACTCCTTGAGCAGAGCCATATAAGCAACCGTTTCTTCCGGCTCCATATCGAGCTTTGAGGGCACGTAATCACCGAGCGCACTTGCCTTTGTAAGTTCAAAATCATCGGCCTTTGCCTTATATACCTGATTCTTGTTTGTGAAGAAGAGCAGTTCAACATCGTTTGTCGTGTCGTAGGCTGCGATTATTTCATCGCCTTCCTTAACCTTCTGTTCGCCGCTCATACGCAGTGAAAGCGGAGTAATCTTCTTAAAGTATCCCTCGCGGGAAATAAATATATGAACAGGCTCGTTTGACACCGGTTCCTCCGCCTCATTCTCAGCAATCTCCGTCTGATAAATGATCTCGCTGCGTCTGGGCTTACCGAATTTCTTTACAACATTCTGAAGCTCGGCAATGATTATCTTCTTGACGCGCTGACCTTTTGCAAGGATTTCTTCAAGATCCTTGATTGTTTCGATAAGGCCCTCAATATCCTTAGTATGTTTGATGATATACTCGCGGTTGAGATGACGGAGCTTTATTTCCGCAACGTACTCAGCCTGAATTTCATCAATACCGAAGCCGATCATCAAGTTTGTAACAACTTCTTTTTCTTCGTCGGTGTTACGGATAATGCTGATAGCCTTGTCAATATCAAGAAGTATCTTCTGAAGGCCCTGCAACAGGTGCAGCTTATCGCGGCACTTCTGCAAATCGTAGAAGGTTCTGCGGCGCACGCATTCCGTACGGAACGCGATCCACTCCGTAAGAAGATCCTTTACGCCGAGCACCTGAGGCATACCTGCAATAAGAACGTTGAAATTACAGGAGAAGGTATCCTCCATCGGAGTCTGCTTATAAAGCTTGAGCATAAGCTTATCCGGGTCAACGCCGCGCTTGAGGTCGATCGTGATTTTAAGGCCGTTTTTATCGGTTTCATCACGCACGTCACTTATTTCCTTGAGTGAGCCCGCCTTGAATTTTTCAATCATCTTATCGATTATCGCTTCCGCTGTTGTGGTTGGCGGAATCTCGAAAACATCGATACAGTTGTTAGACTTATCGTATTTGTATTTAGCTCTGACCTTGATGCTGCCTCTGCCGTTTCTGATGACGTTATCCATCTCTTCGCGGTTATAGATAATCTGGCCGCCGCCGATAAAATCGGGAGCTTTGATTGTTTCGGAAACATCAAAATCAGGATCCTTGATGAGTTCAATTGTGGTGTTACAGATTTCTTCAAGGTTAAAAGAACAGATGGAGCTTGCCATACCGACGGCAATACCCGTATTTGCATTGACAAGCACACTCGGGAAAGAAACGGGCAAAAGCGTCGGTTCTTTCATCGAGTTATCATAGTTGTCAACAAAATCAACGGTATCCTTATCGATATCGCCAAAAAGCTCGGAGCATATTGACTCGAGCTTCGCCTCGGTATAACGCGAGGCAGCCCACATCATATCGCGCGAATACGCCTTACCGAAGTTACCCTTCGAATCAACCAACGGATGAAGCAGAGCTTCATAGCCGCGTGAAAGGCGCACCATAGTATCGTAAATAGCAGCATCACCATGGGGATTGAGCTGCATTGTGCGGCCGACAATGTTTGCAGACTTAACTCTTGAGCCGTTAAGCAGGCCCATCTTATACATTGTATAAAGAAGCTTGCGGTGAGCAGGCTTAAGGCCGTCAATTTCGGGAATTGCGCGGGACATAATAACGCTCATTGCATAGGGCATATAATTGACTTCAAGCGTTTCTGTAATACGCTGGTTTACAACCTCGCCCGCACCGAGGATGTGTGCATTCGGATTCGTTTCGGTCTTAGGCTGTTTTTCAGTCTTTTTCTTTGCCAATTAAACACACTCCCCTTTCTCAGCTTACATCGGCCATATCGATATAGAGGTGACCGTTTTCTGCAATATACTGTTTTCTTCCTGCAAGGTTATCGCCAAGCAGAAGATCGAATTTTTCTGCCATTGCCTCCGCAAAATCAGGCTCGATTCTGATAAGGCGGCGTGTTGTAGGATTCATGGTGGTAAGCCACATCATATCCGCATCGTTTTCACCGAGACCCTTTGAGCGCTGAATTGTAAACTTCTTGCCCTCAAGCTCAGCGAGCACGTCTGCCTTTTCTTTTTCGGTATAGGCAAACCACGTCTGATCTTTATAAGTAATTTCGTACAGCGGTGATTCCGCAATAAAGACGTATCCCCTCTCGATGAGAGTAGGCATAAGCCGGTAAATCATTGTAAGGATAAGCGTTCTTATCTGGAAGCCGTCAACATCGGCATCGGTACAGATAATAACCTTATTCCAACGAAGATTATCAAGATTGAAGGTAGACAAATCCTTTGCTGCCTTGCCCTTTACTTCAATACCGCAGCCGAGCACTTTGATAAGGTCAGTTATGATATCGCTCTTGAAAATTCTGTCATACTCGCACTTGAGACAGTTGAGAATTTTACCTCTGACAGGTATGATTGCCTGGAATTCCGAATCTCTGGACTGCTTACAGGCTCCCAAAGCGGAATCGCCCTCAACGATAAACAGCTCACGCATACTGACGTCTCTGCTTCTGCAGTCAACAAACTTCTGCACTCTGTTCGCCATATCGTTGCTCGTCTGCAGGTTTTTCTTGATTGTCTGGCGTGTGCTCTCCGCCTTAACGCGGCTTCTCATATTGATAAGCACTTGCTCACAGATTTTTTCGGCATCGAGCTTATTTTCGATGAAATATATTTCGAGCTGTTTACGCAGGAAATCCGTCATAGCCTCCTGAATAAACTTGTTTGTGATTGATTTCTTTGTCTGGTTTTCGTACGAGGTCTGTGTTGAAAAAGACGACACAACAAGAATCAGACAGTCCTCAATATCCTGGAAGCTTATCTTCGGGTCTGTTTTTGAATACTTGTTGCTCTGCTTAAGATAAGCATCAATCTGCGAAACGAAGGCACTTCTTACAGCCTTATCGGGCGCGCCGCCGTGCTCAAGCCAGCTTGAATTGTGGTAATACTCCTTAAGCTGAGTTTTGTTTGAAAAGCGCAAAGCAACGTTTATTTTAAGCTTATAGTCCTTTTGGTCCGCTCTGTCGCGACCCACACGCTCCGCAGTCCAGAGCTGCGTCTGGCTGATTGAGCTGTCACCGCCCAGCTCGTCAACATAGTCCTTTATACCGTTTTCGTAAAGGTACTCAAACGTTTCAAAAGAGTTTGCATTACCTTTCTGATTACGCAGAATAAAGCGCACACCGGGGTTAACAATTGACTGGCGCTTGAGTGTTGACTGAAAATAGTCAAGCGGCACAGCAATATCTGTAAAAACATCAAGATCAGGCTTCCACTTGATTCGCGTACCCGTATCACGCTTTGCATATTCCTCTTTGAGCATCTTACCGGAGGGCTTGCCTTTTTTGAATTTTAACTCGTAGCGGTAGCCGCCTGTTTTAATTTCAGCCTCCATATACTCTGATGCATACTGGGTTGAGCAAAGACCGAGACCGTTGAGACCGAGCGAATATTCATAGCTGCCGCCGTCGTTAGTATCGTACTTACCGCCTGCATAGAGTTCGCAGAAAACAAGCTCCCAATTGAACTTTTTCTCTTTCGGGTTGTAATCGACAGGGATACCTCTGCCAAAATCCTGCACCTCAACAGAGCCATCCGTAAAACGGGTGACTATAATCTTATCGCCATGGCCCTCACGTGCTTCATCGATAGAGTTTGAGATAATTTCAAAAATAGAGTGCTCGCAGCCCTCAAGTCCGTCGGAACCGAATATAACTCCCGGGCGCTTGCGCACACGGTCCGCACCCTTGAGCGAGGTTATGCTTTCTACTCCGTATTCTGCTTTTTTAGGCATTTGTTTCCCTCTCTTTATACCGCAGTTTGCCGACACTACCGTAGGCGGCGTGCCGGCAAATTACAAATCTTATTCTTCTGTTTCCCGGGTCTGTTCATCAGCTGCAGGCTCGGCAGCAACACCGTAAGTGCCTGTCATAACAGCCTTGAAGGTTTCGCCGTTCATCTTCTCATTCTCAATGAGGTACTGAGCAACAGCATGGAGCTTATCGATATCTGTTTTCAGAATATCCTCACAACGCTTGTATGCACCGGTGATGATAGCGTTCATCTCTTCATCAATTGAGCTTGCAACCTTTTCGGAGTAGTTGCGGGTCTGACCGTAATCTCTGCCGAGGAAAACCTCGTTATGACCCGAGGCGAAAGAAATCGGACCGAGCTCATCGCTCATACCGTATTTTGTAATCATACCTCTTGCAATCTCTGTTGCACGCTGGATATCGTTTGAAGCACCTGTTGAGATATCGCCGAGTATGATTGCCTCAGCAACGCGTCCGCCAAGGAGTGTAACGATATTATCAAGCATATCGTTCTTGGTAGTATAGCTTCTGTCCTCCGTCGGGATAGACATTGTGTAGCCGCCTGCCATACCTCTGGGGATAATGGAAATCTCATGAACGGGATCCTGAGAATCGAGGTTGAATGTTGCAACAGCGTGACCTGCCTCATGGTATGCAGTCAGCTTCTTTTCTTTGTCTGTCATCTTGTGCGACTTCTTCTCTGTGCCGACAACTACCTTGATTGTAGCTTCTTCAATTTCGACCATCGTGATTGCCTTCTTGTCCTTTCTTGCAGCAAGAAGAGCAGCCTCATTGAGGAGATTTTCGAGATCGGCACCGGTAAAGCCTGCTGTTGAACGAGCAATAACCGCAAGATCAACATCCGGAGCCAGGGGCTTACCCTTTGCATGAACCTTGAGGACAGCTTCTCTGCCGTTCAGGTCAGGATAGTTGACCGTTACCTGACGGTCAAATCTGCCGGGACGCAGAAGAGCCGGATCAAGAATATCGGGGCGGTTGGTGGCTGCGATGATGATAACGCCTTCGTTTGCACCGAAGCCGTCCATTTCAACAAGCAACTGATTAAGTGTCTGCTCACGTTCATCGTGACCGCCGCCCATACCTGCGCCTCTGTGACGACCTACCGCATCAATCTCATCAATAAAGATGATTGCGGGCGAATTTTTCTTGGCCTGATCAAAAAGATCACGAACACGTGATGCACCGACACCAACATACATCTCAACAAAATCCGAACCGGAAATTGAGAAGAAGGGAACGTCAGCCTCTCCTGCAACAGCTCTGGCAAGAAGAGTTTTACCCGTGCCGGGAGGGCCTACAAGAAGCACACCCTTGGGAATTCTTGCGCCCAGATCATTGAACTTAGCAGGATTTTTAAGAAACTCAACAATTTCAGCAAGCTCCTCTTTTTCTTCATCGGCACCCGCAACGTCATCAAACTTCGCCTTGCGTTTTTCATCTTTGGCATTCTTTGCGCGTGCCTTGCCGAAGCTGAGAGTCTTGTTATTTTCGTTATTGAAACTTTGACCCATACGGCGAACCATAACAAACATAATTCCGCCGAGAACGATCATCAGTATAAACGTCGGCAAAACATTGAGCAGCCATGAATTCTCACTGCCTCGCTCGTAGTCATATTTGATAGGTGAATCCGCGTGGTTTTTGTTGTGCTCGGTAACTATCGGATGAATATCGTCCACAAAGATTGACACATTGGGAACGGTATACTCCTGAGGAACGTTATTGCCCTCCTCCTTGTACACCAGCAAACCTGAGCTGAGATTAAGGCTGTACTCCGTAACCGTGCCTGCTTCAAACTTGGCAACAATTTCGTAGTACTGTGTTTTCGCGCTTCTTGAAGATGAAGCCACGAAATAGAACGCAACACCGATGATAATTACCGGAACAAGCAGATATATCAACGCCGTGCGCAACTTTTTTTTCTTATTTGCGTCCATCTTATTTTCTCCTTCCTGAATATTAGACAAAGCAAATGCTTCGGATTATTCTCTTTTATTCGTTTGACTCCGTCGGTACCGATTCGAAGCTCAGCACCAACACATTGTCAGCGGTCTCATCGACAGCCGCCCGCTCTGCAACGCCTACACCGTACACCCACAGTAAGCCTTCATCGTCTCGCAACACGGGTACGAAGTGCCGAAGCTCGGGTTGAACGTGCATTTCGTTAAAAATCCGCCGCAGAGGTTTGGTGACTCCCCTGCCACGCAAACGGATTTTATCGCCTTCACGGATAGAGCTGAAAAGCAGCTTACCATTTATTTTATCATAATTTACTGCATTATCCAATAGGTGTTTATTATTTTTTTTAGCAAAAACCTTGTTTTTTTCACTGTGAAGCGTGATTTTCACATTTCCTGCAGGCAAATTGTTGATTCCTTCTGTCGCATCGACACTCCATTCACCGCAATCGGTTGCGACTTTGTGCAGGATTCCACCGGAAACTCGAAGTGAAACTCCGCCGCAAACCTGAGTATCACCGCCGTTTGAAAGAAGTTCACACACTGCTTCGATATGATGAGCCTGTGCTCTTTCGCCGCTCAGCTCAAAAATAATCCGAGCTGCCGCGCGACGTTTAAGGGACGGATGCAACTCACCAAGTGACCCGACAAGGTAGCCCTCAGGCACACTTGCGCGCTCCAGCGCGGCACCGCTGAGCATATCCAACAGCTCTTCATCCTCACGCAGCACATCCACGCACCTTAAAAAAGCTGAATCGAACGCAGGGTTGAGTGTTTTCAGCTCGGGCACGATTTTGTGACGGATTCTGTTCCTCGTATATTCGTCGGACAGGTTTGTACTGTCCGTAACATAGCGTATTCCTTTTTGCGCACAATATGCCTCAATTTCGTCACGGGAACAATCAATCAGCGGACGGATTATATTGTCACGCACGGGCGGGATTGAGGTTAAACCTTTGAGCGAAGAACCACGTGCGAGATTGAACAAAAACGTTTCTTCACAATCGGATAGCGTGTGAGCGGTCGCAACCTTTGCGCCCGGTGCAACCTCGGCAAAAAAAGCATAACGCTCACGCCTGCCGCACTCTTCAACACCGATGCCCGACTGCTGAGCGAGCGCAGGGATATCAGCCCTGCCGACAAACAGTTCCACGCCCATTTCGCGACAGATCTGAACGCAGAATTCTTCATCGCGCATTGCTTCACCACCGCGTATACCGTGGTTAAAATGAGCCGCCTTAAGAGTAAGCGAGTATTCGTTTTTTAGTTCGTATAAAACATTAAGGAGCGCCATCGAGTCAGCTCCGCCCGAGAGGGCCACCAAAACGGTATCCCCCGGAACAAGCATATGATGACGCTCTGATGTTTGTTTAACTTTAAGGTTCATTACGAGTTTTCTCCGCATTTGAGAAGAGAGTAAACGCACCGTTCCAATGAAGCGGTACGGTTTCGAGCGGACCGTGTCTGTTCTTTGCGATTATAAGCTCCGCCTCGTTTTTCTTGGCAAGATCTTCCTCGGTAAGAGGACCGTCCTTTTCATTTATATAGTAGAACGGACGGTAAAGCATAAGAACAATATCGGCATCCTGCTCAATAGAGCCTGAATCACGAAGGTCAGACAGCATAGGCTTATGCGACTTGCCTCTGCCTTCCGTAACTCTGGCAAGCTGTGAACATGCCACAACCGGTATATTGAGGTCCTTTGCCATGAGTTTGAGATTTCTTGTGATATCGGAAACTTCCTGAACACGCTGACCTTCAAAGTTTTTATCGGATTTGAGAAGACCGAGATAGTCAACAACAACCGCATCAACATCACGCATACGGCGTATACGCGCCTTCATTTCGGGAACAGTTATTGATGATGTATCGTCAAAGAAAAGGTTGCAGTTGGCAAGCGAGCCGACAGCAACACCGATACGCTGCCAATCATTATCGTCAAATTCGCCTGAACGCATCTTCTTTACGTCAACTCTCGCTTCAGTTGCAAGCACGCGCTCTGCAAGCTGCGCTTTGGTCATTTCGAGCGAGAACATAACAATCTTTTTATTACCGACAACAGCCATATTACGTGCAAGGTTAAGCGCAAAGCTGGTTTTACCCATACCGGGACGTGCGCCGACAATTATAAGGTCAGACTTATTGAGGCCGGAAATATACTTATCGAGCATAGGAAATCCGGTAGGCACGCCTTTGTGTTTTTCGCGTTCTGCGGGGTTTGATATAATTTTGAGCTTTTCGAGAACCTCGTTGTTAATAACATCGTCGATTCTGGACGGAGCATCGGTGCTTTTGCCCTGACGGATGTTATATATTTTCTGCTCTGCCGAATCAAGAAGAAGGTCAGCAGAATTCTCTTCGTTCATCGAACTGTCGATAATATCACGTGCAGTTGTGATGAGAGTGCGTTTATACGACTTTTCACGCACAATCTTAGCATAAACATCGACATTCTGCACTGAGGGCACTGCCTGAGCAAGCTGGTAAAGATACGTTTTACCGCCTGCATCGTCGTATACACCCTCCTGCTTGAGGTGCTCAAGCACAACAAGCGGATCAATAGGCTGGGCATTCGCATCAAGCAGCACCATCACCGCATAAATCGAACGGTGCTGAGGCATATAGAAATGCTCTGCCCTGAGTATCGTCTGAACGGTAGGCATACAGCGCGGATCTTTGAGGATAGAGCCGAGCACTGCCTGCTCCGCCTCGAGGCTGTATGGCATATTCATACCGTCATAATTGGTCTGAGTGCTGATTTCCACACTGCACCCTCCCTTCATTCAGAATAAATCATTCGCAAACCTGAACATAAAAAGAAGCTTTTACACCGTGGTTAAGCTTTACGTTCACGGAGTAAGTGCCGAAAGCCTTGATATCGTTGACGTCAAGTCTCTTTTTGTCTACTTTTACACCAAGTTCCTTTTCAAGCTGCGCAGCGATCTCCTTAGCCGTAACCGAACCGAAGAGTTTACCGTTCTGGCCGGCCTTAGCTGTAAGCTTTATTGTTTTGCCCTCCATCTTGGCGGCATCAGCCTTAGCATTTGCTGTTTCTGTTTCGATGCGGAATTTCTCCGACTGCTCTTTATTTTTAAGTTCGGACATTGCCTGTGCGTTTGCTTCGGAAGCAAGGTTTCTTGCAAAGAGGAAATTTCTTGCGTAACCGTCAGATACGTTTACAAGCTCACCCTTCTTACCAAGACCCTTTACATCCTGCTTGAGAACAACCTTCATTGTCCGTACACTTCCTTTCTGTCTAATAAATTCAAATCAGTTTTTACTTTCAATTTCTGTAATGAGATCTACCCTGCGTGCATGTCTGCCACCCTCAAATTCAGTATCGAGGAAGGTATCAACCATCATACATGCAAGGCCTGCGCCGATAACTCTGCCACCCATTGCAAGGATATTGGCATCGTTATGAAGCCTTGTGAAATGCGCACTGAAGCAATCTGAACAGCAGGCGCAGCGGATACCTTTTACCTTATTTGCGGCAATGGATATACCTACACCTGTGCCGCAGCACAGAATTCCTCTTTCGCACTCACCGCCTGTGATTGCAAGCGCAACCTTTTCGGCGATAATCGGATAATCGATAGCCTCACCTGTAAACGTACCGTAATCACGGTATTCAACGCCCTTTTCGTCGAGGTGTTTTTTTATTGCTTCTTTGAGTTCGTAACCTCCGTGGTCAGCTCCCAATGCTATCATTGTTCAGCACTCCTTTTCTTTTTCAGTTCACGTTCAGCCTGCGGCACACGCAGGTAAACAGGGGTAAGCTTATCTGCCGTCACGGGTTGCACACCGGCATATTCCGCCGCAAGTGCAACACCTGATGCACGCTGATACCTGCAGGAAGCAGGGGCAAGGCGGACATTATCGCAGATGCTATTCAGATAATTATAGCACAGCTGAGCCCCATCGCCAAGTAAAATTACATCTTTTTTAAAATTTTTTATCATTTCGGGCAAATCAGCAACCATAACTGCCTTATCTTCGCACAGCCTTTCAACCTTTTCACCGCAATCAAACATCGCCATATACACCTGCGAGCAGCGCGCATCCATAACGCAGAGTGCAATACAGTTTATTCCGCTGAGCATATACGCCATCGCCTCAAGCGTTGAAACACCGCAGCACTCCTTGCCGCCGAAAGCTATTCCTTTCGCCGCGGCAATGCCGATGCGTATACCGGTAAATGAACCGGGGCCCTGAGCAACTGCAACAAGGTCAATATCATCAAGCGAAACACCGGCAGTATCCATACAGCTTTTGACCATAGGCATAAGGGTCTGGGAATGAGTAAGCCCTGCATTTATGAAGTTTTCGCTGACAATTCTGCCGTTATCCGACACAGCCGCACTTGCGCTGACTGCCGAGCTTTCAATCGCCAATATTTTCAAACCGCTCATCCCCCTCGATGGTAAAAATTCTGTCTGTTTCGTTTTCGCCTTTTTCTATCGTTACAAAAAGCGTATTTTCCGGCAAAACATTTTCTATATTCTCGCTCCATTCAACGGCAAGCACCGCATCATCCTCGAGATATTCGAAAAAGCCCGTTGTACATAAATCGTCCCAACCGTCGATACGGTACATATCGAAATGGCAAAGCTTAGGCGACCCGTCGTACACATTGACAATAGCAAAGGTCGGGCTGCTGACGTGACAGTTGAGACCCATACCCTCAGCAATACCCCTTGTAAAAGCGGTTTTACCCATACCAAGTCCGCCAAAATACGCAACAACATCACCCCGACGCAAAAGCGCGCCGAGAGACATACCGAGCCTGTGCGTAGCCTCGGGACCGTTGACTTTTATAACTTTCTTCATACTTTCTCACCCTTTATCCGATAGATTATAACACAACGTGTCAAATATATAAAGTATTACTTGTAATTTTTTTGCCGCTGAGATATAATATCTACAGTAATTTTTCAAAACGTGAGGTGATGTAATGCGAAATGCAGGAAAATTCCTGAAAGAAACCGACTTGTATCTGTTGGCGCTTTGTGTCGCCGCATCGGTTGCGGGAATTATCGCTGTTTTCAGCGCAACACGCTTTAACCTTGAAGCAGGCGAATTAATTGCACGTGATACAATAGTTATGATTGCCGCTGTTGTGATGGGTATCATAATCTGCCTTGTAATTTCAGCAATAGACTATGAAGTGATACTGAAACTGTGGCCGTTTGTTGCAGGCGCATCGGTTGCGTTGATGCTGGCTTTATTCATATGGGGCACCGGACCGAGCGAAAGAAGCGACGTTATTACCTGGTTGCCTTTCAGAATAGGCAGTTTCAGCATTTACTTTCAGCCGTCGGAGCTTTTAAAAATTGCTTTTATCATAACTTTTTCGGTGCACATAGAGCTGGTAAGCGACAGAATTGACAAAATACTGAACATACTTCTGCTGTGCTTGCACGGTGCGGTGCCTACGCTGCTCGTTGTAATCACGGGCGATATGGGTTCAGCGCTTGTTTTCCTTATGATTTTTGCAATTATGATGTTTATGGCAGGTATCAAGCTTCGCTATTTCGCAATTGCTCTGCTTACCGTTGTTGCCGCCTTCCCTCTCGTATGGGTTAAGGTTTTCAACGACATTCAGCGCGACAGATTTCTTGCCCTCCTTTACCCCGAATCATATTCGGACATCATTTATCAGCAGCTTCAGGGCAAAAACGCAATCGGCTCGGGCGGATTCATAGGACAAGGACTCTTCAAAGGCGCATATACACAGAACGGTGTTGTGCCCGAAGCTGAAAACGATATGATTCTCAGCGTTTTCGGTGAAGAGCTCGGCTTCCTCGGCTGCCTTGCCGTAATTGTGCTTTTCCTTCTGATTGTATTCAGAGTTATCAAAATAGCTCAGATGTCAAACGATAACCCCGGCAAAATGATGTGCATAGGCGTTGCAGCTATGATAGCTTCTCAGGTAATAGTCAATGTAGGTATGTGCCTTATGCTCCTGCCCTGTATCGGTATCACACTGCCTTTTATGAGTGCGGGCGGCTCATCAAACCTTTGTATTTATATTGCAATGGGTGTCGTATTCAGCGTATACCGTATCAACTGCGATACTACACCTGTAGATTTCAGGATGATAAGCGTACGCACACCGTACAGATAAGAAAAAACACCTCAGCTGAAAAAATTAGCCGAGGTGTTTTTTTAGTCAACCGATTAACAAATACGTATTACTTAAGAAGCTCGTCCGCCAGCGCATCAACGGCGGCAGCCGAATCTGCATTGAGAGCAGATTTTACCGTAACGGTGTTTTCCGTAAATGTAATGTTTTTCAGGTCTGCCATTCTTTTGCGTGTAAGATTTGCCGCAACGGGTGCCCAGCTTCCGTTTTCGATTATGCCGACCGTTCTGTTTTTGTAACCGCGCTCGCAAAGCATATCGATAAACGCTCTCATATGCGGAAACAGCTCCGAATTATAGGTTGGTGAAGCAAGCACAAGTTTTGAGCAACGGAATGCTTCAGCAAGCACGGTGTACTTATCGCTTCTTGCAAGGTCAAAGATACGCACGTATCCGCATCCTTTTTTGCTGAGCTTATCAAACAGAAGCTCAGCAGCCTTTTTTGTGTTGCCGTAAATGCTTGTGTATGCAATAACAACGCCGTCAGTTTCGGGTGTGTAAGATGACCACTTATCGTAAAGGCCGACATAATGGCCGAGATTTTCGGTGAGCACGGGACCGTGAAGAGGACAAATCATATTAATTTCGAGAGCGGAAGCCTTTTTGAGCAGAGTCTGCACCTGTGCACCGTACTTACCTACGATGCCGATATAGTATCTTCTTGCCTCATCTTCCCACGGCTCATCACAGTCGAGCGCACCGAATTTGCCGAACGCATCAGCCGAAAAAAGAATCTTATCCGCCGTATCGTAGGCAACCATTACCTCAGGCCAGTGCACCATGGGCGCAAATACAAACTTAAAGTTATGTCTGCCCGTGCAAAGCTCGTCGCCATCTTTTATTTCTACCTTATCGAATGCAAGCTCATCGCCGAAAAACTGAGCTATCATTGCGAAAATTCTTGCATTTGCAACAACCTTGGCTTCGGGATATTTTGCAATAAACTTTGCTATGCTTGCAGAATGGTCAGGCTCCATATGCTCAACAACAAGGTAATCCGGAGCTTTATCACCGAGCACATTACCGAGATTGGCAAGCCACTCATCACTGAAGCGCGAATCAATTGTATCAAATACGGTTATTTTATCATCAAAAACAACATAAGAATTATAGGCTATGCCGTTGGGCACAACATAAAGCCCCTCAAAAAGATCGATATCTCTGTCGTTTACACCTACGTTAAAAATTAAATCTGAAACTTTCATTTAATGTTACCTCACAATATTTATAGCCTTAGTATAACCTTATTTCCCATTTACTTATTTACAAACCCGAAAAATAATAGTATTATTACATTATCCCATTATACAGGAGGAATTAAAAAATGGCAAACCTTAAAGGCACAAAAACCGAAAAAAATCTGATGGAAGCATTCGCAGGCGAAAGTCAGGCAAGAAACAAGTATACATATTTTGCTTCCAAAGCAAAAAAAGAAGGCTATCAGCAGATTGCTGCCCTTTTTGAAGAAACAGCAAACAACGAAAAAGAGCACGCTAAAATCTGGTTCAAGCTCCTCGGCGGAATCGGCACAACAGAGGAAAACCTCAGAGCTGCCGCAGCAGGCGAGAACGAAGAGTGGACAGATATGTATGCACGCATGGCACGTGAAGCAAAAGAAGAGGGCTTTGATGATATCGCCGCACTTTTCGAAGGCGTAGCAGCAATCGAAAAAGAGCACGAAGAAAGATACCTCAAGCTCCTTGCCAATGTTGAGAAGGACGAAGTATTCAAGAAAAACACAAAGACGGTTTGGATCTGCCGTAACTGCGGCCACATTGTCGACAGTGAATCCGCACCCGAGCTTTGCCCCGTTTGTGCACATCCGCAAGCTTATTTTGAGCTGAGAGTTATCAACTATTAATTGAGTCAAAACCTCCGGCTAAGCCGGAGGCTTGAATAAGCCCTATAAGGGCTTTTTGCAGACAAAACCCCTAAAGGGGCGCTGAACAGTTTGCCGACCGCATTACTTTTTCAGCCACCCCTAAAGGGGTTCTTTTTATGCTTTCTTGTTCTCGCTACCCGTAAACGGGTCTATGTACTCTTTGAGACTCATTTGGTCTGCTATTTGGTCTTCAGCAAGCTGATTTCTTATATACTCAGCAACTTGCTTTTTATTGCGTCCTACTGTATCCACAAAATATCCTCTCGCCCAAAAGTGCCGGTTTCCGTACTTGTACTTTAAATTTGCGTGCCGATCAAATATCATAAGGCTACTCTTTCCTTTCAAGTATCCCATTATTTGCGACACACTATATTTGGGCGGTATGCTTATTAACATATGAACATGATCTGGACACAGTTCTGCTTCTATTATCTCTATTCCCTTTTGTTTGCATAACTGTCGTAATATTTTTCCTATATCTGCTTTTATCTCTCCGTATATTGCTATCCTTCGATATTTCGGAGCAAATACTACATGGTATTGACATCTCCAACTTGTATGGTCTAAACTATTTATGTCTTTTTCTTTCACGATAAAGACCTCCTTGTTATTTTAGTTGTGTGGTCGGCAAACCACTTCTAAT
>JAZNMK010000066.1:0-69557 GCA_045579585.1 Acutalibacteraceae bacterium
CCTTGTATTTTAGTAATGCGGTCGCCAAACCATTTCTATTATACTTGGAGGTTAAATCTTTTCTCTACGTTTTTGTGGCTTGCCTTTGCTCGCCACTTTTTGTTTTTACTAAAGCTTTTTTATTCCCCCGGTAGAACCGGGGGTTTTCTCTTTGCTGAAGAGACAACAAAAAAGCTTGCAGAGGCATAACCTCTGCAAGCTTTATTTATTTTATCGTTTCTATTATTTTATCAACACACTGCTCTGCCGTAAGACCGGAACAGTTGAGTGTTATATCGGCATATTTTTCGTACAGCGGTTTTCGCTCGTCATAAAGCTCGGCAATTGTTGTACCGTTTTTCATCGCAACACCGCGTGTATGAATATCACCGAGCCTGTGTTCAATCTCCTCAAGCCCCAATTCAAGGTAAACAACGGTACCGTTTGCCCGAAGATGCTCCATCGCCTGCTCACCGTACACGGCACTGCCTCCGGTTGCAACAACACTGCGTTCAAAATCACAGCCGCAGATAATGCCGTTTTCAAGGCTGAGAAACTCGTCCGTACCTACCTCTTCAATAATATCGCAAAGGCTCCTGCCGCTTGAATTTTGTATGATCAGGTCTGTATCGACAAAGCTGTAAAGCATTGATTTTGCAAGCAAAACGCCTATTGTGCTCTTGCCTGCACCGGGCATACCGATAAGTACAATATTTTTCATTTTATCCGCTCCTTTCACCCGAAACATTTTATAATAACACACAACTGAAATCAATATTCAAAAGAATAAAAGCTTTCTTTCTGCAAAAAATATTTGCGGAAAGAGAGGCTTTGCTTTATGGATAAAAAAGCTTACAAAAAACTTGTGCACGAGGCTGTACCGAAATCGCCCAAAATAAAAAACACTCTGCTCGCCTACCTTTTCGGCGGTGGAATTTGCACACTGGGCCAGGTGTTGCGCAACATTTACATTTACCTCGGCGCAAACAAAGATGATGCATCCACTCTCGTTGCCGTATCGCTGATTACCCTTGCCGCCGTGCTTACCGCCGCCGGCGTTTTTGATAAAATAGCACGCTACGCAGGAGCAGGTACAATTGTGCCGATTACGGGCTTTGCAAACTCTATTGTGTCACCGGCCATGGAATTCAGCTCAGAGGGAAAAATCCTCGGTACAGCGGCAAATATATTCAAAATCGCGGGGCCGGTAATAGTTTACGGCTGCACCTCGGCAAGCATTTACGGCTTGATTTACGCCATAATAAACTAAAAACACCGTAACTTAGGTTGCGGTGTTTTTTAATCACATCAGTTTTATTGCCGCTTCATAACCCTGTTCGGCAGACATGCGTATCCATTCTGTTGCCGCATTCAGATCCTGCTGCACACCGTGACCGTTGTAGTAGCATATGCCCAGGTTGTACTGAGCCTCCATATCACCCTGAAGCGCTGCGGCGTAAAAATAGCCTGCGGCTGTTTCGTAGTTGAGCGCTACACCGTCACCGAAGTAGTAGCAAGAACCCAGACAGCGCTGAGCTTCGGGAACACTCTGCTCAGCCGCCTTGCCGTACCAATAAATTGCCTGCTGTTTATCAACGGTTACGCCGTAGCCGTTGAAATAGCACCAAGCGAGGCTGTACTGTGCATATGCGTCTCCCTGAATAGCTGCAGCATATAAATAACTTACCGCCGCCTGATAATCAACGGGAACTCCATCGCCATTCATATAACAAACAGCCAGGTTGTACTGAGATTCTATGTGGTTTTGCTCGGCCGCCTTGCCATACCAATAAACCGCCTGTTGCTTATCTATACCGGTGCCATATCCCAGCATATAACACGAGCCGAGCTGATACTGTGCCTCTGCATAGTTCTGAAGTGCCGCCGTATAGAAAAGATTAATTGCAGCACTGTGATCAGGTTGTATCCCCTTACCCATCAGATAGCAAAGACCCAGATTAGTCTGCGCAGGAGCATAGCTTTGCTCGCACGCTCTGGAATACCAATATACTGCCTGCTGAATATCTGCAACTATACCCGACCCCAATTCATAGCACTCACCAAGGCAGTTCTGTGCCACCGGGTCGTTTTGCATTGCGCGCTGAATATAACCTTGCACTTCAACAGCAAGGTTCTGATCGTACTCAGTTCCGGGAGCAACCTCAACATCAAAATCGGGAACCGGTTCCGGCTCGGGAACATAAACGGGTTCGGGCTCGGGCTCGTAAACAGGTTCGGGTTCGAGTTCAAGAGCCGGTATAAGCTCGGGAAGCTCACCTTCTGTTTTATAAAAATCACTAACCCAGTTGTTAGGCTCAATTTCTATGTATATTCCACCCGACAAACTGTCGAGCACCTGCATCTTTGCCGTTGCGTTATAATCGGCAGCCAGATTCCTGTTCATACGGTAAAGAATATCGCAAAAATCTCTGTGCGGGTCATCCTGTGCAGACTGCCTGATAATATCAACACTGCCGTCAAGCGCCAATTCCGCGTGGCTGCTGCAGTTCAACTTCTGCAGATCGATACCTATATGGGAGGGCAGAACAATGGGGCGGACAACCAGATAATTTGCATCGTGTGTATCTGCAAGAACAAAAAGAACTTCATCAACGGGAGCATTTTCATCATTCAACTGCTCGTAGCAATGATATAGCTCAACCCTTACATTGTTCCATATTCCGTTAATTTTCAGGCTGAGCTGCGGACACTTGTAAGGGTGGATAAGCAGTGTCATCCTGCTGTTTTCAATCTGCTCCCTTTGGCTGTAATCCAAATCCGACCATCTTGCAACCACAATAAGCTTGTTGCCGAAAAAATATGCATTAATTCCGTCAGGAACAAGAGCAGGATTCATTCCGCAGTAATCCATATATATTTTTTCACCGTTTACAGCAGTAGCCTGCATACATAAACCGCGCTTAGGCACATCCACGGTTTCTATAGTGACGCCGCCAAACGATTGCTTGAGCATACAACTTTTCTCCTTTCAGCAAATAACTTACATTGTTTCGGTCGTTTTGGACACTCGGTCAGTATACCAAAAACAGTTGCTTAAAGTCAATGAATTTTTTGTATATAACAAAGTCTGTTTTATTTTTTCTGCTTCAGAAGCCAGGCAAGAAGCTCCTCGGAGAATGCTTTTTCCCAGCAGTTGTGGCCAACACCCTCGTAAAGCGTGCATTTTGCATCAGGGTTGGTCATTTTAAGCTTTTCGATTATATCGGTCGTGTTGCGGGGCAGCACGACATCGTCATCAAGGCCGTGAAATGCCCACACAGGCATTTTAAGCACATACGCACCCCACGCCGCTCCGCCACCACAGCAGGGCACGATTGCGGCAAACATATCGGGGTATGCCATTGCGGTATTCCAAGTGCCGTAGCCGCCCATACTGATACCGCACAGATACACCCTGTCGGTATCGACGGAAAACTCGGCAATAATTCCATCAATAAACTTTTTTATGCTTTCTATCCTTGCCACCCAGAAGCTTTCATTCGGGCACTGCGGCATAACAAGAATACAGCCTTTAAGATTTTCGTCATTCACCACATTCGGGAACCCGTGCACAAGCACCTTATCAAGCTCATCTGTGCCGTTACCGCGCTCACCTGCACCGTGCAGCTGAATTATCAGCGCAGGGTTTGCGCCGATGTTTTCGGGGATATATGCAATATACGGGAAGATTTTATCGAATCCCGTCTGTCTTACGACCTTCATTTCGCCACCTCGTTAAATTCTGATTTTTCTTATTCTCAGACGGTTAAGCGTACATCCATCCTCAACACCGCCTGCGCAGTAAGCAAGCAAAATTGAACCGTCTTTCGTTTCGTGAATTGCAACGTAGCAAAAACCCGAACATTCATCGGTTTCGATAAGCTCAAATCCGGAGAAAGTTTTTGCATCATCCCCGCTTACGGCAAGGGCAAGCGGTGTGCGTCCACCCGTCCATACGCCCTCAATCTCTTCACTTCTGCCGTTATAAACCGGCACAGGATTCCACACGGCGATAATTCTGCCGTCGCTCAGTTTTTTTGCCGACATAGGCGAAACCGCACTTGTGAAAAATGAGGGTTTAATTTCAGCCCAGCTCTTCGCATCATCATTCGAAAATGTTTCGTACTGTCTGCCCGAATCCGTGCGGATATAGCACCATATGCTGTCACTGAGTTCAAGCAGACCCGGCTCCTGCACGCCCGTTGTACATCCTCGTGAAACAGGAACATTAATGCCGCTTGTAACAGTATGCCACGAATATCCGTCATCATCCGAAGCAAAAACATACAGCTCACCCGGCAATATATCATCAAGCATTCTGCCGTCTGCCGAGAGAACAGTGCCGTGCTTTGCTGCAGGCACAAGAATTCTGCCGCCTGACGTACGTATAACCCTGTCGTTGTTGACAACAAAATAGCCTTTATCTTCACTGCAGAGCACAGGTTCACCCCAAGTTTTGCCTTCATCCGCCGAGCGGATAAGATAGCAAAGGCAGTTTATCACCTCGGTTTTTGCCAGAAAAAACATACCGACGTCGCCGTTTGCCATCCTCATCAGTGTTGTAGACATAAGTGTTGTGGCGTTCATTTGCACGTGAGTGATAAGCGGATACGGCTCACCAAAAGTTTCACCGCCGTCGGTGGAAATGCAGGCATAAATATCTGCCACCGCACCGTCATCGTCGCCCTCTGAGCCATAGCGTGAATAGGTGAAAAATATTGCACCGTCATCCAGTGTAAGAAACGACCCCTCACTGTTGCGGTTATTCTTTTTGCTTGGAGCAAAATCACATATTATTTTGCTTTGCATGAGCTCATTCTCCTTGAGTTTTCATATTTTTTACACTTGACTGAAGCAGGTGCATACAAATAAGCGTAAGCAGGAAAAGCACTGCCTGGAAATACGGGAAAATCGCAGTTGTAAACCCTTGAGCAATAAAGCCGAAAACAATCGGCAACACCATAATACCGACATAGGCAAAGCCCATCTGTGATCCGATGACAGCTTGCGAAAGCCTGTCACCAAAATGAATCGGCGTGAGGTAAGTGAGGTTGGGATACATCGGGCCTATGCCGAAACCGACAAGGAACAGACCAGCGGCGGGAACAAGCTTGCCCTCGATAGGCAGAAACAGCAACACAAGACCTGCAGCCAGCACGGCACAACCGATTTTAATCTGCGCCCAAGGCTTAATTTTATCCGCAACAAGACCTGAAACAAATCTGCCGGTTGCAAGACCGACAAAGTACAGCATTGTTGTTTTTGCGGCAAATTCGGGGGTAATTCCGCGGCACTGAACAAGGAATGTGCTGCTCCAGTGAGTGCTGATAACCTCAATGCCGCAGGAAGTTATAAACAGCATCCACGTTGCTCTGACGGCCGGCATTTTTGCAAGGGTGAGAATGGGCACGTTAGCCGCCTTTCTCTCCTCCTCCGTCTTTGTCTGCGGGTGTGCTTTTTTCCAAAGCGGAATCGCAATAATTGTGATGATTGAAATAGCAGCCTGCAAGGTAAAGGCAAGCATATAACCCTTTCGCCACTCATTCTCATGCAGACCGATTGACATCAGATAAGGGCTGACCGAAACGCCGATGCCGTAAAAGCAGTGAAGAAAGCTCATCTGCCTTGCATTATAGTGCATTGCAACATAGCTGTTCTGTGCCGCATCAACCGTACCTGCACCAAGCCCGAGCGGCACTGCAAACAGACAGAGAAACAGAAAATTGCCTGACTGCGAAAAGCCGAGAAGTGCCAATGCGGTAAGAGTTGTGCTGACAGCGGTTACAATAGCAGTGCCGAAACGGTTTATAATTCTTGTGCTCATAAAACTTGAGATTATTGTGCCGGAAGATATGAGCATCGTAACGGCATTTGCCGCCGAAACGGGCAAACCAAACTCCTGATAAATTGCAGGCCAGGCCGTGCCGAAAAGCGAATCGGGCACACCGAGGCCCACATAGGCACAGTAAATTACAACTAAAAGCAGTGTTGCCATAATATATATTTCTCCAAAATAAAGCATTAACAAATTGCCGAAAATTTATTCCAGCACAGGTTTATCGCAAAATTCGATTTCGGGTGTTCCCTTGAGTCCGTCAGACTCAAAAACAACAATTTCGTTCTCGCCCTGCCTGAGCAGAGATGCGGGAACATAAAGTGTTCTCTGCGGACCGATTTCCCAATATCTGCCGATATTAAAGCCGTTTATCACAACAAAGCCTTTTGTGAAATTATCAAGTTTGAGGAAAGTATCCTTTGCCTCGTCAACAGTGAGGTAACCTCTGTAAAACGCCGATTTTTCCTCCGACTCGGCAGTAGAAAAGCTGAGCTTGTCAAGGTTATCCATCGGCATCGGATACACGTTCCAATTAAAGTGAATTCTGTCACCGAGCAGACATCTGCCTGCGATACCCTTTTTCTTCATCATCTTCGGACCGAAGTTTGTTCTGCCCATATTCTCGCAGATAATTGTGAGCATATCGCCCTCTTTTGCGGTAATATCTACACTGAGCTTTTCATCGTTTGTGTAGATGATACCGACAAGTTTTTTATTGACGTAAATCTGTGCGCGGTCGCCGATTTCGGTAATTTCAAGCTCACTGTTATTGTAATCGCGGTTAAGTCGGGTACGATAAACTATATAGCCGTAGCCTGTGCCGTAGTGCTCCATACATCTGGGCACATCGGAATGAACCGGTGCCGACAGCACGTCAAGCATATCGAAAAAACCGGCGCATTCACCAAGTGTCACCTTGCCGTACGCTTTTTTCTCACGGTTTGCAGGCACCTCCGGCAACGGATAATCAACGTACTTTTTAATCACGTCACGCACTGCAAAATATTTTTCGGTTGTATCGCCGCACTCTGTAAGCGGAGCATCGTAATCATAGCTTGTTACGTCGGGCAAATACTTCTCATAATGGTTTGCACCCGAAGTAAAGCCGAAATTTGTGCCTCCGATAAACATATACATATTGAGGCTGCCGCGGCTGAGCATATCGTCAACAGTTTTTGCGTAGTCCTCTGCCGAAGTAGTATGATGCTTCGCATCGCCCCACGCATCAAACCAGCCGTTCCACATTTCCATACACATTTTCGGGCTGTCGGGGAAAAGCTCATCGTGAGCTTTGAAGTTTTCTTCAACTCTGCTTCCGAAATTCAGCGTTGCAAGGCAACCGTCGATTGTGCCGTCGAGCAAATCCTCTTTGCCTGTACCGTCAGAAGTGAAGAGCGGCACGTCAATACCTCTGCGGATAAAACCCTCTTTGAGGTAATTAAGATACTGCTTATCATCACCGTAATAGCCGTATTCATTCTCGCACTGCACCATAATTACGTTGCCGCCGTTGGTGCACAGCAACGGACGGATTTCATCGCACATACGGTCAAGATACCTGTCAAAATGCTTTATGTAAGCCTTGTTCATACAGCGGATTTCGATGTCTTCATCCGACTGAATCCACCACGGCAGACCACCGAACTCCCATTCGGAGCAGATATACGGACCCGGGCGTACAATTGCCATAAGTCCCTCTTCGCCTGCGGCTCTGAGGAAGGCAGCGATATCGAGATTGTTTGTAAAATCGTACTCACCGGGCTGCTTTTCGTGCATATTCCAGGCACAGTAGGTTTCAACGCAGTTGCAGCCCATTGCACGGAGTTTTTTGAATATATCCGACCAAGTATCAGGAATATTGCGGAAATAGTGAACCGCACCTGAAATAAGCTTAACAGGCTTACCGTCCTTGTAAAAATCCTTACCCTTTATTTCGAAAATCATAGCGCACCTCTTTATATTTTCAATGAATGTATATTACCACATCTCCTTAAAAAAGTAAATTAAAGCAAGAGATATACTTGTTTTATTTCTTTTTTTGCAAAAACCCCTTGACACAAGCGATTTTCGATAATAAAATTATAACAGTATTTTTCAGGTGGCGATACACAATGAAAGCAAAAAACAACGTATTCAGGCTTGTATTTACAGCCTTGCTCGCAGCCTTCGCCTGTGTTGCAACGCTTGTAATCCACATCCCATCTCCGCTTGGCGGCTACATAAACCTCGGCGACTGCATTGTGTTGGTCAGCGGTTGGCTCCTCGGCCCGGTTTATGGCTTTATTGCAGGCGGTCTCGGTTCGGCTATTGCCGATTTGTTCCTGGGTTATGCGCTCTACGCTCCGGCAACCCTGGTTATAAAAGGTCTTCAGGCTGTTGTTGCCTGCCTTATGCTTGCGGCTTTAAACAAGGTAAAAATCAAGCCCGTCACTTATATCATCAGCGCGGTACTCGCTCAGGTTGTAATGGTAGGCGGCTACTATGTGTACGAAGGATTCCTCTATGGTTTTGCGGAGGCTCTCGTCAATGTTTTACCAAATGTAATCCAGAGTGTTGCAGGAATTGTTGCAGGTGTGATTATCATACTCATAATTGACAAAACACACGCTGCGGATAAGTTCGGAATCAAAAAAAGATAACGCAAAAATAAACGGTCTGCACAGGGCAGGAAAGCTCTGATGCAGGCCGTTTTACATTTTTATTGAGTGCCAAAATCTTACATTATCAACAAAAACATTGACAAAACCGACATATCACAATATTATTATTATGTGTTTTTATACATAAAAGCTTAAGGGGGAAAGAAATTGCTGGATATACATTGTCACATTCTGCACGGCATTGATGACGGCGCCGGCGATCTGACAGACTCTGTCGAAATGGCACAGATTGCCGCTGCAAACGGCACGAAGGCAGTTTTCGCAACACCCCACTGTAATATGTCCGGGTTCTTCCTGAACTTCTGGAGCAATGAGTTTGATGAGCATCTGGGCGCACTGCAAAAGGCCGTAAAAGACCGCGGCATTAACCTGGAGATATATCCCGGGCAGGAAATTTACCTTGAAAGCGGATTTGCACAGCGGTTAAAAAAAGGCGAGCTGATAACTCTGAACCGCTCAAAGTACGCTCTGGTTGAGTTTGATTTTTACGAGCAAGAGGACGAAGCATACAAAAAAACCGACGCTCTCGTAAGCGAGGGGTACATTCCGGTTATATCTCACCCCGAACGCTACGGATTCGTACATGAAAACGCCGATGCAATTGCAAAGCTGCGCAGACTCGGAGCACTCATACAACTGAATGCGGGCAGCCTGAGCGGTAATTTCGGCAAAGCATCCGCAAAAATTGCACACGACACACTCGGCAGAGGGCTTGCAGATTTTGTAGCAAGCGATGCTCACAGCCAGTACAGCCGCACACCTGACCTTTCGCAGGCACACGAATACGTATGCGAAAACTTCTCCTACGAATATGCGGACCGACTTTTCCGCATCAACCCGGAACGAATTATAAACAACGACGAAATACGGTGACAGACTATGATGAATTTACTTCGCAAAGCAATACTTATTTTGTTCGCGGTAACGTTAGTTGCGTTTGTTGCGTTCTCCGTAACCGACAGGCTCACGACCGACCGAACCGAGCCGACAATCAATGTTCCGCAGGAGCCGCTTAAAATCAGCATAAAGGACCCGAAAACGAAGATGCTTGAGGGTGTTGTTGCTACCGACGGCAAGGATGGAGACATTTCGGATCAGGTTCTTGTCGAATCGGTTTCAAAATTCATACGTCCCGGTGTGTGTATGGTTACATACGCTGTTTCGGACAGCGATAACCATGTTGCAAAAGCGACGAGAATGGTTGAATACACAGACTATACTTCGCCTGAATTCTACATGAGACGTGTGCTCGTTTATTCGGTTGAGGAAGAGATGGATATTCACGCTGCAGTCGGTGCAAGGGACTGTATCGACGGCGATATAAGCGACAAGGTTACAATTGTTTCAACCGATTATGTTGCTAACACTGCCGGTGTTTTCACGGTTTCGCTTCAGGTTTCAAACAGTATGGGCGACACAATCTACCTCGATATCACCGTACACGTTGAGGGTAACGAAACAATGGCGCCCGAAATAGCACTTAAAAAGAGTCTTATCTATATCAAGAAGGGTGAAAAGCCCAACTTTGAAGATTATATTCAGGAAGTTACAATTGACGGTGTTGTTATGAAGGATTACGGAATGATGATTTCCACAAACTTCAACAGCGAAATTCCCGGCACATACAACGTGCATTACTATATTACAACCACCACGGGTTACGAGGGCCATTCCATTCTGACCGTTGTTGTAGAGGAGTGATAAAGCTTGAAAAACAGAGATTCAAATTTTTCAATAACGTTTGAATGGAACAGTCTTATCAAAGACCTTATCCGCAATTTCTGGGCAATAATCCTTGCCGCAATAATTGCATGGATGGGAATCAATGTTTTTGAAAAGAGCGTATACACACCCACCTATACGAGCAGTGCAGTTCTTGTAGTACGCTCAAAAAGCGGAACAAACGGAGTATACAGCAGCCTTTCCGCATCATCGGAAATGGCAACAATTTTCACTGAGGTTTTCAAGCAGCCTTCGCTCAAGAAGCTCGCGGCTGAGCACCTTGGCATGAGCAGCTTTGACGGCACGATTACAGCACAGGTCAACGGCAACACAAACCTTATGAATATTTCCGTAAAATCAACGGACCCCAAAACAGCTTTTCTCTTGCTTTCCTCTGTTCTCGAGGTGTACCCGAGAGTATCCGAATTTGTGTTCACGGATGCCGTAATAGACGTTCTTTCTTCACCGAAGATGCCTATGTCCCCTTCGAACTCCGTGCTCACAAGATACCGTAATCACATCGTCCTCCTTTCCATGCTTGCCGTTGCGGCGATGATTATGGTTTTCTCGTTGCTGCGCGAAACAGTTAAAGAAGAACGAGGATTTTCGGACAAGATTGACAGCAAGCTGATAGGCACGATATCGCACGAACGCCCTCACCTTTCATTTAAAGAAAAAATCAGACGGCGCAAGCGTTCAATGCTCATAAACGATGCCTACTCCAGCCTTAAATTCACAGAGGACTACCAACGCATCGTAACAAAGCTGGAATACGCAAAGAAAAACAAAGATGAACGCGTTTTCGAAATTATGAGCGTAGCGGAAAACGAAGGCAAATCAACAATTTCCGCCAACGTAGCCATTGCGCTGTCAAACAGAGGCTACAGCGTTGCCCTGCTTGACCTTGACGTTCACAAGCCTTCAATGTACAAAATATTCGACTTTGAAAAAGAGCTGAAAAGTGATTTTTCCGACGTTTTGTCACAGAGGATTGCACTTGACAAATTCAGCTTTTTCCGTTACAAAAAGAACGACCTCATAATTGCTTTCAATAAAAAATCTCTTTCGGATTCATCAGAACTTTTCCGCAATGACGTGCTCAAAAAATGCATCTGCGCGCTGCGCGAAAAGGTTGATTTTGTCATCATCGATACTCCTCCCGCATCTGTTTCGGCAGATGCAATCACGGTTTCATCGTTGGTTGATGCCGTTCTTCTCGTTATAAGAACAGACGTTGTTCCTGTCAAAGATATCAATGATGCTATACTCTCCATAGCCGATGCAGGCGGCAAACTTGCAGGCTGTATTCTCAACGACGTGTATAAGCCGTTCACTCTGTTCGGTCAGATGGGCAGCGACGAATCCGGCTACCACAGCTACTCCGGCTACTACAAAAATTATTCAAAATTTGCAAATCTTCCCGCTTCAGACCAGGATTCTTCAGACAACGAAATGCCTGCCGAGAAGCTGGACGGCACATCAATTAGCGAATAGGAGCGGTTTATTGTTATGAGTGACAAAAAAACAACAAACGAAATAAACGAAGCCGCATCCAGCGTTGAAATAAAAGTATTGTTGAGTGATTTGTGGCGAGGAATCGTCAAATTCGGCTGGGTAGCACTGGCTCTTGCAGTTGTGTTCAGCGGCGTTCAGTTTTACAGAACCTATATACGTTTTGTTCCCGAATACACTGTGTCAGCAACCTTTACCGTTCAGACAGAGAACAAAACTCTGACGGGGCAGGGCGGTGTTTCCGCATACTCGTTTTATTACAACAGAGATACGGCAGACCAGCTCGCAACCGTTTTTCCGTTCATAGTCGGTAACTCCGTGCTCAAAATGCAGGTTTGCGACGATCTTGGTGTACCGGCTATGCCTGCAACCGTTACGGCAAAGTGCGTTACCGGTACAAATATGGTCACGCTGACGGCATGCGGTAATGACCCTGAGCTTACTTACAAAACCCTGCTCTCCGTCATCAAAAACTATGGATCGGTTGCCGACTACATCATAGGCCGCACAAAGCTGCTGATGATAAACGAGCCTGTTCTGCCGCAGTCCCCTTCCAACAGAATGGCGTGGCAGAAATCAGTTATCACTGCAGCCGCCTTAGGTTTCCTTATCGGTCTGGCATGGATTATAATTTATGCCATTATGCGCAAAACAATCCGCACCAAGGAAGATATACGCAACATCCTCAACCAGCACTGTATCGGTATACTGCCTCAGGTTGTTTTCAAAAAGTACCGACGCAAAATCAACACCAATATTATTCTGACTAATCCTCTTATCGGCAACGGATTCCTGGAATCGCTCCGACTGCTGCGTACATCTGTGCAAAACAGCCTTAAGGATGACGAAAAAGCGCTCATCATTACAAGCACGGCACCCAACGAAGGAAAATCCATTGTCACCACCAACCTTGCTGCAATTTTTGCAAAAAGCGATAAGAAGGTGCTTGTAATAGACTGCGATCTGAGAAACTCCGGCATCAATTCAATACTCTGTACCGAAAAGCTAAAGCCACTCAAAGCTGACAGCAGCTCAAATTTCAGCATCAGCTATGTTGAGTCGCTTGGCTTTGATCTGCTCACTATCGACCCTGCCGCTTCGCAAAAGTTTTTGCGAACATCCGAAATCAAGGATATGCTCAACAATTTCAAACAGAGCTATGACCTTATACTTATCGACACACCGCCCTGCGGAATAATTTCAGATGCAGTAATTATTGCAGGTGCGGCTGACGCTATACTTTACGTCATCAGGGAAGATGCCGTTATGCAGAACAGTATTCGCTCAGGCATAAACACGCTGCTTGAAACCGACACAAAATTCCTCGGCTGTATTCTAAACGGTGCAGCAAGCGGTATCGGCAGCTACAGCAGCTACTACAACTACAGCGGTTACTACAAATACAGCCACTACGGTAACAAAAACAGCCGCAAAAAAGGCAAACACTACGGCTCATAAATTCACAAGAAGGAACAGTGCGGACATTCGTACTGTTCCTTCTTAATATTATATTATGCGCGAGCGCGCGTGGACGAGATAAATATATATTATATATATTGAAATCAAGGACACACTGTGCTATAATTCACATTGGAATATAATATAAACTGCGTCAAGGATGAAAGATATGAAGAAACCGAGTGAATACAAGGCTCTTCTCCACTCCATTACTCGAGAGTGGAGATGGCTTTTGCGCTACGTTGCAAAATACCGCGCGCAGATAATTTTATACATCGTTATCGGCATCACCGGCACACTGACAGGCCTTGGCGTAAGTGTTGCCTCAAAACACCTTATTGACGCTGTTGTTTCACGCAACACCCAGGCTCTTTTCGGCAGTGCTGCCGTAGCCGTAAGCTTTGCATTGTTGCAGATTGTTCTCAACACCGTGATGTCGCGTGTTGCCACGCTTGCAGGCACAAAGGTAAACAACGAGGTCAGAGGTAACGTATACGAGCACGTTATCTTTTCCGATTGGAGCCGCATAGGCAAATACCACTCGGGCGACCTGCTCAACCGAATAGAGGGCGATGCAGGCGCCATATCAAACAGCATCGTCACCTTCATCCCCGGCATTTTTACAAAGCTGACAACCTTTATCGGCTGCCTTGCTCTTGTTCTCTACTACGACCCCACAATGGCTCTCTTTGCTATGATGAGTGCACCTTTCCTTGTGCTCACTTCGAGGATTTCGACAAAGACCATACGCAAGTACAACAAACAAAGCCGCGAAATAAACGGCACGATACTTTCCTACGTGTCGGAATCCGTGCAAAACCTCCACACCATCAAAGCATTCAACATCACCGGCCGATATGTGGGTCAGATGCGCGAGTATCTTGAGCAGTACCGCTCAATCAGACTCAAACAGGATAAGTTTTCACTGATAATGTCCTTCTGCCTTTCGGTTATCGGCCTGGTTGTTTCGTACAGCTGCTACGCCTGGGGTGTATACAGGCTTTGGGACGGTGCTATAACCTACGGCACTATGCTGCTTTTTCTGCAGATTTCAGGTCAGCTTACTGCGTCTTTTTCCTCTCTTGTCGGCTTATTCCCAAGCGCAATTTCAATCGCAACAGCGGCAGGCAGAATTATGGAAATAACCGAACTTACGCTTGAAACCGACAAAGACGGAGAAAAAGCTGAATCAATCAGATCAAGCGCTGAGGGTTACGGCCTTACGGTCAGTGCCGAAAACGTAACCTATACGTATAACGATGCTGAGCATTCTGTGCTCAACGAAATATCATTCACGGCAGCACCGGGTGAAACGATTGCTCTTGTCGGTCCGTCTGGTGAGGGCAAAACCACTATTCTGCGGCTTATACTCGGCCTTGTAAATCCCGATTCCGGTGAGATGTCGGTAGTAACCCAAGGCGGTGAACAGCTCACTGTTTCCGACAGCACCAGACGATTTTGTTCATACGTGCCCCAAGGCAATGCTGTTTTTTCGGGCACCATAGCAGACAACCTGCGTATTGTCCGCCCCCAAGCAACGGATGAAGAACTTGAAGAGGTGCTCAAAATCGCAGAAGCATGGAGCTTTATCGACAAACTGCCGAAAAAAATAAACACCGAAATCGGCGAAAGAGGCGCAAACTTTTCGGACGGACAAATTCAGCGTATCTCAATTGCGCGTGCGCTTTTACGTAATGCTCCTGTGCTTGTTATGGATGAGGCAACAAGTGCCCTCGATGCCGAAACGGAAGAAAAGGTGCTCGGCAATATGATGAAGGCATACCCGAACCGCACCTGCATAATCACAACTCATCGCCCAAGCATGCTCAACTACTGCAACAGAGTATACCGCCTCAACGAAAACGGTAACTTGGCTCTTTACAGGGAGGGATAAACTATGATCTACAAACTGAAAGACGGATTTATAATACGCGAAATCGGCGGCAACACAATGGCAGTGCCCGTTGGCACAAAAACAAGCGAAATACACGGTATGATTGCACTCAGCGAAAGCGGTGCTCTGCTTTGGCAAGCGCTTGAAAGCGGTGCCGATATTCCTGCACTTGCCAAAGTGCTGACAGATAACTACGAAATTGACAATGCTGCGGCACTTACAGATGCAGAAAAGTTCGTTGCCGGTCTCAAAGAACAGGGTGCACTGATATGACCGAATGTTCACTCCCCTCAAACGGATATATGCAACAGCTCAAGCAATGGGCAAGGGAGCACAACGTTCCTCTTGCAGCAACCTTTGAGCTTACTCCGTTTTGCAACTTCAGCTGTGTTATGTGCTACGTTCACCTCAAAGAGGAGGATGCAAAAAAACAAGGCAGTGTACTGAGTGCAGATGAATGGCTTGAAATAGCACGGCAAGCAAAGGCGATGGGCACGCTCGAAATTACCCTAACCGGAGGCGAGCCTTTTGTTCACCCCGATTTCTGGAAAATATATTCCGAGCTTAACAAAATGGGGTTCCTCATCACCATACTTTCAAACGGCTCACTCATAGACGAAAACACAATAGAAAAATTCCGTGAGCACGGAATGCCCTACCGAATGAAGCTGACCGTTTACGGAGCAAGCAACGAAACCTACCTTAAAACCTGCGGCTCGGCTGACGGCTTCACAAGGGTATCAAAGGCTATTGATCTGCTCAAAGAAGCTGGTGTGCCGCTCTCACTCACCTCAACCATCGTCAAGGAAAACGCAGACGATTTGCAAGAGATTTACAGCTTTGCACGTGAAAAAGGGTTGCCTATGCAGCACACCATAACGGTTGTAAACTCCGCCAGAGGTTCACTCAACAGCATCGCTTCTTCTCGCTTTGCGCTGAGTGATTTCCCCGAGGAGCTGACCGTTGAAGAGCTTGAAAGGAGTAAGTTCCCACCGCTCAAATCACCGTTTGCGTGGTGTGCAAGCTACAGAACATCACTTTGGATAACCTGGCACGGTCACCTTCAGCTTTGCGCGTTTATGAACACACCCTATACAAGCTGGTCAGGCAACCTCAGAAGCGATTATGAGGCTATGCACGAAAAGCTTGAAAAAATAAAAAGCCCGACAGAATGTAACGACTGCAAGTGGAAAGATTTCTGTCAACGTTGCCCCGGCACACTCTGCGCAGAAAGCTCTGACCCCGAAAAAACATCGGAAAGTCTTTGCGATATGGCAAAAAAACTTTATGAAATATATGCTCGCAAAAAAGGAGAATTGATATGAAGAAAAAATATGTCGTTCCCGAGAGTAAGCTAATAGCAATCAACATCAAAGAGGGTATCGCCGCCGTATCGGGCGGTATTTCCGAAGTTTCCGGTGCGGCTGTTATCAAGTTCACTCACGAGATTGACGGTTGCCGCGGATACTATATGGGCGTAATGTCCGCTGAGGTTAAAGTAACCACAAACAAATTCCTCGATTATTATAATGAGCTCAGAACATACGGTATGGAGCCGTTCTTCAACTGTCTGAGCTACAACATTGGATGATTATCCGGATTGCGGATATTCCGCTTGAGTGGCAGTCGGATTATTCTGATTTCGTCAAAGACTTTAAATGTGATTGCGTCGAATCGCCCGTGATGAATCTCGATTTTGCTTCACAGATGAATTCGATACACGGAATACAGTATACGGACAGGCCCTCGGAGCGCGTACTGAAGCTTGAAACCGGTGAGCTTCTGCTTGCCGATGCTCAATGGGAGAGGTGCACCGTATTCACCGAAAGACTAAGCAACTCCGAACATTCGCTGCCGCTCGCCGCAATATGCTCAAGGTTTGCAAAACTTAATACACTGTTTATGCATGCATCTGTCATCAACCTTGGTGGCAGCGGAATAATTTTTGCGGGCTATTCAGGCGTTGGCAAAACAACCCAAGCTCAGCTGTGGAAAAAACATATGGGCGCTGAGATAATCAACGGCGACAAAGCCTTTCTCCGCTTTAAGGACGGCGGCTTTTATGCTTACGGCTGCCCGTGGAAAGGCTCATCCGAATATTGCCTTAACGCTAAGACCGCACTGAAAGGTATAGTTGTGCTAAGGCAGGCAAACGAAAACAGAATTACAAAGCTCGATACCTTGAGGGCAATCGAACTTTTTATGCCGCACGTCTTTTTACCTCATTGGGATACGGAGTGTCTGCAGAAATCTCTCGATACTCTTGACAAACTTGCAAGGAAAATTCCCATATGGCTGCTTGAGTGCAGACCTGATGAGGATGCGGTAAAACTTACATACAGCAAGGTTTTTGAAAATGGAAAAAATTGAATTTTCAACTTCTGAAATCTCCGCTTCACTTGAAGAAATCATCAGCATGGGCGGCCGCTTCACGCTGTGCGTATCGGGTTCCAGTATGAATCCGTTCCTGGTACACGGAAGAGACAGCGTCCGACTGACAAAATGCAGACCGCAGGATTTTAAAAGAGGTCGCATTCTGCTGTTCAAGCGTACTACGGGTGAGCTTGTACTTCACCGGATAAAACGCGTCTTATCCGACGGTACCCTGATAATGAACGGTGACGCACAGATCTGGTGCGAGCAGATAGCACCCGAACAGGCGATAGCAGCTGTAACCGATGTTGAGTGCAAAGGAAAGGTGATCCCCTGTTCCTCTGCCGGATATCGCTCAAAGATTTTTTTGTGGCAGATGATGTTTCCGATACGTGCTCAGATATTCAGAGTGCGTAACAAAATAAAACGAACGGTAAACAAAAAAGATTAGTTCTGGAGTAAGCCAATGGAGCGAGCAAACGAAATATTAATACAGCTCATCGGCAATGAGGTTTGCGGCAGGCAGGTTGAATTGCCGCCCGACCTTATGTCAGACGAACAGCTTGTTATCGATTTGTTCGTAAAAGCCAAGGAGCACGATGTTGCACACATCGTCGCTTCAAACCTGAACAAAAACAAGCTGCTCAGCGGCAGCGCAGCTCAGGCATATACCACACAGCTTTACAGCACGGTATTCCGAAGTGAAAAGCTGAACAACGTTTTCGAAAACGTGTGCAAAACACTTGACGAGGGAAGAATACCGTACATTCCCCTCAAGGGTACGGTGCTGCGAAACCTCTACCCCGAAACATGGATGCGTTCCAGCGTTGATGCCGATATACTCGTACACGAGAATCAGCTGAGCGCTGCAGCTGAGCTGATTCAGGATCGCCTCGGATACAGGCAAAGCAACCAAAGCGACCACGATATAACACTTACTCCTGACGGCAGTTCACTTATTGAGCTCCACTTCCGCCTGATCGAAGAGGACCATAAACTTGCATCGTCAAAAATTTTGAACAATGTGTGGGATTATGCAAAACCTGTCAGCACAAACGGCTTCAGATATGAATTGAGTGCACCGTTCTTCTACTTCTATCACATATCGCATATGGCAAAGCACATTGTGCAGGGCGGTTGCGGAATCCGTCCGTTCCTCGATTTGTGGCTGATGAACCACCACTGTGATTATACAGACGAAGAAACGAGAAATCTGCTGAGAAAAGGCTCAATGCTGAAATTTGCCGAAAGTGCAGAGCAGCTGAGCGAAGTGTGGTTTTCGGGCACGGAGCACACCGAGCTTACGCGTGTGCTGCAGGACTATATCGCCAAAGGCGGTATATTCGGCACAGACGAAACAAAGATGCTGTCCAACCAACAGCATCACGGCGGAAAAAGAAAACATATCCTCAGGCGGATTTTTGTGTCGCACAGAGATCTTGCATATACATATCCGATTATAAAGAAATACCGTTTTTTAACTCCGCTTTGCGAAATTTGTCGGTTGTTCTCCTTAATGTTCGGAAAGAAGAGAAAATTCAGAAAAACATATCTTGCCGACCTTGACGGTGTTTCGGCAGAGTATGCAGATGAGATTAAATTCTTGTTTGAAAGTGTGGGATTATAGTGAGCAAAAATAACAACAAAAACAAAGTATTTGCTTATACAACAATCATCAGAGGATGCAAACTTTTTCACTTGATTATGACTATCGGCATTTTTGCAGCCTGTCTTGATTTCTACAATTCCAGATATAACAGCTACGGTGTAGGTGACACAAGATTCCTGATTTTTGTCGGACTTTATACCTCTTTACTTTGCTTTTGTTTGCGAATCTATAAGGCATACAGCTTCGGAATGACGAACTGCGGTATACTGATTTACTCGCAAACGCTTTCGTTATTTATTACAAATGTTGCTTTTTATGTAGTGTTTGTAGTCGCCAACTCAAAAGTGTTCAACCCCTTGCCGCTTGCAGTTTTCTTTATTCTGCAATCTTTTGCGAGCTGTTTTTGGACGCTCATTGTCAACCGTGTTTATTTCAGACTTAATCAGCCTAAAGCGGCGGTCATTTTGTACCGCGAGGAATCAGAGCTTGTAAGACTTAAAGAGGTATATTCGCGCAAAAAGAACTTCAAAATTGTTGACACCGTAAAATTCGTTGACGGCAACGATTGGAGTAAATACCTCGATAACTGTGAGGTTGTTTTTGTTGTAGATCTTCTCCCCCGTGACAGAAACTCAATTTTTGAGTACTGTATCGAAAGAAACATTCAGTGCTACACAGCACCGTATACAGGCGATATAATTATGATGGGTGCAACACATCTGGATATGTTCAGTGTGCCTGCGTTTCAGATTTCAAGGGCTGTGCCTAATGCGGAGTATCTGTTTATCAAGCGCGTTATCGATATAGCCTGCTCGCTTGCCGGTATTATTATCCTCAGCCCTATTATGTTAGTAACCGCAATCGCAATCAGATCATACGACAAAGGGCCTGCACTGTACAAGCAGGTTCGCTTAACGAAGAACGGAAAAGAATTTAAAATATACAAATTCCGCAGCATGCGTGTCAATGCCGAAAGCGACGGTGTCGCAAGGCTTGCCACTAGCCACGATGACCGTATAACTCCCATCGGCAAATTTATCCGTGCTTGCAGGCTTGATGAGTTACCCCAGCTTTTCAACATTCTGAAGGGTGATATGTCAATTGTCGGTCCGCGTCCGGAGCGCCCCGAAATCGCAGCCCAGTACCTTGAAGAGTATCCTGCATTTAATCTCCGCCTGCAAGTAAAAGCAGGCCTGACGGGTCTTGCGCAGGTTTACGGCAGATATAACACAGAGCCTGCAGACAAGCTGCAGATGGATCTTATGTACATAAATGAAATGTCAACCGTTCAGGATTTCAAGCTGATTATGGCAACAATTAAAATCCTGTTCATCAAGGACAGCACAAGCGGCACAGCCGAAGGCCAGACAACAGCAATGGTAAGCAAAGAAAAAATGAGCGAGCGGAATTAGATTCATATCAAAGAAAGGACTGTTTTTATGGAGCCTTTGGTATCGGTAGTAATACCGGTTTACAACGCATCAAAATATCTTTCAAGAACACTTGGCTCTACACTGAGGCAGACTCACAAAAACCTGGAGATCATTTTGATTGACGACTGCTCAAAAGATGATTCTTTGAAAATAATGTATGACTATGCCAAAATAGATTCACGTATAAAGGTTTTGGAAAGTGAAAAAAATCAGGGCGTTGCCGCTGTACGCAACAGAGGTATTCGGGAAGCTTCGGGCGAGTATATCGCGCTGCTTGACAGCGACGATATCTGGGTCGAAGATAAAATTGAAAGGCAGATAAAGCTTCTCAAGGAGAATGATGCTCAGATAGTTTACTCATCTTACAGCTTCATCGATGAAAACGATCAGCCTGTTATGCACCCGTTTATTGTCCCCGATCGTGTTTCATATAAACAGATGCTCTACTGTAACGAAATCGGCTGCTCAACCGCAATAGTTGACGCGGATTTATTCAAGAAGCACCCATTTAACAGTGAGTTTTATCATGAGGACTATGTACTTTGGATGGAACTGCTCAGTATACCTGTTAAAGCGGTAGGGGTAACGGATGTGCTTGTTTATTACCGATACAGCTCCGGCTCAAGGTCATTTAACAAAGTCAATGCCGCAAAGCAACGATGGATAATATATCGCAAAGCACTTAATATGAATCTGCTTAAAAGCACAAATGCAATGTTAGGATATATGTTCAACGCTTTCAAAAAGTACAGGAAGTGAGGCATAGGATATGGAAGGAAAGAAATACAAAATCGGATATACGACCGGTGTTTTTGACATGTTTCATATCGGCCATCTGAATATTCTCAAAAGAGCCAAAGAACAGTGTGAGTATCTCATAGTCGGGGTTACAACAGATGCCTTGTGCCAGAGCAGAAAGAACAAGCTCCCGATTATATGCGAAAAAGACAGAGTCGAAATTGTCGAGTCAATAAAATATGTAGACAAGGTCGTTCTTCAGCACGATATGGATAAGCTTTCTGCTGTAAAAAAATATGACGTTGATGCTGTATTTGTAGGCTCAGATTGGCAGGGAACGCCGGCATGGGATAAGTTTGAAAAAGAATTTATGGAAGTCGGCTGCTCTGTAGTATATCTTCAGCACACAGAAGGAATTTCATCAACTATATTAAGAGAGAGAGTAACGCATGTATAAGTATGTGAGAAATGACCTTGAAGACACTTACGGTATTTTGCCTCTGCAAGACAAAATACTTGAAATAATGGTTTATATAGATAGCTTCTGTAAGGAACACAACATAACCTACTATCTGATGGGTGGCTCGGCTTTAGGTGCAGTAAGACACGGCGGTTTTATTCCTTGGGATGATGACCTTGATATTTTTATGACATACGAAAATTATGTGAAATTTGCGGAATGTTGCGAAAAACATCTTGATAAAACAAGATTTTATTTTCAAAAAGAAGATACTGACGAAAATCCGTACTTCTTTTCTAAAATCAGAATGAATGGAACTACTTGCTACAATCCGGTATTACCTAAAGGTCATCAGGGCATATTTGTTGATATTATGTGCCTTAACAATGCACCATCGGGCAGTTTAGGAAAAAAGGTACAGTATTATGCAGGCGGATTGCTGAAAGCGAGTGCTTTGTTAAGGACCAATTATGTAACCGAGAATAAAAAGAAAAAAGTTGAGCTCTTCATCACAAAATGCATTGTTACAAAGCCGATTAAAAAATTGTTGCTGCATTTAGTAAGGAAATATAATTCCCGTCCTACAAATGAGTGTGCTCATGTTTTTGGCAGAGCCAAATATGCCAACAGCTTTTACAGCTGTTCTTATTTCGGGGATGGTAAATACGTACCTTTTGAGCAGGTGTCGCTCGTCGTGCCGCTTAAGGCAGATGATTATTTAGCAGACAGATACGGCAGCAGATTTATGGAAATGCCGGATGAAAAAACAAAGGCACTTTATGCATCGCATGCCTTTGTTTGGGATGTAGAGCGAGATTTCAAAGAGTATTTAGACGATAATAAAAGTTATAATCACAGTTGTAATCAGTAACAAAGTGTTAAATAGTAATATCAACTTTCTATCTGTTTTAATACAGAAAACTATACTTAAACGAGGAAATGTGTAATGTCAAGATTTGAAATTTTATGCGTTACAATGAAACAAAAGAATTTTTCAAAAATCGAACAGATGAATATTCATTCTGATGTTGTTTTTGCCAATCAGGCAGATGAAACTGCCATGGATGAAATTGAGTTTGATGGACATCACGCAAAAATGATAACTACCGATACCAGAGGGGTCGGTGTTAATCGCAATATTGCTTTGACATATGCCAGTAGTGAAATATGTTTATTTGCAGATGATGATGTTGTTTATGACGACGATATGGAAGAACGTGTGTTGGCAGAATTTGATACCCATCCTGATGCTGATATTATAATTTTTCATTTTGATACTGATTCTAAACGCATACAAGTTTCGTATCCTGAAACAAAAAAATGCAGTAAGTTTTGTCGTATGCCTTGGGCTACTTTTCGAATAGCTTTCCGCCTTGATGCTATACGAAAAGCAAATTTGTGGTTCACAACTTTGTTTGGCGGAGGCTGCGTTTTCCCTTCCGGAGAGGATAGTATGTGGTTGAATAATGCCAGAAAAAAAGGATTGACTTTCTATGTTTCAAAAGAAACAATTGGAAAAGTTTCTTTTGAAACATCAACATGGTTTGACGGATATAACGAAAGATATTTCTACGGAAAAGGAGCATACTGTGCTTGTGCATATCCTGTTTTAACAAGTGTTTGGATGATATATTATCTGTTAAGATACCGTCACAGAAAGCCATTATCTTTAAAAGAAAAATATTTTTGGATGAAATGCGGAAAAGAAGGATATAAAGAAACGTTATCGTATAAAGATTGGATACAGAAAATATAAAATAAAAGTACTGCGATTAATCCAAGGATTATTATTTGCGAAAGAATTGCAGAGATACTTATACGCAACTGATTACCAAAAGCTGTTTTAAGGAGACTGCTCAATGAATCTTTACGAGAAAATAATCAAAAGAGAAGAGAAAATTTCTCTTGTTGGTTTAGGATATGTCGGTATGCCGATTGCTGTTGCTTTTGCAAAAAAAGCAGACGTTATAGGATATGATCTCAACGAAAAAAAGATTGAGCTTTACAAGAGCGGCATTGACCCCACACTTGAAGTAGGCGACGATGCAATCAAGGCAACAACCGTTGAATTCACCTCTGACGAAACAAAGCTCAGAGAGGCAAAATTCCACATCGTTGCCGTTCCCACACCCGTAAACGATGACCACACACCCGACCTTACTCCCGTTGAGGGTGCAAGCCGTATCCTCGGCAGAAACCTCACAAAGGGCAGTATCGTCGTTTTTGAGTCAACGGTTTATCCCGGTGTTACTGAGGACGTCTGCGTGCCGATTCTCGAAAAAGAATCCGGTCTCAAATGCGGTGAGGATTTCAAAATAGGTTATTCACCTGAGCGTATTAATCCCGGTGACAAGGTGCACCGCCTTGAAACAATTATCAAGATTGTTTCGGGTATGGATGAAGAGACGCTCGATACAGTCGCAAAAGTCTATGAGTTGGTTGTTGAAGCAGGCGTTCATCGTGCAGAAAGCATCAAGGTTGCCGAAGCAGCAAAGGTTATTGAAAACAGTCAGCGCGACATAAACATTGCGTTTATGAACGAGCTTTCAATTATTTTCAACAAAATGGGCATCGACACAAAGGCAGTGCTTGAAGCCGCAGGCACAAAGTGGAACTTCCTCAAATTCTTCCCCGGTCTTGTCGGCGGACACTGCATCGGTGTAGATCCATACTACCTTACATACAAGGCAGAGCAGCTCGGCTATCACAGTCAGGTTATTCTTGCCGGCAGACGCATTAACGACGATATGGGCAAGTACGTTGCGGAAAACGCCGTCAAAAAGCTCATAAACGTCGGCGTTAACGTTAAGAACGCAAAGGTTGCCGTACTCGGTTTTACTTTCAAAGAGAATTGCCCCGATACCAGAAACACAAAGGTTATCGATATAATAAATGAGCTTAAAGAGTACGGCATTGCCCCGATTGTTTCCGACCCTCAGGCTGATGCAGACGAGGCAGAAAGACTCTACGGCATTAAATTCTGTGATATTTCTGATGTAAAGGATATGGATGCCGTTATTCTTGCTGTTGCTCACGCTGAATTCAACAAGCTTACAGCTGATGATATTGCGGCTATGTTCGGTTCTTCCGATAATCAGAAAGTTATTATCGACGTAAAAGGTGTGCTCGACAGAAAAGAGTATACCGATGCAGGATACAAATATTGGAGACTGTGATAATAAAAAATCCACTGTGTGCTAAATGGAGATAATCAATGAAGATATGCATTTTGAAAGAGTCACTGTGCATAGGGGGTACTGAGCGAAGTGCGGCAAATATTTCTGTTGCCCTGGCAAAGAATCACGATGTAACAACAGTTCTTTTTGACGCAAGTAAAATTGTCTATCCCTACGGTGGCAAACTTGTTGATATGAAACTGCCGTCACAGACGAGTTATCTGAAAAAGATAATAACAGCAATCGGAAGGTGTATAGGGCTGGTCAAACTGACAAAGCATGATAAATACGATGTGGTTTTTCTTTTTGCATGGCAAAAAAATCCTATCAATACACTTAAGCTGAAAAATTGTGTCAAGATAATCTCAATCAGAGATTTCGGTGCATTGGCAAGAAAGCCTGAAATATATAAGAAGAATCTCGATGTATCCGATGGTGTTGTCTGCAACTCACAGTATATCTGTGATCATTATGTAAGTTTATACCCTGAAGATGCAGACAAGGCGTTTGCAGTACACAATATTATTGACGTTGAGAAAATACTTGCTCAGTCAAAAGAGCCGATTGACGATGAAGTTTTTATAAACTTCAGAAACTCCCACAAAAAAGTAATTGTTGCGGTTGGCAGATTCTGCAAGGAAAAGGCTTTTGAAAACCTTATACTTGCATTCAAAGAATGCAAAGACAGAATGGACGATATAGGGCTTGTTTTCGTCGGCGACGGTGAGCCCAAAGATAAATGTGTCAGTATCGCTAAAGAAGCCGGTATAGAAGCAGACGTTTATTTTGCAGGTTATCAGAATAATCCGTACAAATATATGCGTAAGTGCGATGCGTTTGTGCTCTCATCTCGCAGCGAAGGCTTCCCGAACGTACTGGCTGAGGCAATGGCACTTTCTCTGCCCGTTATCAGCACAAACTGCCTTACAGGTCCTGCAGAAATCCTGATGAAAAATTGTGATTACTCTGTTGCGAAAGATAAGTTTGAAGAATGTGACTACGGCATAATTACTCCCCGTTACGATTACTGCGGTGAAGATCGTGCAATTTCTCAGCTTGCCGAAGCGATTGTTCATCTGCTTTCCGATGAAGAGCTGATGAAAAAATACGGCAGACTCGCAGGTGAAAGAGCCGCTGATTTTTCTGCTGAAGCTGCAGTTAAAAAACTTGAAGAAATATTCACTCTTCTCAAAGAGAGAAAGAGTCAATAATACCCGGAGGCTTAAAATGGGTTACAAACATCTTAAATTTCCTGAAAATTCACTGTTCCTTGTGACAGGCGGTGCAGGCTTTATAGGCAGCAACCTTTGCGAGGCTATTCTTGCCATGGGTTACCGTGTGCGTTGCCTTGATGACCTTTCAACAGGCAAACAGAAAAACGTTGATATGTTCATTGATAATCCGAATTACGAGTTTATCAAAGGTGATATAAAGGATTTTGACACGTGTATTAAAGCCTGTGATGGTGTTGATTACGTGCTCAATCAGGCTGCATGGGGCAGCGTGCCCAGAAGTATTGAAATGCCGCTTTTCTACTGTGCCAACAATATTACGGGCACACTCAATATGCTTGAAGCAGCAAGACAGAATAACGTCAAAAAGTTTGTCTATGCTTCAAGCTCATCGGTTTACGGTGATGAGCCGAATCTCCCCAAAACGGAAGGTATAGAAGGCAACCTACTCTCCCCCTACGCTCTCACAAAAAGATGTGATGAAGAGTGGGCAAAGCAGTATACAAGGCACTACGGACTTGACACCTACGGTCTGCGTTACTTCAACGTTTTCGGCACACGTCAGGACCCGGACGGTGCTTATGCCGCAGTTATTCCGAAGTTTATCAAGATGCTGATAAACGGTGAAACTCCGACAATCAACGGTGACGGCAAACAGAGCCGCGACTTTACATATATCGAAAATGTTATTGAGGCTAACCTCAAGGCTTGCCTTGCGCCGCATGAGGCTGCAGGCGAAGCGTTCAACATTGCCTACGGTGGCAGAGAATATCTGATTGATATTTACTACTCGCTCACCAAGGCACTCGGTGTTGACATCGAGCCGAATTTCGGCCCCGACCGTGCAGGTGATATCAAGCACAGCAACGCCGATATTTCAAAGGCAAAAACTTTGCTCGGTTACGATCCTGATTATGATTTTGACAGCGGACTCGAGCAGGCTATTTCATGGTATAAGGAGAATCTTTAATTTTTATGAAAACGAGGATATCAGAAAGGCATATGCTAATAGGTTTGGTAACCGTCTTCAGCATTCTTTTGTTGCTCAGGTCGGTTAGCAATGTCTTTGTGTATCCTTTGATACTTGTCGGTGCAGCTGCGGTTGCTCTTTTGCCGTTGGGCACTTGTCTTCCGGTGCTTTGTTTTTTATTGCCTTTTGCTAATATCATCAAAATAAGTCCCGGTCAGATAAGTCTTTTTACTGTGTTTTTTGCGATTTATGTATTGCGCATTATCTTCAAAACAGGTAAACTCAACCGTATGTTTTTGCTGACAGCTTTCATCTTCGCCTGCTACTGTCTTGCTGTTTCGGGGCCGGACAAAATAGTTATAATTATCACTATGGTCTGCGGCTTTGCAATGCTCAGAGAAGCTACGGAATCGGACGAATACAATTATCAGCACATTTTGTATGCTTTCTGCCTGGGCATAATATTTTCCTCTGCCATAGGTGCAATGCGAGATTATTTGCCGATTATTAAAAGCTTCAGCCTTGATACAGCATACAAAGTCGGTCACGAAGAGTATGCAGCAAGATTTGTTGGTCTCAACGTCAATCCCAACTACTACACTATGGATATTTCGGTTGCTATGGGTTGCCTTGTAACAACAATGTGCACACAGAAAATGAAGCCGATTTATATGATTTTGTTTGCCGTTCTGGCTGTTTTCGGTCTAATGTCTGTCAGCAAGTCGTTCCTTTTGGTTTTGGCTGTTATGGTCGCTATACTACTTCTTAACAGCCTCAGAAGAGGTGGTACAGCATTCTTTAAGCTATCTTTTGTGCTGATTCTGTCAGGCATTTTGATTCTGATCTTTGCAAAAGAATCCGTTGAAACATATATCCTCAGACTGAACGAAGATTCCGGCTCGGATATTTCTTCTATGACAACAGGAAGAACAGAAATATGGTTGGCGTATATAAAAACCATGTTAAAGGATTTTAAAACACTGTTTTTTGGAGCGGGTCTTGGAATACAGTTAGAAAGAGCACCTCACAACACATATCTTGAAATGATGTATTACATCGGTGCAATCGGTGTGGTTTTATATCTTTTTGTATTGAAATCATCTATAACAATAAAGAAATTCCCAAGAAATATTTTATATTATGTCCCGATACTTATTGTTTTAATAAGGTTTATGGGTATAGGTATGTTTATTCATGACAGCTTGTGGTACTATATGGTGATAATTTGTTTGCTTATGACAGACGGAAGCACATTGGCTGTAGAAAATAAAAACAAATAGAATAAATCAAAAGGTGGTACATTAACTATGGTAAACGTTATAGGATTAGGATATATCGGACTTCCAACAGCGCTTATGATGGCAGCGCACGGAGTAGAGGTTGTAGGCACAGACTACAACAAAGAGCTTGTTGATACACTTAAGAGCGGCAGGACAACCTTTAAGGAGGATGGTCTTGACGAGCTTTTTACCAAGGCTGTAGACAGCGGCATTGAGTTTTCAACAGAATATCAGGTGACGGATACATACATCGTTTCAGTACCGACACCCTACGATAAATTCTCAAAAAAGATTGATGCATGCTACGTTGTTTCTGCTGTTAAAAGCGTGATGGAGGTTTGCAAAAAAGGTGCGGTTGTTATCGTTGAGTCAACCGTTTCACCCGGCACAATTGATAAATTTGTCCGCCCCGTAATTGAGGAAAACGGTTTTGTTATCGGCAAGGATATTCACCTTGTCCACGCACCTGAAAGAATCATCCCCGGCAACATGATATATGAGCTGCTCCACAATAACCGCACAATCGGTGCAGACGACAAAGAAATCGGCGAAAAGGTCAAGGAGCTTTATGCTTCATTCTGTCAGGGCGAAATTGTTGTAACGGATATTCGCACCGCAGAGATGACAAAGGTTGTTGAGAATACATTCCGTGCGGTAAACATTGCCTTTGCAAATGAGCTTGCAAAAATCTGCCGTCAGGATAATATGGACGTATACGAGATTATCAAAATCTGCAATATGCATCCTAGAGTCAATATTCTCCAGCCCGGCCCCGGTGTCGGCGGTCACTGCATAAGCGTTGACCCATGGTTCCTTGTAGGTGATTATCCCAGCCTTACAAAAGTTATTGGTGAATCAATGGCAGTAAACGACAGTATGCCCGATTTTGTGCTGAGCAGAATCCATACAATTATGAAAGAAAACGGTCTTACCGATATAAGCCGTGTGGGTCTGTACGGACTTACATACAAGGAGAACGTTGACGATTGCCGCGAGTCGCCTACCCTGCAGCTGCTCGAAAGCCAGGAGCGACACCTTGCCGCACCGCTCAAGGTTTATGATCCTTTCATCAGCGAAGCTATAGTCGAAAATCAGTACCACGATTTTGATAAGTTCCTGAATGACGTTGACCTTGTTGTCATTATGGTAGGCCATAATCAGATAAGAGAAAGCCTGGATAAACTTAACGGCAAAATCGTTCTTGACACAAGAAAGGTTTTCGGATCCGCAACAGATAAGGTCTACTATCTTTAATTAACCAATGTGAGGAAACAGTATGAAAAAGGTTATGTTGGTTTTCGGCACAAGGCCGGAAGCAATAAAAATGTGTCCGCTTGTAAATGAGCTAAAAAAACACGGAGAGCTTGAAACCGTCGTTTGCGTCACCGGTCAGCATAGGCAGATGCTCGATCAGGTGCTCAGAGCATTTGACGTAAAACCCGATTACGACCTGGCAATTATGAAGGACAAGCAGACTCTGTTTGACGTTACAACAAATATTCTTGAGCGAATCAAGCAGGTGCTCGAGAGTGAAAAGCCCGACGTTGTGCTCGTTCACGGCGATACATCTACAACCTTTGTCACTGCACTCGCCTGCTTCTATCTGCAGATTCCTGTCGGTCACGTTGAGGCAGGTCTGCGTACATACAACATTTACTCCCCTTATCCCGAGGAGTTCAACCGTCAGGCGGTAAGCATTATCGCAAAATACAACTTTGCTCCCACGGAAAAATCAAAGCAGAACCTTCTCAATGAAGGCAGATGCGAAAACAACATATATGTTACGGGCAACACTGCAATTGACGCACTCAAAACAACCGTGCGCGAGAATTACACACATCCCGAGCTTGAATGGGCGGCAGACAGCAGGCTTATTATGCTTACTGCACACCGCAGAGAGAATCTCGGTGAGCCGATGCACAATATGTTCAGAGCAATCAAGCGTATTGTTGACGAACACGAGGACCTGAAGGTAATTTATCCGATACATATGAATCCCGTTGTCCGTCAGGCAGCGGCAGAAATTTTCGGCAATCACGAAAGATTCCGTATCATCGAGCCGCTTGATGTGCTCGATTTCCACAACTTCCTCGCACGAAGCTATCTTATTCTCACCGATTCGGGCGGAATTCAGGAAGAGGCGCCGAGCCTTGGCAAGCCCGTGCTCGTAATGCGCGACACCACCGAAAGACCCGAAGGCATCGCCGCAGGCACACTCAAGCTTGTCGGCACAAATGAGGAGACTATATATAACGAGTTTAAGCGCCTTATCACCGATGAGGCTGCTTACAGCGCAATGTCGCAGGCATCTAACCCCTACGGTGACGGCCACGCCTGTGAAAGAATAGCTCAGATACTTATCAACGGATAACGTGTAGCTCGAAAATACACTTAAAAATACTTTATCGGCAATTCATAAAAGGGTGATTAAAATGAGAATGCTTGTTGTTACAAATATGTTTTCAGCGGTAAGAGATGCATTAAAGGAAGATGGAGTTAATTTTAAAGGAATGCCCGGCTTTTTAAAAGCAATGCAATATTTTACTGAACAAGGAATTGAAATTGATTATATATTTACAAGTTTTGTTTCAACTGATAAAAAGTTTATGCAAGAAGAGACAAAACTTCCGTTCATAAAAAAAGAGCAGATTAAAGGTATAATCATTAAAAATTACAGGGTTAACAAGCTGACTCATTATGCGTTTATGGATATAGCTCTGCTTTCAAGTGTAAAAAAAGCACTTAAACAGAAAAAATACGATTTTATTTATGCTATGACACCTGATTCATCTTGTGTTAATAAATTAGCTAACTCTATGGGGATTCCGTGCGGTGTTCGTTTGTATGGTAGTTTTTTGTGGAGTACTTTGCAAAAAAAAGGAATAGAGAAGACAAGAATTTATTCGTACAGAGAGATTGAAATTTATAATCTTCCCAAAAGCTTTTTGCTTACAACCGATGACGGTTCAAACGGTGAAAAATCGTATGAAATGTTTTGTGAAAACAAAACTTTGTACGATTTTTACTATTGGAAAAACGGCATAGACCGTTGTGCTTTTCAGGATTGTAAAAAGTATATGGATTTAGCTAATGAATTTACTCAGCCAGCAATCCTGTATGTTGCAACTGTTACACCTTGGAAAAGACACGACAGAGCGATAGAGCTTATGAAAATTCTTAAAGATCGCGGTATTAATTGCAATCTTTATTTTGCAGGCAGTATGCCACCCTCGGAAACCGAAAAAGCATGGAAGAAAAAACTTGATGATATGATATCTGAATATAATTTGCAGGACAGAATTTCCTTCTTGGGCTCTCTGGAAAAAGAGGAATTTTTATATCTTTCAAAATCAGCAATCGCTTGCCCGCTATTTCAGGATACAACCAATATGGGTAATGTTTTTCACGAACTGCTTTCTGTCGGTGCTCCGATAATTTCACTTGATGACGGTTCGTTGGACGATTTCATAACCGACGGTGAAAATGGTTTCCTTGTGAAAAATATGGAAGAGGCTGCCGATATTGTAGAAAAGCTTATTTCAGATAGTGAGCTGTCTGCAAAAATCCGCTTGAAAGCACAGAAGACTTCGGAAGAAAAAATGATCTCTTGGGATGAACGCTTTGAGAAGGAGTATAATTTGATAAAAAATGCAGTCGAAAACAAATAACATAGGCAAAGATTCACTTATACTTACCGTATCCCAATTTATTAAGTTGGGAATCAATATGCTGAATGTTATGCTGCTTTCAAGATTCAGAACCTTGGAAGAATACGGCACATACTCACAGATTGTTATGATATGCACTGTTGCAATAACCTTTTTCTCTGCCGGTTTTTCTCAGTGCATAAATTACTTCTTCGGCAAATGTGAATCGAACAAAGAAAAGCAAACATTTGTAAAAAATTACTACACAATTATTACTTTTGTTGGAATACTCGCCGGCGTACTTACGTTATTACTATTACCGGCATTTCAAACGTATTTTGATAATCCCCTTATGTCCCGCTATTGGTATGTACTTTTGTTTTATCCTATTTCACATATCTTAAATTCCGGAGTTGACCGTTTTTTTATTGCTTACCGCAAAACAAAAGGTTTATTAGCGTTCAGGGTATGTCATAGCTTGATTATTTTAAGCGAAACCGCTCTGGCAGTATGCCTGAACTTATCATTTTTCAGGTACATGATTATTTACATAATATCGGAAATGATTTTTTCTGTATTTGTGTACTTGTGGATTAAGATGCTGACCGGTGTCATACCGTTTGGTTTTGATAAAACGTCGATAAAAAACATTCTGAAATTTGCTGTGCCTTTGGCTGTGGCCTCTCTTGTCAGCACGATTAATATTGAAATGGATAAGTTTGTTGTCGGCGGTCTTGTAGATACGGAAACGATGGCAATTTATTCCAATGCAGCCAGGGAGTTACCGATTTATATTTTATCGACATCCATTTCTTCGGTTACTATGCCGTTTGTTGTCAGAAAAATTGCAGAAAAGAAAAATATCGACGCTGTGAAATTATGGAAAAAATCCATAACTCTGTGTTTTTACCTCATTTCTTTTTGCGTGTGTGTTATGTTTGTTTTTGCACCTCAAATAATCAGTATTTTGTACTCAGATAAATATTTGCCCGGTACATCTGTTTTCAGGGTTTACAGCCTGGTTTTGCTTTTCAGGGTAACATATTACGGTATGGCTTTAAACTCACTCGGAAAAACCAAAATCATTCTGCGAGCTTCAATAGCAACAATGGCTATAAATCTTATTCTTGATATCGGACTATACAAAGTTATAGAATTCATAAATCCTGAATTTGCTCTTCTCGGCCCGGCAATAGCAACTTTTGTTTCGGTTGCAGTGATGAATATGTATCAGCTGTTCCTGACTCGAAAATGGTTGCACGTAAAGTTTACGGATATTTATCCGATAACAGTTATGATAAAAATATTGCTGTTAAATGCAATTTTAGGCGTTGTTTTTTATGCACTGCAGCAGTTGAGTTTTAAGTTTATCGATTTTGATAAAATTGCTTTGTCAATTTTTGTCGGAATAATTTGGCTTATTTTATATTTCGTTGCAGTTCGCAAACCTATAATAACACTCTGGAAGGAGCTGAATTCCGGTAGTTAAAATCGCTAGCCAACGAAAATCTGTGAGGTTAACTGATGAAAAAGATACTTATAGTAAGCGATTTCTTTTTTCCTTCGGCAACCATCGGTGCTGTCCGTCCGTCTAAAATTGCAAAGAGGCTGACCGCAGACGGATATTGCGTAGACATTTTCACAAGATATCCTTTGGGCGAAAACGCATCCGAATACTGCAATAAGGCATTCAGCTTTCAGAGCGGCAGTTCATTGAACGAGATGAAAAAAGAAGGCAACAGCGAAAGAACAGGCGTAAAGAAAATTCTCTTTGAACGGTTCAATTTTCTTTACAAAGTATTGTTCAAAATAAAGCAAACACGGGAAACAAACCGCAGAAACCGACAGATGCTCGATACGTTCAAAACATTTGTTGCAGAGAATCCGCAAAACTATGATGTGATTTTTACGACCTTCGGTCCTGTGGGCAGCTTGCTTTGCGGACTGTATTACAAGAAAAAATTCCCGCAGGTAAAGTGGATATGTGATTTCCGTGATCCTGCCGTTGTTTCGCAGTGCGGACCGATAAAAAACTTTTTCAGAAGACGCAAAGAGCAAAAATGCTGCAAGCTTGCTGACGAAATAGTAACCGTTTCAAACGGATATATGAAACGAATCTGCGGCGATAAGTATACCGAAAAGCGCCATATGATTCCCAACGGATATGACCGTGCAGATATGGAATATTCCTGCGAGCAGAGTACCATATCGGACATACTTGATTTGGTTTATGTCGGCGCTTTCTACGGCTTTATGCGAGATTTAAGGCCTGTTTTCCGTGCGATAAAAGAGCTTGTTGACGAAGGGCTTGCGGATAAGGATAAAATCTGTATAAACTATGCAGGCTCTGATTACAAAACGATTCTGGAGCAAGCAAAGGAATGCTCGGCGGAAGACTTTATCGTAACACACGGTGTGCTTGCGAGAGAGGATTGTCTCAGGCTTCAGTTTGGCTCTGACCTGCTTATTCTGGCAACATGGAACACACAGAAAGAATGCGGTGTTTTTCCCGGCAAACTGCTGGAGTATATGCTTATTGGCAAACCGATTGTAACAACCGTTACGGGTGATGTGCCCGACAGCGAGGTTGCGCAGGTGGTAAGAGAGGGCAATCTCGGCATCGTTTACGAAGAAGTAAACAGTGAAGCTGATTTTGCAAAGCTGAAAGAGTATATACTTACACAGTATAACTATAAGGTGAACGGCGAAGAGCTGCCGTTCAATCCCGAAAAAGCTGTGCTGGAAAGATACGATTACGACACGATAATCAAACGCATTGAAGCATTAATAGAGGGCTGTGAAAAATAATATGAGCAACACTTCTCAGACACGGGTCGGCAGTAATGCTGTTAAACTTACTGCCGCAAAATTTATTACACTCGGAATCAGCCTGGTTTCCTCCATGCTGCTTTCAAGATTCCGCTCACTCACCGAATACGGCACGTATTCGCAGATGATGATGGCGGTAAGCCTTGTAAGCTCGCTGCTTATGCTCGGCCTGCCCAACAGCATAAATTATTTTTTGGGCAAAGCCAAGAGTGATGATGAACGCTCAAGCTTTCTTTCGGTTTACTACACTCTCAGCACTATGCTGAGCATTCTGGTTGGTGTTGTTCTGGTTGCGTCAGTGCCGCTGCTTGAGATATATTTCAAGAACAGCCTTATCAGAACATTCTGGTATTTTCTTGCAACCTATCCCTGGACAAGGGTAATAATGTCCGGCACGGAAAACCTGCTGATAGCTTACAACAAATCGAATATGCTGATGCTGTTCAAAATACTTAACAGCATATCATTGCTTGCGATAATTCTGATAATTCAGCTTTTGGGCGGCACATTCACCCAGTACATTCTTCTTTTCCTCGGTGTTGAGGCCGCATTCACTTTATGGACTTATTTTGTAGCGAAAAAAAGCGCAAAAAAACTGCGTATATCCGTAAACAAAGAGCTTGTAAAAAGTATTTTTAAATTTTCTGTGCCCATAGGTCTGGCTTCTGTGGTAGGCACGCTGAATATTGAGCTTGATAAGCTTGTCATCACTTCGGTATTTTCAACCGAGGATCTTGCGATTTACACAAACGCGTCAAAGGAGCTGCCCGTTTCAATCATCGCCAGCTCAATTACTGCCGTTTTGCTGCCTCAGGTTGTAAAGCTTATGCATAACGACAAAAAGCAAGACGCTGTCAATCTCTGGAAAAGCGCAACCACAATTTCCTTCGCGATTATATCTTTTATTGCGATTGCTTGCTTTGTTTTTGCGCCCGAGGTAATTGAGGTAATGTACTCGGCAAAATATCTGCCCGGTGTATCTGTTTTCAGAGTTTACTGCCTTGTGCTGTTCTGCAGGTGCACATATTTCGGTATGATGCTCAACGCAACGGGCAAGACAAAATTCATCCTTTACAGCTCAATCGGCACTCTTGCTCTCAATTTCTCGCTGAATTATCTTTTCTATACCATAATGGGATTCAACGGCCCTGCCGTTGCAACGCTTATAACCACCGTTATTATGGCAATAATACAGCTTCTTTACACATCCAAAAGAATAAAGGTTCCGTTTTCGTCAATCTTCCCGTGGAAGAATTGCGGACTGTTCATTGTTTTTAACGGCGTTTGCGGTGCGGCAATCTACTTCATAAAATCATCAATTGAAAGCAGATGGGAAATAAACAGTATTATCTGTGCAATTGCTCTTGGCATCGTGTGGTTGGGTTTCTTTGCTGTGATTATGTTCAAGCCCTTAAAAAAGCAGTGGACATTCCTGAACAAAGAGAGGTAACCTTATGAAAAAAATTGGAATTTTAACCTTTCATCGAAGCATAAATTACGGCGCATTTATGCAGGCTTATTCCCTTTCAAAGAAAATTAAAAAGCGTTTTCCTGATGCAGAAGTTGAAATAATTGACTACACCAGCAAAATGATGGATGACCACTACGTACCGCGCATCAACCGCTCTGCAATAAGGAATCCGCAGGGATACCTCCTCAAAAAGAAGCAGTACAAACTGTTTAAAAGCGCTCTTACAAAGCTGCCGTTATCCGAAAAGAAAATGTGCAACGACGGTCATACCGAGCAGGTGCTTGCCGCATACGAAAACGACTACGACATTTTTGTTGTAGGCAGTGATGCAGTTTGGAACTGGTGCAAAAGAGGATTCCCGAACCCGTACCTTTTAAACTTTGAAAAAGACGTTAAAAAGCTTAGCTATGCAGCATCGGCATACGGTATGGATTCAAGCTATGTGAATGATAAAGAAAGGGCATATTTTGCCTCTTCGCTTGAGCGTTTTGCATTTATCGGTGTGCGTGATAACTACACTGCATCGCTTGTAAAAAACGTCTGCCCTTCCGCAGCGCCCGAATACACCTGTGACCCGACTGTTTTGCTGGATATGAATGACGTTTTCTGTGAAACAGGTTTGAGTAAAGAAGAGTTCAAAGCTAAAATATATAAAAAGCTTAATATAGACCCAGACAAAAAAATTATCGGTATGATGGGTGTGCCCAAGGAGCTTGCCGATAAGATGGCTCGCAAATTCGGTGACGAATACGTATTGGTAAATCTTTATAACTACTCAAGATTTGTCAAAAAGCAACTGATTGATATCAATCCGTTTGAGTGGGCGGCTGTTTTCGGTCTGTTTGAACTGACTGTTACAAGCTTTTTCCACGGCACGCTTTTGTCGCTTTGCAACGGCACACCCGTAATCAATTACGATTTTTCTGCATTCAGCCGGAATAACGAAGGTAAAATCTGCGACGTTATGAGGCGGCTCGATTTATCAGACTGCCATTTTAAGAGCAAAAACGATTTTGACCTGATTGTAAAAAAGGCTGAAGAGGTGCTCGGCAACAGAGCTGCTTATTCAAAAAAGATTGCCGAAAATATGAATGAATTGGCGGATTCATCGGACAAGTTCTTCGAAAAAATAGGAGAGTGCTTACAATGAGAATTATCAGAGCAGGTATCAGCTTTCTGAAAAAAACATTTGCGATGATAATCGGCTGCATTTTTTATAAGCCGAAATATCTCAAAGGGCGTTTCTTTTCCAAGCGAGCCTATTCTGATGGTTGGCGATGGGTAATGGAAACTGTTTTTATGCAAAAAATTATAGGCATAAACAGAAAAGTACCGTTTCCGGTTTCATTCAGGGCAACCGTCTGTAACTGGCAGAATATTGAGTTTGATCCCGACAACATCAATATTTTTCAGAAAGCAGGTTGCTATTATCAGGCTTCGGGCAATTCAAAAATAGTTATCGGTAAAAACTGCTATATTGCCTGCAACGTTGCAATAATCACTGCTAACCACGATTTTAACAACCTGAGCAAACACAGCAAAGCAAAGGATGTAAAAATAGGTGCAAACTCATGGATAGGCTTCGGCTCAGTTATATTGCCCGGTGTTGAGTTGGGTGAGCACACGGTTGTAGGCGCAAATTCGGTTGTTACCAAAAGCTTCCCCGAGGGTAACTGCGTTATCGCAGGCAATCCCGCAAAAGTAATTAAACAAATTCCTCCCTATAAATCGGAGTGATGATATGAAAATTCTTGAAAATGAAAAGCAATGCACAGGCTGCGGACTTTGTGTATGGGTCTGCGACAAAGATGCAATAACTATGCACGCAACCGAGGGCGGTTTCCTCTATCCGCAGATTAATGCGGAAAAATGCATCTCCTGCAGCAAGTGCAAAAACCTCTGCCCCGTAAATAAAGAGCGTAAATCCGTCACCCCCCTTGAATGCTATGCGTTGGCGGATAACCGCAGCGAGCAGCGCTGCAAAAGCGCATCAGGCGGTGCGTCGGCGCTCTTTTTTGAAGAGATAATCAACAACGGCGGCACAATATGCGGCTGCAAGCTTGACGAAAACCTGAAAGCAGTGCACGACACTGCGAACAGTATTGAAAGCATCGACCTTTTCCGCGATTCAAAATATGTTCAAAGCGATATGAGCAAGGTATGGGACAAAATAGACAGCTGCCTCAACGCAGGCAAACAAACGCTCGTATCCGGCACTCCGTGTCAGATTGCCGCAGTCAATTCAAGATTCGGCAAAAACGATAATCTCACAACGGTTGATTTTGTTTGCAGCGGTGTGCCCGACCCTCAGATTTTTGAAATCTACAAAGCCGACATCGAAAAAGAAAGCGGCAAAAAGATAAAAGAATTCTATTTCCGCGACAAAACAAACGGCTGGAAAAAGAGCAACATCAGGGTTGTTTTCACCGATGGCACACAGCAGATTATACCCCGAAAGAACAGCTACTATTTCAGACTATTCGGTGCTGATTTATACTTCCGCGAATGCTGCTACAAATGCAAGTTCAAAAAATTCAACACTTATGCCGACATAACCGTCGGTGACTACTGGGGAATTGACAAGCTTCATCCCGAGCTTGATGACGACCGCGGTTGCTCACTAGTTATAGTAAACACCGACAAAGGCAAAGCTCTCGCAGACAGCATAAAAGGCAGATGCACGGTTGCGCCTACACCGCTTGATTTTGCGATTGAGACACACCCGAAGCTTGAAAAAAGCATCAATAGAGCAAAGTACAGAGATTTATTCTTTTACGTATACAAAGGCGACGAAAAATCACTTAAAAAAGCAATAAAGCTCTGCACAGGCGGCTCAAAGTTGCGTAAAATACGCCGCGTTTTATACCTTAAAACACTATCGCTCACAGGCAGAATACGATAAAACACAAATTCACCCCGAAGCCCTTTTACAAGGATTTCGGGGTGTTTTATTGCGAAGTAATGTTACTTCATATTCTTCTCGTAGGATTCGATCATCTTCTTAACCATCTGACCGCCAACGCTGCCTGCCTCACGTGATGTGAGGTGACCGTTGTAACCCTGCTTGAGGTTTACGCCAACTTCGCTTGCAGCTTCCATCTTGAATCTGTCAAGTGCCTCGCGTGCCTCAGGAACCATACTCTTAGAGTTGCTCTTTGACATTTTAATTACACTCCTTTGCAAAAATACTTTTTGCGTTTGCAGTAATATTATTGCAACTCATTCAGAATTTATTATTGTTAATTTTTGATTAATTTGTAGCTTTGAAACAATTATCATACATTTATGTAAACTGTTAATTCGTAAAACATTGCAACGGTATGAGGAACTATCATATATTTTTCTTGCATTTGAAAAAAATATATGATACAATGAAAAAAATTTTAAAAATATGATAACAAAATTCAAAAAAACTCGGATTATGCACTTTGCCCATCATATTATCAGCATTAAAAGCTTGATGTGCAAAGGCTTTTTTTATAATTCAAAAATTTTGAGGTGATTTTATGTCAAACAGTTCTCTTACTCCGGAGCAAATTGAAAAAAGAATGGAAAAAATCGAAGCCTTGATGAAAAAACAAAAGGCTATGTCTCATAAAATGGAGATTTTGCTTTTGACATCAGATATAAGCTCATTTATCGACGACTGTACTTATGGTTCTATTGAATTCAATAAAGCAGAAGCATTATATAATGAACTTCATAAAAAATGCATGGATTTGTTTGAAAAAGATCCTGTGCAAATGACTAACATCATTGTTGGACTGAATGTTGACTTTGCTGAAATATGCACAAATGAGTTTATGATGGATACCGCAAAAGGCATTCTTGACAAATCGCAAATGCTCATTGAAAATTCACTTAATAATTATGGCGGAGACTATGACCTCAGTTATGCAAAAGTCAAAATGGCTATGGGTCGATTTTTTGTTATTACAGATGTTCTCACGGAAGCTGAAGATTCTTATACAGAAGCTGTAAAAAGATTCGAAATTCTCTGTAATAACAACCCCTCTTGCGCCTCAGACTACGCTTCATGCAACATAGAGTTGGCTGAAATAGAACTTGTTTTGGATAAGAAAGAAAATGCGCTTGTATGTTTGAACAACGCCAGACCGTATTGCTTCAGCATTATTGATGGTAAAAAGCTGATATTAACTCCGCTTCTTGAAAGAATTGAAAATAATCTTTCAACGATATACTTATCTGAAAATGACTACGTTAATGCAGAAGATCACCTCACAGAAGATGTATCACTCCTCAAAGAAATTATCCGATTTACGCAAGCAGATATAAACGACCCCGCTCCAAACTGTTATAGCAGTTTGACCGAAGCTCTCGAAAAATTAGCAGATGTACACATCAAACTTAATAATCCGCAAAAAGCTTTACAATCTCTTAAAGAAGCTCTGCCTTTACAGGAAAAGCTTTTTGAGAACAATAAGGATAAAAATGTTGTTACACTAGCACTTATACATCATAATTTTGCACTTGCATATGAAATGATCGGAGACAACAATGCTGCTCACGAAGAGTTTTCCAAGGTTCTTCCGCTTTTGAAAATTGGTGAAAAAAGATGGGAAATGTATGATTTGAAGTACAAGTTCAGAAACGGTTTCTACTTTAATCTTTTGAGCAAATAATTTATTAAAACTAAATTCTGTAAAGGAACGTAACAATGGGATTCAAAATTGCTAAGTGTTGCAATTGTTTTAGCAGAGTTATTGTTGATGACCTTTCGGAACATACAATCTGTGAAAACTGCAACAAAGAATTCGATACAAAAACAGGCTTGAATATCTTTTTAAACTTAGGCACTTCGAGTTCAAAAGATGCGCTTGATAATAACCCCCAGATTACCCCTGAGCAAACACGGAAACACTCTTCCGAATCAACCGTTTGCGACACAGATACATTTACTGTCAGCAGCAATGTGCCGGTTAAATGCGATTTGGGTAAAGAAGTTATAGAAATTCCCGATGGAACAAAGTGCATAAATGATTCTGCATTCAGCAACTGCACCTCCGTAATAAGCGTTATTATGCCGGATACGATAGAGCACATCGGTAACTATGCTTTTTACGGTTGCCACAATCTTAAAGAAATTCGTTTTTCTGAATCGCTGAAAACCATAGGAGAAAGTGCCTTTGAAGGTTGTGAATCTGTGGAACAAGTAATTATCCCGGACAGCACACAAGAGATATCCGAAAAAGCTTTTCGCAGCTGTATATCTCTGAAAAAAGCTGTTTTAGGAAAATCACTCAACACAATAGCCAAAACCGCTTTCACCGATTCTCCGATCACTGAATTGCATTTAAACAGCGATGTTAACACATACGCATTTAAAGGGATGTCCTCCTTAACTAATATCGTTATCGGAGAATGCGTAAAAAACATCAACAAATATATGTTCAGCGGTGCTAAACAATTAAAGTCAGTTGTGATAAGCAATTCCGTGGAGTTAATTGACAACTTTGCTTTCAGCAGATGCCATAATTTAGAAACTGTTACATTTGGCACTAACATAAAAGCTATAGCAAGCAATGCGTTTTCTCATTGCACCAATCTAACAAAAGTTGATTTACCTTTAAAATTAGAGCATATCGGATCTGCAGCTTTTTCTTATTGCGAATCAATTTCCGAATTGACATTACCCGGATCTCTGTATGAATGCGGTGACACAGCGTTTGCGCATTGCACTAAGCTAAATAAATTAACTGTATCACATGGAGTCAGAAAGATATGCAACGATGCTTTTCACGGATGCATAAACCTAAAAACTGTATCCATATTCGATCCGGCCACCGTCATAGATGACACTACTTTTTCAACTTGCAAAATAACATGTGTTCCTGTATGTCCTGCCAATTTGCGAAAATTATTTAACTTTGCAAAATTCATCGACAAATCTGTAAGCCCTCAGAACGTTGAAAAATCCTACGAAACTGTTCTGGATGTATATTCGTTTGATTTGTGTCGTGAAATATTGGAAGCGCATGCATTTGACAGTCGTATTTATCTGCGATTCAAAAATAAATATGATGCTCAACGCGCTGCTTTTGAATTAATTGAATGCAACAAACTTTTTGATATACCTTTTTTTGCACATTTAAATAATGAGGTCATATTGCAAACTGACTATCCCGCAATAGGATACCCTGATTCTGATACATTGATTGTAATTTATAAGTTTTAATTACAGAAACAAATATCAAAGTCTCCGAACAAAGTTTTCATCGACTTTATTCGGAGACTTTATCATTTACAAATTCTGTTAATACATAAAGTCCAACCTTTCCGTTTTAATTTCCGGCTCTCAAGTTAATCACCAAACCTATGTTCAGGGCGCATATCTTTGCGCCTGATTATTTTCATCATACTATCCCCTTTTACGCAACACGTTCGTCATCAATAACGTGTTTTGTTACATATCTGATTTCGCGCGGAATACGGCTGACTGTGTTGTTCAGCCTTTTATTATATTTCCATTTATCAAAGCTGAGTATTTCCCGTTCCGATCTGCCGTTTTTGAAATACTCATACACACCCTTTGTACACTTCTGGTCGAACATCCAGAATTCGCCCTTATCATTTTTGAGATAGAATTTAAGGTCTCTGTTTCCTGCTTCGCGTTTGATAATTACTCGGTTTTTCATTGTTTTGCCCCCTGAACACATTTAAAATTTATTTTGTGATTTGATTATAGAAGTACGCAAATTCTAAAAAAATAGGGGGATAAAATATAAAAAGAGCCGCGAAGCTTTTTTCACAAAGTTTCACGGCTCTATAATTTCATTTATCCGTTTTAAGTTTTGATAGCGTATATCCGTCCATATTACCGCCATAGAAGCAATCCAAAACCTGATGAAAAACCGAATTGCTCTCACTTAAATATGCAAAAAGCGTCATTGATGAACGCAATTTAACGGCATCAATATTGCCGCCCATAATATCTCTGATATCTTTGCCTTTGTGGGCAAGTACCGCTTCGGTGATTTCTGTAAGCCTTTGAGAGAGCACCGGGTGAGCAAGGTAAGCCTTTGCCTCTTCAATTCCGTTGATGCCGTAATTGTAAGAGTTGCCGCTTCTGCCCAAGCCGCGAAGCTGCGGAAAAATATACCATATCCAGTGTGAGCATTTTTGCCCGTTTTTCATCTCCTCAAGCGCAACCGGATACATATGCTCCTGTGCTTCAAGGAATCTGTCCAAAGAATTGATATCCATAACACAGTTACTCCTTCTGATATATTAACACCGCACAACGGTTCAGCAAATTAATTAGATGATAAATACTTCATCAATAGACCCACTAAAAGCAAACTCAAGTTAACAACAAACACCCAAAAAACTATTTTATCTTTTTTGCTCCCTTGTCTATATTCGAAAATCATTTTACGAAATTCGTGAATCGTTCCACGAATTACCATTATAGGAGAAAAAAATACGTATTCATGATTTATGCGTTCTTCCAAAACGGATTTAATGCCTCCCCTGGTAACTTCAAGCCCGACTATTCCGAAAACAAAATTCCGATAGGCCAATCTCAGGTGCAAATCTCCATCTTTACAAAAGTGAAGAATATCGTTTCTTTTTCCGCAAAAATCAAAACCTTGCTTAAGAAGGTATTTTATGGCATTCCTTTTTGATGTATATCTACCGATATAGAAAAAACGACAAAAAGGATTAGTGTAAGAAGGGAAGAGCACCGAAAAATAATCAACTTTTTCACCGGTAAAACTTCCCACTTGTATTTCTTCAAAGTCATAAGAAAAAGCGAATCTTTCGATATATCCCTTGGGATTAAGCTTCTGCTTCAGCGGCAGATTAGCATTGCTGAGAGAAGTCAGTAAATTTATAAAATTCTGAAAAGAATCTGAAAACTCGGTATCAATATTTGAATTACTGTGCCGTTTTTTCTGATAGTCAAAATTCGAAAAATGGTGATGAGCAATTACAAAAACAGCAATGTAGTATACTAACAAAAACCATTTGTTGCAAAGCAGTGATAATAGCCCTTTGAGAAAAGAAGGAGCCCCTGTATAAATATCAGGGTAAAAATCGTTTAAAACAGACAGACACACGGGCGAAGCTACAATTACATTTATCAAATTAATAAAAAATTCCTTCGCTGTTGTGGTTTTTTCCTTTTTTAAGGACGTTTTGTCTGATTCTTTACTTGTTCCATTCTTAGCATAAACCGTTGATGCTTCAGGCTTGTTATCAGGTGCATCTTCAACACAAAACGGTTTGTTTGCCGCAAAACAGATAGCTTTTGCAAGATCGTAAATTCTCTCTTCAAAAGTCGGGATTGTGGCATCTATGTAATTTACGTCCTGCAAATCATACCGAAGTCTGCCTTGATATTTGGCACCATCCAATCTGAAAGGTATAACAGTTTTTCCTGCTTCAAATGCCATACCTACTTCTTTGGGCACTTGCTCAGATACTACAGAATCTTTGCTGATAAAAACAACCATTGTGCTGGAATGATCTATAGCTTCCGGTATTTTTTCCTTGTAACTTTGTCCTTCGCTTACTTTGTCCAGGCAAAGCCAACAAGAAATACCGTATTTGTTTGTCAATTCATTAACAACATCGTTTACAACTTCCTGGTTTTCAAAAGAAAAACTTATGAACACATCATTGTTGTTCATAAACATTGCCCCTTTCAGAGAAAATTTTATTCCTCTGTAATGTTACATCCATATGCTATTATAATATGTATCTTATCTTAATTCAATATGTATTCTATCAAAGAGGGGCTTCTCGCCCCTCTTTCTGTACCACAAATTAAATCAGTTCGACCCCATAATCTGTTGTCTTAGCCCATACATTTGATAAACCCGGTATATGTTTAAGAGCCTCAGACTTTGTTGTCACTGTCACACATTCAATTCAAACTCATATAGCTAAAAGCCCATATAATGATAAAAAACACCGCACTCTGACCGCAAAATCAGAGTACGGCATCTCTTATTTTTTATCTTTTTAATGATGGGAGAATTATCGGTTTCTTTTCGCCGACGTCCGTCATCTGCTTAATCAGCATTTGTTTAAGCTGAGTGCGGACTTCTTTATACTGCGGCTCTTTGATAAGGTTGTGTTTTTCAATCGGGTCTTTCTCAAGGTCATAGAGAAAATCTTCAAAATAAACCTTTGAACTGTGGCGTATATATCCCTCGCCGATTGCACGTACCGAATACTTATACTTCTTTGTGCGTATGCTTCTGCCAACCTGAGATTCACTTATCTGAATAAACACGTGGTCTCGCTCTTGGTTATCCTGCAGTGCATAGCCGGCATAGGTTCCCGGCACGTTGATACCCGCCGCTTTAAGCAGTGTAGGCGGCAAATCAATCAGGCTTACCAGCCTGTCATCAACCATACCGCCCTCAAAGCCTGCGCCGCTTATAATCAGCGGTGTGTGCGTGCAGGAATCGTGGCAGCTGCGCTTATATTCAAGGTTTCTGGTTTTGAAATGTGAGCCGTGGTCGCTTGTATAAATAATTAGAGTATTTTCATACTCACCAAGCTCTTTGAGCTTTGCAACAAGCCTGCCGACGTTTTCATCAAGGCGGTTGATTGCCGCAACGTAGTCGGGGTAACTCTGAGCATAATCACCCTTCATAAACGTCAAATCGTCAGGCAAAGGATAATCGCGATAATTATCGACGGTTTCTTTGGGGCCTTCGTAGCAGTGATGATCGTTCTGATGATGGGGCTCAAGCTGCGAAACAAACATAAAAAACGGCTTGCTCTTATCGCGGTTTTCGAGATATTCAATAGCATAATCATTAATACAATCCGCTCTGTAGCCCTTGAACTCAAGCTTATTACCCTCACCGTCAAAAACAAAGCCGTCATAACCGTGAGAAGTAAACTCAAGCACATCTGCTGCACGCCAATTTTTGTAGCCGCCCTGCTTATCTTTCGGCACGGCCGTTTTTTCGCAGTGCAGACCTATTCCGGGCAAACGGTCGGAAGCAAGGTGCCACTTGCCGATATACGCCGTATCGTAACCCGCCTCGTTAAAATACTCCGCCAGCGGCTTTACATCGGAGGGCAACGGAATCCCGTTCCAGTAGCAGCCGTTCTGAGTTGCATATGTGCCCGTCTGCAGGCAGGCTCTTGCAGGGCCGCACACCGGCTGGCAGGTGTATGAATTTGTAAACTTTACGCCCTCACTTGCAAGCTGCTCAAGGTTAGGTGTGAGAGTAGGATTTACGGTATCCCAACGCTGCTGGTCGCTGAAATAAAAAACAATGTTCGGTCTGTTCATAATCACTTACCAAGCCTTATTACGTTCCAGCTGTGTTTGCCGAGAACTGTTGAAAAAATTCCGCCCTCAACCTTTGAAGCGTTGCTGTAGGAGGGTGCAACATTATTCGGGTCAGCCTCTGTATTTTCAGCCTTCATATCGTCGTGCGTAAGCACGATATGCTCCTTCACCTTAAAGCCGGCATACTGACGAAGGTCGCAGGTGAGCTCAATATCCTCATCAAGGTCTTTATTTACGGCAAAAACCGTGATATTTTCGTCATCATTCTCGATAACAACACTGTCAACAAGGCTTACGTCACCGTACTTACGGCTTTCGTAAATCGGCGCTTTGACGATGGTGTTGAGCGCTGTGCCCTTGCCATAAACACTTGCCTGCATATAGGGGAAGAATATTGTCTGCCTCCATGCTCCCGTATCGGATGTCATAATAGGGGCAATAACGTTTACAAGCTGTGCAAGGCAGGCAATTTTTACTCGGTCCGCGTGGCGGATGAGCGTGATAAGCATGCTGCCCACAAGCAGTGCATCCTCAAAATTATAAACATCCTCAAGCTTGCGGGGGGCTTCCTCCCAAGGCTTGCAGAGCTTATCCAGCCCGTGAGAGTGATACCATACGTTCCACTCATCAAAGGATAGCATAATCTTTTTCTTGGAGCGCTTCTTTGCCTGCACGTAATCGCATATTGCGACAACGGAGGAAATGAAGCTGTCCATATCCGCACTGTGGCAGAGGAATTCACGCGTGTTATTTTCGGAATTGTTATAGTATGTATGAAGTGAAAGATAATCCACATCGTGGTAGCAGTGGTCAAGCACGTCTGCTTCCCACTGAGCAAAAGTGCTCATACCGCTGCTTGATGAGCCGCAGGCAACAAGCTCAATATCGGGGCTGACCCAACGCATTACTTTAGCCGCCTCGTGAGCCGCCCTGCCGTATTCGTGCGAGGTTTTGTGGCCAATCTGCCAGTCGCCGTCCATCTCGTTGCCAAGGCACCAGAGTTTAACATTATGAGGCTCTTTGTGGCCGTTTTTGATACGAAGGTCACTCCAATAAGTGCCGCCCTGAAGGTTGCAGTACTCAACGATATTTCTTGCATCGTCAGCGCCTCTTGTGCCGAGGTTAATCGCCATCATCGGCTCTGTGTTCGCCTCTTTACACCAATCAATAAACTCATCCAGTCCGAACTGATTTGTTTCGGTCGAGTGCCAGGCAAGCTCTGCCCTGCGAGGACGAAGCTCCTTGGGGCCGATACCGTCCTCCCAGTTGTAGCCGGATACAAAATTGCCGCCGGGGTAACGCACAACCGGCACAGCAGTTTCACGCACCAGGTCAAGCACGTCTTTTCTGAAGCCGTTTTTATCACTTAGCGGATTCTCGGGCTGGTAAATGCCCTTATAAATTGCCCTGCCCAGATGTTCCAGGAAAGAGCCGTAAATTCTTTTGTCGATTTCTCCGACAATAAAACTTCTGTCAATAATGAGCTGTGCTTTTTTCATAACGTTCACCTCATTTTAATTATCAACATAGCCCGTAATCTCTTCACGGGTTTTGAATATATAGCCTTGCTCAGCGAGCATATCAAGGTCGCCTAGTGCAAGGCCGATACCCTTTGCAACACAGTTGATCGGATCGGTTGCAAGACGGGTTTTGATTTTTGTTTTTCTTTCAATCGCCTCAGCCATATCACGAAGCAGTGCACCACCGCCCGTGAGCACAATTCCGCTTGTACCTATATCGCCTACAAGCTCAGGCGGTGTCATCTCGAGCACACCTCTGACCGCTTCACCTATTGCCTCAATATGCTCACGCATTGCAAGGTAACAGTCGGTTGATGTAATTTCAACCATTGCAGGCATTCCGCTTATATAGCGCTTACCCTTGACGGTGAGTGCAAGCTCCTCATCACGGAGAATTGCACAGCCGATCTGCTTCTTGATTTCCTCTGCAGTACGCTCGCCTATAACAACGTCCTTTTCACGGCGCACAAGGCGAACGATTGACTCATCAAAAAGGTTACCTGCAATTTTTATCGACTTTGAAACGGCAATACTGCCAAGCGTGATAACGGCAATATCCGTTGTGCCGCCACCGATATCAACAACCATACTGCCCTCAGCACGCGTCAGGTCACTGCCTGCACCGATTGCTGCGGCAAGGGGCTCCTCCATCAGGCAGGCCTTGCCTGCACCGGCAGCAGTTATCATATCAAGCACTGTACGACGCTCCAGGTTGGTAACGCTTGACGGCATACAAACAATAATGTTTGGCTTAAAAATTGCATTGCGGCAGACCTTACCGATAAACCTGCTGAGCATCTGACGGGTTGCCGTAAAATCGGAGACAACACCATCCTTCATCGGGCGCACAACCCTTATAGAATCGGGATTGCGGCCGAGCATATCGTAGGCACGCTTGCCTACGGCGCACATTCTGCCTGTTTTTGTGCTGTAAGCCACAACAGACGGCTCGGTGAGCACGATGCCCCTGCCCTCCATATAAACTACAACGCTTGCCGTACCGAGATCGACACCGATATTCTTACCGAGCATGAGCCGCTCACCTCCATCCGTCAGATATTTAACAAAAATTAAAAGCTTGCTACAGAATTTTCGGGGTTGAAAGTGAAATTGATTTCTTCTTTCGTTTCTCCCTTCGAGTTTTTCTTTATTATGTTAATCATAACGTGGGTCTTATCAATCGGCTCAACGATTGTTTCGGTGTAAGAGCCGAAATCGCCCGGGGCAAAGAGCGTATCGCCGGCATCAATAAATGTGCCTATTTCTTCGAGCGTCTTTGAGTATGAGCTTGGGGAACCGAGCCTGAGGTCGATAACCGCAATCTGCGATGCATTTACAATTATGCCGTAGCTGTACATATCATCCTTTGGCTTGCAATCAAGAAGCACCATGCTGCTGCAAGGGGTATCGACAATTGTAAGCTGAGTGCTTGTGGGCATATAGATTGCACAAAGAGAAGCGTAGGGTGCACCCGCATCCTGCTTTGTGAAATACAGGTAATTGCCGCTGCGTTTTGTTGCCTCAATGTCGTAAGTAATTGCCGTATCAAGCGGATACTCAAAAAGCACGCGCACATTGCCGCTTTTTTCAACTCGCGCAAGCACTTTCTTGCCTTCGTACTCAAAGGTCTTATATGCCTTTTCAGCGTAGGTATAAATCTCGGTCATTTCATATTTTGCGGCTACTTCCTTAGCGATAACTTTATCGGTAAAAGGATCGGCCGTTAATGCAACACCTTTTGTGAAGCGTGTTGTGTCGCCCGAGCAGGCGGCAAGCGAAAGAATCATTGCCGCAATGGCGAAGAGCGCAGTTATTTTTTTCAACATTGTCATCAGCTCCTATTTATTCTCTTTTCTGCCGAAAATCACAAACTTACTGAACACGTAATTCATTACAACAATAATTACTGACAGTGCAATTTTGGTGAGCATTTTGCCACCGAGTGCAAAACCGGGAAAAACCTCCAGCACATAGCTGTCAAAGCCGAGCCATTTGATAAATATCAGCAAACCGAGTGACTCCACACCGAGCGAGAAAACACGCGCACCGACAAAAGAAGGTATTTCTTTTGCAAGTACCCTTCTGCTCCAACTCTTGCTTTCAAACACAAAAAGCTTGTTTGTAACATAGGCAAAAGCAACAGACAAAACCCATGCAATAAAATTTGTCAGCAGTGTAAGGTCAACCGAAAATGACCTTGTAAAAATCAGGTCAAACAGCTTGAACACACCAAAATTGACAACCGTTGTGAGCACACCGAATATCAGGTAAGTAACGGTTTCTTTGTTGATAAGCTTCTTGATCAGGTTTTTAATCTTTTCCATTTATACTCCTTTTTGATGTGGCTTATGTTATGGGGTAATCGCCTGTGAAGCAAGCATCGCAATAGGTTTTATCGCACGCACCGATAAGCTCACCGAGCGTATCTCTGTCAAGGAAGCCGAGCGAATCCGCACCGATTATCTCACAAAGCTCTTCAACCGAGTGACGGTTTGAGGTAAGCTCCTCACGGGTGGGAATATCCGTGCCGTAAAGGCAGGGGTGGTGCAGAGTGGGCGAAGAAATTCTTACGTGAACCTCTTTTGCCCCTGCATTTTTAAGCAAACGGACTATATCCGCACAGGTTGTGCCGCGCACAATCGAATCGTCAACCATAACAACCTTCTTGCCCTTAACGGTTTCGCTGAGAACATTGAGCTTGATGCCGACGGAGGATGCGCGTTGCTCCTGCGTGGGCTTGATAAAAGTTCTGCCGACATAATTATTGCGCACAAAGCCCATACCGTATTCGATACCGCTCTCACGCGCATATCCGATTGCCGCATCAAGGCCTGAATCAGGCACACCGATTACGATATCTGCATCAACGGGATGCTGACGGGCAAGCAAACGGCCTGCCTGGATGCGTGAGCCGTGGATTGACACACCGTCCATAACGCTGTCGGGCCTTGCAAAATAGATATACTCGAAAATGCAAATTCTTCTCCGGCAGTTTTCCTTCTGATAGTACGTTCTCATTCCGTCGCCATCAATAACGATTATTTCGCCGGGGTTAACATCGCGAACAAACTCCGCACCGAGCGCATTGAGCGCACAGGTTTCGGAAACAACAACGTAGCAGCCCTCTTTGGTGATACCGACAGTAAGCGGACGGAAGCCGAAGGGGTCACGCACCGCAACAATTTTACGCGGGCTCATAACAACAAATGAAAACGCACCTCTAAGCTTTTCAACAGCAATCTTAACAGCTTCCTCAACACTGTGTGTGAAAAGGCGCTCCTTTGCGATAAGCTGTGCCATAATCTCCGCATCGGAAGTTGAGCGGAACATTGCACCGGTTTTTGAAAGCTCACTGCGAAGCTCATCTGCATTAACAAGGCTGCCGTTGTGAGCAAGCGCAAGTCTGCCCTTACCGTAGCGCATTACAAAGGGTTGTGCGCCCTGGATGTTTGACGATTTTGCAGTTGAATAAAGTGCGTGGGCGATAACGTTTTCGCCCTTGAGCTTGGCAAGCTTATCCTCATCAAAAACATCTGCTGCCAGACCCATTCCCTTGGTACATTCGATAACACCGCTGTTGCTGACGGCAATACCGCAGCTCTGCTGGCCTCTGTGCTGCATTGCATAGAGTGCAAGGTAAGCGTATTCCGCGGGATCCTCAACAAAACCGTTACCGTACAGGGCAAATACTCCACATTCCTCGTGCATTTTGTATACTTCCTTTCAAGGTAGACTACTTATAAAAAGCTTGCCGCCGACAAAGATTTTGTTAAACCTTATCAGCTGACACTTCTCCTTTTAACATATATAATATAATAGTATAGTATAACACCCTGACACACATAAATCAAGGCGGTATCAAAGTATTTTCACCTGACAAAACAAAAAGAGCAACGCACAGTCGCATTGCTCTTCAGCATATTTTTGTTTTAAAGCTCTACAGTCCAGTACTCCTCATACCATCCGCCGTTAACGTCAGAAGCTTCTATATAGAACTCATATTCCTCACCGGGTATGATATCAAAATCAAAATACTCTCCGCTGCCCCAGATATCCTGCGGGTTGAGCGAGAAATACTTGCCGCCGATATCATCCTTTTCAAACGTAAAGCTCTGATTCAGATTGCTCTGCTTGCCGTTGATATAAACAGGGCCAATCAGACCCACAACAACATAATCGAGCTCATAATTTGATTCGACATAGCCATCCATATCGTAGATATACAGCGTATCCTCAGAATACTCCGCATTGTTCCAGTATACATCGTATGCCGAAATTCTGGATTCCGGTTTGGTGGGTGCCGGAGTAGCCTTGACCTCTACGGTGCAACTGTTGGAATAGTATGTTATTCCGTTATAGACAAAGCTTGCCGTAATACTCGTTTTACCGGCAGAGACACCTGTTACGTAACCGTTGCCCGTAACCTTGGCAATGCTCGGCGAAGCGGACGACCACTCAACATAAACATCATAAGGTTTGGTATTTGCAGAAATCGAATAGCCATCGTTAATATCAAGCGACAGGCTTGACTTTGACAGCGATATGCTCGGCTTTGCAATACTGATACCAAAAGAGGTTCTTTTTATCATACCGGTTGCAGGATCGGTATATTCAACCGTTACATCGGTAGAGCCTGCATTGTACATATTGGGAGATTTCACCCTAACCTGATTTGTAATGTTAGCCGATGAGCCATTCTCGTAATACGCCGTAACTCTCAGACCGCTTGCAGAAAATGCATCTCCGATGTAGTAAGACGTGGTATTTGGATATGACGAAATACCTATGTACGAAACTGCACTTGACGGGCTGACACCTTGTACCGCTTTCGTGGTGTTAACTTCAGTAGTAACGCTTGGTACAATAACTGTCGTCGTCTCCTCGGCTGAAGTTGTCTGCTCCGTTGCATCACTGCGCAACTCATCTTTATTAAAAAGTAATTTTGTGCGGTTTTCTTTTGTCGTTACGGCAATGTTCGTATCGCCGTCTTCGCTGTAATCTCCGCCTTTCTTCTGGTTAAGATGAACAGCCAAAAGAACGACAAGAGCAACCGCTACGACAGCAAAAACTCCGGCAATTATTTTAATCAGTTTGCCTGACTCCACTGCAACAGCCTCCTACTGAATATTAAAGGAACGATATCAGCACTGCAACCGCAGCAATAACGGCAGCAGATGTTTTGATGATGATATTTGCTTTTTTAGTAGACTGAAGTCCGTCAAGCTTCATAAGATGTCTGCCGCCGCATCTTTTGCAGTTACAGATAATATTGCCGTCAAAAACGCTAAGGTTCTTTGTGATAATAGGACTCTTGCAATATCTGCAAAAAGATACGATGTGAAAGTTGACTTTATAGTCTACAGGGAATCTGTATGCACCTTTTTCCTTTGCTTCGTTTGCAACGTCTGTGAGCTTTCCCTTTGTATATCGTTTCAATTTATGCCACCTCTTACTTTAAAATTCTTTCCAGATCTTCTTTTTCTTCCGGAGTCATCGACAGTTTGCATCCGTCGCCTCGGAACCTGCTTTCAACACACAAATATACCCATGCATTGAACAGACAGCTTCTGCTCGGTGCATCCTGAATCACCGATCTTCCGATACCGTTCTCAAAAGCTGCGCAAACCGTTTCAAAACCGTATTTGGCTGTAAGTTCAAGCAGGAAATTCTGTGCAAAAGTAGGTGCGCAAAGATTATATTTAATCTGCTTTGTTTTCTTGAAATCAATAATTATACTGTTGTTATCCCTTGATGCACGCTTGTAGAACGTTTCATAATCTGCAGGCTCAATGCATCTGCACAGGAATACAGGTGAAAAGACAGGAGGAATATCCGCAATCGCCTCAACAACCGCATTCTTATTCAGAATTTTTTGGTTAAAGCCGTAAGCTGTTGTGCAAAAGCAGTCAATCATGCTGTCGCCGTCATCCGCAATACAGTAAAGCTTTGTATTCTCGCCCAGAAACGCCGTAAGAACAGCAAGACGAACAGCGTCTCTGAGAGCTCTATCCTTAAATTCAACATTTCTTGGTATAAGGTTCGAATAGGGAACTTCTTTGAGATTTGTATTAGCTACGATAACTTCACTTTCAAGGAACAGACGATCATCTCTGTTCGCATATGATCTGATAGCAACTGCATAGCCGTCCTTGGTAAAGTATGAAGTACTGTCAAGCCCTTTTGAAAGGTATCTGCCATCGGATGCATAGGCGGTTATAGCAGATATATAGGACTTGATCCAATCTTGTGTTTGTCTTTCGGGAATAACTTCCGACATCTCATCGCCAAAACTGTATCCCGCATTCACGTCGTGTGAAAGATAAAACCGTACTACTTTTTTCATACCAATCACTATTTTCCTTTACATTTCTACGGGTTTATCGTTTGAATTTACCGTTTTTGCCGTTGTTAGGATTTTCAGCTTCTTTCTTGGGGAAAACGCCCAACTCGGAAAGCAGCCACAGGAAGGGAGTTTCTGCACCCTCACTTTTGAATACGTATGAACCGGATTCGTTTTCCGTAATAAGGCGTGTTGCAAAAATTCTGCAATCCTCACCGAAAACCTGATTGACATTAATCATATACTGTGTAAGAGCTTGCTGAGTGGCGGTCTTGTCATGTGCGCCCTTCTTCAACATAATACCCTTAATTGTATTTGATTGCAGTTCAATCGCCTTATCATCAATCGTCTCATCTGTGACATGAGGAATAAATCGCTCAATATCTTCACTGCTAAGTTCGAGATCTTTTTTTATTTTATCAAGCTTGTTGAAGATGATTGCCGTTTTCTTGTTTGATGTAATACCTGTCTGCAGGAAAGCATCGAGAATATTCTTAACGTTAACGTCACCTTCGGATTCGATAGCTGCGGCAGAGTTTATAATGAATATAATACCGTCCGCATTGAGCAGGTAGTTGCTCATATGCGTATCAATATTTGCTGCATTGGCATAAACCTCACCGGGCACGTCAAAGAATACAAGCTGACACTCATCGAACTTATGATCACCGATATTGTTCTGCAGGTGGTAGATATACGGACCCTGAATACCCTTTGTGGCAGTTCTTGCATCGGCTTGGTTTCTCTTATAGTTTGCTGTCAAAATATCAAGAGGTCCACTCTGCTCGGAGTCAAGAGAACCCCACAACCAGTCCTTTTTCTGGAGTCTGTCATTAACAGCCGCAAGATAGGTCGTCTTACCGCTGTTGGGAACACCGACAACAGCTATGTACTTTATATTATCTCTGCCGAAATTCTTGAGCAGCGAATTATGGCAATAAGGACAAAGCCTGTCCTCGAGATAATCACCGAGTGTTCTGTCGGGGTTTCTGATACCGCTCAGGAAACCTTTTTTTGCACTGAGATCGGTGTGAGGCAGACTGGCAGGATCTATCGTACCGTATTTGTACTCGGAATACGCTGCATTTCCGTTACCTCTGTTAAAGCTGAGCAGATACGGATCAACTTTCATCGTACCGGTCATATTGCGGAAAACAACATTATTGTATTTTAATTCTGTAAAACAGTAAGGACATTTTACCGTCGGATATTTCTTTTTCATTATTAACCCTCCTTGACTTTTATTACACCTTTTTTAACAAGGGAATATTTGCCGTTTTTATATTCAACCTGTGCAGGAACCAGTTCAACAATCATTTGACCCAGAGGTTTTGCTTTGCCATAATCGGAAACAATATTAAATGTATTTGCAATTCCTTCAATATTTGAATAAACTCTGAAGTTATCGCCGTTAAATCTGACAAAATTCAGATACACTTGATTTCTTTCAGGATCTACTACAAAATCTGAGCTGCTGAAATCGGTGCCTCTGGAGAATTCCGGTGCTATAAAGTTATCAATCTCCATATCGTAACTATTCGTTACACAAACCGGTACCATTGCATCCTTAAGTTCGCTGTAAGGAACCTCACCGGCAAACACCCTTGCGACAAGGCTTGGTGTATTGCTTACATTATTATCCTCTTCCACTTTCTCTTCTTGTGGCTGAACCTCTCCTGCATCAATCTTATATTCTGCTTGATACGGCTGAGGATACTTAACTTCTATATTATACATCTCAAAAACAGGCTCAGGAGGAAGCTCCGGCTCTGTATCCTGTTTTGAAATGGGTATATCCATAGTATCTGTAAGTTTTTGCACTTTTTTTGCCGATTTTTTCTCAGAAAATCTTTCCTTCGGCTCTGTTTTGCGGGAAGGTTTGTACGTGTCGGCTGATTTTCTGCCGCTCTTTTTAGAAGTGGGTTTTGATACTGTATCCGACGACTTTGCACGGATTACAAAATATGCCACAAGCGCGCCGATTGCAACAATGACGGCTACTGCAACTACTGCAAGCCAACCCCAGCTGCCTTCTTTCTTGTTCTTTTCCGGTTGTGTTGTAAGTTCTTCGGTCTGCGGCTCCTGTGTTACCGGCTGTGTGGTGGTAGCAGCAGTAGCAGACTCGGGGCCTTTTGCAACATCGTATGCACCGTTGGACAGCTCAACGTTTGCAAATGTCAATCCTTCGAGCATAAGCATCTCTTGGGTTTTATCTTCACCGTCACGGGCTGTTATAAGCTTGCCACCCTTAATTATTACCTTGAAGAAATCACCGGTTGACAGCTCGTTTGATTTACGTGCCTTACAATAAGGCAAATTGTCAGGACTAAGGAGCATACCGGTTGAGTCTGTAATCGCCAATTTCGGAACCGTCTGCTTTTCATCTGTATATACCGATATTATCAGCTTTTCGGTCACACCGTTATAGGTTGCGTCCAAGGTCATTACCTTTATGTTATATATCTGTTCCGTGCTGATAGGTTTATCACCCTTCACAGGGATAACATACTCAGCTGCCGTAACGGTCGCTGAGACTCCGTTACCGGGGAGTGTGTTACCACTCCCCGGTACATTAGCGGAGGTACTATCTCCTGTAACCGGAACTGCAGACACGCAGAAAACAGCTGAAATTATAACCATAATAGCACAGATCAATGCAATAAATCTGTTAGTATGTTTCATAGTAACCTCCGCTTTAAGTCAGTAGATTCACGCTGCAACCGATCAGATGAACTGGTTGATCATCTGCTCGAGCATAAGCAGTGCAAAGTTTTCGTCACGTGTAGCCGGATCGTAATTGGACTTGTTGAGGGTAGCTCTTACGTTGCCGAAGGAATCCTCCAGATATCTTTCTGCCTGGGGATTGGTCATATAGAATAAACCTCTGGCCTTGTCGTAATTTGCTCCGATAACCGAAAGAATGTGGTTATTTTTCAAATTACCTTCCATCTGAGAAAGCTGGAAACAAAGCTTCATATAAGCCTGCTTACCTTCCTGCAATGTGATGGGGTTCTGTACAGGTATAGCTGCAGGTTCAGACTCAGGTGCAGTTTTCTCCTGCGGCTGCTGGGGTTCTGCTCCAAAGTCATCGTCGTATACGTTAACATCGTCATCATCGGAAGGAATATTGACACCATCATCTCCGAATCTGGTAAGATGTCCCGAACTAAGGTAACAAAGACCTTCAACTACCTCACGCTTATCGTCCTCGGTCGGTTTTGTAAGACTGAATCTCTTTTTGAGCTTTCCGTTAAACATTTTCGCAAGATTCGTTTCGAAATCAGCACCCTTTGAACCGGCCGTACAGAAGTTCAGACCCTTTGAACCGCAGCCTGCAAGACAAACATCAAGCTTCGTATCACCAAGAGTAATTTCGCCGGCTTTCTGCTTTCTGACAATGAAAGTAGCAATAAGTGTGAAGAGTGCATAATACTTAATTCTGATTGCAGAGAGGAATCTTTCGTAATCATCTCTGGAAAGCATTCCTGTGTTAAGAGCGCAGTTTTCAAGTATATAATCGAGTGTAGATGACTTATCTCTGTACTCTTTTGTCCTGGTATTTTCAATCGGGTATTTGAGAGGCATGCAGTTATATCTTTCAATCGCCTTTGCAGAATCTGTTCCTGCTGCAACAGACCACATATTGGCAAATATATCCTTGTTGCCGCGGAATGCCTGGATGATAGTTTTAGTTACAAGATAGTTACCTGCATAGCCGAAGGAATGCTCGGTCTTCATTTCGGCTCTGGTATCGCCTGCCGCTGCATCTTCCCTCCAGAATGAAACATCGGTTGTACCGCCGCCGATATCGACAATAACGAAGCCGTCCTCAGGTACAGGACCGTTACTGCCCTTGTTTGCGAAATACTCGCCGGCTGACCTTGCTTCCGTTGCGCCGCCACACTCAATGGTAACGCCACTCTTTTCCTGAAGTCTGGCTCTTGTTTTATCAACAACACCAAGTGCTGTATTGCCAAACGTTTCTGACGGATAAGATATTCTGAGATCTACGCTTGTTGCACCCAGTGCCTTAGCCTCGAGAACAGCATATGTGAGTGCGTTCTCGATGAAGTTGTTTGTCGCTCTGATGAGATCCGGATCATTGTCGTCATTCATCTTCAGACCACACTTGATATCGCCGTCATTAATATCATCAACATCGATAACATTGCCGTCGTCATCAACCTGAGGGCCGCGGCTTAGGATATAGCGGTTATCAACCTTAATCATTCTGCCGCTGGCATTAGAAATTATTTCACCGCAGTTCTGGTTGTTCTTTGTGGTTGTGAAGTTCTGGCCGTATGTGAAGATCTTGCCGAGGTGGCCTTTGTCGCCGGAGAAGAGATAATAGTTCTGGTAGAACTGAGTCTTTTTGCCTTCCGGATCATTGATTGTTTTGTAGGGATTGTAAAGCTCGCAGAGATACTTACCGGGGGAAGAAATTGACCTTGCGCTACCCACAGTAGTTGAGCCTTTGGGCATAAGGAAAATATTTGTGCTTGTTGTACCGAAGTCCATGGAAACAATGTATGCCTTGCCGCTGCTGGGAGGAGTTGCAGCACCTTCTCTGCTGATTATCCAGCTGCCGATTGTATACGTTACACCATCAGCCGTGTAGGAGAAATCGATTGAAAACGGCTCTGATGTGCTTGATATAAGGCGGAACTTCTGATCTTTATATGCGGAAACACAGTCATACGTATCGGTTGTTCCTTGCTGTGACTTCGGTGTAACCGAAATCTTGATAACAGGCAAATTATTATCCTCACCACCGGAAACTCGCTTGCAGTTCGTACCTGTTTTTGTGAGAGTGTTATAGCCATCAAGCGAACGCTTGTTAAACTTACCGTCATCAAAAATTGCAAGGTAATGCTCTTTCCATGAATCATTATCAAAATTGACAAACGGCCAGAGTGAAAGATAAGGCATATTCGAAACCCAAGCAACGTCGCGATCAGTAAACTTACGGATGTAGGTAAGCTGCTCGCCACCGCCGCCGGCAAAACTGAGAGTAAACTCAACCTTGACATTGTCGCCATCCTGGTTAACATCCCATTTGATTAACTTAGCTGAACCTTTGCGGATGCTTTTTACTGCGTCAACACTGATAGGCGGAACGACAAAAACAGAGTCACTGTTATCCCAGAATATTCCCTTTCTTGGAGTAAAGCAAGTAGCGCTTTCCTGCGGGAATGCTGAATCGCTGAATTTGTTATTTGGAACAATGAAAAGCATTTTATCTGAAAATGCAACCTTAGGTGCACCCTCGGGCAGGGGACAAACCCTTTTAAGTTCTTCCCAAACTTCCGCACCGTTCGAATATTCCCCGGGAATAGGGTCAATTGTGTTAGTCACTTGCGGTTCATCTCTGAGCCTTTTACCATCGCCGGGATCACGAAGAATATCATCCATATACTTGGTCAGTGCAGTGTTTAAACCCGGACGGTCTTTTTTTGCCTGTCCGTTTTTAAGGTTTTTGAGCCAGCTGTAAAGCTTTTTCTCTTCCATTGTCAGGTCTGCGCCGTGGGAGATGTATTTTTTAATGTCTGTCCACTCACCTTTGTTGTCGTTATACCAGCTGACACCGGAAAAGAGCTCACGATCGTACTGCTTGAACGGACAGATACCTATGCTGGGCATAAACATTGCAAAGGGTTTGCCATCCTTACAGAAAACTGACAGATAGCTGTATTCGGATTCGCCTTTATCGTTTTTTGTGTAACCCGAAATTTCAGGATTGGCATACAGCTCTTTACCCATAACCTTGCCCAACGATGTAGCTGATTTTTTGTTAGTAATAACGGGTATTTCTTTGATTGTAATATCAAAAGCCTTGCTTTTCTGAAAAGCGATGACCGCAAGCATACCTCTCCACTCATTAACCGCATCTTTTTCATCACCGAGAAACTTTTTGTAGAAATCCTTCAGATGTGCAATAGGTGAAGGTATTGCGTGATCTTTGGACTTTTTCTTTTTACTATTATCATCCTTACTATCTTTGTCTTCATCCTTTTTAACAGCGATAGCTTCAGCCATAGTGAGAAGACTTTCGGTATCGTCAATCGGCACCCAACCGATTTCACCGATAGCTCCTGCAAAGTCTTTTACTCCCGCAGAGGGGAAAAGCACAGAATTCATATCTTTATCCTCCTAAATTACTGAGACACTTCTACGCAATACTTAAACACTTCATGCGCAAAGTCAGATATTCTCTCAGCGGCACTTGTATTGGCATTCTTATACTCTGCCGGCTTTCCTGAGAATTTAGTCGCCATATGATCCTCTATATCCTTGATGCTCGCAGACGTTTTATCGGGAACATACTTGCTGTTCTGAAGAACATTGGAAATTGCAGTAAGTGCGAGGTCATTTTGGTTACCACTAAGGTATTTATATATATCTTTAAGTGCTTCAATATAGCGATAGTCAAAAAATTTATAATGATCTGAATGATCATTTTTGCCATCGCTCCAATCGCGACCGTTCCTTGAAATATCATAGAGGAAGTCGAGACATTCCATACAGTAACCGGAAAGGTTCTTCATCATAATATCTACCTCACCCGAAATACTTCCCCACAGTTGATCTGCATGCTTACGGTTGAAAATGCCATCCGCCAATTCATTACCGTAGAGAAGCTCAAGCATATGGTTATCTGCAGGCTTATAAATCTGGCACTGGCCGTACATTCTGCAGATTACCAGACCGCTGAAAAGAAGAAGTGCCTTGAGGTTTACGGCAAGCTCTTTCGGAAGCTGATCCAACGTTACTGTTTCAACGCCTTTTTTACTCGGGTCAAAACGATATTCATAAATCTTGCCTTGATTTACATCGTTAATTCCCTTCAGGAAGAACTCCGTCATCGCTTTAGCTGCTGAAAGGTCCACAAAGTCGATGTGGTTTTTCTGGTTAGGTCCGCCGTTTTCGTTGTTTCTGGCTGTTGTGTGACGCGGATCCTGACCGCAGACATAAAGCGAATCAAAAACACCTTTAGGGTTAGTAGCTGTTCTCATAAGGTTGGGATCTGCACCGTACTGATAAAGTGCGACCTGGCTCTTCTCATTAAAATCGTCAGAAGTGATTGTAGCGATACCATCTGTATTTTTCTGAGCTGCAGGAACACTGAAGTAGGGAAGGAGAAGCGCTCCGGAGATTTTAACTCTTTCGGAATCTCCTCTCACAGAGTTTCTTATGTATGTTGCAAGGTTTGAAAAAATGGAAGCACCGGTGCCGCCAAAGATTGAACCGATAATGAATACTCTGACCTCGTCATTGTTGGCAGCAAGATGTGTTTTTATAGGTGCAGCAATGTCACCTTCCACATTTTCAGCGTACCAACCGCCTTCTTCAATCATATACTTGAAGATAAGCGCACCGATGGAGGGATGACCGTAGAAACCTCGGGAGGTTTCCTGGTTCTGCTCATCTGTAGAAAAGAAAGCATCCAAAAGCATTGCATCGTTTTTCTGCTCCTCATTTGTTCCGCCTACTACAGAAACCGACTGCTTAAGGCTTACTACCGTATCTTTCTCAAGGTGGCAGATTTCGTTAAGAGCCTTTGAAAAGCCCCATGAATCAGTCGAAAGATGCGATTTACAAAACTCTTTGGCTGCATTTTTATCAACGATTGTGCTGCGCTTAAGAGCACCTGTAATATCGGCATGGTCATTTGCAAGAGTAGTGATTTTACGTATAACATCTCTGGCACGCTCCGTACCGCCGTTAGTATCATCCTTATCTACTATGATGAAAGTAATATCTTCCTTGCCTACAAGGTTAGCTGCGCAAAGATGTGCCGCTGCTTCGGCAACACGGGTACCCGTGCCGCCGATGCAATAACAAAAATTCTTCATTGTTATTCTCCTTATTTAAGAATCATTTGCCGGCAGCTGCGTATGATGCTACCGAACCTACAAGTACGCAAGCAAGAGTAACGATTGCGTATACAATAGCCTTTGCAAAAACAAGGCCGGAAACAACAGCGATTACAGCTGCAAGGATAACGCCGAGACCGCAGAAAAGCCATCTGTTGGGAGGTGTCTTGCCCTTAAGACCGAGCTTGAACTTCTGGTTCTGTGTGTACCAGATGATGAAGAAGACAACTGCGGGAACGAAAACAGCAAAGAAGAATGCTGATACGATGCTCTTATCGTCTTTTGCCATTCTTACGCTGTCCTGCATAAAGATCCATACGATCGGTCCGACAAGACCGAGAACGATGTTGATAACGATACCTAAAATCATTTTGCCGTACTTAACCATTTGAATTTTCCTCCGTAAATTAAATAATGTTTGTTTATATATCAACGGTTCCTTATTATCTGCGGTAACCGTTAATATGCTCCTACTAATGATTCGTCAAGACAAACCGTAATAACTGCGTCTGTGATTGTCTTTGTCATGTGTGATCTGAACTCATTCTTCTGCTCTACCGAAGACATTCTGCCTATGAGATATGTATAGAAATCGTCAAGGCCTGCTGTTCTTCTTGCAAAGTCAGGTGTTGAGGCGGGAGTTGCTGTATCGGGAAGGTCATACTTGGAAATCCAGGAAGGAATGTTTGCATCAACATCTCTGTATCCTGTAACCTTACCTGTTAATGTGATGTACTGATAGCCCTTCTCTTCAAGAAGCTCATCCATATTGTCGAAAGTGAGACGTACTCTGAATGCGCCGCTCTCATTATCAACTGTGTAAAGCTCAAGCTGATCCTTGGGATATTCTTCATCCTTAAGATCCTGGTTTGTTGCGTAGTCGCTTACACGGTCGATCTGTTCGCCGTTAGCCCAGAAATCTGCCTGAACGTGAGTGATGTAGGGATCTGAACTTTCGAAAAGATCATTATAGCTGATCTCTTCCCATACCCACTTTTCATTCACTTCATCCTCATCACCGTATTCGTCGGTCACGGTTTCCTCAACGAGCTTGCAGCCGTACATCTTAATATCGCCTGTCGAGAATGCGTACTCAATCTCATCGGGGTTTGCAACCGAGCCGTCAGCAAGGTTGGGAAGATTAACCATAAAGCTGATTGAAGCCTTGCCGAAGTCTACATCCTGCATTGCGCTGTATTCGGGATTGTAAACGTAGCAGAGACCGGGAAGCTTTCTGTCTATGTCAGGGAAGATCTCGTCGTAGTTGGACAGAGCGCGTACGTTGTAGTTGAAGTTTGAGTTATCGATAGTGATGCTTGAATACTCCTCGTAATCGTTGCCGCCCTTTTCATCGTCTGCAGCATACATATCGTCAAATGCAAGGTATTCCGCATCATTGATCGGTGCGTATGTAAGACCTCTGCGAGCCATTACCTTCATTGAGTTGAAGTCTGTACCCTCGTAAAGGCCGGAATCGCGGAGCACACCGTCGAGTGTTTCACAAAGAGCAACAACCTCGATTGAAGGACCGACGATGAGGCAGTAGAACGGACGGTTGCCGCTATACTCAGCCGGATCCAGCTTCGCACTGCCGTTCTGTGTAACACCGCTCTGGGGGAGCCATGCCTTGCCGCTGAAGTAAGACTCGATGCAGTAAAGAGCAACCGAGAGGTTATCGTTTGCAAAAGCGATCTCGTTAATCTTCTCTGCGAGCAGCTTGTTGTTAAGTCCCTGCTCGGCAAGGTCTGTAATAATGATGTTGAGCTCATCGAAATTCACAGATGTGTCATCCGAGAAAAGTAATTTCAGAGGACCTGTGTTTCCGTCAACGAAATTACCGTCGTAAGGACCGTCACCGTTGAACGAATAGAAATCCTTACCTCTGAAGCCGGCAAAGCCGTCAGCACCGACAGAACCCCAGTGAAGGATTCTGTTTGAATCCGGCACCAGTGCATTGACCGAATACTCCTTGTAGCCCTTGACTACGTCGAAAATATTCTGGCACGCAATTGCAAACTTGCTCTGCTGGCCTGTGCCTTCGCAAATGAAACCATACATAGACTCTGTATTGTCAAAGTACATATTTGCCTTTGTGGTGCCTGCACCTGCTTCGAGCAAAGCAAGCTTTGCCTCAAGGTCATATACGCTCTGATGAGGTTTCACAACGGGAAGCTTAGGTGGACAACCTGTAAATGTGCAGGTTATAATGCATACCGCCAACAGCAATGCTATGAGTTTTGCAGTTTTTTTCATACGCAAGATCTCCTTTTGGTTTGTATATTGTCGTATTCGCAAAATAAACATAAAATGCTACTTTACGAGTATACAAATATTATCACAATACTTATTAAAAGTCTATGACTTTTTTGTGAAAAAACAGCTTTTTTAAATTATTTTAGTTTTTTTGGCAGAATAGTCAATTATTCACCCGTCAATTTATGAATTTTGTCATAACAAAATCGGTTTTTCTGCCGAAATTAGACCGCAAGCTGTATTTTCCTGTATAAAAATGCATAAAACCGGCAGCTTTATGCAATGTTTATGCAAAGCTTATCCGAGCTTTTTCGGGTTGCCGCACATTGCTTTGAACATCAATGCCGAAACCGCAACAGCACACGCGCCGCTTATCAGCTTGCCTGCAATTACCGCCCAGAGAAAGCGGCTGTCAAACGACATTGTAAACGCAAGATGATCGCCGAAAACAAATGAAGCGGAAACAGCAAAAGCCATATTCATCATCCTGCCCTTAGCGTTCATTTTGTCAGCCATTTCAATCGTCGGAATGCTGTTTGCAAGGGAAGAAATCAGGCCGAGCACACTAGTTTCATCAATGCCGATTTTTTTGCCTGCAGCGGCAAAAATTTTGCTGAAAATCTTTGAGATAACCTTGATGAGCGGAAACACACCCGCAAGAATTATCGCAACGTCTGCAACGATTGCAAAAGCATCCTTAATCGGGCTCATATGAGGGATGAGCGTTTTGCCCGTAAGATGGCTGAAAATGCCTGCTGCAAGGCCGACGGTGATTACCGCCACAACAACGCTGCCGATAAAGCCGAAAATCTTCCTGCACAGATCGGGCTTGACGGCAAGGCCGATACAGGTGATGACCGACACGATAAGCACAGGCAAAAGGTTAAGCAGAAGCTTGCCCAAGCCTATGCCGAGCATCAGACCCGAAACGATGCAACCGACGGGCATTGTAGCAATGCCGCAGAGGATGCCGCTGAGCACCTCCTTGTGGTACTCTTTTTTGATCATTTTAAGTGCAACGGGCACCGTAAAACACACCGTTGCGCCGAGCATTGACGCAACGACAAGGCCGTTGTAACCGCCCAGGATTTCGTCAGCCGCAAGTGCCTGAGAAATTGCCGCACCGCCCATATCGTTGGCGATAAAACTGCCGATGAACGACATATCGATACCCGTAAAAGCCGAAACCGGAGCAAACACAGGCTCAAGCAGCTTTGCGATTGACGGAGCTATGCAGATCATACCCACCATCGCAAGCGAAAGCGTACCCGAAGCGACTATTCCTTTTTCAAACTCTTCACCGATTTTCAGGCGGTTGCCAATAATTCTGTCACACGCACCGAGCACGGCAAAAACCGCAAATATCCACTGTAAAACTTCCATTTTATACCCCGATTTCTTACTTAATCCGCACCTTGATTTCCGACGGATGTGTCACCGTCGGCGCCTTACCTTCGTGCATTTCAACCGTCACGTCACCGTAAGGTGTGGGCAACTCAACCCTTGCGTGAGCAAGACCGAGAAGCGAGGGTGAAAGCGAAATTTCTTCGAAAGCAGGCTTAACCAACTCAAAGCCGATAAGCGCTTTGGGCAGCGACCAGAGCGGTGTGCCGCCCCATGCGTGGCTGTGGTCAAAGCTGTAGGTCGGTTCGGGCGCAATAAAGCCCTCAACAAGGCCTTTCGGGCAGTCTGCAACGGGAGCTTTCCAGCGTTCGATAACCTTGAGCGTATATTCATCACGCAGACCGTTTGAATAAATCGCCTCGAGCAGATAGTGAGCAAAATAAGGCTGGTAATCTCCGGGGCATTCGTCGCTCATAATCTTGTGCAGTATTTCACAGGCTGTTGCCTTATCGCAAACGCCGAAATATGCCGCTAGAATGTTAGACTGCTTGAGGTAATACCTCTTATCAACGTTTTCAACCATCCATTTCCAGTCACTGAAATCGCCCTCGCTCGGTGTATTAAGACCCTCAAAATACATCCCTTTTTCGCTGTCGAAAAGCAGGGAGTTAATTGCCTTCTGCAGGGCTTCTCTGCGTGCGATACAGTCCTTTGTCAGGGCTTCTTCGCCGAGGATTTCATATATCTCGGCAGCAAAACCGAGAGCGCCGAAATAGTAGAGATTGAGACAAGTCTGACCGAGAGCCTTAGGCGGATGGTGCATTGAGATACCGTCGATATAAATCCAATCGACAAACATAAAGTCGGGCGGAGTTTCTATCAGACCGTTTTCACCGACATAGCCTGCAAAGCGGTTGAGGAGCATCACAAGTGCATCCTCGCACTCTTCAAGCAGCTTTTTCTCGCCCGTGAATTTATAAACGTCAAGCAGCATCCTCACCCAGATAAGGCTGTATGTAGTGTGGAACATTCTGCCGTGGTTGTTACGTATGAGTTCAGCAGTGCGGAGCACGTCAAATGAAGCAAGCCTCATATCGCCGAATGAAAACGCCGTCATCAGCGTTTCGATATAGTAATCACCCGTGCAGGCAAGGGGCTCGCAGTGCTTTGGGCTGTCCAGATGGAGTGTCTGGCGGCAATATTTCAGTGTGTGCCTGCAAGTGTCAAGCACCTGATTGAGTTCATCGTCACTTGTAAGCGTAACCGCCTCTTTTTCAACGGGGTAACAGGTTGATATGAAGCCGATTTCAAGCTCACATTCCTCATCGGAAAGGTTGGTGATTTCAGCAAACAGCTCACCTGCACTGTGCATATAAAAGCCTCTGTATTCATCTGCCGCCGCAAAGCTGACGCACTCATTGCTACCCTGCTCATCCGTTTCGCGGCAGGTAATTTCAGCCTTCATTTTTCCGCTTGATTTTGCGTAAACATAACCTGCATAAATCCTGTCAAGCTCAAGGCTGACACTGCGGTTTTCGCGGGGTGAAAGCGTGTAAATACAGCTGTGTTTCTGCTCTGTCATAACCGGAATAGGAGCGGTACTTGTGTGCCAGATATTGTCCGTTTCCTGCGCAGGAACGTACTCATCAGCGGCAACAAAAGAATCATACCTACGGGAGGCAGCATAAGCACCGTTGAGGCGGACAAACCACGTAGAATCGGTGCAAATATACTCTTTTGTACCGTCGGCAAAGGTAAGCTCGCCGCCCAGCATAAAGCCGCCGCGGCCTGATGAAAACTCAAAACCTCTGTCCGGCTTCATCCTTACACGCGCAAAAAATGAGAGCGTATCACTGTCGGGCTCGAGCACGGTTTCGGAAGAATAGAAGTTGCTTCTCGCCCTGTCATTGCTGAGAAAATCGCCGCCCGGTGAAACAGGGCCCGTGGCGTGAATTTCGCCGTTAACATACAGCTGAAGTGCCGTATCAGCGCTGAATCTGAGCCTCGCCTTGGCAATTTTTTTGCCGAAGCTATACTCTTTTTTAAATTCGGCAACGGTAAAAATACCCGATTTATTTTCGGTCAGATCGCTGTAGCAGCAAGCTTGGCGATCGGGATATTTATCGGCAGGCAGCCATATCCATTTTTCACAAATCACATTACATTGCTCCTTTGTTTTCCGCTGAATTTATGCGGATTTAATTGCTTTTCGGAATGAAACTGTATCACTCTCACTGCTTCTGCAATAACACTCGCTTCTTACGGGCATATCTCACTGCTGTCGAAGCTTGATCTGCCGTATGCTGCTTGCATCTTTGACCCGATGCACACCGCAGGAAAAGAAGCTTAATAACCCTTATATTCTATCAAAAACACCGTTTTTTTTCAACAAAAAACCAACAAACCTGCATTTCTTTTGCATTGAAAAGAGCAATATACGCAACTTTTTTTAAATTTTTTAAAAATTTCTATTGACTTATTCCTTTATTCGTGTTATATTAGTCGAGCGTTAAGTTCGCTGGTGTAGCTCAGTTGGTAGAGCAGCTGATTTGTAATCAGCAGGTCGGGGGTTCGAGTCCGTCCACCAGCTCCAACGCTTTTTTATTTAACTATGTCAATATGGGTAGGTTCCCGAGTGGCCAAAGGGAGCAGACTGTAAATCTGCCGTCGACGACTTCGGTGGTTCGAATCCACCCCTGCCCACCAAAAATCCTCGTTCGTAAGAACGGGGATTTTTACTTTTTCACTATTACCTCTTCACTCTTCACTTTTCTCTTATCTACGAGGATTTTTGGAAGGTAATAAGTAATAGTGAATAGTGAAGAAGTCCACTCCGCCAACGGCGGAATATCACTAAAATCTCCGTCAAGGTGGATTCGAACGACCGAATCATCTTGAACGACACGATAAAATATTCTATAATAACATAAAGGTTGGTGAAAATATGAATACAGTACAATACGGCGATTGGAAAATTGCAGTTGATATTGATAGAACAAAAAAGCATTATAATACCTACGAAAAAAACGACAATCAGGCCAATAGAAACTTTGCAGAGTATTGCAAAAATTTAACCGCAGAAGAAAAGGCGTTTTTTGATGCGTTTGGCATTGATCCTACCTGTTGTGAAATTGAGCATATCGGTGCCGACAAAAAGGGGAATTTCCCTTGTGGTGGTTATTATTTTGTTTGCGGAAAGTATTTAGAATATCCGCCCGAAGAATTGACAACAATCGAAGAACTTGCAGAAAACGATTTCATAGATGAGCGCCCTGATCCACGAGTTGATGTTGGAATGTTCCAGTTTGATTTTCAATGTGAAGATTATGAAATCAAAGACGTTCCGCAAGACATACCAAAAGGATTTATTTGTATTCGTTTTTGGTGTGAGGAAATGAAATGGTTATTGCATGAAAAGCCAGAAGAAATGATATATGAACCTCCGCGTTTTTGGGAAATACATAAAATAATTAAAGAAAAAATTGACAATAAAAAGCAACAAGTTTTAGTTTTAGAAGAAACAAAGGCAGAGTTTTTATGCTTTTTTGAAAATTTGAATATTGAAGCACAGTTGTTAGACAAGAAAGAAATCAAAGAATATAGAACAGAATGGGCAAACCAATTTTCCCCTGCTGATGCCAATATTAAAGAAATCAAAAAGGTTTGTC
>JAZNMK010000067.1:0-28075 GCA_045579585.1 Acutalibacteraceae bacterium
ACAGCTCGTCCTTCAGCTCAAGCAGCTTAGCATCCAGCTCTTTAGCGGAAAGCTTTCTGATTTCACTGGCTTTCATTATTGCTCACCATCCGTTTCTTCTTTAGTTACAAACTTGCACTTGATAGGAAGTTTGTTTGCAGCAAGGCGCATTGCCTCACGTGCTACAGCTTCGTCAACACCGGCGACTTCGAACATAACTCTGCCGGGCTTAACAACTGCTACCCAATATTCCGGAGAACCTTTACCTGAACCCATTCGAGTTTCAGCGGGCTTCTCTGTGATCGGCTTATCGGGGAAAATCTTAATCCATACCTGACCGCCACGCTTTGTGTAACGAGTCATGGCAATACGGGCTGCCTCAATCTGGTTTGAGGTGATCCATGCGGGCTCGAGAGCAACGAGACCAAACTGACCGTAAGTAACCTTGTTACCACGATGAGCTGCGCCCTTAAGGCGACCTCTCTGTACTTTGCGGTGTTTAACACGTTTCGGTAACAGCATTATCTTGCTCCCCCTTCCCTACGAGGCTTGCGAGTGTCGTGAAGAACCTCGCCTTTGTAGAGCCATACCTTGACACCGATGATGCCGTATGTTGTATGTGCCTCTGCAAAGCCATAATCAATATCTGCACGAATTGTCTGCAGCGGGATTGTACCCTCATGATAGCGCTCTGAACGAGCGATTTCTGCGCCGCCGATACGGCCTGAAACCTGAGTCTTGATACCTCTTGCGCCAAGCTTCATTGTGCGGCTGATAGCCTGCTTAAGAGCACGGCGGAAGGAAACTCTCTTCTCAAGCTGAGCTGCAATGTTCTCAGCTACGAGCTGTGCGTTGAGGTCGGGCTGCTTGAACTCTACGATGTTGATGAAAACTTCCTTTTCACCGCCAAGCTTCTTCTCGCAGATCTTCTTGAGCTTCTCGATCTCGGAACCGCCACGGCCGATAACCATACCGGGCTTTGCACAGTGGATGTTGATGCGTACACGCTTAGCGTCACGCTCGATCTCTACCTTCGGAACACCTGCGGGAGCAAGTGCTTTGAGGAGGTATTCACGAAGATTGTAGTCCTCAACGAGTGTATCGCCGAAGGAACTCTTGTCCGCATACCAGCGGGATTCCCAGTCTTTAATAACACCGATTCTAAGACCGGTAGGATTAATTTTCTGTCCCATTATTCAACCTCCCCTTTCTTATTCTTTTTCAGCCAGAGTAATGGTGATGTGCGAAGTTCTCTTGTTGATTCTGTTCGCACGGCCCTGAGCTCTGGGTCTGATTCTCTTGAGGATGGGGCCAGGGCCTACGTTGCAGGATGCAACATAAAGCTTGGAAACATCCATATCATGGTTATTCTCAGCGTTAGCAATTGCTGACTTGAGCAGCTTGCCAACGGGCTCACACGCGGCCTTGGGCGTGTATTTGAGAATTGCAATTGCCTTGTCAACAGGCTGATTGCGGATTAAATCAAGCACGATCTGTACCTTGCGAGGTGCGATGCGCACGAAGGTAGCCTTTGCTGTTGCTTGCATTTCTTACACTCCTTTCGACCTTATCTGTTTGATGTTTTTGAACCGGCGTGACCTTTGAATGTTCTCGTCGGAGCGAACTCACCGAGCTTGTGGCCAACCATATCTTCTGTTACATATACCGGAACGTGCTTACGACCGTCATGTACAGCAAATGTATGACCGACGAAGTCAGGGATAATTGTTGAGCTGCGGCTCCAGGTCTTGAGAACGATCTTCTCACCGGCAGCATTCATAGCGTTGACTCTAGCTGCAAGCTTCTCTTGCACGTAGGGTCCTTTTTTAACACTTCTACCCATTTCTAATAGCTCCTTTCGTCAACTTACTTGCCGTTACGACGCTTTACGATAAGCTTGTCGGAAGGCTTCTTGCGAGCTCTTGTCTTGAGACCGAGAGCGGGCTTGCCCCAAGGTGTAACAGGGCCGGGACGACCGATGGGGGACTTGCCCTCACCACCGCCGTGCGGGTGATCACAGGGGTTCATAACGGAGCCGCGAACTGTGGGTCTCCAGCCCATGTGGCGCTTGCGGCCGGCCTTACCGATCTTAACGTTCTCGTGTGTACCGTTGCCGACAACGCCAACGGTTGCCATGCAGGTTACGGGAACGTTTCTCAGCTCGCCTGAGGGGAGTCTGAGAAGAGCGTAAATGCCTTCCTTAGCCATGAGCTGTGCAGAGTTACCTGCTGATCTTGCAAGCTGGCCGCCTCTGCCGGGATAAAGCTCTACGTTGTGTACGAAAGTACCAACGGGAATGTTAACAAGAGAAAGTGCATTGCCGGGGATGATATCAGCATCTGCACCGGATCTTACTGTTGCACCAACCTTAAGGCCTTCGGGAGCAAGAATGTATCTGAACTCGCCGTCCTCATACTTGAGGAGTGCAATGTGAGCTGAACGGTTGGGATCATACTCAATGCTCTGAACTGTTGCATTGATGCCGCTCTTATCTCTCTTGAAATCGATAATACGGTACTTGGTGCGGTTTCCGCCGCCACGGTGGCGAACGGTGATTCTGCCGTAGCTGTTACGGCCGGACTTCTTGTTCATCGGAGCGAGAAGACTCTTATGAGGTGCTACCTTTGAAAGTCCTGAGTAATCTGTAACGGACATGTTACGTCTGCCGTTTGTTGTCGCGCTATAGACTTTAATAGACATAACTTTCACTCTCCTTAAAGCGGCTTTGCGGAGTATGTCTGACTCCATACCTTACCGCCGGATTATAATTGTTTTAAATATTTATTACTTAATTATATAATAAACATTAATGATTACATCATGCCATCGAAGAACTCGATTGTCTTGGAGTCCTCTGTAAGAGTAACAACTGCCTTCTTCCAAGAAGCTGTCATACCCTCGTAACGGCCATATCTGCGAAGCTTGCCGCTGCAGTTAACTGTGTTAACCTTAGCAACCTTTGTGCCCTCAAAAAGAGCCTCGACTGCCTGAGCAATCTCGATCTTGTTGGCATCCTTAGCAACTACGAAGCTGTACTTCTTGTATGCTACGCCTGCCATGCTCTCCTCTGTGATAAGAGGACGAATGATGATATCCTGTGCTAACTTGCTCATGCGTAAACCTCCTCGATCTTAGCAACAGCATCCTTGAGAACAAGGAGTGTGTCGCAGTTAAGGATGTCGTATACATTCAGAGTGTTTACAAGTGAAACCTTGACACCTGCGATGTTACGTGCGCTTCTGTAGATGACGTCATCCTTCTCGGGGAGAACGATGAGTGTCTTCTTGCCGGTTTCAAGAGCACCGAGAACCTTAGCAACTTCCTTTGTCTTGATTGCATCAAGCTTAAAGGAGTCGAGAACTACGAGCTCTTCACCTGCTACCTTTGAAGAAAGTGCAGACTTCATTGCAAGTCTTCTGACCTTCTTGTTGATGTCGCCGCCATATGTGCGGGGCTTGGGTCCGTGAGCGATACCGCCGTGATACCACTGGGGAGCTCTTGTTGAACCCTGACGTGCACGGCCTGTACCCTTCTGTCTCCAGGGCTTCTTGCCGCCGCCGCTGACTTCTGAGCGTGTGCGGGTTGACTGTGTACCCTGACGCTGATTTGCCAGATAGTTGACTACTACGAGATGCATTGCATACATATTCGGCTCAATAGCGAAAATGCTGTCTGCAAGCTCAATATCGGAAACTTTCTTTCCTTTGATATCAAATACTGATACTGTAGGCATTTAGTACACTCCCTTCTTACGCTTTCTTGCAAGTGTCTTTGATTACGACGAAGCTGCCCTTGGGGCCGGGGATGGCACCCTTGATAGCGATGAGGTTGTTCTCAACGTCGATCTTGACAATGCTCAGATTCTGAACTGTGACCTTCTCATGGCCGAGGTGACCTGCGAGCTTCTTTCCCTTGTAAACACGGGAAGGATCACTACAAGCACCAAGGGAACCTGCATGTCTTGCAACAGGACCTGTACCGTGAGTTTCCTTCAGGCGTGAGAAGTTCCATCTCTTGATTGCGCCTGCTGTGCCTTTACCCTTGCTTGTGCCGGTAACGTCTACGCTGTCACCAACTGCAAAGATGTCAGCCTTGATAACGTCGCCGACCTTTGCTGAAGAAACATCAGAGAGTCTGAACTCCTTGAGAACCTTCTTGGGTGCGACGTCTGCCTTAGCAAAGTGTCCCTTGAGGGGCTTTGTAAGACGCTCGACCTTTACATCCTGGAAGCCGAGCTGAACGGACTCGTAACCGTCGTTTTCGATTGTCTTGATCTGTGTTACGGGGCAAGGACCTGCCTCAACAACAGTAACCGGAACGACTTTGCCGCTTGCGTCGAAGATCTGTGTCATGCCGATCTTCTTGCCGATGATACCTTTTTGCATTTTGACTTTTCTCCTTTCGGTTATTGGTTGGCGTTCAGCCAACATGACCTGTGAGAGCTATATTATGATGTATATAATATAGGGAACAGGCAATTTTTACAGCTTGATCTCGATCTCAACACCTGCGGGAAGTTCAAGTGCTGTGAGTGCCTCAACAGTTTTGTTTGAGGGTCTTACGATGTCGATAAGCCTTTTGTGTGTTCTCTGCTCGAACTGCTCACGGGAATCCTTATACTTGTGAACAGCGCGGAGAATTGTGACGACCTCTTTTTCGGTCGGCAGCGGAACGGGACCGGAAACCTGAGCGTTTGTACGTCTTGCTGTTTCGACGATCTTCTCTGCTGCTTTGTCTACGAGGTTGTGATCGTAGCTCTTGAGTCTGATTCTGATTTTGTTTTTGACTGCCATTTTTGCGCCTCCTAAAATTTGGCGGGCAACACTTTTAGCACACGCAGCCGGGTGTTTCTACCCACTGCATTCAAAATCCGGAAAAGTACTCTTCCCTGAATACTTTCCGGTTGGCTAAAGTGCAATTTCACCCATAACGTGTTTGTGAGATGAACACGCAATACGCCCGTGAGATGAGCGCACCTGTGGGGTGAGAACTATTACTAGTCGCCCGGTTCTTTGATCGGACATGCTCCACGGAAATTCCCTGCTTCAAAGAGCAGCCACCTTCCGTTTCTACGCATATCTGCACACTATTCGATTTAATGTGCTTTGCTATTTTATCATAGTGCACAATCTTTGTCAATATTTTTTGTTAAAAAAACCAAATATTTTTTTATTTTATTATTATATATAAAGCAAGCCTTTTTTCGTGCTCTGTTTTGTGAGAAATAGCACAAAAATAGCTATACTTTTTATAAAAAACGTGGTATAATCCTATCATTCACCAATGCAGACTATATTGATGGGAGAAGTAAAACCAATGAAAACAGATATCGAAATAGCTCAGTCAGCCGTAATGCAGCCCATTACCGCCATCGCAGAATCCGCAGGCATCCCTGTTGACTGCCTTGAACCATACGGCAAATACAAGGCTAAAATCAACCTTGGTGATATCCCTGCAGACCTCGATAAAAAGGGCAAGCTTGTACTTGTTACAGCAATCACACCCACTCCTGCAGGCGAGGGTAAAACAACAACTACCATCGGCCTTGCCGACGGTATGAAGAAAATCGGCAAAAACGTTATGGTCGCTCTGCGTGAGCCTTCACTCGGCCCGGTATTCGGCATCAAGGGCGGCGCTGCAGGCGGCGGTTACGCACAGGTTGTGCCGATGGAGGATATCAATCTTCACTTCACAGGCGACTTCCACGCAATCGGTGCAGCAAACAACCTTCTTGCCGCAATGCTTGACAACCACATCTACCAGGGCAACGCACTCAATATCGACCCGAGAAGAATCACCTGGAAGCGCTGCGTTGATATGAACGACAGGCAGCTCCGTTACGTTACCGACGGCCTGGGCGGCAGAATCAACGGTGTGCCCCGTGAAGACGGCTACGATATTACCGTTGCTTCTGAGATTATGGCTGTGCTCTGCCTCTCAACATCAATGTCAGACCTTAAGGAAAGGCTTGCTCGCATCATCGTAGGCTACACTTACGATGAAAAGCCCGTAACCGCAGGCGAGCTTAAGGCAGCAGGCGCAATGGCAGCGCTGCTTAAGGATGCAATCAAACCCAACCTTGTTCAGACGCTTGAGGGCACACCCGCACTTGTTCACGGCGGTCCGTTCGCAAACATCGCACACGGCTGCAACTCAGTTATGGCAACAAAGCTTGCAATGCGCCTTGGCGATTACGCTATCACAGAGGCAGGCTTCGGCGCTGACCTCGGCGCAGAAAAATTCCTCGATATCAAGTGCCGTTATGCCGGTATTGCTCCGAGTGCTGCAGTTATCGTTGCAACAATCCGCGCACTTAAGATGCACGGCGGTGTACCCAAAACAGAGCTTGGCGCAGAAAATCTTGAGGCACTCGAAAAGGGTATCCCCAACCTTCTTCGCCATGTTTCAAACATCAAGGATGTATACAAGATCCCCAGCGTTGTTGCTGTCAACCGTTTCCCGACAGATACAGATGCAGAAATTGAGCTTGTTATCAACAAGTGCAAGGAGCTCGGTGTTAACGTTGTGCTTTCAACCGTATGGGCTGAAGGCGGCAACGGCGGCGTAGAGCTTGCAAAGGAAGTTGTAAGACTCTGCGAGCAGCCGAATGATTTCACGTTTGCTTACGAGCTTGACGGCAGCATCGAGGGCAAGATTGAAGCAATCGTCAAGAAGATTTACAGAGGTGCAGGCATCAGCATTCTTCCTGCCGCAAAAAAGCAGATTGATACGCTCACAAACCTCGGTTATGCAAACCTCCCTGTATGCGTGGCAAAAACTCAGTACAGCTTCTCTGATGACCCGACAAAAATCGGTGCACCCGAGAATTTCACGGTTACAATCAAAAACATCAAAATTTCCGCAGGCGCAGGCTTTATCGTTGTGCTCACCGGTGACATTATGACAATGCCCGGACTGCCCAAGGTACCCGCTGCAGAAAGAATTGACGTTGACGAAGCAGGCGTAATCACAGGCCTCTTCTGATAAAGCAAAAAAACCTCCGTATGATTCCGGTCATACGGAGGTTTTTTTATTTGAGGTTTTAAAAGACGGATTTATATTTTACCACTTTTCAAATTAAGGTAAAGCAAGATAAACTCAGCCACCAGAGCGAGTGAAATCAGCATACTGACAAGAGAGATGTAATTGAGCCCAAAAAGAAACTGCCCAAAAGAAACGACAGCACCAATACCCACCAATATCTCAGCAACCTTGGCAACGCGATGTTTACCTTTGAAACAATAGACCAAAAGTAAAGCAAATACAACACACGTAATGAGCGCCGTTATGAACGGTGTGAAATTGGCATAGCCATACGGAACCAGGCTGAAATATGAAAAAGTCTTCCTTTGAGCTTTCTCCGGTGAAACAGCAAAGTTGCACACCGCACCGTAAGGGAGAATCTCCAAAATCAAAGCAACTGCAGGAAGCATTAAATATGACAGTCTTTTTTTCATAAGATATCAACCTCCTTCTTCACATTGTTCAGCTCGTTCACAGCAAATCTTTGAGTTTATCCAGGAAAGCCTCTTCACCAAGAGTATTGATTTTAAAGAACATTGCCTGGCTTCCGCCTGACGTAATTGCAGTAATATGAACAGGACCGCCGGCATTCTGAAACAGCGTAACACTCAGGCTCACACGGTTGTTGCCTGCATAGCTGTAGCGCTCAAACACACGCACACTGCACCTTGCATTACCGTCGCAAAAATCGGTTGAATCCTCAAGTGATGCCGACATACTGCCTTTAACTATTCCGTTTTCAATTTTTTCGAGAAGCTGATTAAAATCAGCATTTACGGTTTGCTCTAACTTTGCCATTACTACATCCCCTTTTATATTGTTAATCCAAACTTCGTGCGTCATACTGATACTGTAAGCGAACACACAAGGTATTGAACTGCATTGCGTTGCATTAAACAATGAGATAACTTATCTTGAATTAGCCGTCTCAACAATGCCGAAATAGAAATCTTCAAAAGAAGTGGGATAATGCTTTGTACCGCAGAAATCAAAGTGATCCATACCGTACATAGTATCAAAATAATACCATCTGCCCGGCTCGATAGTTTCGCCTGCGGCAACGCTGTCCTCATAATCCTTTGCCGTTGCGGCATCAACGTCGGGATAAAGCGCGGATGCAAGCGGCACTATACCGTCGTTAACTGCCCAATCGCCCTCTATTTTTATCCCGTCAATCGTCGCACCCTTGGTGGCGGCAAGCATCGCACCCGAAATCCAGAATATCGGGTTGAGCGTTTTCATGCTGTTATCAGCCGTCGTATAGGAATAATAATATGTGTTGGGTGAAAGCTTAATGGTCTTATTAAGCTCAGAAGCTCCTCTGAGTGTCATATCGTACGCGCAGTTATCATTGCTGCGGTAGAAATTCCATATGCCGCTTAAAGTAGGAAGTGCCCTGAACTGATCCTGCGCAGGTGTCAGACCGAACTGGCTGAGCTGAAATGAGAAAACGAGGAAATTGTTGCCCAGCACGGTGCCGATAAGGTTAATAACAGTGCTGATGAGCAAAATTGTAACCTGCGGGTCAGCAAGTATATTTGCAACCTGCGAGCCGTTGTGGGGCGCAGACAGCGTGATGCACGAGTGAACAAGGTCGTGTCCGCCCTTGAAAAGCAGGCTTGTGTCGTCCCCTGTCACCGCAAGTTCCTCCTCGCTGCCGTAAGCCATAAGCGAAGTGAAAAGGCGTACAGTAGCACCGCCAAACGAGTGTCCGACAAGGTTAATTTTTTCTTCCATATCCCACGGCTCACCCATAAGAGCCTTGCCAACATAGCTGAAACCGTAGCGCGAGTGACCGTGTTCCTTAGCATGCGCTTCACCGTAGTCAACAACCGTACCCATAAGCTGAGCGTAGAGTTCGCAAGCTCTGTCCCAAGCGCTGCTGAGCGGCCCTACGGAGGGAGCGTATGCCTCAATTCCTTTTTCGTTTAGAATCTTTATCATATCGGTATCGCTGAGTCCGAGTCCGCCGCCCCAATAGGGTGACATTGCGTAAAACTCGTTATCGGGTGCCCAACCGCCCATACCGTGAACGAAAATATACGGATAGTTGCTTGTGTACTTCACACCGTCAACAGTAACGGAGCTTTTCGCACCTGCGTTAATCGCAACCATACCGAACACCATTGAGAAAGACAGAATAAGCGCAATAAACCTTTTCATTTCAAAATCCTCCGGGTATTTTTCTTTTGCTGTAATTATAATACCACATCGTTAAACAAAAGTAAATTAACCCATAAGCGGCATTTCAATAACTCTGAACGCCACACAATCCACAGCAAAAAAAGTAACAGCATAAATTACTGATGCCGTATACATTTTATCCGCCACCTTTGTTTTCGGTATTGATGAAAAAAGAGCCACACAAGCACTGATTACAAAAACGTTTGTAAAAAAGAAAACACGCTGACCCGATGCAAAAATCGAAGGTGAAAAACTCATTGCCATTGCGCAGCCAAAGCCTGCAGCTAAGCAAACAGCCACAAAAAATCCGAGCTTTTTATCTTTTACGAAAAGCCATACCGTCATCACAGCAACAACCGACAGCAACACACACCCAAAACCAAACAGCAGATAAAAAGAAGTATCATAGTCAGCTTTTAGAATCTGACTGCGAAAAAACATATGGGGCAGACCTCTTTTAACTGCGCTGACTGCATAATTGACCGCAACACAAACAACTGCCGCAAATATCCATACAGCTGCAAACAGCTTTTTACAAAGCTTTTTATTGGTCGAAGCTCTGTAAACAGCTAAGCACATCAAACCAACGAGTAACAAAAGCAGAAAATTTGAAAGATAAAAGCTATTCGCAAAAAACACCGCTAAACCACAACCCAGCTTTTCAACCAAACCCATCTCTGCATACCGTGCAAATCCGTTTTGCGCCTCCATAACTGACCTTGCGGCCGCACCGGGCGAAGAGAACAGATGAAAATCGCACAGAGCAATAACAGGTAACGGAACAAGAAAGCTGAACCTAAATCGCATCTTTTTGACTATTACCGTAAACAGAAGTATCAAATACAGAGCTGTGACTGCCGCCGCTGACTGCTCTTGTGCGGTAGCCAGAAGCACCGCAGGCACACTCAGCACCGTTTCCAGCTTGCTCTCTTTTATTCCGAGCAAGCAGAAAAGGATCGGCACAACCGCAACGACAAGCCCGAAAAACGGCCACAGATAGGTAAAAGACCCTGCGAGCCAGAATACGCTCGGATTCAGACACGAAACCATCATCATAAACATTGCGCAACAACAGAATATCTGTCTGCGGCGCAAGCTCATTTCTCCGTCAAACGCCTCCGAAATCCTAAACCATATAAAGGAAATGTATACGAGGATTGCGGAATTGGCAAGCTTCCAGAAAGCAATGTCGCGACGGACAAAAAACGCAAGCAAAAGCTCACCGAATGTTCTGCCCGAAAGCGTATTATAACGCTCAGTCAGCCACCCGCTGTAAGTGAAATCAGGCGCCGAAACGATACCGAGAAAGTTGCCGTCATCCATCTTGATAAAATAGCGTGTCAGGAAAACCGAAAAAGCCGTAATTATAACGGTATAGCAGATGAGCAGAAAATATTTGTGCTGTGTGAAGTGCTTAATCTTTTCTCTCACGCTGTTTCACCGCCTCTCACAAAATACGGATGATTCTCCGAGCCGTCACCGCCGCAGCAGATAACCTGATGCGATTGCAGATAAACAGCAGGTGCAACACCGGTAAGGCCGTCAAACGCCAGGGTTTTATAGTATCCGCCGGAGCTTGTAACCGTCGTTACGCTAACATTGTTTGACGATACGGAAGAACTTGTCCAATACCATACAGCCATTGAAGCAGAGCTGAAATACGGTGATTCACTTTGCTCAAGTGCGCTTTTGGTCGGAGTTTTCAGACGTTCACCATTGCTGAAATACAACGAAATCTGCTCTTTCGAAAGCAAAAACACTCCGCTCCCATCGATCATCTGCACAAGATCCTTGCTAAAATTATCCTCGTGCAAAAAACCTTTTTCATCAGCATAAGAATTGTATCCTTGAAATACAAAGTTTTTCTTAGGAGCAGAGTGAGAATAAACAACCTTGGCATCATCGGAATTCAACCACTGCCTTAAGGAAGACGATTCCCACAAAGAAGAACCGTAAAGAGCACTGTCAGAATCGTGATATTCCTTTGCAATACCATTTGCATCAAAAGCCTTAAACGTGATTACGTGCTTAGTCATCATAAGTGCTTTACCGTCACCATTCACTCCGAGCACCTGCCAAAGCAGCGGTTCTTCAAGATACGAACCGAAATAAAGAAAATCGCCTTCGTTAAGAGTCACCTGTGCCGATTCACTGCAGTTTTCCTCAGTATTGACCGTTGCATCCTCAGCCGTCAGTACGCTTACGGTTTTCATAATATGCGGAGCAAACGCAACCGCCGCAACAAATAAAACCGATACAATAACGGCTGCTTTTTTCACGTCTTCACCTCTTCTCCTTTTTATGTTCAAAGAATATCACAACAGCCGTTACAAAGCAACAAAAGTTAATGAAAGTTAAGATTTATTTTACAGCGTGATGTACCGCTTTGCAGCATAGCCCTGCCTGCCGCCGTAATTAACCCTATACCAAGCACCGTCCTCACCCAGCACCTGCACCTTTTCCCCATTGTATGCGCGTGCAACTATCGGCGAAGTAAGTGACGGCTCACGGCGGATGTTCAGCGCACCCGAAGTAACGGTAACCGTGCCTATCTGCACACCGACAGGCGAAACAAAAGGCACGCCGAAATACTCGGCAACCGATTCGGCAAGCGCTCTGCCTATTGTATCAATGTTGTCTACAATCCAGTTTGCATCATCCTCATTATCGTGGTACGCAATCTCAACAAGCACGCTCGGCATCGTAGGCTGGCGCACTTCACCCAGGGCAGTGGTCGCCCTGATATCCACAAGCTCAGGATAGGGATAAATCTGCTTGAAATTATCCGCAATAATCTGTGCAAATCTTTTTCCGTTACGGCTTGTCGGGTAATAAAAAACGTCCGTGCCCATAAGCTGACCGTATATCCTGTCGGGCGATGCGTTTGAATGGATTGCGAGGTAGAGATCATAGCCTCCTGCATTGCCCTGACGGATTGAGCTTGCTGCTGTCATATCGGGTGTGTTACGTCCGAAATCAATTCCGCTCGCCTCAAGGTAAGGCTCAATCGCATCAGCTACAAGATTCATATAATATTCCTCTGTACCACCTATGACGTACAGATTATTCTGCTGTGTTGACGGGCTCAAATATACGCTTGGCATAGTTTTTTCCTCCTACTGATAACATACTGTAAGCATACTATGCAAAAGTTCAAATAATGTTTCCGTAAAGTTTTTTACCCTTACAGCTAATCCTCTTGTTGCTCAATTTTGCAATCTGTGCTATAATCAACTATAAAGGAGGTGCAAAAATATGAAAATCGCAATACCCGATAATGTGATGCGCGCCATAGGCATACTTGAGCAAAACGGCTATTCTGCTTATGCTGTAGGCGGTTGTGTGCGCGACAGCCTGCTCGGTTATACGCCTTATGATTGGGATATATGCACCTCTGCCCTGCCCGATCAAACAGCGGAATGTTTCGACGGATTCCGCATTATACCCACTGGTGTAAAGCACGGAACCCTTACAGTTATCTTGGGCAAGCCGCTTGAAATAACCACCTTCAGAATCGACGGAGATTACCTCGATAACCGCCGCCCGAGCGACGTTTCATTCACGCGCAACCTGAGCGATGACCTTTCCCGACGCGATTTCACCGTTAATGCAATGGCACTCGGCTCAGACGGCAATATAGCCGACCTCTACGGCGGCAAAGAAGACCTTGCCGCAAAGCTTATCCGCTGTGTCGGTGATGCCGCAACAAGGTTTGACGAGGATGCACTTCGCATTATGCGCGCACTGCGTTTTGCCGCTACACTGGATTTTGAAATCGAGGAAAAAACAGCGAAAGCAATACACGAAAAAAAACATCTGCTCAAGAATATTGCCGCAGAAAGAATACAGAAAGAGTTCACAAAACTGCTCACGGGCAAATGCGCTAAAATACTTGCGGAATTTGCCGACGTAATACGCATTTTCCTGCCGGAAATACAGACAGATTCAGAAACTCTGCGGCGAATATCGGTATCACCTGCCGATTCTTCACTCAGGCTTGCGCTTCTCCTTGGCAACACAACCGTACAGGCAGCCACAGAAAGGCTGCGCGCCATCAAATTCGACAACGGCACAATAAACAAAATCAGCCTGATGCTTGATTCTGCCGAAAATAAAATCAACACCGAACGTCCGCAGATTAAACGATTGCTGAATAAGTATGGTAAGGAAAGCGCAGATACCGTACTTTCGTTTCATCTGTACAGCGAAAAAATCACCGACGAAACTTACGCAATTGCAACCCGTATGGCAGACGAAATCATCGCACATGGTGAATGTTATACCCTCTCAAAGCTTGCCGTAAACGGCAGCGATATATCAGCCACCGGCTTATTCCCTGCCAAGCAAATTGGTAAAGTTTTGTTTGCACTGCTCGAAAAAGTAATGGACGGCGAAGCTGAAAACGAGAAGGAAACTCTCATTTCACTCGCAAAAAAACTAAAATATTAACTTTTTTTGAATATTTTTAAGATAAACTGTGTTGACTATACTGACTTTTATGTTATAATGCTGTAGTAAGCTGATTAATTTCAGCATAACTTCACCGAAAAGGAGATAATGAAAGTGAAAGAGAAATTCCTCAAAGCAATCGTTTTACTTATGACCGGCATTGTCGTTTTCAGTTCAGCAACAATGATGTTCTCAGCTGCTGATATGGGTGACGAACCGCCCACAACAACTGCACCCCCCTCAACAGAAGCTCCCACAGATGCCCCCACACAGGCTCCCACGGATGCCACAACCGATGATGATTCCGGCTACACAACAACAACATGGGATGATCGCAACTTCACATCCAAAGTCACAACAACAAAGCCGAGCTCAACCAAAAAGCCGTCTTCCACAAAGAGGCCCTCTTCCACAAAGAGACCTTCTGCCGGCACTACAGAAACTACAACCTTAGACGGAACAACAGTTGAGTACACAGACGAGCTCTACAATGACCAGACAACAGCATACGTCTGGACCTTTGCTGATGAAACAACCGAAGCAGAGAAGGACAACAGCGGTGTAAACGTCAAGAAGATAGTTATTATCGCTGTAATTGTTGTTGCCGTTATCGGCGCAGGCGTTTGCCTCTTTATTCTCGGCAAAAAGAAATAATCAGACATTGACCTGACCCTATCAAGCCTTACTTCTGCCGCCGAACGGTCGGAGTAAGGCTTTTATATTACGTAGTGCAAGTTCGCCGGAAGGGGTTAAATTTTTATGAAAAAACTTATCTGCATCGCAACCGCCTTGCTCTGCCTTTTAGCAAGCGCTATTCCCTGTTATGCTTCGGCAGACATCATCTTCACAGTTTCTGCCAATCAGCCAAAACTGCAAAACATCACTGTTGATATTAACGTTTCAAAGGATTCCGCGCTGTATACGACCGAGTTTTACATTTTTTACAGCGCGCACGATGTCGAATTCATCGAAGGCAGCGAAAAGGGCGGCGACATAGTAAAAGAGCTTGATCCGTATATCACCGCAACCATGGTAGAGCCCGGCAAAATTAAGGTCAGCTACACTTCCACAAAGCCGCTTGATTCCGCAGGTGTGCTTTGCAGCCTTAAATTCCGCGCAAAGACAACAGGGTTTGTAAATTTCAATATTGAGGTTGAACACGCAGAAAGCTTTGACGGTGAAGAAATTTACACACTCTCAACCATATCTGAAAACACCTCAATTACAACTAAAAAGCAGGCTTCTGCAGGCCTCATCGTAGCAATAGTTACAGGCTGCGTTGCAATTGCTGCCGCAGTTACGTATGTTGCGTTGAATAAGAAAACAAACAAAAAAAAGAGCAAATAAACCCTTGCTGATACTTAAAATGGTCGCCCTAAGGCGACCATTTTTTAAAAAACTATTGACAAAACAAAGTTAATTGATATAATTAGCTTTGTTGTGGTTTTCACGGCATCGCAGATGTGGCCCGGTAGTTCAGTTGGTTAGAACGCTAGCCTGTCACGCTAGAGGTCGACGGTTCGAGCCCGTTCCGGGTCGCCATATTTTTGCTGCTATGGCTCAGGTGGTAGAGCACATCCTTGGTAAGGATGAGGTCGGCGGTTCGAGTCCGCCTAGCAGCTCCAAACCCTTGAAACTCTTTGAGTTTCAAGGGTTTTTCTTATTTCTTTGAAATTTCTCAGACCGCATCCCTAAATCGTAATTTTTCAGCCGGGTATACGATCTGATTATTTTTAACAATGGTGATGATGAGCCTCTCTTGAGGCTGTTTTGTAATCTATATAACAATTTTTTTCGTGACAATGTTCATATCCGCTTTCAAGCTCAAGTGTTACATGGTTTATACTATGCTTGTGCAACTCTGCTCGGATTATTTCTTTTGTTTTATGAAAATCTTCTGAATCTGTAACAATGTGCATCGTTGCACAGTTACTCTGACCGTCCAAACTCCAAATGTGAATATGATGAACATCAAGAACACCATCAATTTCAGAAACATATTCAACAATTTCTTTTACATCTATTCGGTGAGGTGTTTTTTCGAGAATTATATCAATTGATTCTTTAAGATTTTTGACAGCATTTACAAGAACAAACACGGAGACTCCTATAGACATAACAGAATCAACGAATGACCAATCCGTAAAATGCATTACAATAGCACCCAACAGAACAACAATCCAACCAAGCACATCTTCAAGCATATGCAAATTAACAGCTTTCTGATTCAGCGAATCTCCGCCACAAGTAAAATATGCCGCACATAAGTTGACGCACACACCGACAATTGCAAAAACAATCATACCTTCATAATTGATTTCGCATGGATTAATCATTCTCTTTACTGCACTATATATCACCACAAACAAGCCAAAGATAAGAATAAAACTTATAATTATACTGCCGATAACAGAATACCTTACATAACCGTAGGTATATATTTCATCGGGTTCTTTTTTGCTTTTTTTCTCAAGAAAAAATGATATTCCGATTCCTGCTGCATCACCGAAATCGTGAATTGCATCAGATACTATTCCAACACTTCCCGTAAAGACACCGCCCCAAAACTCAAAAATCGAAAACGCCAAATTTAAAATAAATGCTGTTAAAATACTTTTTTCAGTTTTCATAATATCCTCCCATTGACACTCTCTATGTTGTGCTGTACAATATGTGTATTACCGAACATATTGTTCATTAATATTGTAACAATAAAGGAAGCATAATCAATATGCGATATTTTCTTTATGTTCAATACTGAACAGTTTTCAAAAAATGTACGGAGGCATTATGGATAGACGTCAACGCAAAACAAGAGAAGCGATATTCAAGGCTTTTATCGAGCTTTTATCAAAGAAGGACTTCGCTCAAATCACCGTAGGCGAAATAATTGACAAAGCAGATATCGGCAGAGCTACCTTTTATTCCCACTTCGAAACAAAAGATTATCTTTTAAAAGAACTGTGCGAAGAATTATTTTGTCACATTATTGATGCGATGAACAAGGAAAATAACAACCACAAACACATTTTTGATTGCGATGCCCCTGAATCTGCATTTTTACATCTGTTTCAGCACTTAAAAAGGAACGACAACAATATTCTGCAGTTGCTTTCAAGCAAAAACAACGAATTGTTTTTGCAGTATTTTAAAAATAATCTCGTAGAGCTTGTAACCGACCGACTCGCTTTGTTTGAAGCAAGAAAGAGCGACAAACTGCCCGACGATTTCTGGATTAACCACATCACTTCAACTTTTACGGAAACAGTCAGGTGGTGGATTGATAACGATACAAAAGAATCGCCCGAAACAATAACCGAGTATTTCTTTTTAGCTGTATAAATCAATTTGCGCTCTATAAAGCGCAGATTTATATTACCTACAGCTCATTATATACAACATACACATAAAAAAGAGGTTTACGGAATCGCATCCGCAAACCTCTTTGCTTATTCAGTTGGCTTTATGCTGCAAACCAGTTTTTAACCGGGCAACGGTTGGGCTCGTACTTGGGTGTATCAATTGAAGAATCCTTGACGATTGCAAACGAATCAATGCAATCCGCACCGCTTTCGGTTACACCGTATGAATCAAAGTACAGCGAATTACCCTCAATTCTGATTGCCGCAAAAACAGGATAAGTTGCATCAACAATAGCCTCTGCCCTCGGGAAGAGTTTATCCGTATCTGCGGGATTCTTTGTCTGATAATACTTAACGCCTGAGCAACCGTTGATAGCGTAAATCGTGCCGTCGGGGTTAACCTTTGCGGTATAAGTCTTGCCGTTGTTGTCAACGCTCATTTCGTAAACCTCAACAACCTCGTTGTTATTCATCGCATCTGTTCTGAGGTATACGTGGTCGTGACCCTGGAGCACCATATCAATGCCAAGCTCGGGCATAAGCTTTGAGAGAACCTTACGCAGCTCGATTACATCATCATCGTCATAGTGTGAACCGTTTGAGTAGGGTGCCTTGTGGAGCATAACAAACTTCCACTGTGCATCACTTGCAGCAGCATCAGCCTTCATCCATTCAATCTGCTCTGCAGAAATACCGTTATCTTCATCATCGTTAGAGTTGAGCACGATAAAGTGTGCGTTGTTGTAATCAAACGAGTAATAGACACCTGTCATTGTATCTTGCTCGGGCACGTTGGGAAGAACAAAGTTATCGTCCAGAGCAAACTCGCCGTGATTTTCGTGGTTGCCTGCTGTGGGCATAAGCACACTGCTCATAAGGTGCTCGGACGCTGAATTGAACATCCATTTCCACTGTTTGAAGTTGTCACCGTGGTCTACGTGGTCACCTGTGTGCATAAGGAATGCTGCATCGGGATACATTGTGAAAGCTGTATCAACAACGTTTGACCACTTATCATAGTGGCGCTCTGAGCCACCCTGGCTGTCGCTGACGTGGAAGAACGTAAACGAATCGGATTCATCCGCCGTGGTTATTGTTGCAACGTCGCTCCAGAAACCGTAGCTTGCATCACCGATGCGGTAATAATAGGTTGTGTCGGGTTCAAGACCTTCGATTGTTACGATGTGACGGTTTACGTCAAACTCATATGTCAGTATACCTGCAAGACCGATATCAATACCGGGGTAGCTTCTTCTGACCGTTTTAACAGAAGCCTCAACCTTAACACCGTCGGGTGTTGCAGCAAGGTTTGCAGGGTCAAGAGAAATCTGAATATCGGTACCTGTTACACCCTTCTTTGTGTACCAGCTGATGTTTCTAGTTGTTGCCGCATCCTCACCGAATGTAACGGCAACGGTTGCGGGAAGTCTGAGGTTGTCTGCTGTTGCAATAACCTCATAGCCGCCGTCTGTATTGGCAGCAAGTGTGAGGTCATAGTCTGACGGTGCTTCATCAACACAGAAAGACTGAACAAATGAGCCTATCTCCCAGTCGATAGTTTCCATCTGGCTGACAGTGATGTATTCTGCCATAAGATGCTCAAGCAGACCGTTAAGGCTGTCCTGCTCAAGCACACCGAGAGTGCCGAGAAGTTTGAACGCTGTATTGATAACGTTTGTGAATGACATATCGCCCATAAGGACAACGCGGAGAATTATATCGAGCGCACGGACAATGCCTGCACCGAATGTGCCGAAGGGGAAAGCGGAGGTGAGATTAAGCTCAAGTGTTGAGAAAAGCTCACCAAGAAGGAAATCATTGAGCACATACTCGATAATCTTATCAAGCAGAATCTCTGAGATTTCACCTGTTTCAAGCCTTTTTACCATATCCTGCATAAACGGGTCATCTTCAAACGTACCCTCGTTGCCGTACATATAGGCAAGAACGCTTGAAACGAAATCACCAAACGTGCCGCCCTTGCTTGCATCGCCGAAGCCGTACTTATCGATGAACTTTGTGCAGGGAACTTCGGAGAACTGAATATTGAGAAGGTTATCAAGCAGATCGCTTACGATATCCATAAGCACCTGCGGATCTTCGATATAGGCTGCATCAAGCTGATCGCAAAGGTCTTTGATAAGACCCATAACATTCTTTGTGCCGATGATTGTGATGCCTGCAAAGCCTATGCCGCCACCGAGAAGACCATCAATAAGCTCCTCGAGGCCGAGCATCTCGCAAAGGAAATTGTAAAGGCCGCCTGCCTCCTTGATTTCTGCCTCATAAGTATCAACATAGTATCCGAGCAGATCCATCAGCATACCCTTTGCGGAATCGCCTACAAAGTTGATACCGAAGCAGTAGTTTGAGAAAGGCTGCTCATAAGTTACACCGTTGTATACAAGGGGCTTAAGCTCATCGAAAGCGTGGCTCTTAACATCGGCTGTAAGAACACCGCTCTGAGTATTATCAAACGTTACAAGTCTGAGAAGGTTTGGGAAATTGATAACGGAAGAAGTAGCAATATCGTAAATGATGTTGCCATTATCGGAAATATGCTGTGCAATATCGTGAATATGAAGGTGACCGGTGAACACGTACTGCATACCTGCATCTGCAAGGCATTCGCTGACGTATCCGCAGTCTTCAATACAGAAATCTGTGAATGTTTCAACCTCTTTCTCGTGATAGTGAGAAACGATATTCCAGTGTGTCATACCGATTACGCTGTAGCCGAGCTGCTTGCTTTCTGCAATCTGCTCAAGAATCCACTCAAAAACAGCTTCTGAATACTGACCGCCGGTTTCTTTCTCATCAAGGCCACTCTCGGTGTTATCAGCTGTGTACATACCGCCATCCATAACAACAACGCGGTAGCCGTTATCGAGCTGAGCAACATAAGAGAGCGCACCTGCTTTTTCGCCTGAGGGAGGCGTGAACTCTTCAACAGCAAGGTCGTAACCGAGCTGTGCGTAAATCTCACGGAATTCCTCGGGTGTGGTGTAACGTGCACCCTTTACGAATTTACCGTTTTCAAATGTCTGTGCATTGTGGTTGTTAACATCGTGGTTACCGTTTGTTACTAAAACGGAAACCCCTGTTTCCTCTTCCCATGCTTCAAGGATTTCTGCAAGCTTTACATGGCTTGTGTAGTCACCATCTTTTGTAAGGTCGCCGGGAATAAGCAGGTAATCAAGCTTGCCCTGCTCAGCTTGCACCTTGTAGAAATCGAGTGCAGTCATAAGGATTGCATCGGCAAGGTGAGAGGTGCATATTGTCTTTTCGCAAACCTCTGTTGCTTTGTCCTTATCGTCGATGTTTTCCTGTGCGTAGTAGTGTACGTCAGTCATAACACCGATTTTTGCCAAACCGGATTCTGTATTCTGTGCAAAAACACTTGTCGGCACCGATACAACAAGCAGCGCCAGAGCAAGAAGCACGGAAATAATTTTAAGTACCTTTTTCTTCATCTCAAAACTTCCCCTTTTCACTTTTCTGTACGATCGATGATATCTTTGAATACTTTTGCGATGACATGAGTGATTTCAACACTCAGACCGTTTGTTTCGTGATAGTGGTTACGATCAAGCTTGTCTCTGTAGCTTGAAAGGTACGCCTGAGTCGGGTGAAGAACAGCGTTGTTTGAGGGTACCATATAACCCGTCATATCGTTTGTAACACCGAAGAGAATAAGATCCGGATCGTTCGCAATTTCTGCAAGAGGTGTTGCGTTAACCTCGGGACCGATTCCGGTGCCCGAATTCTCAGCATCAAAGTAACCGCCGTATACACCCTCTGCAAATGCCTCACCGCCAAGGGTAAGTATCTTCTGCTTGCCGAGCTTTATGTAGTTCATCTCGGTAAGCAGACCGAGACCCAGTGAGCTGTCGGCACAGTGGTAAGCTCTTGAATGGCAAAGCTTGAGGATAAACATAAATGCGAGTACGTAGTTTTCAATCGGGGCATAATAAGGCTGGTGAACAATTGTCATCTCAGCATCAAGCTCCTCGTCATTGTCGATTCCGAGTGCGGCCTTTGCAAGCATCTCACCGCCGAGCTTTGTACGCTCAACTCTATCCTCAGCAACATCCTCAATATTAACCGAAGCAATTGCACCGACACTGAAAAGAACGTTGACCGGCTTGACAGCGTTGATAGCCTCACGCAGATAGTAAGGATAATCCGCGCTGACCTTTGTACAGTCGCCACCCATCGTGTTGGGGTGAGCGCCGAAGTTGAGGAACCATGTTTCGGCGCCGCCGTCATTGGGAACAAAGCGGAATCTTGTAAGCTTGTCGTTATTGGCAGCTCTGCCCTCGCCGATTACATCGGGCACACGCACCGAACCAATGTAGAGCTTGCCCTCTTTGCGGTTCTGATAGGCTTCAATGCAAACCTGCTTGATTGAATCGAAGACAAGCTGCATATATTCGTCATCCATACCGCTCTGAGGAGGCATAAGCCTGCCCCAGTAGCCGACTGTATCGATACTTGCGTGCGAGTGTGTACAGCTGATGTTGATAAGCTTGCATCCGGTTTCCTTTGTGAAATCACTGAGTGAATCACGCACAACCTTTACGTCATAGCCCGTAAGACCGATTATATCTGCACTGACAAGCACGATGCCACCGCCATCCTTACAGTCAAGCCACATTGCACGCACCGTAAGCGGATCGTTAACACCGGTAACGGGGTGATCCATCTTATAGCCGGCTATGTAGTACTTTTTTGCAGTAACGTCGGCAGGCATAATCTCCTTGCAGGCAAAACCTGCGTTATAAAAATTGTCGGTTTTGTTCTTCATTCTGATTGGCTCTGCTGCTTCTACAACCGGAGCATTGCCTTTTTTGGCAAGCTTTTTACCCTTACTCTTTGCAACCTTTTTAAGTAATTTGGTTGCAAGATCTCCCATATCCATTTATATATCCTCCTTAATTTGCAAAATATTTTCTTATTTTATAATATATCACTTTAAGCTGCAAAAATCAAGTTTTGAACGTCTTTTTCAGTTAGCCGTCTGTTATTGACTTATTTCGTTGGAAGTAATATAATTATTTTATGTACACATTATATATATGATATGCTTACCCATTTAACTTTTTTCGAATAAAGGAGCGTAAAAATGAGAGAAATCATTAATTTTAACACCGGCTGGCTCTTTTCAAAAGCTGCCGATGCCGTTCCCTCCGCACTCCCTTCAGATTGGGACAAAGTTAAGCTGCCCCACACCTGGAACGCTAACGACGGTCAGGACGGCGGCAATGACTACCACAGAGGCACCTGCTACTATGCAAAACAATTCAAAAAAGCAGATCTGCCCGCAACAGATTGCGTTTACCTTGAAATAAAGGGTGCAAACTCCTCTGCAGAGGTTTATCTCAACGGCAGCAAACTCATGTCACACGACGGTGGCTACTCCACATGGAGAGTAAACCTCACCGATAACCTCAAAGAGGACAACCTGCTTGTTATCGCAGTTGACAACTCACCCAACGACTATGTTTATCCGCAGATGGCTGACTTCACATTCTACGGAGGACTTTACCGCGACGTAAACATCATCGGTGTAAGCAACTCTCACTTTGATCTTGATTACTTCGGTGCACCCGGCATCAAAGTTACACCCGAGGTCAAGGGCAGCGATGCCGAGGTTGAAATTGAAGTATATGTGACAAATAAAAAAGACGGTCAGACCCTGCGTTATACGGTGCTTGATGCAGAGGGTAATGTTGTTGCAACAAAAACAACAGACGATAATGACGAAGACTTTGACATAAATAACGTCCACCTCTGGAACGGCAAGAAAGACCCCTACCTCTACACCGCAACGGTTGAACTGCTCGAGGGCGACACAGTACTCGATAACGTAAGCGCTCGCTTCGGTTGCCGTACGTTCAAGGTTGACCCCGAAAAAGGTTTCTTCCTCAACGGCGAGAGTTACCCGCTCAGAGGTGTATCACGCCACCAGGACAGACTCGGTTTAGGCAACGCCCTTCTCCCCGAGCATCATGAGGAAGATATTGCACTTATTCTTGAAGTGGGTGCAAACACCATCCGCCTTGCTCACTATCAGCACGATCAGTATTTTTATGACCTCTGTGACGAAAAGGGCCTTGTAATCTGGGCAGAAATCCCCTATATCTCCAAGCATATGCCCGACGGCAGAAAGAACACAGTCTCACAGATGACTGAGCTTGTTGCACAGAACTACAACCACGCTTCAATTTTCTTCTGGGGACTTTCAAATGAAATAACTATGGGTGGAGCAGAGGATCCCGACCTTATCGAAAACCACAAGATTCTCAACGACCTTGTACACAAAATGGATAAAACACGTCTTACAACAATTGCTGTTGTTTCCATGTGCGGCATCGATTCTTCTTACCTCAAAATTCCCGACCTTGTATCCTATAACCACTACTTCGGCTGGTACGGCGGCGATACAACGATGAACGGCCCGTGGTTTGATAAATTCCACGCTCAACACCCCACAATCCCGATCGGCATGAGCGAATACGGCTGTGAGGCTCTTAACTGGCACAATTCCGACCCCAAGCAGGGTGACTACTCCGAAGAATATCAGGCATACTACCACGAGGAACTTATCAAGCAGCTTTTCTCACGCCCCTACATCTGGGCGACACATGTCTGGAATATGTTTGACTTCGGCGCAGACGCAAGAGCTGAGGGCGGTGAAAACGGCCAGAACCACAAGGGTCTTGTCACCTTCGACCGCAAGTACAAGAAGGATTCATTCTACGCATACAAAGCATGGCTTTCAGACGAGCCTTTCGTACACCTTTGCGGCAAGAGATATATCGACCGCGTTGAGGACACAACAAAGGTTACCGTTTACTCGAACCAACCCGAAGTTGAGCTTTTTGTCAACGGAAAGAGCCTCGGCAAAAAGACTGCAACCGACCACTTCTTCTATTTTGACGTACCCAATTCAGGCGAAACAACCCTCACAGCGGTTGCAGGCGAATGTAAAGATGAAAGCGTAATCCGCAAGGTTGCCAAGTTCAATGAGGATTATCTGCTCCGCGAAAAGGGCGCTGTGCTTAACTGGTTTGACGTTACAGAGCCCGAGGGCAGACTTTCGATCAATACTCCCATAAGCGAAGTTATGAAAACCTTCCGCGGCAAGCTTGTAATGCTCTCGGTTGGCAAAATAATAATGGGCCAGATGAAGAAGAACTCAAAATCCAAAGAGAAGAGCAGCGGCGGATTTTCAATATCGGGCTTCAAGTTCTCACCCGAACTGATGCAGATGCTCGGCGGTTTCTCAATTCTCAGAGCTTCCGGTATGCTTGGAATGGTCAACGTTTCCGTCACTAAAGAACAGCTTCTGAGCATCAACAAAAAGCTCAACAAAATAAAGAAAAAGAACTGAGGAGGAGAAGCAAAATGAAACTCTCATTCCGTTGGTACGGCGAATCTGACCCGATTTCGCTTCAATATATCCGTCAGATCCCCAATATGAAGTCCATCGTCAGCGCGGTTTATGATGTTAAGCCCGGCGAGGTATGGCCTGAGGAATCAATTGCGAAAATGGCAAAACAGTGCGAAGATAACGGCCTTATCTTCGACGTTGTCGAATCAATCCCGGTGCACGAAAACATCAAGCTCGGCAGAGGTAACGTAGACGAATTGCTCGAGGTTTACTGCGAAAATATCCGCCGCTGTGCAAAGTACGGTGTCAAGTGCGTAACCTATAACTTCATGCCCGTTTTCGACTGGACACGCACACAGCTTGACAAGGTCGCTGCAGACGGCTCAACAAGCCTTGTTATGTACTGGGAGCAGATGAAAGGTCTCGACCCGCTCAAGGACGATATCCACCTGCCCGGCTGGGATTCAAGCTATACTCAGGCTGAGGTAAGAGAGCTTATCTCAGCCTACGGTGAAATCGGTGAGGACGGTCTCTGGGCAAACCTTGAGAAATTCCTTAAGAAAGTTGTTCCCGTTGCAGAGGAGTGCGACGTAAGAATGGCAATCCATCCCGATGACCCGCCTTACCCCATCTTCGGTCTGCCGAGAATAATAACAAACGAAGAAAACCTCGACCGTATGCTCGCTATTGTTGACAGTCCTGCAAACAGCCTTTGCCTTTGCACAGGCTCACTCGGCTGTGCCTCAACCAACGATGTTGTAAAGATGGTGCGCAAATACAGCGAGATGGACCGCATAGCATTTATGCATATGAGAAACATACTCATTATGGAGGACGGCAGCTTTGAAGAAAGCGGTCACCTTTCAGATTGCGGCAGCCTTGATATGTACGAAATCACAAAAGCACTTGCCGAAACAGGCTTTGACGGCTATGTCAGACCCGACCACGGCAGAATGATATGGGGCGAGACCGGCAAACCCGGCTACGGACTTTACGACCGTGCTCTCGGTGCCGCATACATCAACGGACTTTTTGAAGCCTGTGAAAAGGCTGCTAAATAAATGGAGGAACACAAAATGCAGAAAAACGTACTTAACACAGATCTCAGCGGCAAGGTTGCCGTTGTAACAGGCGCAGGCGGTGTGCTCTGCAGTGCTTTTTCCAAAACACTTGCCCGTGCAGGCGCAAAGGTAGCTCTGCTCGACCTCAACGACGCTGCAGCCGAAGAGATTGCAGCACAGATTCGTGAAGAGGGCGGCATCGCAAAGGCATACAAGTGCGACGTGCTTAACAAAGAAATCTGCTACGAGGTTGCAGACCTGGTTGAAAAAGAGATTGGCAAGTGCGACATTCTCATCAACGGTGCAGGCGGCAACAACCCCAAGGCAACAACAGATAAAGAGTATTTTGAGCTTGGCGACATTGATGCTGACACTAAAAGCTTTTTTGACCTTGACAGTGCAGGCGTAGGCTTTGTATTCAACCTCAACTTCCTGGGCACACTTATTCCGTCACAGGCTTTTGCGCGCCATATGGTAGGCAGAGAGGGCTGTAACATCATCAACATCAGCAGTATGAACGCTTACACACCGCTCACAAAAATCCCTGCTTATTCAGGCGCTAAAGCTGCTGTCTCCAACTTCACACAGTGGCTTGCCGTTCACTTCAGCAGAGTCGGCATAAGAGTCAATGCAATTGCGCCCGGATTTTTCTCAACAAAGCAGAATGCGGCACTTCTCTGGAATCCTGACGGCTCACCCACAGCACGAACAGGCAAAATTCTCGCCGCAACCCCTATGGGCAGATTCGGCAAGAGCGAAGAGCTTGACGGCAGCCTTCTCTTCCTTCTGAACAACGATGCAGCAAGCTTTATCACGGGCGTTGTCATCCCCGTAGACGGCGGCTTTTCAGCATATTCAGGTGTATAAAGGAGTAAATAAAAATGAACGCTATTTCAGAAAGAATTTCATCAATCGGCGTTGTGCCGGTTATCAAGCTCAACAATCCCGAAAGAGATGCCGCTGACCTTGCGGCCGCTCTTTGCAAGGGCGGCGTACCCGTTGCAGAGGTCACATTCCGTGCAGCAGGCGCTGCAACCGCAATCCGCCTTATGAGTGAGGCTCAGCCCGATATGCTCGTCGGTGCAGGCACCGTGCTCACCACAGCACAGGTTGATGAAGCAATTGCGGCAGGTGCAAAGTTTATCGTTACACCCGGTCTCGACATTGAAATAGTAAAATACTGTCAGGAGAAGGGCATCGAAATCTACGCAGGCTGCACCACACCCACAGATTACCACGCAGCGTACAAGCTTGGCCTCGAGGTGCTCAAGTTCTTCCCTGCTGAGCAGAGCGGCGGTCTTGCAAAAATCAAGGCCATGAGTGCTCCGTTCCCGATGTTCAAGGTTATGCCCACAGGCGGAATTTCGCTGAAGAATCTCGGCGAGTACGTCTCCTGCCCCGTTATCGCTGCCTGCGGCGGCTCATATATGGTAACCGCAGACCTTATCGACAACGGCAAGTGGGACGAGATTACCGAGCTTTGCGCAAAATCCGTTGAAACCGTCAAGGAGGCAAGAGCAAAATGAAAAAGGTAGTAACCTTCGGCGAGCTTATGCTCCGCCTTCAGCCATACGATTATCTGCGTTTTGTTCAGGCAGATTCGTTTGAAGCAACCTTCGGCGGCGGTGAGGCAAACGTTGCCGTATCACTTGCAAATTACGGTTTTGATGCACACTACGTCACAAAGCTCCCCAAGCACGCAATCGGTCAGATGGCTGTAAACAGCCTTCGCAAATACGGTGTCAACACTTGTGACATCACACGCGGCGGCGACAGAGTGGGCATCTACTTCCTCGAAAAGGGCGCTTCACAGCGCGGCAGCGTATGTATCTATGACAGAGCGCACAGCGCTATAGCAGAAGCCAAGGCAGATGATTTTGACTGGGATAAGATTTTTGACGGTGCAGAATGGTTCCACTTCACCGGCATCACTCCCGCACTCGGCGGCGATCTCGTTGAAATCTGCAAACAGGCATGTATTGCGGCAAAGGCACACGGTGTTAAGGTAAGCTGCGACCTCAACTACAGAGGAAAGCTTTGGACACGCGATGAAGCAAGAGCAGCTATGACTGAGCTTTGCAAATACGTTGATGTATGCATCTCCAACGAAGAGGATGCAAAGGACGTTTTCGGCATTGAGGCTGAAAACACCGACATCACCGCAGGCGAGCTCAACAAAGAGGGCTACAAGTCCGTTGCCCGTCAGCTTGCCGACAAATTCGGCTTTGAGAAGGTTGCAATCACCCTGCGTGAGAGCAAAAGCGCATTTGACAACGATTGGAGTGCAATGCTCTACGACGTTGCAAGCGACGAATACTGCTTCTCAAAGGTCTATCACCTGCACATCATTGACCGTGTAGGCGGCGGCGACAGCTTCGGCGGCGGCCTTATTTATGCACTCCTCAGCGGTAAGGATACTCAGGCTGCTGTTGAGTTTGCCGTTGCGGCATCCGCACTCAAGCACTCAATCGAGGGCGACTACAACTTCGTAACGGTTGATGAGGTTGAAAAGCTTGCAGGCGGCAACGCATCAGGCAGAGTACAGAGATAAATTTCAAATTCAACAAAAAAACGGTGTAATTTTCGTTACACCGTTTTTTATATTTTTATTGCATTTTTAT
>JAZNMK010000068.1:0-49031 GCA_045579585.1 Acutalibacteraceae bacterium
CCGTCTGTGACCTCACCTGCGTACATAGTGTCTGTGCGTGAATAAAAGTGGTCGTGTCCGCTCAGGCACAGGTCAATATCGTATAAATCATAGAGCGATGAAAAGAAAAGCCGTTCTTCTGAAAAATCATCGTCACTTAATGATGCTGAATAAGGGTTGTGGTGCATTGTGACTACCCTCCACTTGGTGTTAGGATAAGTCTGTGTCGCTTCACGCAAAACCTTTGCAGTGTCAATCATAAAGTTGTTGTTTGAGTTGATTGTAATAAAAAGCACATCACCGTAAGTATAATAATATCCCGTTCCGGCTTCACTGGGTATAAGTTCGTCAACCTCGTTCGGGTTGTTGAAAATTTCACCGTAAAGTGAAGAATCAGCATCGTGGTTGCCTATGGTGTTGGCCACAGGCAGGGCGCGCAAGGCTGCGGGAGAAAGGTAAGCCTTCATCTGAATAAGGCTGTCGGGCGATTGAAACTGGTCGCCGCCTGAAATTGCAAAAGCGGCATTCGGGTAAGCCGTAAGCATTTTCTCAACCGTATAATTCCAGCCACAGGTGTCACGGATAAGTATTTCGTCAAGTTTTTCGTCGCCGGAACGTCCGATTTGTGCATCGGAAACGTAGAGAACGGTGAATTCATCCGCCGGTTGAACCGTAAACGGCTGTGCTTCGCTCCAAACACTGTTTTCGGTATATGAATAGTAATAGGTTTTGCCTTGCTCAAGTCCTGTTACGGCAACCTTGTTTGATTTGAGGTTTTCGATAGCATCGGCAGTAATGACCTCAAACTCTTCAGCGTCAGACATATCACTGTTTTTCGAAACCTTAAAAGCAGGATTGCTGTCTGTTGAGCTTGACAGCCAAGCAAAACGGAGTTCACCGACTGCGGCACCCGGCGTAACGGAAATTACCGTGTCATCAGCCTGTATTTGTGACCACCTCGGCGAAAACTCCGTAAGCACTTCGTCCTTGTATGCAAAGCCCGGCTCAGCGAAAGCCGTAATAGTCATAATAAAAGTAAGGACAAGAACAACTGATATTGTTTTGATTGTTTTCTTCATAATGATTCCTCCAATTCCATACTTACAATTTAATACGAAAGCAAAAATTTGTCAACGGAATAAAATCAACTCACTTTTGCTAGCACTGTATTTTCTCTGCGGAGCATTTGTGTTTATTTAATGAAATCGGTTTTGATTTTGTTTTCGGGGATATCATGCAGTTTGTATTTCTCGTCTGTATGGCCGAGAATGATTGCACAGCAGGAGACCATTCCTTCGGGAAGATTGGGTTCTTTCAGAAGCTCCTCGTTATCCTTGAGAAATCTGACCGCACCCCCATATGTGGCAGGAACCTATGCCGAGTTCGCTGGCGGCTATTGCCATATTCTGAACAATAATTGCAGCATTTGAGAAGTTTGCATTAACGCTCTTGAAGTCGGTTGAGGGAATAAGAGATGAAACAAGAATAACAGTCGGTGCACCATAGAAAGGTCTGTGTTCGGTCCGGCTTTCGCAGTAATCTTTCCACTTGTTCAGAAACTCACGGTTGCTGATGACCGTAATATTCAGAGTGTCAAAAAGTGCTCGCCGACGGGCGATGTGACAGCGGACCTGAGCGAAGACCTTGCGGCAGAGCAGAAGGCGAGAAAGACATACGATAATATCCTCCGCCTTTCCGATGATCCCGATGTTAACGATGTGATCAAATTCCTGCGTGCAAGAGAAATAGTGCACTTCCGGCGCTTGGGTGAAGGCTTACGCTTTATGTCGAAAACAGTCTTTTATTCGGGATTTATTTGTGGTATAATCCTTATATAAAATTCCGAGTTATATGAGGTGACGGTATGATAAGCTTTAAGCAGAATAACGAGATTACGTACGATGATAAAGATATAATGGAAGAAAACTCATTTATCGGTGCAGAGGTTGAAAAAAATCCGATTCCGATTTTCAGTGAAATTAAGGATAGGCTTCCGCAGCCGATATGGGAAAATCACAAGGACCATATTGATTGCTACTGGAAAGTATGGGAGATTGCTTTCAAAAATCTCTTTCAGCCTAAAGAGGGTACGGGCTTTATTACGAATTACATTGATGCTGCGTTCAACGGTTGTATTTTTATGTGGGACTCTGCATTTATGCTTATGTTCGGAAAATACGCCGACAGAATTTTCAAATTTCAGAAGACTTTTGATAATTTTTACTCTCATCAGCACAAGGACGGATTCATCTGCCGACAAATTGAAGAAGAAACTGGCAACGACATTTTTGCCCGTCACGATCCTGCATCAACGGGCCCTGAGGTTATGACCTGGTGCGAATGGGAATATTACCTGAATTTCGGCGACAAAGAGAGGCTCGCAAGAGTGTTCCCGTGCCTTGTGGCATATCATCAATGGATGAAGGAGCATTTCACCTGGCGTGACGGTACGTATTTTTCATCGGGTTACGGTTGCGGAATGGATAACTGCCCGAGGCTTGACGAAAAATATCACGTGTGCTACAGCCACGGACATATGGTGTGGGTGGATGCTTGTATGCAAGAGCTTAATGCCTGCAACCTGCTTATAAAAATGGCAAAGGAATTGGGCAGAGAAGAGTTTATTCCCGAGCTTGAGCAGGAGAGCGAGCATCTGTTCAAGGTTATAAATGAAAAGCTCTGGGACGAAAAAACACAGTTTTATTATGACCTTAAAAATGACGATACCTTCAACGGTGTTAAACATATAGGCTCTTTCTGGGCACTGCTTGCCAAATGTGTGCCCGACAGCAGGAAAGACGGTTTTATTGCTCACCTCAATAACGAAAATGAATTCAAAACCGAGCACAGAGTGCCTACGCTTTCAAAGGATCACCCCGAATATAACGAAAAGGGAGGCTATTGGTGCGGCTCTGTATGGGCTCCGACCAACTATATGGTTCTGAAAGGTCTTGATGTCTACGGCGAATTTGATCTTTCCTACGAAATTGCATGCACTCACCTTGATGCAGCGGTAAGTGTGTTCAAAGATACGGGAACGGTGTTTGAAAATTACGCACCTGAAAAAGCCGAAGGCAAGTTCAGGCAGGGTAATACATCTATGCCGGACTTTGTCGGTTGGACGGGACTTATTCCGATTTCCGTTATGTTTGAATATGTATTCGGTATTAAGCCCGATGCGGCAAACCGCAAAATTACCTGGCACGTAAATCGCCTTGAAAAGCACGGCGTTGAAAAGTATCCGTTTGGCACTGAAGGTGAATTAACCCTTATCTGTGCAGAGAGAAAATCTCCCGATGAAAAGCCGAACGTAACAGTGAAATCCAATGTGCCCGTTACGGTTGAAATTATATGGGGCAATAATAAAGAAACCGTAGAAATATGAAACGAGCAAATGCTTAAAAGATGACAGTAACAATTAGCAACGGACAAGGAGATTTTATGATATGAAAACATTTTTGTTTCAGGGCGATTCGATAACAGATGCAAGCAGAGATGACGAAAACGACGACAGCTTGGGATGCGGATATGCGTTTTTGCTTGCTTCTGAATTTGAGAATAAGAAAATTAAATTTATCAATCGCGGAAAAAGCGGAGACAGAATAACCGACGTTTATGCACGAATTAAAGAAGATATAATAAACCTGAAGCCTGACGGTATGTCGATCCTTATAGGAGTTAACGACGTTTCTCACGAGCTTACCATGAATTGCGGTGTCAGCCCGAAAAAATACAGGAAAATTTATGAGATGCTCATTGAAGAAATTAGGGAAAGCTTGCCGGAAATTAAAATTATAATTTTAGAGCCGTTTATTTTGAAAGGCAGCTGTACGGAAAAATTATGGGATGAATTTAATTCTGAAGTCAGAAAAATGGCAGAAATATCAAAGCAGATTGCGGAATTGTTTGGGTTGTATTTTGTGCCGCTTCAGAATAAATTTGATGAATTATCAAATGTTGGCGATACAAGCCGTTGGAGTGTTGACGGTATTCATCCTACACCTGAGGGACATCAGGTTATTAAAGAGTCACTGCAGCAGGTTATGATTAACGGAATATTTGATGAGATGTTATAAAATACCGCCTTCGGTTTTTGGCCGAAGGCGGTATTTTCTGATATGGAAAAAGCAAACCGAATTGGCGATGTACCAAGAATTTATAAACACGTAATTGAGTAAACCGATATGAAATTTATAAATGTATTAAAAGACAAAAATGTTTATGCAGACGGTGTTCATGATGATATAAAGGTGCTGCAGACTTGCATTGATGAACTATGGGACGGCGGTACGGTATATTTTCTTCAGGCCGATGGTTTATAACCTTACGGTCAGAAATAACGCGTTCCTTGCTCCGGAAGAAACCGATTCGCCAAGTTACGGAATTATACTAGAAAATCCCGATGCAGCTGCGCTGATGGCAGCAAACAGTCTCTTTGCGGGTAAAACAGATGAGGAATTATCATCGGGAGTCCGGATTAATCAAACGTAAATCCAAAACTGCGGCTATGAACAAAAACGGTGTACGGATATATCCGTACACCGTTTTTAATGTTCATTTATGCTGTCAACAGTTATGCAAACTGTATTGTTTTCAACCGTTGCGAAGCCTTGCGAAATATCTGCCTCAAAAACAGTTTGGCCACCTGAAGTCAGGGCTATTTTGCCCTCCTTAAGCGAAAACACAGCCCTTGCATGCCCTTTTCTTATTCCGTATGAACCTGAAAATTCTCCTTTTACACTGTCCGATACAGGAAGACGTATACTGTCGCACTCTACGTCGGGAATACGGCGGTCAACGGTGAAAAATTTGACGGTAAGCGTATCGTTCATATTAATCACCTGTTTTCTTCTTTGTAGGCTGAATATACGTCGTCTGCAGTTCCCGACATAAGGAAATACTGCTCGGGAATCATATCAAGCTCACCTGAAAGGATACTTTCTACGCTGTCAACGGTTTTTTCAAGCGGAACAAATATGCCTGCCTGTCCGGTAAAGCTTTCGGCAACGTGGAACGGCTGGCTCATAAAGCGCTGTATTCTTCGCGCTCTTTTTACGGTTTGTTTATCCTCTGCAGAAAGCTCATCCATACCGAGGATTGCGATAATATCCTGAAGTTCAGCGTATTTCTGCAACACACGCTGGGTTTCTTTTGCAACCTTGTAGTGCCTTTCACCGACGAAATCGGGTGAAAGTGCCCTCGATGATGATTCAAGAGGATCAACGGCGGGATAGATACCAAGTTCGACAATTTTTCTTGAAAGAACCGTTGTCGCATCAAGGTGTGAGAATGTTGTTGCGGGAGCCGGATCGGTAAGGTCATCGGCAGGTACATAAACCGCCTGAACCGATGTGATAGAGCCGTTGCCTGTTGAAACAATTCTCTCCTGCAGCTTGCCCATTTCAGAGGCAAGAGTAGGCTGGTAGCCGACGGCTGACGGCATTCTGCCAAGAAGCGCCGAGACTTCACTGCCTGCCTGAGTGAAACGGAAAATATTATCAATGAAAAGAAGAACGTCTTTATGTGATTTTTCGCGGAAATATTCAGCCATTGTGAGCCCTACAAGAGGAACACGGAGTCTTGCGCCCGCAGTTTCGTTCATCTGGCCGAAAACAAGAGCTGTTTTATCAATAACACCCGACTGCTTCATTTCGTTCCAAAGGTCGTTGCCCTCTCTTGAACGCTCGCCGACACCGGCAAATACAGAGTAGCCGTCGTGCTCAAAAGCAACGTTACGTATAAGCTCCATGATGAGAACTGTTTTGCCGACACCTGCACCGCCGAAAAGACCGATTTTGCCGCCCTTTATGTAGGGTGTCATAAGGTCAATTACTTTTATGCCGGTTTCAAGGATATCGTTGGATGAAACAATTTCGGCAAACGAAGGTGCAGGGTGATGAATCGGCCATTGCGCCTCGGTTTTAATTGCATCACCTCTGTCAATTGGTTTACCGGTGACGTTTACCATTCTGCCGAGCGTTTCGACACCGACGCTGATTTTAATCGGTTCACCTGTATCAACGGCTTTCATACCTCTTGACATACCGTCTGTGGGATTCATAGAGATACATCTTACCTCACCGTCTCCAAGGTGTTGAGAAACCTCAAGGGTATAAAGCTCGTCATTTACCTGAACGTTTATCTCGTTGAAAATATCGGGGATTTCATTTAGATCAAATAAAACATCAACTACAGGTCCGGTGATTCGTTGCACCATTCCTACAGAACCTTTAGCCATAAATTAATCTTCCCCCTTTACGGTGTAGTCCGACGAAACCTCAAGAACATCGGCTGTAACCTGAGTCTGACGCTTGCGGTTTATCTGTGTTTCGAGCTGCACGGCATACTCACAAGCCGTGTCGTATGCGCTGCGCATGGTTGTAAGTGTTGCCGCCTGAGCACCCAGAGCAGTTTCGAGTATTTTTTTATAAAGTATGGAAATCAGAATCTTTTCGGCTGTGCGATTTATAACTGTTTGCTTATCGGGCACAAACAAAGGTTCTACACACTCTGCCGTTCCTTCGTCAAACGAAAACAAATCGTCACACACGGGGCTTTGGTTCATCATATTCTGATATGCGGGATGTACGATTTTTACCGATGAAATTTTTCCGTTTTCAATCAATTCTCTGATATCGTTAAAAAGTTCGCACGCATCGGAATATGACGGCATATCTGAAAACACATAAGATTTAAGGTGAGTCGTTTTTTTGCTTTCAAGATATTCTTTGCCCTTTTTGCCGCAACACAGGATTACATATTCGTTTTTTTGTTCGCACAGGGTGTTTTCCAGAAATGAGAAAAGCTCTGTGTTAAAGCTTCCGCACATTCCTTTGTTGGAAGTCAGCATAATATACAGAACCGGTGCATCAGGATTTTTAACAGAAAAAATACAGTTGAAATCCTTGCGGTAATTTCTGTACATATCGCTGCATTGTTCCGCATATTTTTCATAGTCTGAATAGAGGGCTGAAAGCTTTGAATATTTGACTGTTGATGCGGTCTTCATCGCCTGAGTAAGCTTCCGTGTTGAAAGAATTACCTGCAGCTTCTTTTTTAGATTTTGTATGGTAGGCATAATCAGAACCTCTCGGCAAATTCAGCAAGAGCATCATTAAGCTCCTGCCAGAGCTCATCGTCCGGCTTCTTTGCGTTTTTTACCTTAAGAAGTACGGCCGCTTTTTCGCTCTCCAAGAAACTGCAAAGCTCTTTTTCAAATCTTTCAATGTCTTCAACATGGACATTCTTTGCATATCCTTCGCTTACAGCGTAGATAAGAACGGTCTGAAGTTCATCGGAAACAGGCTTATATCTGCCTTGCTTGAGTACTTCGGTGAGCCGTCTGCCCGAATCAAGTGTTGCCTTCGTTGCATCGTCAATATCGGAGCCGAACTGCATAAATTCGGCAAGCTCTCTGTACTGTGCGAGCCTTGTGCGAAGGCTTGCGGAAATCTTTTTCATAACAGGCTTCTGTGCAGCACCGCCGACACGGGAAACCGAAAGACCGACATTGACTGCGGGACGCTGACCTTCATTGAAAAGCTCAGCATCAAGGAAGATCTGTCCGTCTGTGATTGAAATGACATTTGTGGGAATGTATGCGGAAATGTCGCCGGCAAGAGTTTCAACGATGGGAAGTGCGGTAATTGAACCGCCGCCCAGCTCATCGGAAAGATGAGCTGCTCTTTCAAGAAGCCTTGAGTGAAGGTAGAAAATATCACCCGGATAAGCCTCGCGGCCTGAAGGACGGTGAAGCAGAAGTGAAAGCTCACGGTAGGCAACGGCATGCTTTGAAAGGTCGTCATAAACTATCAGGACATCTTTACCCTCATACATAAAGTATTCAGCCATTGCTGAGCCTGAGAACGGTGCGATATACTGAAGCGCTGCCGATGAAGAAGCAGGCACCGCAATAATAGTTGTATAATCCATAGCTCCCTTTGATTGGAGCTTTTCTTTGATTTCGGCAACAAGTGTTTCTTTTTGTCCTATTGCAACGTAAATACAAACTGTGTTTTTGTCTTTCTGGTTGATAATTGTATCGATTGCAATTGCTGTTTTACCCGTCTGTCTGTCACCGATGATAAGCTCTCGCTGACCTTTTCCGATGGGAACAAGGGCATCGATTGCCTTGATACCTGTGTGCAGCGGAGAGTTTACGGGAGCGCGGTCAAGAATTGCAGGTGCTTTAAATTCGATAGGTCTGGTTTGTTCATAAGGAAGATAACCCATCGCATCAATCGGGTTGCCGAGTGCATCAACAACTCTGCCCAGCAGACATTCTCCGACGGGAACAGAGGCGATTGTGCCGACTCGTCTTACACGGCTGCCGGATTCGATATTTGAAAATTCACCGAAAATAACGCAACCGATACGGTTTTGCTGAATGTCGAGCACCATTCCGGTTTCGCCGCACTCAAATTCCACAACCTCGCCGTACATAATATCGGCAAGACCGTCCATCCAGCAAATGCCGTCCGAAACAGTAATAACACGGCCGAGCTGATACGTATGAAGCTGCGGTCTGAATTCTTCTGCTTTCTGGGTGAATTCCTGAATGAGAAGGCCTACGGTATCATCGTCCATAATAGGCTCGTGGTTCATATTTTTTTCAAAGTGGTAAAGCTCTTCACTTATGGTGCCGTCATAAACGGTGTCGCCTATACGCAGCTTGAGACCGCCTATGAGAGTGCTGTCTTCAAGAACCCAGAGAGAAGATTTGCCGCCTACACTCTCAAGAAGTGCCGTTGTTGCTTTATCAACCTTTTCTATCAGCTCTTTTTTGAGTGGGAACGCCGATGTGAGGGTGACGTAAAGCACATCGTGGTGTTTGAGATATGCCATATCACCCGGAGTGAGGCGGATTTCGGAAAGAATAGCGTCAAGCATCTGTCCGTCAAGCGCTTTGATTTCTTCTGCATACTTTTCGTAAGAGAAAAGATTGATTACATTCTCTTTCATAACTGAAAAAAGCTCTTTTCGGGCATCCTCAATCATCTGACGGTGTATTTCGCTGTATTCTCTTTCACCGAATGCTTTTATTGAATTGATTTTTTCTTCCGTATGTTTTTTAAGGTTAAGAATCTCATCCGCGGTGTTGTCCTCACGGATTTCTTCGGAAACAGATTCAAATACTGGGGGTTCAAGCTTTTCAATCTCTTCCGCCTCATCAAGCTCCCTGTTGATTTTTTCGAGCCGTCCGCCGAAAATGCGTTTCACAGTCTTTCTGCCGACAAGAATAAGAATCACAAGAAGGATGATAAAGTTAATTATTACATACTGTATTTCCATAACACATCATATCCTATGCGATATAATATTTTTCGCAAACAAAGCCGCCGCTGTCTCCATTTTCGGAGCAACGGAATAAACAATTTTATTGTGTTCGTCGATAATGCCTTCCCTGTATTTCTGTATATCAGTAAGGCATTGCCTTTGTGCGGCTTCAATTTCTTTTTTGCTCTGAAGCTGTAACTGTTCAAGCTTATGCTTTGTTTCTTTCCTGCTTTTTTCTTCTGCAAGAGCCTTGTCTTTTTCTGCCTGCATTTTATGCTCAACAACAAGCTTGTCGATGTCTTCCTTCTTTTTTGCAGCGGCCTGTATTTTTTCGCGGCGGCTGTCAATCGTTTTCAGGACGGGATCAAAAAGCAGCTTTTTAAGAATTAACATCAGTATCAGAAAGCAAATTACAGTCCAGATCATTACCGAAGGCTGAATTGACATAATTTACTCCTCAGATTTTTGAAATAAGCATAAATGCAATAAGAAGTCCGTAAATTGTAAGCGCTTCCATAAGAGCAAGAGAAATGATAAGGGTTGAGCGGATGTCCTTTGCGGCATCAGGCTGACGGGCGATGCTTTCCATTGCGGCTTTTGCTGTCATACCCTGGCCAATTGAGGGGCCGAGTGTGCTGATTGCAATTGCGAGTGCTGCTGCAAGTGCGATGATTGCTGAGTTAGTCATATTTATTACTCCTTAAAAATAATTTTATTCTGTAACCTCGTCAAGATAAATCGAAACGAGCATTGTGAATACCATTGCCTGTAAAGCACAGAAGAGAAGAGAGAGAGCCATCATTACTACCGGTGCACCGATGGGGAAGATATGGTAAAGCTCTTCGGTAACCGTTTCTTCACCGAAAATATTGCCGTACAGTCTGAGTGCAAGCGATGCGGGCTTGATTATTTCATCAAGCAGAAGAAGCGGCAGCATAAAAAACATCGGTTTTATAAAGTGCTTGAAATAATGCTTGGCATTGTGCCTGATACCAGAAATCTGTAAAAAAAGGAATGTAAGAACACCTAGAGCTGCCGTAACAGAAAGCGATGCGGTAGGAGCTTTTACATAGTCGGTAAGACCGACACCGGGAATCAATCCCGAATAGTTCGAAAAAATGATAAAAATGAAGAGCGAGGCCAGGAAAGTAAAATATTTTCTTGCTTTCTTTTTGCCCAGAATATCCGAGAAGAAATTATCCAGGTATTCAATGCCGGTTTCAATCATATTCTGGAATTTTCCCGGTCTTTCCTTCAAATTCTTTTTTACTATCAGCGAAAGCAGTGCGATAACAAAAAGTATTATCCACATTGTGATAACTTCGCCGGTTACATCAAGAATACCGAAGAGACTGATGATAACTTCTGATTTTTCACCCATCGGTTTTGTCCTCCTTTTCCTTTGAGCCTGTGTTTATGGAATCGTTAAACGTTACAAGCTTTTTTGTGAAGAAAAACATAGGTATCGTCATACCTGCAACTGCACCTACCAGCAGATAGGTGAGGTCTGCAATCTGTGTTTTGGAACCGATAAAATATACCGCAACAAGGTATGCCACCTGCAGAATCTGACGTACAACAAATGAGGCGGAATATTTATCGGGCTTTTTCATAAGCACTTTTTTTGAAATAACGTAATTTACAAATGCGATCAGAAAACCGACTGCCGCAGCAACAACGGCAGCGATAATATTGTGAATCATATAATCACCGGCTTGCTTGTTGATTTCAAGGCTATTATAGCACTTTGTTTTTATATTTCAATACTATACTGTTATTTATTGCATCTGTCTTTTCATTACATAAGCAGTAATTTTACAGCTCGAAAACAGTGCTTATCGCGGCTTGGCATATTAACATCAAACAACCTTGTGCCGCAGTTTTTTTAACGTAACAGCCGTTGCGCCGATTACTCCCAACCCCACGGCAAGAAGCACAAAAGGAGTGATGGCAAAAGTTGTTGCGGAGGCGATATATCCGTAAGCAAACTGAATTGCAAAGCCTATACCGTATGCGCCGCTCATATGGTAGCCCGTGATATCGGCAGAGTAATCTGCACCGAATCTTGCAGGCACGCTATGAAGCACGCACGGAAACACCGGACCGTAGCCCATACCGATTAGCAGCAGACCGACGAGCGCTGTTTTGCCGATTGGCAGAAGGAGTACAATCATTCCGACTACGGCGAGTGTCATCCCGCCTGTTATAAGCGTGTTGTCAGAGAGCTTTTCTGAGAGGAAACCTGCAACGATACGGCTTACCATAATTCCGCCGAAGTAGAGTGAAATCCATTTTGCGGCTTCGTCGGGTGAAACGGCAAGAACATTAACTGCGTATGTTGCCCCCCAGGTGCCTATGGTGAATTCGCCTGCACAGTAAAGACCGAGTGAGAGAATGCTCGTCACCATTCCCTTTTCTTTAAGTAAATCAAAAAAGCTTTTCTTAGGCAAATCCTTTTGTGTTGGCTCCGATTCAGCAACGTCTTTCGGCTGAACGTTCCACTTTTTGAGGCTTGTGAGAATGATAAGCGCAATCGAAAACTGAATAAGTGCAACTATTCTGTAACCGTTTCGCCACACATCGTCACCACCGAGAAATGCAGACATTATAATCGGACTGATTGTAACACCGAGCCCCCAACAGCAGTGAAGCCAGTTCATATGCTTTGCTTTATAGTGGAGTGAAACGAAGTTGTTCAGACCCGTATCAATAGCACCTGCACCGTAACCCATAATGACGGTGCACAGCATCATTACAACTATATTCGGTGCAAAGCTGATTCCGATAAGTCCGAGTGCGGTAAGCAGAGTTGAGAAAAAAGTTACCCTGCCGGTACCGAATTTTCGCAGAAGCGGTCCGGCAATGAATGCGACACCGCCCGTGCATACACCTGTTATGATGCTGTAAACCGATGCAAAACTTTCCGGAATTCCGAATTCGACGTGAACAACGGGCCAAGAGACACCGAAAAGCGAATCGGGAAACCCTAAAGAAACAAAGGCTATATAAATTACAATAAGCAATGCTGTCATATCAAAACTCCTTCACAGTGGTCAATCTCGTGCTGAATTATCTGCGCAGGGAAACCGGTGAATGTTTTTATGAGTGCCTGAAATTCAGCCGTCTGTCACTGTGCTTTTATAACTTTGTAGTGCTTACATTTGCGGTGAGCTACGAGAAGAGAAAGTCAGCCTTCTTCTGCGGTGTATGGTTCCGATTTTATGCTGAGCAAAATCGGGCCTCATAACAATCCTCATTTCAAAGGTGAAATATAAACTGATTTTAGCACATATGAGCATACATATCAACAAACATTAAAAAATATCGCTTTGTCTGCAATGCTCTTTCAATTAGCCTTTATTTGTGATATAATCCGTAATGAAAAGCGAACGGAAAAAAGATTGAATAACGGGGAGTTTTATGAATAAAATTACGCAGATAAAAGATTTTCTTGCGCCGGAGCTGGACGTATATGCAAGGCTGAACGAGGTTCAGCTGTTGAACAGAGAGTTTCCTGAAAAAGGTTTGTTTATAGCAGAAAGTCCAAAGGTTATTGAACGCGCTCTTGATGCGGGGTACGAACCGGTTTCGTGCCTTATGGAGAAAAGGCATATTGAGGGCGAAGGTAAGCAGATTCTTGAAAGGATAAACGATGTTCCTGTTTTTTGTGCAGAGTTTGATGTTCTCACTCAGTTGACAGGCTTCAAGCTTACAAGAGGTATGCTGTGTGCAATGCGGCGAAAGCCGCTGCGTGATGTAAGAGAAATCTGCGAAAGCAAAAGCAGAATAGTAATACTGGATAAGGTTATGAATCCGACCAATGTCGGCGCCATAATCCGCTCGGCTGCGGCACTCGGAATGGATGCGGTGCTCCTCACTCCCGGTTGTTCCGACCCTTTGTACAGGCGCGCCGCAAGGGTGAGCATGGGCACCGTGTTCCAGATTGATTGGACGTTTTTAACCGATGACAGTCTTGATGAAATAAAGGCTCTCGGTTTTAAAACCGTTGCTATGGCGCTTAAAGATAATTCACTTTCTGTCAATGACCCGAGGCTGGCGGAAGAAAAAAAGCTTGCTGTCGTTATGGGAACAGAGGGCGACGGACTGTCCGACGATACGATAGCGGATTGTGATTTTACCGTGAAAATACCGATGCATCACGGCGTCGATTCGCTCAATGTTGCCGCCGCTTCCGCGGTAGCATTTTATCAGCTTGGCAACAATCGTAACGGTGTCTGAGTGTAGTTATACAGATTATAACCTTATCATCTCCGGATTATGATGCAATGAAAGGGGAAAATGTTATGAGCGTGTTTGATAACAGCAAATTTGAAAAACATAGTGCAGAGGCTCAGGAAAAATGGGGCACAACCGAAGCGTACAGAGAGCACACCGAAAAGACAAAGAATTACTCTGAACAGAAGTGGAACGACCTTACCGAGGATATGGACGGCATTATGGCAGAGTTTGCATTGTGTATGGCAAGTTTTGAAAGCCCCGGTTGTGCCCGGGCGCAAACCCTTGTCAGGGAGCTGCAGAATTACATCACTGAGAATTACTACCGTTGTACAAATGAAATTCTGACAGGGCTCGGCAGGATGTACGTTTCGGATGAGCGATTCAGGAACAATATAGACAGGCATTCTGTCGGCACAGCGGAATTTATCAGTCGGGCAATTGAAATCTATATCCGAAATTGAAATTCAGGCTATGCGGTTTCAAATTTTTATCGGTGCAGATATTGATTAAAGCATAAAAAATATTTGTTATCAAAGGGTGGATACAATGGAAAAACACGATACATTGCAAATTCTTTTTATAAGGCATGCCGAAACGGATTATGACGATATCGGTGACCGTGACCCGAGCGACGGAGAGCTTACCGCAAAAGGCGAGCAGCAGTGCGTTGAATTGGGGGCAAAGCTTAAAGATTTGCCGATTGATGCATATTTTACAAGTTCACTTCTGCGCAGCTTTAAAACAGCTGTTGGTGTTTGCAGCGCCAAGGATGATGAGCCCTTGCTTAAAATCTGTCCCGAGCTTGTGGAGTGCGGCTGTACACCGGGTTATTACGGCTGCAGTGAAGAATACCTGAAAAAATACTACGAAAACGCAAAATTGTGTGAAAAGCTTTACGGAACCGAAACCTATGAGTTCGGGTGTGAAGCGTTTGAAGATAATATTATTCGTGCACAAAAAGTGATTTCTTACATAAAAAACACATTTACGTACGGCGATCGTGTTGCGGTTTTCAGCCATCACGGCTTCCTTGAGTATCTTATCCCCACAGCTCTGGGTGTTCAGCCGCACGTGTTCAGGTTTTCGCTTGATAACACTTCTGTCACGGTTGTCGATTTCTGCCGCGACGGCAACGTTGTACTTCGCTGTGTGAATAAATAAGATATGGTAAATAAAGGCAGTCTGCTTCGTGTACGGCGGAGCAACCTGCCTTTTTATGTTGGTGAATGTGAATAAATTTATAATGAGAATTTTGTTAAGCCAAACAAAGTCAATTTCTTTATTTTTCCACAGAAGGATGGTATAATTAATATGTATAAGTGTATATCCTTGATTTTTGTGTTTTCGGGGAGGTAACATATTATGAAAAAAATGATTAATAAAATTTCGGCTGTGTTGCTGTGCGTTGTTATGACGTTCGGCGCTGCACCGCTCGGCGGATCAGTCGGGCTTGAATAACCGCACCGGCGGCAGAATTTGATGTAAAAGCAACCCTTTATTATGAATTATCAAAACAGACTGCTTTGCAAAAATGCAGAGCGGTCTGTTGCTTTTTGTTTGATTTGTGATATAATTCAGTTGTTGAAAATTACGGTAACGGAGAAATATATGAACAGTACGGAAAGAGTAAGAAACACTATACTCGGCAAACCAACCGACCGCCAGCCGATATATGGCTGGGTGAAAGAAAACCTGGCTGAAAAAATAGCGGAAAGCTTCGGAAGCGTGGAGGCTTTTGAGGACAGATATGAATTTGATGCGGCGCATATTTTCGGCGGCCCGTGGTCGTTTGACGGTGATGCTTTTGATAAAATCAGAAGCCGACACGATGAACTGACTCCTGACGTTTTGCTCGATTATAACCTGTTTACGGTGCCCGATAACGATGCCGATTTTGAAGAAGTAAAAAAATCAATCGCTCACCACAAACAAAGGGAGCGCTTTTGCTATATGCAGACGCCCGGATTTTTTGAGCATTTCAATACTGTTTTCGGTATTGAGAATCACCTCATGTACACCGCTCTGTACCCCGAAGAGCTTTGCGAGCTGTATGCAAGGCAGGCTGAATGGACTGTACGGTTTGCTGAAAAATGCATTTCACTCGGTGCGGATATGATTCATTTTTCGGACGATTGGGGTTCGCAGAAGGATATGCTTTTCAGCCCTGATACATGGCAGGAAATTATATACCCCAATATGAAAACCGTTGTTGACAGTGTTCACTCAAACGGTGCTTTCGCAAGCCTTCATTCCGACGGATGTATCAGAAAGGTGCTGGACGGAATTCGCGATATCGGCTTTGATCTTGTTCACCCGTGGCAGGAAAACGCAGGTATGCCGATTGAGCTTTACCTCGAGAATTACAGCAACGATTTTGCGGTTATGGGCGGAATATGTGTGCAGTCGGCAATCGGAATAATGGGCAGAAAAGAGCTCGAAAAAGAGATAAGGAGAGTTTTTTCACTGCTGAAAGGCAAAAGGTGGGTTTGCTGCACCTCGCATTTTGTTCAGAATAACTGCTCGGTTGGTGACCTTGAATTTGCCTATAATCTGATCTGTAAGCTCGCAAGAGAATAAAAAACTCGCTTCAACGGTCAATCCGAAGAAGCGAGTTTTTACATATAGAGCTCATTTGTCTTTTCAAAGTATGCATTGATGTTATCCCACGGTGAGGCGGCAGGCACATCGCAACCGGTTGAAATCATAAAATTATCGTACGCAGAACATTCGTCAAAAACATTCTGTACGGCGGCTTTTATTTCATCGGGGGTGCCTGTTCGGAATAAAACGGGGTTTACATTGCCCATAACGATTATATCTTCAGGCAATACTTCAAGCGCTTTTTCCATACTGATTGCATTCCCGAGGTGGATGATGTCTGCACCAAGTTCAGCGATCATACCGAGCATATCGTTTGCCGCGTTGCCGCAGTTGTGGTAACCGATAATAAAATCATCGCTGTTGATTTCTTTAAATATCCGTTTTACAAACGGCATTGAAAATTCTTCAGCAAGGGCAGGGGAGAGCAGGCCTGCGGCAGGCTCCGCCATAATAACACCGTCTGCTCCGGCATCTTTGAATGCTTTGATGTATCGGGTTATAAATTCCGATGCTTTTGAAAGAAGAATCTCAACGCAATCCGGGCTGTCAAAACATTCTATCATAAGCTCGGTCATATCAAAAAGTCTGCCGGCAAGAGAATAAGGCCCGATAACCGAGCATAAAACAGGCTTATCGGTTACGGTTTGTTTTGCCAACTTTATTGCGTCGATGCAGGTTTGCGTTCTGCTTGCTCCGATTTCGGGAACGGTAATGCTTTTTGCATCGGCAATATCTTCAATTATTCCTTTCTCGACTGTGGGTACGTCACTGTCAGAAAAACGCACCTTTGCTCCGAAAGCTTCAGCTTCAACGGATAAATCCATTATGCTGAGGGAAGCGCCTGTGTTGTATCTTTCTGCTATAAACGCAATGCTTTTGGCTTGCAATTCTGCAGAGCAAACAAGCTCCATTACCGTTGTGCCGAGTGGCTGAACACAGGGGAAGGAGAGGATGGGAACGGTTTTGCTTTTGTCGGTTAACAGTTTTCTTGTCTTGTTTTTCATAGCCGTTTTATTTGCACAGCTCAACCGCTGCTTGCGCAGCACTTGCAGCATCCGGGGTGTATTTATCTGCGCCTATCCGAGCACAGAAATCTTCCGTTACCGGTGCGCCGCCTATCATTATTTTAACTCTGTCCCTGATACCTGCGTTTTCTGCACAATGCACAACCTGAGCCATAGCTTCCATTGTTGTTGTGAGCAAAGCCGAGCAGCAGATAACCTGACAGTTTTGCTCTATTGCAGTGTTAACAAAGGTTTCGGGAGAAACGTCCGTGCCAAGGTCTACAACCTCAAGCCCTTTGCCCTCCATCATCATTCGCACGAGATTTTTGCCTATATCGTGAATATCGCCCTGAACTGTGCCCAGGCAAACCTTGCCTGCTGAACGGACACCACTTTCGGTAAGCAAAGGTCTGAGAACTTCTGTTCCGGCTTTCATCGCTCTTGCGGCAATGAGTACTTCCGGAACGTAAACTTGGTTATTTTTGAATTTTTCACCGATTATCTCCATACCCGAAAGCAAGCCTTTATTTAGGATTTCAGCGGCGGGCATACCGCCTTCAATTGCTTTTTGCACAAGCTCTTTTACTGTTTTATGCTTGCCTTTTTGCAGGTTTTCCGATATTTCACAATAAATGCTCATAACTTTCTCCTCACAGTCAGCTATATCCGGATTATACCATATATTTCTTTGAAAATAAATAAGTAAATGCAACAAATTGCGCAGCTTATCCCTTCGGTTGTATTCAGCCGGCAGTGCTTATCTGACAGTTTTTTAAATTTTTTTACATTGTTTTTGCAGATTATTGACAAAAATAAAACTCTGCTATATTATAAAATCAATCTAAAAAAGAGGTGTTATTTATGGCAAAAACTGTTCAGGACATACTCGCAATCATCAAGGAAAACGATATTAAAATGGTAGATTTCAAAATGGTTGACATCAACGGCCAGTACCGTCACGTCACCATTCCTGCCGAGAACTTTTCCGAAGACACAATGAAGAGCGGTATCGGTTTTGATGCTTCCAACTACGGCTACGCTGTTGTTGAAAAGAGCGATATGGTATTCATCCCCGACCCCGACACTGCTGTTATTGATCCCTTCTGCTCAATTCCCACTCTTTCAATGACCGGTAATGCAATGATCATTGATACACCCGAAAACCGTCCTCTTGCTCAGTATCCCCGTAACATCATTAAGGCAGCTGTTGAATATATGAAGAACAGCGGTGTAGCTGATGAAATGAAGATTCTGCCCGAGTTTGAGTTCTATCTGTTTGATAACGTAACATGGAACGTTGAGGGCAGAGAGATTGCTGTTGAAGTTGATGCACAGCAGTCCTATTGGAATTCAGGTGTTGAAGGTCTCGGTGTCGTTGTTCCCAAGCAGAAGAACTACCACATCGCAAAGCCGTTCGATATTTCTTACGAGTGCCGCAGCGAAATGTGTATGCTTATGAAGGATGCAGGCATCGAAATCAACTACCATCATCCCGAGGTTGCTGCATCGGGTCAGTTCGAAATTGAGCCTCAGCACGGCGAAGTTGTACATATGGCTGATGCAACAATGATGATCAAGTATATCATCCACAACACAGCTCTCAAGTACGGCAAGAGTGCAACGTTTATGCCCAAGCCCATCTACGGTGAGGCAGGCAGCGGTATGCACGTTCATATGATCCTTTTCAAGGACGGTCAGCCTGTATTCTCCGATGATAACGGCTACTCACACCTTAGCGAAACAGCCCACTATTTCATCGGCGGTCTGCTCAAGCATATCGGTTCACTCTGTGCTATCACAAACCCCAGCACAAACTCCTTCAAGCGCCTTGTGCCCGGCTTTGAGGCTCCCGTAACAGTCGGCTACGCAACATCCAACAGAAGTGCTGTTATCCGTATTCCTGCTTATGCAAAGAGCCCGGACAAGCGTCGCTTCGAGCTTCGTAACCCCGATGCTACCTGTAACCCCTATTTCTGCTATGCTGCTATCCTTATGGCAGGCCTTGACGGTATCAAGAACAAGATTGATCCGCACGCAAACGGTTGGGGCCCCTACGATATGAACCTCTATAACCTTCCCGAAGAGGAGAAGGCAAAGCTTCAGGGTCTTCCCGTATCTCTTGATGAGGCTCTCGATTGCCTTGAGAAGGATTTCGCTTACCTTACAGAGGGCGGCGTATTCCCCGAGGAGCTTATCCGCAACTTCATCAAGACAAAGCGCGCAGAGGTAAGACAGCTTGCAGCTATTCCTCATCCCGCAGAGTTTGATAAGTACTACAACCTTTAATCCTGCAATATAACCTGTAAAAAACCGCAGCAGATACCATGTGTATCCGCTGCGGTTTCTTTTTGCACGGCTGGGTTGTAACATAAAATTGCATCAGTCGGTTGATGCATCGCTGCACCAGGACTGAATATCCTTGAGGGCAAACGTTCTCTCGGCATTCTTTTCAAGGTCAAGCGCTCTCATAAGCCATTGGTCCTGCGTGTGCCATTCGTTGTGGCCGAAGAGAATCTCTATCGGCACAATGCGTCGTTTGCCGGTAACTCCTTTGTAATTGGTGTAAACAATGATTACGGTTTTATTTGCATCCATATTGACAGCACATCCTTTAAAAGTATGGTTGTTTACCGATTATATCGCAATCGTATGTCGGTGTCAAATTACACAATAGTAAAAGTTGGTGAATTTTTCGGAAAGGTGTTTGAAAACAAAACGGTAAATTAAAGTAAATTTATTAGGCTGTGTTCTTGTAATGTGAGAAGTTATGTGTTAAAATGCTTCTGTCATTATTATTCCTAAAAAATAAAAACGGAGGTAACACTAATGAAAAAAAGACTCATGGCAATTATCAGCGTAATTCTGTGTGTGAGCATTCTTGCTACTACAGGCGTTTACGCTGCACAGACTCAAACAGAGTATGATTCTGTGGAGGAATACGTTGCAGAGGCGAATGAGGACGATTCAACAAACACAAAGATTGTTCTTTCCAAGTTCCTCAACAAATTAAGTAACGTTTTCATCAACGGCATTCTCGGTAAGGCACTCAATATGATTATTCCCGATTCTGCAGCTGTTGCAGATTATGAGGAGTTTGATATTGAAAAGTACGAAGGCTTCTACAAGGGTATGGATACCTTTATTGATGAGCCTCAGGGCGACAAGGTCTGGAGCCTCGGCTACGGCAAGTCTTCCGTTCTTCCTGCAGACTTCGGCACAAAGAAGTATGCAAAGGGTGCATATCTTCCCTACGTTTTCGGTACAGAGATGTACACTGACGAGGACGGTAACGAGGAAGACCTTATGGCAAGAGTTGTTGTTATGAACGATGGCTCAGGCAGAGGTAATGTTGTGTTTATCGCGATTGATGCAATGGGCCTTGCAAATGCTGATGTCAGACGCATCCGCGAAGGCCTTGCAGAAGTTGCAAAGAAAAACAACATTGTCAGCATCAACGTTTCCTGCACACATATCCACACAGGTATCGACTCTCAGGGTGTATGGACTGACCCCGTAGGCTGTATCCTCAACAACATCTTCAGCGACGAAGTAAGATACGGCGTTGAGCGTTCATTCATCGATTCACTTGTTGCAGGATCAAAGAAGGCTGTTGAAGAAGCAATCGCTGATATGACAACAGGTAAGCTCTATTACTCAAAGATGGATATCGAAGATTACGTATGGGACAGAACAGCTCCCATCTGCTTTGATAAGGATATGTACAAGCTTGAGTTTGTTCCTGCAGATGCAGATAAGACTCCCACAATCATCTCCACATTCGGCTGCCATCCCGAGTCAGCCAGCTTCGATTGGGCAAGTGCAGACCCCGATAAGGCAGTTTCTTTCGACAAGAAGTTCTCGGCAGACTTTATCTGGTACACAGAGAAGGTTATGAACAAGGCCGGCTATAACTTCATCTTCCTTCAGGGTAATGTTTCAACAGTTACTTCTGCAAGACATTACACAGGCGACGGTATTGACCACACAGCTCATCTGTCAGCTATCCGTTACGGCTATGAGATCGGTTATATGCTTCTTGGTATGAGCATGAGCGAGGCTGAGAGAATTGCCCTCAACGAGGCAACAGGCGACCTGCTTGGTGTTGCTCAGTATAGTAACAAGCCCGACGAATATCCCGACTACACAGTTTGGTATGAGGATATGGAAACTGTTGAGGCTGTTGAGGTTAAGCCCGTTCTCAACATTAAGCTCAAGCAGTTTACAGTACGTATCGATAACAATATCATCGCTCTTCTCGGCAAGACATCCTGCGCTGATAACTTCGTTCTCAAGGATGATTCAAGCAGATATTACACAGTTACTGAGGTCGGTTACCTTGAAATCGGTGACGAGATGAAGGTTTATATGAGCCCCGGCGAAACATTCGGCGAGCTTCTCCTTGGCGGCAACGGTGCAGAAGGCTTTGACCTTAAGCCCATCAGAGAGCGCACAGGCGAAGATATCATCATTATGGATCTTATGAATGATGCTGCAGGTTATGTTGCTAACCCTGCAAACTTCGTTATGGCGGGTCTTCAGTACAACGAGGAGTCCGGTGAGTTCGATAGCGACACATGGTGCCTTATCTCTTACGGCCTCGGTGCTGCAACAGCATTTATCGGCAATTTCTACGATGTATATGACAGCGTAAAATAAAACATATTTTCGGCAGGAGATACTTCGTGTGTCTCCTGCTTTTTTGTTTTTGTTTGATTGACTTTACAGGGGCTTTGTTATAATATAAAAATAACTAAACAAGGAGGATATGCAAAATGCTCGAAACTCTCAAAAGAATGTTTGCGGTTATACTTTCATTCCTGCAGATGCTTGTTTTCAACGTCAGCTACGGTGACTATGTTGAGCCGCAGAAAAATCCCGACACACCGACAGAAATTATAAACGATATCAGCGGTGATACATCGCTTGACAATTCAATTAAATATGCCGCACAGGTCAGTAATAAGGCACAGGCATATTATCTCGGTACAGATCGTTCTGTTTATGCAATGGAAAATGCAAACGCAGTGCTGACTCATACATTGAATCTGCGCAGCAACAGCGCAACCCTTGCAGATAAAGATGGCAACGCTTACGTTGCAGACAGCTTTGATTCATTCTATGAGCAGGATGGTTACAGACATTATTTCTCAACCTCAAAGGATGATGGCAGAGTTAACACAATCCGTTTGGGTGAGTATTATTACGAGTGCCACGTACGTGATTTTGACGCTGATTCAAAGATTTTTAAGGTTGATAAGACATATCACCTTTTCGGTGACAGACTTTATGCGCAGTACTCACTCTTTGCAGGCGAGGCTACAACCGATCTTGAAAACTTTGGAAGCGAGATCACACTCGATGCATCAACCGTAAAATCCGTACAGGTAAAGGACAAAAACGGTGTTCATAATGACCTCAACACAATCGATTATGCTAGCGTTGAGTATGCTGCATTTGATATTGACGGTGTAGGTGTTGTCGGCTTTATTGTTCCGTCAGACGGCAGCACAAAGGAAACGGTTGTTGAACAGTTCGGCGATACATATTATGTCAGACAGTATGCCGCTTACACAGCCGGTACAGGTATTAATAAAAACGATGAAACAGGCGGCTATGACCTCAACTGCGTGACATTCGGTTTCAGAATTTATACCGACGATACCCATTCATTTGATGCTGTTGCAAAGGCTGCTTACCTTGAGCGTAATCCGCTTGAAGGTATTACGGTTAACGGCGGCAGCGCAGAGGGCGCTTATATCGGCTACGATGCGCTTCGCGGTACTTATACCTTTGCTATGAAAGGTGTAGACTTCAACTGGGCTTACAAAAATCCCGATTATCATTTCTCAATGCCTGTCAGCATCACTTGTGACGGTGAAGACAGAGAGATCTATGTAAGAACAAACGGCAGTAACGGCTGTCTTGAAGCAGGCGCAATTCTTGACGATGCAGGCAGGCTTGTGCCAATCAACGTTGAGGTTTGCAAAAACTTCCAGGGTGACGGCGGCGAGCCTTTCTACAGCATAAAGGATTATCAGTACGGCGATTGCTTCTTCCCGCTTTCTTTGAAGGCAGACGAAAAGCTTGACTTTACCGTGCTCAACGTTTATCAGAATTGGGGTCACGCTCCTCTCAAACAGCTTTCAAGTATTGAGTTCCACGTTTCATACTATCACCTTTCAACAGGTACAACAGAGTCCAACTGTATTGCTCCCTACTATGTGTATGGCAAAGAAGGCTTCTATCTGCCGGACTTCCGCACACGCAGCGGTATTATGTGGGCTGAGCAGCCTCAGTTCAACTCCACAGGTATTCTCAAGTTTGTTCAGTATAACAAGAGAACGCTCGGCATAGACAGCGGTGATGTTGTCGGTGAATACAAGAATTCACAAATTGACAGCGTAGGTCTCAACTACAGTGATATTACAACTGATTTTGTGTCGGATTGCGGCTCATATACATACACTCTCCGCCACGTTGAATTCCCGCAGACTGATGAAAACCGCACATATTATGAAGTCGAAATCGATTTTAACAGAGAGATAACCTTTGATAATTTCAAGCGCGATTTCGACCTGTTCTATTTCGATGGCAGATTTGTAAACTTCAACAAGCTCGGATATCTTGATGCTGATAACACCTGTAAGGTAGCACAGGTAGGCAAAGGTAAGGATATTTACTACACTCTCGGTAGTGATTCTCCCTATTTCAGCTTCTTCGATGTTACGGAAGATACAATGCACCAGGTGGATGCACGTTTCGGCTGCAACTTTGCACTTATTGTAAAGGACAGCGAGGTCGTGATGGGCGGAGAGAAGCAGGATATCGCTCTTGCCGTTCACGATGATTCTACAAAGGATCTTACGGTTGGCTGCCTGACACTTGATGCTCAGGCAATTACCTTTATGCCCGGCGACAGCATTAAGCTCAATCTTGTGCTTCTTCCCTGGGGACAGGGCACAGAGAAAACTGACGATCAGGTAAGAGCAGTGCGTGAGGACAGTGGGCTTAAACCCGTAACAGTTACTGCCGTTACAGGTGAGGTTGAGGACGATGCACTTGTGCCCACAGTACGCGCAGAAAACGGTGCAGCAGAGGTTGTTGTTACAGGCGGCAGAAACTACAACGTTATCAGATTCAACGGCTACGAAAAGCTCGAATGTCCCGATATTTACGTTAAGAACGGCAACGAGTGGGTTAAGGCAAGTGTAAGCTCGGTCAACGGCTACGACGGCTACACGGTGCATTATAACGAGGACGGCACGTACGGCTTCTCGTTCACGTACTTCACCGATTCACCCGATACCGTACACTCCTTCAGAATAGTTCAGCAATAAGGCAAAAAAATTAAGCCTCCCGTCCGGGAGGCTTTTTTACTTAGTCGAGCACGAGTGCTTTTTTCTTACCTTTTTTGTTTTTGGGGCACTCTTTTATTCTGATAACAAAATCAAGGTTTATTGCTTCAACAGCGCCGCCTTTTTCGATTAAGATTGCGCCGTTGCTTACTTCTTTGATTATTCCCTGAAATTGGTGACTGCTGTCGAATGCATAAACCAGACATTCTTTGCCGATGAATTTTTTTGCAAGATCAACCATTTGAGTGTTGCCCTCCTGTTTTCTTTTTCTGATCAGCTTTCTGATGATTACTGCCTTGCGGTTGCGCATCGCAACGTACAAGATAATAAGCATAATGATTATCGGTATAAAAAGTGATGGTTGCAATTGTGCGCCTCCTTTGAAGCTGATTTTATTTAATCTCAAGCTCAATGCACTCGTAGCCCATAAGTTTGTTGCTTACGCTGTCGGGCTGATGTCCACCGATGAAGAGAGAAATCTTTCCGTCGGGCTCAACACGCTCACCCTCGTCGTTGATTGCCTTTATCCAGTAGCGGTCGATATTCATTGTAACCTTTACGGTTTCACCTCTGACAATCTCAACCGATTTAAGAGCACAGAGCTGGAAGTGAGGTGTTGCGTAGCGGCTGTCGGTGTAGCTTGCATATACCTGTGCGCGCTCGTAGCCTGTCATATCACCTGCATTAGTAATATCAACGCTGACGGTTATTTTGTTTTCGTCAATTGAATCTATCACAGCGTTGCTGTAATCAAACTTTGTGAATGAGAGACCGTAGCCGAAGGGGAAGAGAGCTTCGCCGTTAATGTAACGGTATGTTCTGCCCTTCATTGAGTAATCCTCAAAATCGGGCATATCGTGGTCGCCCTTGAATATTGTAACGGGCAGTCTGCCGGCGGGTGAGAATTCACCTGCGATAAGCTCTGCTGCTGCGAGACCGCCTACTGCACCGGGGTACCATGCGTGGATGATTGCCTTTGCGTGGTTGGTTACCTTTTCGCCAAGGTCAATTGAGCTGCCGCACATAAGTACAACAATAACGTTATCGCAAACATCGCATACAGCATCGGCAAGCTTCTGCTGTGTTGCAGGCAGGTATAGTGTTTTCTTATCGCCGCAGGCTGTATAGTCGTTATCAAAGCCGGTGTCTTCGCCCTCAATCGATTGGTCAAGACCGAGCACAAGAATTGTGAGGTCAGCCTCTGCGGCTGTTGCGATGCCGTCGCTTATCATATTCTGGAATCCGCTCCAATGGTTGAGCGATTCGTCGCAGTAGTTGCAACCTTTTTCAACAGTAACCGTTGCGTCCTTGAATACGCGGCGCACGCCGTCTGCAACCGTGATGTATTCGGAAGCGTAACCGTTATAGTTGCCCTCAAGTGCTGTAACGGAAAGTGCATTCGGGCCGACAACTGCAATTCTCTTGCTGAACTTTTTATCCAGCGGTAGGAAGCCGTCGTTCTTGAGCATAACCATACACTGTTGAGCGGCACGGTGGTTGAGTGCCTTGTGCTCTTCACAGTCAAGCATTTCAAACGGCAGGTCGCTGTAGGGTCTTGTTTCTTCAAATTCGCCGAGCAGGCAGCGGATTGTGTAGAGTCTTTCTGCAGCTGCAGTGATTTGTTCTTCTGTAACAAGGTCCTGCTCATATGCATCGATAAGTGCATCGTATGTATCACCGCAGTTGAGGTCGCAAGTGCATTTGAGAGCAACGGCGGCAGCCTCAGCCTTTGTGTCTGTGTAGTGGTGGTCGCGGTAAATATCGCCGAGTGCACCGCAGTCGGAAACAATGTAGCCGTCAAAATTCCACTTGTTTCGCAGTACGTCCACAAGCAGATATGGGTGAGCACAGCAGGGATCACCGTTTGTGCGGTTGTATGCACCCATAACACCGCTTACGCCTGCCTTAACGGTTTTTTCAAATGCAGGCAGGTACGTTTCGTACATATCGTGCATATCAGCCTTTGCATCGAAGCCGTGGCGTGTTTTTTCGGGGCCTGAGTGTACCGCAAAGTGTTTTGAGCAGGCGCAGGCCTTGTAAAATTCGCCGTCACCCTGTACGCCTTTTATGAATGCTGTACCGAGTGTGGCGGAAAGATAGGGATCCTCGCCGAATGTTTCCTGGCCTCTGCCCCAGCGGGGGTCGCGGAAGATGTTGATGTTGGGTGCCCAGAATGTGAGCCCCTTGAAAATATCGTGATCACCGTATTTTACGTGCTGGTTGTATTTGATTCTGCCTTCGGTTGAAATTACGTCACCGATTGACTGTATAAGCTCGGGGTCAAACGTAGATGCCATTGCTATTGTATGGGGGAAAACTGTAGCTGTGCCTGCGCGTGCAACGCCGTGTGCACCCTCATTCCACCAGTTGTAGGCTTCGATTCCAAGCCTTTCGATTGCAGGTGAATTATAAAGAAGCTGAGAAACTTTTTCCTCAACTGTCATCTGTGCAACGAGTTCTTTTGCTTTTTGAGCAGCCTTAATCTTGTCCATAGCTTATCTCCTTTACTTTGTTATGGATACAATAATAAATATATACTACAATCACATTTCCGTCAATAAAAAAGAAGACTCCGGATGTAAAAAATCCGAAGTCTTTTTTGTGTAAGTTGGTTATGAATGAGCCTTAATTTCGTCTTGAGAAACAATTTTAATTCCGCCGTCGGAAAGCACCTTTGCTGCCGCAGTGTTGTCCTCAACACGGATGATGATGTACGCCTTGCCCTTTTCCGGTGTAAGGAAAGCATAAACATACTCAAGGCTTATTCTGTTATCTGCAAGAATTGCCATCGCATCGGCGAAAGCACCGGGTGTATCTTCTATTTCAACCACAAGCACCTCTGTTACCGAGCAGGTAACACCTGCTGCCTTGAGTGCTTTTTCTGCAGCCTCGTAGTCGGAGACAATAAGCCTGAAGATACCGAAATCGGTTGTGTCGGCCATACACAGTGCGCGGATGCTGACACCATTGTCAGCAAGATGCCTTGCGATTGTGGAAAGCTTGCCGTGCTTGTTTTCGACGAATACGGAAATCTGTTTTACCGGTGTCATAATTATCCCTGCTTTCTTATTTGAAATTGTAGCCCAGATCAAATGCCTTGAGGTTGAGCTCAAGGAACTTTGCGGGAACAGTTGCCTTTACTGCATCTGTCCACGTGTCGTAAGCGATGTCTGTTTTGGAAGCGAGAACGCCCATAAGCACAACGTTTACGGCTTTGGATGAGCCTGCCTCAACTGCAAGAGAGAGAGCATCGATTGAAGTAATGTCCGCGCCTGTTGCGGCAACAGCTTCAATAACGCCCTGAGGATACTCAGCTGCGCCGATAACAACAGGCATAGGGTCAATCTTCTGTGTGTTTACGATGAGCTTGCCGCCTTGCTTGAGGAAGGGAAGCCATCTTGCAGCTTCAAGCTGCTCGAATGAGAGGATATAGTCTGCCTCACCTTTTTCGATGATGGGTGAATAAACCTCATCGCCGTACTTAACGTATGTTACAACGCTGCCGCCTCTCTGGCTCATACCGTGAACCTCGGAAACCTTAACGTCGTAACCTTTTGCTGTGAGAACAGCGCCGAGAAGACGGCTTGAAAGGAGTGTGCCCTGGCCGCCTACGCCAACTATCATTATGCTCTTTGTTTCCATAGTAGCTTATTCTCCTTTCTCAATTGCACCGAATGCACAAAGCTGTTCACATACTCCGCAGCCGATACACTGTGTGAAGTCGATAACAGCCTTTTTATCGCGGAAGCTGATTGCGGGGCAGCCGATCTTCATACAAGCCTTACAGCCGCGGCACTTGTCTGTATTGACCTTGAGCGGCTTTTCGTGTTTAACATATTTAAGAAGAGCACAGGGTCTGCGTGAGATGATTACGCTCGGCTCTTCAACTGCAAGTTCTTCTTTGATTGCTGTTTCTGTTTCCTTGAGGTTGTAAGGGTCAACAACTCTGACACGGTCAATGCCGACAGCCTTTGCAAGTGCCTCAAGGTTAACTGCTGTTGCGGGGTCACCCTTGATTGTTTTGCCTGTTGTGGGATTCTGCTGATGTCCGGTCATACCTGTTATTGAGTTGTCAAGGATGATGACGGTTGAATTGCTTGCGTTGTATGCAATGTCGATAAGTCCTGTTACGCCTGAGTGAATGAACGTTGAATCACCGATAACTGCAACGGACTTCTTTTCATTTTCGGGGTTCGCCTTGTTTCTGCCGTGGAGTGCGGAAATGGAAGCACCCATACAGATACATGTATCAATCATACCGAGGGGAGCGAGCGCGCCGAGTGTATAACAGCCGATATCACCGCTTACAGTAACGTTCTGCTTCTTGAGTGCATAGAAGAGACCTCTGTGAGGACAGCCGGCGCAAAGCACAGGGGGACGGCCGGGAATTTCGAGGCCTGTTGTAATGCTTTCTGTCTCTTTGCCGAGTATTACCTTTGCAATGAGGCTTTGTGAGTATTCACCCTGAACAGTGAAAGCATCCTTGCCGATAACATCAATGCCGTTTGCCTTGCAGTGCTCTTCAATGAACGGATCAAGCTCTTCAAGCACGTATACTTTGTCGCATTTTGAAGCGAAATCCTTGATGATGTCTACGGGCATCGGATAAACGCAGCCGAGCTTGAGGTAGGATGCGTTGTTGCCGAGTGCTTCTTTAGCGTACTGGTAACAGATGCCGGATGTGATAACGCCGATCTTTGTGTCGTTCATCTCAACTCTGTTAAGCTCGCAGGTTTCTGCCCACTTTGCCTGGTCAAGAAGTCTCTGCTCAACAACAACGTGTCTGCCTCTTGCCATTGCAGGCATCATAACGTATTTCTGAGGATTCTTGACGTATTCCTTAACGCCTATATCGTTTCTTTCACCTGTTTCTACAAGGCTGCGTGAGTGAGCAACTCTTGTTGTAAGGCGAAGTATAACGGGGCAATCGAACTTTTCTGAAAGCTCAAAGCCCTTTTTTGCAAATTCAAGGCACTCTGCCGAATCAGAGGGTTCGAGCATCATAACCTTTGCAGCCTTTGCATAGTGGCGTGAATCCTGCTCGTTCTGGGAGGAGTGCATACCGGGGTCATCAGCAACTGCGATAACCCAACCGGCGTTAACGCCCGTGTATGAGCCTGTGAAGACCGGCTCTGCAGCAACGTTGAGGCCAACGTGCTTCATACCGCAGAATGCTCTTGCGCCTGCGATTGCCGCACCGAGCGCAACCTCACCGGCTACCTTCTCGTTGGGTGCCCACTCTGAATATACGTCATCGTATGTAGAGATAAACTCTGTTATTTCTGTGCTGGGAGTGCCGGGGTAGCTGGAAACTACACGAACTCCGCCTTCGTAAAGGCCGCGTGCAACAGCATCGTTGCCTATTCTGAGCTCTTTTGCCATTGTATCTTTCTCCTTACTTGTTTTCTTTTCTCAGGTCAATTACTCGTTTTGCCTTGCCTACAAAGCGTTCGATTGTGCCGTGCTCAACAATGTTTATCTTACACTGGATACCGAGCACTGTCTGAATACGTTTTGATATTTTCTTCTGAAGCTCCTGAATCTTGCCGTAGCTGTCGAGAAGGCTGCTGTCAACAAGCTCAACCTGAACCTCAAGTGTATCGGCAAAGCCCTCTCTGCGTACAACAAGCTGGTAGTGGGGGCTTACCTGATCCATACCTATAAGCACGCTTTCAATCTGTGACGGGAAGATGTTTACGCCACGGATTTTGAGCATATCGTCGCTTCTGCCCTGAACCTTTTCCATACGCACGTGAGTTCTGCCGCATTTGCAGGGCTCATAGTTGAGCTTTGTAATGTCACGTGTTCTGTATCTGAGCAGGGGAATGCCCTCTTTTGTGAGCGTTGTAACGAGCAGCTCGCCGTATTCACCCTCGGGTCTTGCCTCGAGTGTGTCGGGGTCGACGATTTCGGGCAGGAAATAGTCTTCGTTGAAGTGAAGACCGCAGCGCTCTGTACATTCACCCGAAACACCGGGACCCATAAGCTCGCTCATACCGTAGTTGTCCGTTGCAAAAAGACCCCAGCCGTTTTCAATCTGTGTTCTCATTTCGGGTGTGCATCCCTCTGAGCCGAGCAGACCGAGGCGGAGTTTATAATCACTCATCGGGTACTCAAGGCTCTTTGCGGTTTCACACATATACATTGCATATGAGGGTGTTGCAACGAGTACCGTTGTGCCGAAATCTCTCATATACATAAGCGCTTTTTCCGTGTTACCACTTGAGTTGGGGATTACGGTTGCGCCGATTTTTTCAAGGCCGTAGTGAAGACCGAGTGCACCGGTGAACATACCGTAGCCGAACGAAATCTGAACTATATCGTCGCTTGTTGCGCCTGCTGCCGTGCAGAGTCTTGCCATACAGTCTGACCAGATGTCAAGGTCGTGCTTTGTATAGCCTACAACCGTGGGCTTGCCTGTTGTGCCTGATGAAGCGTGGATACGTACAATCTCCTTCATCGGTTTTGCAAAAAGACCGAAGGGGTAGTTGTCACGAAGATCAGCCTTGGTTGTTGGCGGGATGTATTTGATATCGTCAAGCGATTTGATTTTGTCCGCTGTAACACCTGCTTCGTCGAGCTTCTTTGTGTAGAATGGTACGTTTCTGTAGCAGTAGTCTACTGTCCATTTGAGTCTCTCAAGCTGAATTTCTTCAAGCTGCTTTCGGGACATTGTTTCTATATCTTTTTGAAAAAACATATCTGAACCTCCGTTGAGATTATTCGTTTTCAATAGTGCCGGTGTAGAAGAAGGAGTTATCCTCAGCGTGCTTTTTGTCAAGCTCCGAAATTACGATACATACCAGAATTGAAGCAATCATTGCTGCACAGGCAAAAGTCGGACCTTTTGCTGCGAGTGATGAAAGCTTTTCACTTTCAAAGCCGAACATTGTGAATACTTTTGAAACTGCAGGGATAAGTGCAACGCAGAAGCCTGTGAGTATACCTTTCCATGCAGCATTTCGGCTGAGCTTTTTGTAGTAGAGAGCAAGAACATAAGGTGCAAGGAACGAACCGGAAATGATACCCCAGGAGTAGCTCATCATATCAAGAATCGGCGTATCGGTGTTGGCTACCACGTAAGAAAGAATAACGAACACCGCACAGAAAACCTTTGTGAGAACGGCTGTCTTTTTGTCCGTCAAAGTTTTGATATTTGAACGAAGAAGGTCGATCGTGATAGTGGAACAGGCTGTGAGTGAAACCGAGCAGAGTGTGGAGACCGATGCTGAAATGAGAAGGACGAGCACGATGCCGAGCAGAATTACCGGCATATCTGCAGCTTTAAGCATATTGGGTACGATGTAATCCTGTGCGGGCATATCAACGCCTACTGTGTAGAATTTGTGGCAGAGTGAGCCGATGAAGTATCCGCCGCCTGCAACAAGAAGTGCGAAGAAGGTGGAAATGCTTATGCCGCGTTTAGCCTGAGCATCGTCCTTGATACCGAAATATTTCTGAACCATTTGCGGCAGACCCCATGTGCCGAAGCTTGTCATAAGCACGGTTGCCCACAGTGAAACCCATTTGTCTTTGCCCATCGGCGCAAAGCCCCAGTCGGATTTTGCATACTCGATGATGCCGCTGATTCCGCCTACCTGTCGGCTTCTGATTATGAAAATTATAAGCAGAGTAACGCCGAACATCATAACTATACCTTGAACAAAGTCAGCTCTTGCCTGAACAAGATAGCCGCCAAGCACAAGCAAAATAAGCGCAACGACCGCAATAACAATCATACAAATATTGACGTCAACACCGAGCAGCACCTCCGCGACACTTGCAAGGCCTTTGTAAACGGAAGCTGAGTAGGGGACGAGGAAAATAAATATTACCGCGGCGGCAAATGTTTTCATTTTTTTTGACCCGTATCGCTTTTCCAGGAATTCGGGCATGGTTTTGATTTTTAGCCTTGCAGCAATGTCACGCGTGCGACGTGCAAGCACCTTCCATGCCAGCCATGATCCGAAGACGCAGTTGCCTATACCTGCAAGTATTCCCCAGAAGCCGTAGCTAAGGCCTGTGCCGCCTGCGTAGCCGACAAACATAACTGCCGAAAAGTAAGCTGTGCCGTAGGAAAGGGCTGAAAGCCATGCGCCTGCGTTGCGTCCGCCTACGGTAAGGTCAGCAATGCTCTTGGATTTTCGGCCCTGAACAATGCCTATGACGAACATTGTTACTATGTAAACACCGAGCGTTATCCATAATGTGATTTTTTCCATAAAAGTAAGACTCCATTCAACTCTTCGGCGATTTAAAGCTTCAACGCTTTTACTCGATAAATCGCATAAGGTAAAATATATTGGCAGTATATCGTACAACGATATACACACCATACTAAGCATTGTACGCTTTTTTGTCGCTATAGTCAATAGGCATATTGCCGATTATACAATGTATTGCTTCAACTTGCTTGTAACTTTTATATATTTTAATCATTGTATATATGGTTGGATTGTGTTAGTTTATTAGAGTCGTTAAATTGCTTGTCAAGAATATCAAATTAACAACAATTTAATTTTTTGAAAATTTTCAGAAATTGTATCACATTTTGCAACTCTCAAGTGTTTTATTATAAGGGGACAGAGTTGTGCCCTCGAGAAAGGGAGTGAAGTATTGGGCATTAAGTCGAAATATGACGATGAGTTACGGCATATTGAATGTGCTGTTGAAAAATACAGCAGTATGCTTTTTCGCGTTTCTTATTCGATTCTTTCAAATAAACAGGATGCAGAGGATGCCATACAGGAAACTTTCATAAAATATATGACCAAAGCACCGTTGTTCCGCGATTCCGACCACGAAAAGGCATGGTTGATCAAGGTTGTTACCAATATCAGCAAGAATATGTTGCGTTTCAGAAACCGACATAACATCCAAAGTATTGACGAGCTTGAAAGTATAGGCATTGATGAAGATGATATAGGCATTTTCGAAATGATTATGCAGCTGCCGCCTAAATACAGGGAGGTGCTCAACCTGTATTACGTTGAGGGTTGCAAAGCTAGGGAAATATCGGAAATTGTCGGTATATCTCCGCCTGCTGTCCGTAAACGCCTGCAGTATGCACGCACACTTCTGAAAAACGAAATGGAAAGGAACGGTTTGTAATGAAGTATAGATATACAGACGAATACATCAGGATTATGAAACAGATTGACCTGAGTGATGAAGCAAAGCGGCGCATATGTAAAAAATGTGCGCTTCACGGTACACTCCAAAGAATCAAGAGCGGCCGTTATGCGGTTACCGCCAGCACTCAGAATAAGACAACTGATAATTGAACTTCTAATCTATATTTAAATATGACGGGAGGAAACACAAATGAAAGAACCTACACTCTATAAGATCGTAAGACCTCCGCTTGCATTTTTGTTCAAGCTGATATACAGACCGAGGACCTTAGGTACGGAGAATATACCGAAAGAGGGCAAGATAATTCTTGCCGGCAACCATACGCACGTGCTCAACTGCTTCAGTGTTGCGGTTGCAACAAAGCGTTGCGTTCATTTTATCGCAAAGGCTGAGCTGATGAACGGTATCGGCAAGTACATATTCCCCGGTTTGGGTATTATTCCGGTTGACAGAAGCAAGAGTGGTAAAGAAGCGGTTGTAACAGCTGAGCAGTATCTTGGAGAAGGTAAGCTTGTAGCTATTTTCCCCGAGGGTACGGTTAACCGTACCGATGATCCCATGATGCCGTTCAAAGGCGGCGCTGTCAAAATCGCCAGCGACACAGGCTGCGATATCGTGCCTTTTGCAATAACCGGCAAGTACAGGCCTTTCAGAAAGGGCCCGACTACTAAGTTTATGCCTAAGATAACTGTAGAAAAAGGTTCGCTCAAGGCAACCAACAAGCTGCTTGAGGCAACCGTGCTTAATGAGATTACTAAGGAAGGAAACTGAAAAGAATGAAGAAACCTGAAGACAGAGAGCTTGGATATAAGCTGTTTATGCCTTTGATGCGTGCGGTTTTTAAGCTCTACTATAATCCGCGCATAATCGGTGCGGAGAAAATACCTAAAGAGGGAGCAATTGTAATTGCGGGCAACCATAAACACATTATGGATCAGTGCCTTACGATAATTGCAACCAAGCGTATGATTCACTATATGGCAAAAAAGGAGTATTTTGAGGGCAAGTTTGCCTGGTTCTTCCGCGCCATGGGCTGCATACCCGTTGACAGAGGCACAACTGATACAAAGAGCGTCAGGTCGGCGCTGAAGGTGCTTAAAAAAGACGGTGCAATCGGAATTTTCCCCGAAGGTACAAGAAACCGTACAGATGCATTTTTGCTTGAATTTAAGCCGGGTACATCGGCAATTGCAAAGAAAACCGATGCATATATAGTGCCGTTCGGTCTGACAGGCGAATACAAGTTCAGAAGCAAAACGCTTGCCGTGCGTTACGGTGAACCGTTCAAGGCGGAAGGTATGACAGCAGAGCAGGCAAACGAAAAGCTCTATAAGGAAGTAGAGCGGCTGATGCGTGAAGGCATAGCGGAAGAAGAGAAAATGAAAAAGTAAAATCGGAGAAAAAGGGAAATGAGAATAGGATTGGACGTCGGTTCGACCACGCTGAAATGCGTTGCGGTCAACGACAGTGAAGAGATTGTATATAAAGCCTATGAAAGGCATTATTCAAAAATTGCTCAGATGAGCGCAAAGATGCTCGGTGAAATTCTCAAGGAGCATCCCGAGTTTTCAAAATCAATGCTTACTGTTTCAGGCTCAGCGGGTATGGGCTTTGCCCAGACACTCGGCCTCGAGTTTGTTCAGGAGGTTTATGCCACAAGAGTATCCGTGTCAAAGCTTCTGCCGGGTACTGATGCGGTTATCGAGCTTGGCGGTGAGGATGCAAAAATCCTCTTTTTTACAGGCGGAACAGAGGTGCGAATGAACGGTTCGTGTGCAGGCGGCACGGGTGCATTCATCGACCAGATGGCATCGCTGCTTGAGGTTACTCCTCTTGAGCTCAATGAGCTTGCAAAGCAGAAAGAGAAAATCTACTCAATCGCATCACGCTGCGGCGTTTTTGCAAAGTCTGATATTCAGCCCTTGCTCAATCAGGGCGCGGCAAAAACAGATGTTGCGGCAAGCATATTCACAGCGGTTGTCAACCAGACCGTTGCGGGCCTTGCACAGGGCAGAAGAATTGAGGGTAATGTAGTCTACCTTGGCGGACCGCTCTACTTTTTGTCAGAGCTTCGCAGTGCCTTTGATAAAGGACTTAAAACAACGGGCAAATGTCCCGATGAGGGTCTTTACTTTGTTGCCCTTGGTGCAGCTTTTTGTGCGAAGGGCGAGCCGCTCGATATCGCAAAGGTAAAGGACGAAATTGCTTCCTGCGAAAACAGCGGCGAATACCTCAGCGCAAAGCCTTTGTTTGCAGATGAAAAAGAGTATGAGCAGTTTGTTGCGCGACATTCCGCAAACCGTGTTGCAACAAGCGACGTTACGGCAGAAAACGAGAAGATATTCATCGGTATTGATGCCGGTTCAACTACGGTTAAAACAGCGGTTATCAATGCATCGGGCGAGCTGCTTTTCAGCAAATATATGCCAAACTCAGGCGATCCGGTAAGGCTTGTAAAAGGCTTCCTTACCGAGGTTTACGAAAAGTTTCCGGGTGCGGTAATCGGTGGCAGTGCCGTTACCGGCTACGGTGAAGAGATTATAAAAAATGCTTTCGGTATTGATATCGGTCTTGTTGAAACCGTTGCTCATTTCACTGCTGCCAAAAAGTTCAAGCCCGATGTTGATTTCATAATCGATATCGGCGGTCAGGATATAAAGTGTTTCAAAATCAGAAACAATGCAATCGATAATATCTTCCTCAATGAGGCTTGCTCATCGGGTTGCGGTTCGTTCCTGCAGACCTTTGCAAGCGCATGGGATTATGACATAGAGAGTTTTTCAAAGCTCGGACTGTTTGCGGACAAGCCTGTTGACCTTGGTTCAAGATGTACGGTGTTTATGAACTCCTCCGTTAAGCAGGCACAGAAGGATGGCGCATCAATTGAGAATATTTCGGCAGGTCTTTCAATCAGCGTTGTCAAGAATGCTCTCTACAAGGTTATCAGAGCCGCAAACGCTGACGAGCTCGGCAAGAATATTGTCGTGCAGGGCGGCACTTTCCTTAACGATGCAGTTTTGCGTGCTTTCGAGCAGGAAATTGGCAGAGATGTAGTGCGCCCTGATATTTCAGGCCTTATGGGTGCTTACGGCGCGGCACTTACAGCCGTTGCAAAGGCACCCGAAAAGAGCACAATTATCGGCAGCGATGAGCTTGCAGGTTTTGAGCATACGGTCAGGGCTGTAATGTGCGGCAAGTGCAGCAATAACTGTCGTCTTACCGTCAACACCTTCAGCGGCGGCAGACGTTTTATCGGCGGCAACCGTTGCAGCAGGGCTTTCTCCGATTCGGTGCAGGAGGATACGCTTAATCTGTTTGAGTATAAGCGTCGGCTTCTCTCCAAGTATGCTCCCGTCAAGGGCAAGCGCGAGACTGTCGGCTTGCCGATGGGTCTGAATATGTTTGAACTTCTTCCTTTCTGGCATACATTTTTCACAGAGCTTGGCTTCGGTGTTGCGCTGTCGGAAAATTCATCGCGTGAGCTTTACGTCAAGGGGCAGCATACGATTCCGTCCGATACGGTCTGCTACCCCGCAAAGCTTCTTCACGGTCATATAGAGTCACTCCTTGAGCAGGGCGTCAAGCACATCTTCTACCCGTGTATGACCTATAACATTGACGAAGCTCTGGGCGATAATAACTACAACTGTCCTGTTGTTGCATATTATCCTGAGGTTATCCGCTCTAATGTGGCAGGTTTGCAGAGCGTTAACTTCATTGCTGATTATCTTGGCCTCCACAGACCTAAGGACTTTGTGCCGAGAATCCACAGAATTCTTGTTGACAATTTCGGCGAGCTGTCACTCAAGGCTGTGCAGGCGGCGAGCGATAAGGCTTTTGCAGAGTACAAGCAGTATATGAACAATATCCACGTCACGGGTCTTAAATTCCTGAAGGAAGCCAAGAAAAAGGATATGCCCGTAATTATCCTTTGCGGCAGACCTTATCACCTTGATGCGGAGATTAACCACGGCATTGACAACCTAATCTGCTCCTGCGGTGCGGCTGTTATTACGGAGGATTCCGTAAGCCCGCTTGTTGCAAAATTTCCTACAAACGTGCTCGACCAATGGACTTATCATTCGCGCCTTTATGCTGCGGCAAAGTACGTTGCAGACAAGAAGGATGACGATATAAACATTGTTCAGCTTGTTTCTTTCGGCTGCGGTGTTGATGCTATCACAACGGACGAGATGCGCTCCATTCTGGAGGATGGCAACCGTATTTATACACAGATTAAGATTGATGAAATTTCAAACCCCGGTGCGGTTAAGATAAGGCTCAGAAGCCTGTTTGCCGCAACGGGCAGATAAAGGGGAGGCGAGAAGAATGAATCCTGAAAACAGAGTTGAATTTACCAAGGATATGATGGATTATACCTTGCTTGCACCCAATATGGCGGATATCCATTTTTCTATCCTGTGCCACATTTTTGCCGAGTACGGCTACAAGGTTGAACTGCTTAAAAACGATGGCAGAGCGGTTGTTGACGAGGGCCTCAAATACGTACATAACGATACGTGTTATCCTGCGTTGCTTGTTATCGGTCAGCTTATAGATGCACTTAACAGCGGTAAGTACGACGTTAACAAAACCGCACTTATGATTACCCAGTCGGGCGGAGGATGCCGTGCGTCAAACTACATTCACCTTTTGCGCAAGGCTCTCAAAAAAGCGGGCTATCCGCAGGTGCCTGTTATATCTCTCAACCTTTCGGGGCTGGAGAAAAACAGCGGCTTTAAAATCAGAGTGTCAATGGCGCTCAAAATGCTTTCCGCTCTGATTTACGGTGACCTTATAATGCTGCTCAAAAATCAGGTTGAGCCTTATGAGGTTAAAAAGGGTGCGGCAAATGAGCTGACACAGAGGTGGATTAACGATATCAGCGAAATGTTCCGCCATCGCAAAGGGTACTCTATGAAGGCGATGAAGAAAATTCTGCCTGAAATAACCAAGAGCTTTGCGGAAATTGAAGTGAAAAAAGTGCCTAAGGTAAAGGTAGGCGTTGTTGGCGAAATTTACGTCAAATATTCACCGCTTGCCAATAACAACCTCGAGCAGTTCCTTTTCAGCCAGGGCTGTGAGGTTATGGTGCCGGGTCTGCTTGGTTTCTTCCTTTTCAAAACGGATAACAGGCTTGAGGACGTCAAGCTTTACGGCGGCAAAAAAATAAAGAAGTACGCAATGCAGGTTGCAATATGGTACTTGACAAAGATTGAAACCGAGCTTCGCAAGGCTGCTGCTGCATACGGCGATTTCTGTGTGCCCGAGCCGTACAGCCACATCAAAGAAAAATGCACGAAGATTATCGGCGCAGGCTGTAAGATGGGCGAGGGTTGGTTGCTCACCGCAGAGATGATGGAGCTTATCGAAAGCGGCTACGGCAACATCGTTTGTGCTCAGCCTTTCGGCTGCCTGCCCAACCACATCGTCGGCAAGGGTATGATAAGAAAGCTCAAGGAGCTTTACCCCGAATCAAACATCGTGCCGATTGACTATGACCCCGGTGCAACAAGGGTTAACCAGGAGAACAGAATCAAGCTTATGCTTGCCGTTGCACAGGAAAACCTTGAGAATTGACAATACCCCCTGCGGTTTTTCCGCAGGGGGTATTTACATAATAAAAAGCCTGACTTCATCCACAGACGGAGTCAGGCTTTCGGCTTTATTTCTGTTTTGCAGCGGCGAGCTCTTCGAGGTACTCGTCGTAGGTCATCTTCTTGTCAACAAATGCGCCGGGCGTGACGTCGATAAGTCTGTCGGCGATTGTCTGAATAAACTGATGGTCGTGTGAAGTGAAGATAACGCTTTCGGTGAATTTTGTGAGGCCTTCGTTGAGTGATGCGATTGACTCAAGGTCGAGGTGGTTGGTAGGCTCGTCAAGCAGAAGCACGTTTGCGCCGCTGAGCATCATCTTGCACAGCATACAGCGCACACGCTCACCACCCGAAAGCACCTTTGCCTTCTTTGTGGCCTCTTCGCCCGAGAACATCATCCTTCCAAGCCAGCCTCGCACATCTGTTTCGAAAACAAGGTCGGAGTAGCGGCGTATCCAGTCTGTAAGGCTGTCCTCAACGCCGTCGAAAAATGCGCTGTTATCGCTGGGAAAATATGAGCGCGAGGTTGTAACGCCCCACTTGATTGTACCCTCATCCGGTTCTATTTCTTCTGCGAGAATCTGGAGCAGAGTTGTTTTTGCAACGGTATCAGCACCGATGAGTGCAACTTTTTCGCGCGGAAGAATTGTAAACGAAACATTGTCGAGCACTTTTTTGCCGTCTATTGTTTTGCTCAGGTTTGTAACGGTGAGCACCTCGTTGCCGATTTCGCGGTCAGGCTTGAAAGCAACAAACGGGAAGCGGCGTGAAGATACGGGAATTTCCGCAACGTTGATGTTGTCCAGCAGCTTTTTGCGGCTTGTTGCCTGCTTCGATTTTGAGGCGTTTGCGCTGAAACGGGCAATGAAGTCCTGAAGTTCCTTGATTTTTGCTTCAGCTTTCTTATTCTGTTCGCGCAGCTGTCGCTGTGCCATCTGTGTATATTCGTACCAGAAGTCGTAGTTACCTACGCTCATTGTTATTCTGCCGAAGTCGATATCAACCGTGTGTGTACAGACCTTGTTGAGGAAGTGTCTGTCATGCGATACGACGATAACCGTGCTGTGAAGGTCGATGAGGAATTCCTCGAGCCAATGGATAGCGTCAACGTCAAGATGGTTGGTGGGCTCGTCCATAAGCAGGATATCGGGCTGGCCGAAAAGAGCCTGAGCAAGAAGTACCTTAACCTTGATATCGCCGGGCAGATTTTTCATCAGCTCGTAGTGGTATTCGTTTGTAACGCCCAGACCGTTGAGCAGAATTTCTGCATCGCTTTCGGCACCCCAGCCGTCCATTTCTGCAAAAACTTCTTCAAGCTCGCTGATTCGCATACCGTCTTCTTCGGTAAACTCTTCCTTGGAGTAGAGTGCTTCCTTTTCGTCAATGATTTCGCACAGCTTTTTGTTGCCGAGGAGAACCGTACGGATAACGTCGCAATCGTCAAAAGCGAAGTGATCCTGCCTGAGGATTGAAAGACGTTCGCCGGGTGTGATTACAACCTCACCCTTGTTGGGTTCGATTTCGCCGGAGAGAATTTTGAGGAATGTAGATTTGCCTGCGCCGTTTGCGCCGATAATGCCGTAGCAGTTTCCTCTTGTGAATGTGAGGTCAGCACCCTGGAAAAGGGTTCTGCCGCCGTACTGAAGTGTAACGTTAATTGCCTGAATCAATTTTTTGTTTCCTTTCTTATTCAGCTTCCCAAAGCTTTATCATAATTTTGCCTGCTTTGTATATGTCGCCGCAGCCGAGCGTGATTACAAGGTCGCCGCTTTTTGCGTTATCCACTACATACTGTGCAACCTCGTCAAAGGTGTTGAACCATACGCTGCCGGGAATTTTTTCTGCAAGCTGTGAGGTGTAAACACCGTAGGTGTTGACCTCTCGCGAACCCATAATCTCGGTCATAACAACTTCGTCCGCAATTGAGAGTACACGTGCGAAATCATCCATCAGCAAGGATGTGCGAGAGTAGGTGAAAGGCTGATGCACAGCCCATACCTTGTTGTAGTCCATCTTCTTTGCGGCTCTGAGTGTAACCTCCAGCTCAGTTGGGTGGTGAGCATAGTCGTCAACAAGTGTAATTCCGTTGAATTCGCCGATTTTTTCAAATCTTCTGCCTGCACCGCCGAAACTTTCAATTGCGGCAGCACTGTCTTTGATATCAACACCGCTGACGTATGCAGCGGCAACGGCGGAGAGCGCGTTCAGCACGTTGTGCTCACCCGGGATGCCCAGCTGTACAGTGCAGATGTTTTTGCCCTTGTGGCATATGTCAAACTTTGCATATGCACCACGCGTATAGCTTATGTTTTCGGGATAAAAATCGCAATCGCTTGAACAGCCGAAGGTTACCGTCTGTTTCTTATCTGCGTTTTCTACAGCCTTGAGCACTTCGGGGTCGGATGCGTTGATAACGAGTGTACGTGTTGTGAGGTTGCAGAATTTTGTGAATGAAGCAATGAGATTGTCCATCGTCTTGAAGTAATCCATATGGTCTTCATCAAGGTTGAGTATTACCGCAACGTCAGGAGAAAGGTCGAGAAATGTGTCAACAAATTCGCAGGCCTCGCATATTATGTTTTCTGTTTTGCCCACTCTTCCGTTTGTGCCGGTGAGCGGAAGTCTGCCGCCGATTACGGCACTCGGGTCCATACCTGTTTTGATGAAAACGTGTGTGAGCATAGCGGTAACTGTGGTTTTGCCGTGTGTGCCGCATACGCATACAGCGTTGTCATAAATCCTTGTTATGGCACCGAAGAGCTTTGAACGCTCAAAGGTGGGGATGCCCGATGCCTTTGCAGCGCACAGCTCGGGGTTGTCGGGCAGGAGCGCCGCCGTGTAAACAATCATTTCGGCACCCTCAATGTTTTCTGCCTTCTGGGGCATCAAAACAGGAATTCCGAGTGCACGTACTCTTGCGAGTGTTTCACTTTCATTAACATCGGAGCCGCTTACCTCGTAACCCTGTGCGTGGAGAATTTCCGCAAGGGGGCACATACCGCTGCCGCCTATGCCGATGAAATGTACATGCTTTATTTCTTTCAGAAGCTGGTCAATAGTTTTCAAAACTGTCACCTCTCTGTATTTATCTGATTCACATCTTCTTATTATATCACATATTATGTTGCAGGGCAATTTGTTTTATATAATATTTTTCGATAAAAACGGAGGCGGTCAAATGGCGAAATATCTTTTTGTCGGCGGTGACAAAAGGCAGACCTATGCTGCTGAATATTTGAGAAATGCAGGTGACGTTGCAGAGTTTGCATATACCTACACTCAACTTCACACTCTTATCGGTACGGCAGATTATGTCGTGTTACCTCTGCCTGTCAGCCGCGACGGAATTCACATAAGTTCACTGCCCGACAAGGGGCTTATAACATTAGAAGAACTGTTTTTTGAGCTAAAAGAGGGAATGAGTGTGTTCGCAGGTATGCCCGAGCTAACTGTTTCTGAAAATATGTTGCGTAAAGGTATAAAACTTTACGATTACTACAAAATTGAAACACTCTCGTTGCTCAATTCAATTTCTACGGCTGAGGGTGTGATTTACGAGCTTATCGGGGGTAGTGATATAAATATTCACGGCTCAAAAACCCTTATAACAGGCTACGGTAAGGCCGCTTCAGCGCTTGCGGTCAGGCTTGTTGCCCTTGGTTCTGAGGTTGTTGTTGCGGCACGCTCCGAAAGAGACAGAATTACAGCTTTATGCGCCTCTTGTAAAGCAATACCGCTTTACAGCATAGGAGATGTGGCCGGTGCTGTTGACTATGTAGTGAATACAATTCCTGCACCTGTGATTGATAAAAAAATTATCGAAAGGCTTCCGCAGAGCTGTGTTATGGTTGAGATTGCTTCGGCACCTTACGGAATTGATTTCGATTGTGCTGCAGAGTATGGCATAAAGGTTATAAGAGCACCTTCTTTGCCGGGAAGAATTTCGCCTGTAAGTGCGGGCGAAGCAATAGCTAAAACAATATTGAGCATAGTAAAGGGGACGGTGAGGGAGAATGAATAAATTGCATATCGGCTTTGCAATGTGCGGTTCTTTCTGCACTTTCGGTAAAGCTATGGCTGTTATGGAAGAACTTGTGTCTGCCGGTTGGGAGGTAACTCCGATTATGTCGCAAACAGCTTTTTCAACCGATACACGTTTCGGCAAGGCAGAAGATATAAACAAACGCATTGAAAGCATATGCGGCAGAGAGATTATCCATACCATAGAAAAAGCTGAGCCTATCGGACCTGCAAGGATGTTTGATGTGCTGGTGGTGGAGCCGTGCACGGGCAACACGCTTGCCAAGCTTGCAGGCGGAATAACCGATACGTCCGTTACGATGGCGTGTAAATCGCACCTGCGTAATTCAAGACCTGTTGTGCTTGCTGTATCAACCAACGATGCCTTGGGAAATTCGGCCAAAAATATCGGTCTGCTGATGAATTACCGCAATGTATATTTTGTGCCTCTACGCCAGGATGACTGTGTGATGAAGCCGCGTTCTGTTGTGGCTGACTTTGCGCTGACGGAAAAGGCGATAGAGGCTGCTCTTAAATCACAACAGCTTCAGCCGATTATAATGTGAGCAAAAAACAGAAACAGCGTTGTGCTTCGTGTATAGGCACAACGCTGTTTATGTAACTGTTTATTCGTCATCCTCAAGACCGACAAGCCAGTTGATACTTACACCGAGAACCTTTGCAATTGCAACAAGTTCAAAATCGGTAACGTAACGAAGCTGACCCTCAAGCTTGGAAAGACCGGAAGCATTAAGATCGATTCCGTTGATTTGAAGCTGAGTGAGCAGGTCTTTTTGCTTGAGACCGATTGCTTTGCGGTGTTGCTCGATTCTTGCTCCGACAATGTTACGGTCGCCGAGTGATTGTTTTCTTACTCTCATAGTGTAACCTCCCAGGAAAATGAGATAACAAACTGTATATATTATTAGACTAAAATTTATCTGTGAGTTATCAATTTAGTACGATTATAGCACTATAATTCAAAAAGGTCAATTGCTTTTATTTCGAAATTTTTATACTTACAATTATATTGGTTATAGATTTAACTAATAATCTATACTAAAAGTATACCGAGGATAAAATATACCAAGGTTGAAAAATAATGTTGTATTATTATTAATTTATGGTATAATTACCGTGAATATATGCTGCTTTGTTTGCGGCGGTTAATTATCAGCAAGAGGTGAAAAAGAATGTCCTTCAAGCGTGACGGTGAGCGCGGCAGAAATCTGACAGCGTTGATGGATTTCTACGAGCTGACAATGGCAAAAGGCTATTTTAACAACGGTATGGGCGATACGGTTGCAGTGTTCGATATGTTTTTTCGCCGTGTGCCTGACGGTGGCGGCTTTGCCATAATGGCAGGTGTGCAGCAGCTTGTTGAGTATCTCGAGTCACTTGTTTTTACGGAAAAAGATATTGATGTGCTTCGCAAAAAAGGATTCGATGAAAATTTTCTCAATTATCTGAGAAATTTTAAGTTTACTTGTGATGTGTGGGCAGTGCCGGAGGGTACACCTATTTTTCCGGGTGAGCCGATTATAACCGTAAAAGGTCCTGTAATAGAGGCACAGCTTATTGAAACAATGGTACTCCTTTGTATTAATCACCAGAGCCTTATTGCAACAAAGGCAAACCGTATTGTGCGTGCGGCTGACGGCAGAGCTGTTATGGAGTTCGGCTCCAGACGTGCTCAGGGTTTTGACGGTGCAATCTACGGTGCGAGAGCTGCATATATCGGTGGCTGTGTCGGTACCGCCTGTGCAATGAGTGAGCGTGATTTCGGCATTCCTGCTCTCGGTACAATGGCACACAGTTGGGTGCAAATGTTTGATACAGAGCTTGAGGCTTTCTGTACCTATGCAAGAGAATATCCTGATAACTGCACACTCCTTATAGACACATACAATGTAATTGAGAGCGGTATCCCCAATGCGATTGAAGCATTTCGCCGTGAGGTACTGCCCAGAGGCTTCCGTCCCAAGGGCGTAAGGATTGACAGCGGCGATATTACGTACCTTTCAAAGAAAATGCGTAAGATGCTCGACGAGGCAGGCTTTGAGGATTGCGCTATTGTTGCATCCAACTCACTTGATGAAATTATAATTCGCGATATGCTCATCCAAGGTGCAAAGGTTGATTCGTTCGGTGTAGGTGAGCGCCTTATTACCGCTTCGTCTGCTCCTGTATTCGGCGGCGTTTACAAGCTTGTTGCAATTGAGCGCGACGGTGAATATATACCAAAAATAAAAATCAGTGAAAACGTTGAAAAAATCACAACACCCTGCTTTAAGGATCTATGGAGGTTGTATGACAATACAACGGGTAAGGCTATTGCAGACGTAATTACACTTGACGGTGAAGTGATTGACGATTCAAACCCATACGAGTTGTTTGATCCTGTTTACACATGGAAACGCAAGACAGTTACAGACTATACTGCCAAACCTTTGCGTGAAAAGATTTTTGAGAACGGTAAGTGTGTGTACAAGTGTCCGGACCTTAAGCAAACGCAGCAGTATTGCAAGGAGCAGGTTGCAACCCTTTGGGATGAGGTTACGCGTTTTGAAAATCCGCATAAATATTACGTAGACCTTTCTCAGCCTCTTTGGGAAGAAAAAAACAGATTACTCAGTTCAAAAACAAAGAAATAATATACGAATAGGAGATTTAAATATGGTTAATATCCCCCGCAGTGAATACCCCCGTCCTCAGTTTATCCGTGAGAGTTATATCAACCTCAACGGTGAGTGGGATTTCGAGTTTGATTTTGGTGTAAGCGGAAAAGCCCGCAAAATGTATGAGCCTGAAGCTGAATTCACGAAAAAGATAATTGTTCCTTTCTGTCCCGAAAGTGAGCTTTCAGGTATCGGATGCAAAGACTTTATGAATGCGGTCTGGTACAGACGCAAGGTAGAACTCACAAAAGGTGAGGGCAGAACTCTGCTCCACTTCGAGGCCTGTGACTATGAAACAACTGTTTGGGTAAATGGTGTTGAATTCCCCAAGCACATAGGCGGATATACAGGCTTTGTGCTTGACATTACAAAGGCAGTCAACGACGGTGAAAACCTTATTGTTGTCAATGCTGTTGACCGTCTTCTTCCCGGTACTCAGCCCAGAGGTAAACAGAGTGAGGAGTATTTTTCACACGGTTGTGATTATACGAGAACAACAGGTATCTGGCAGACGGTATGGATTGAGCAGGTTGCCGATACATATATTTCAAACTCAAAAATCAGAACAGCTGACCTTTCGGGTATCATCAACTGCGATGTTTATATCACCGGTGATATCAGCGATACAGAGCTTCAGCTTACAGCATTTTATGACGGTGAAGAGGTTGGCACAGCTGTTGCAGACGTTATGTGTAACACCGTTAACCTTTCGGTAGCTCTTAACGAGGCTCACCTCTGGGAGGTCGGCAACGGCAGACTTTATGACCTGAAGTATGAGCTTGTAAAGGGTGGCAAGGTTGTCGATACGGCAATGGGCTACTTTGGCCTTCGCACGGTTTCGCTCAACAATAATGCAATCTGCATCAACGGTAAGGTTGTTTTCCAACGTCTTGTTCTTGATCAGGGCTTCTATCCGGACGGAATTTATACAGCTCCCACTGATGAGGCACTTGTCAAAGATATTGAGCTTTCACTTGCGGCAGGCTTCAACGGCGCAAGACTTCACCAGAAGGTTTTTGAGCAGCGTTTCCTTTATCACTGTGACAGACTCGGCTACATCGTATGGGGCGAGTACGGTAACTGGGGCACAAACCATACCGAGCCTTATTCTCTCGGTCAGTTTGCGCCGCAGTGGCTTGAAGAAATTGACCGTGACTACAGCCATCCTTCGATTGTCGGTTGGTGTCCCTTCAACGAAACCTGGGATATGTTCGGCAGGCAGCAGTGTGACGATGTTCTGAAAAACATCTACCTTATCACCAAGGCTGCCGACAGCACACGCCCCTGCATCGATACAAGCGGTAACTACCACGTTATGACAGATATTTACGATATTCACGAGTATGAGCAGGACATTGAGAAGTTTACAGCGATGATGGCTGAAAACGACCTTGCTGCGGGTAAAGTTCATGAGCCGCATCCGCACCGTCAGAGCTACGGCGGTCAGCCCTACTTTGTCAGCGAGTACGGCGGCACCTGGTGGGCACCCGGTGAAGCTGGCTGGGGCTATGGCGAAACTCCCGGAACTGAGGAGGAAGCAGTTGAACGTATCTGCGGTCTTACAAAGGCGATACTTGATTGCGATCAGTGTTGTGCATACTGCTATACTCAGCTCACCAATATCGAGCAGGAGCAGAACGGTATCTATTATTATGACCGTTCAATGAAGTTCAGCGAAGAAAACTTCAGGAAAATCCGCGATGCTTTTGCAGCTCCTGCAGCAATCGAATCTAAATAGAGCGTACAAAAGCTCCGGCTCGTATGAGTCGGAGCTTTCATTATGCATAATATTTTTCGCCTTGCTTTACGTTGTCTTTTTTGAATTCTTTGTTGATTGTGTTAAGTACGTTTTTCTTGTCTGCACTCCATAGCGGAGCAATCAGTTTGGATTTTGGACCGTCTCCCGTGAGCCTGTGAATAACTGTTTCGGGCGGCAGCAATCTGACGCATTCTTTTAATATATAAATATAAGTATCAATATTATATACATTAAACTTGCCTTGTCTGTACTCTTCGGCAAGGTCAGTGCCTTCAAGCACATGAAGCAGCTGAAGCTTGATTCCGTCAATTTTCATATCGGCAAGGTATCGTACGGTTTCAAAAATCATATCTTCTGTTTCACCGGGAAGACCGAGTATTATGTGCACAATAACTTCAATGCCGTATGCTTTTAATCTTTTAACGGCATCGTCAAAAACTTCAAGCTTGTATCCTCTGCGTATATATTCTGCAGTGTTCTCGTGAATGGTTTGCAAACCGAGTTCAACAAAAACAGGTTTGATGTAGTTGAGCTCAGCAAGTAAATTAACCACGTCGTCAGGCAGACAATCCGGACGGGTACCGATTGATAACCCTACAATATCATCAGGCTCAATGGCGCTTGTGTACAATTCGCGCAACCTTTCTGTTGGTGCATATGTATTGGTGTAGTCTTGAAAGTAAGCGATGTATTTTGCGTCTTTAGCTTTTTTGTTAACCAACTGTTTAGCTTGCTCAATTTGTTCCTTTATGCTCTTGCACGGTTTTGCAGCAAATTCTCCCGAGCCTTCCGGTGAGCAAAAAATACATCCGCGAGTGCCGAGCGTGCCGTCGCGGTTGGGGCAGGTCATCCCTCCGCTTAAAGAAAGTTTATAAATTTTACAGCCGAAACGCTTTTTCATAGCTTGGTTGAATGAATTGTACATGGCTTTCTCCGTGTTATTGTTTTCTTTGCTTTGATTGTATCATAGTGTGCAAAAGAATACAATAACCATATGGTTGTGCAGTTTGCAGACGTTGTACTATATAATGTATATAATTATATATAGTCTGTACAAGCGGAAAATGAGACACGAGGCAGCGTGTTTTTAAAGTGGAAAAAGTCGAAAAAACTTTTGAAAAAAGTGTTGACAATTGACGTGGTATTTGTTATTATAGCAAAGCGCTCTTGAGGAGTGCAGACAACTTAGCAGCGGACTGAAAAAAGTTCAAAAAAAGTTGAAAAAAAGTGTTGACAAGCCCAAACGTATGTGATATAATTCATAAACGTTGCGGCAAAAAGCGCAACACAAAAGAACGCACCTTGAAAATTAAACAACGATTTATAAAGAACAAACCCTTGAAGATTCTTTTACGAAGTTAAGTACTTCAAACAGTAATTCGGAAACG
>JAZNMK010000069.1:0-12927 GCA_045579585.1 Acutalibacteraceae bacterium
TTATTTCTACAATCATCAGCGTATCCAACTTAAAACAAAACTGACACCACTTGAAAAGCGATGTCAGTTCGTTGCTTAAAATTTGATGTTCACTACCATATAGGTCGTTTTTGTGCTGTCCGCACAATTTGGGGCAGTGCACACAACGAAGTATGTCGTCTTTTTTTGTGTATTTATATAAAAAAACCAAAACTTACTCTTCCCGACAAGCTTTGGTTTGTACATCCGACGAAATTTAAATATTTAATTGAAATAAATCCGTCTTTATGCTAAAATTAGCGTTGGATTTTTACTGCAAAATGCACAGAAAGGTTTGGTGCTTTCCTATGATGAGGGATGTTCCCGAGATGTTCGGCAGCCTGGTATTCAACGATGACGTTATGAGTGCCCGCCTGCCCAGGGAAATTTACAAATCACTTCATAAAACCATTGAAGAGGGCAAGGCTCTTGATATCACGGTTGCCAACGCTGTTGCCGCTGCGATGAAGGACTGGGCGATAGAAAAAGGCGCAACACACTTCACTCACTGGTTCCAGCCTCTCACAGGTATCACTGCCGAGAAGCACGACAGCTTCCTTTCCCCCCAGAATGACGGCAGAGTAATAATGGAATTTTCCGGCAAGGAGCTTATCAAGGGTGAACCCGATGCATCTTCATTTCCCTCAGGCGGTCTGCGCGAAACCTTCGAGGCGCGCGGATATACTGCGTGGGATCCCACATCCTACGCTTTCATCAAGGATGATTCGCTCTGTATTCCCACAATATTCTGCTCATTCGGCGGTGAAGTGCTCGACAAAAAAACTCCCCTTCTCCGTTCAATGGAGGTTATCGACACAAAGGCAACCCGTCTGCTCAAGCTTATGGGTGATGATCAGGTTTCACGCGTCAGCTCAACAGTCGGCCCCGAACAGGAATACTTCCTTGTTGACAAACAGACCTACAAAAAGCGCCGCGACCTCGTTATCACAGGACGCACACTTTTCGGTGCAAAGCCTCCCAAGGGTCAGGAGCTTGACGATCATTACTTCGGCGTAATCAAGCCCAGAGTAAAGGCATTTATGAAAGAGCTCAACGAGGAGCTCTGGAAACTTGGCGTATACGCAAAAACCGAGCACAACGAGGCTGCACCGGCTCAGCACGAGCTTGCACCCGTTTTCACAACAACAAACACTGCAGCTGACCACAACCAGCTGACAATGGAAATAATGAAAAAGGTTGCGGATCGTCACGGCCTCAGTTGCCTGCTTCACGAGAAGCCCTTCGCAGGCGTCAACGGCAGCGGCAAGCACAATAACTGGTCACTCTCAACCAACTACGGCAAAAACCTTTTCAATCCCGGCAAAAAGCCGCAGGATAACCGCACCTTTCTCGTCTGCCTTTGCGCAGTGCTTGAAGCAGTTGACCGCAGCCAGGATCTTCTGCGTATTGTTTCCGCCTCAGCCGGTAACGACCACCGCCTCGGTGCAGCGGAAGCTCCGCCCGCAATAATCTCCATTTTCCTTGGCGATGAGCTGACAGAAATACTCGACGCTGTAGAACGCGGCGAGCATGCAGAAAACAAAAAGGCCGAAACGGTTGTTACAGGTGTTGAAGTTCTGCCCGATTTCAAAAAAGATACAACAGACCGTAACCGTACCTCCCCTATCGCATTCACGGGTAACAAATTTGAGTTCCGTATGCTCGGCTCATCTTTCTCGATTGCAGATATCAACACAGTTATCAATACAGCTGTTGCCGATTCTTTCGATCGCCTCGCAGACAGACTTGAGGCTTGCAACAACATTGATGCTGAGCTTGACAAATGGATGTCGGAAACAATTACCGCACACAAGCGCATAGTATTCAATGGCAACAACTATACCAAAAATTGGATTGAGGAAGCTCACCGCAGAGGTCTGTATGAGCTGAAAACAACAGCTGATGCCGTGCCGCTTTTCGTCAGCGAAAAGAACGTTGAGCTTTTCACAAAACACAAAATTTTCACCAAGAGCGAGATTGCATCGCGCTGTGAGATTATGCTCGACAGCTATTGCAAGGTGCTTCACATCGAAGCGCTGACAATGCTTGAAATGGCTCGAAAAGAGATAACCCCCGCTGTTGTGACCTACACAAACGAGGTTGCAAAAAGCGTTATGCTCAAGAAGGATATCGGCATCCTTGCGGAAAACGATGCTACACTGGTAATCTGCAAAAAGCTGACCAAGCTTACAGACGAACTCTACGCCGGAACGAATGCTCTGGACAGCGCTGTTGTAGGCCTTGACCACACAAGCAGCAGCCTCGATGCTTCTGCCTACTGCCGCGATAAGCTTTTGCCGGCTATGAACACACTGCGTGCTGTTGCAGATGAGCTTGAGATGATTGTTGCTGAAAAGCACTGGCCATATCCGACCTATAACGAACTGTTATTTAATGTATAAAATAATACAATATAAAGAAGGCCTGCAGCGATTAAATCTGCAGGCTTTTTGTGTTTTATATGGACAAAATAAACCCCGATATGCATAAGCGTATCGGGGTTTTGGAATTATTCTTCTGTAACTACAGGCTTCTTCGGCTCAATCTTGCCGTAACGGCTTGCGTTGGAGATATCGGAACGCGGAGCACGCTGAATCTGCTGAGCAGCAGGCTGTGAAGCGCCCTTTCTGTTGCCGCCGCGGTTGCCGCCTCTGTTGTATCCGCCCTTGCCGCCTTTATTGTAGCGACGTGCATCGGGGTTTGTGGGCTTTACACCTTCTGCAAGTGTGATAACAACCTTACGCTCGCTGTCCGAACCGACCGAGTGAGACTCAACGCCCTCAATCTCCTGGATTGTTGTATGGATGATTCTGCGCTCATACGGATTCATAGGATCAAGCACAGCGTTTCTGCCGTTGCGCAGAACCTTTGCAGCGTTGCGCTTTGCAAGCTCGCGGAGTGTTTCTGCACGCTTCTCACGGTAATTACCGATGTTGATAGATACACGCTTGTAGTTTTCCTTGCCCTTGTTCATATAAAGACGTACAAGGTACTGGATGGCATCAAGGGTTTCGCCTCTTCTGCCGATTACAACACCGTAATCTTCACCGCAATCAAGTTCGATTGCAATGCCGTCCTCTTCCTCAGCAAATGTGATATCGCAAGATTCAATGCCGAGGCCCTTCAGGATGGAGCTGATATATGCCTTTGTGCCGTTAAAAGACTCGGGGTTTGCAACGGGCTTCTTCTCCTTAACAACAGGAGCCTTGGGTGCAGGAGCAGGCTTGTTTGCCTTCTTCTCCTTTGCGGGCTTAGCAGCATGTGCCGGCTTTGCGGCAGGCTGCTCATCGGGAACCTCATAGAATGCCTTAACCTTTGCGGGGGTTTCTTTGCCGAAAATGCCGAACGCCTTTTTCTTGGGCTGCTCGACAACTGTAAACTGAACATCTGCCTCAAACGGCGCGTTAAGCTGAACCTTAGCGTTCTCGTATGCTTCGTCAACCGTTTTGCCGATGCCGATTGCTTCTTTAATCAAATTTTGTACCACCTTAAGTGTTATTTTGTCTCATTTTTCTTTCTCTCCGCCATAATCTTCTGGTTGTTTTCTTTTGAACGGCGGTTGATTGTTTCCTCGACCATGTTTTCTGCAATAACCTTATCAGGGCTGTAGAAATGGCCGACAACGAGTGTCTGAACAAATGAATAGATGTTGTTAATAATCCAATAAATGCCGACTGCAGCGGGGAACATAGTAGTCATAGCTGCTGAGAAGAGCGGCATACCGAAGGTCATACAGCCCATCATAGCATTGTTTCCTGCAGCGGGATTGTTGCGCTTCTGGCGCATCTGGCTGATGAGTGATGTAGCCATTGATGTAAGGAAAGAGAGAATCGGAATAAGAAGAAGGAAATTAAACACCTTAAAGCTCGGATTGGCACTGAGGTTTACACCAAAGAGCTGAAGCTGGGTGCTGCCGAAATCGGCAATTCTCTCAACAATGGCATCAAGGTTCTCAATCTTTGTACCTGACTTAACAAGCACGTCCTTAATTTTGTCGATGTTGTTGATCATATCGATCTCAATCATTCTGCTGCTGACGCTCAAGCCGATTTTTTCAGCGGCGGTTTTAAACTGCTCGATTATTGCGGAGTCAATTTTGAGCATATACGTCAGGGGGCTGTAAACTGCGCCGTAGAGACCGATAATGATGGGGAACAGGATGAGGAGAGGTGCGCAACCCTGATTCATCGGGTTGAAACCCTCACGCTGATAAAGAGCCTGCTGCTCTTCCTGAATCTTCTGCTGAGCGTTCTTATCGCCCTTATATCTCTCCTGAATTCTGCGGATTTTAGGCTGAAGTCTTGCCTGTTTTGCCGTGCTCTTCTGCTGCTTGATTGAAGTAGGAAGAAGAATAACCTTAAACACAAGGGCAAAGAGTGCAATAGCTACAAAATAGCTTGCAGAACCAAAAAAGCCATCAACAAAGTTGTAGAAAAAACCAAGTAATACTCCGAAAGGAATGGAGAGATAATCGTAAATAGCTGACATTAATCGTCCTCCGTGTGGTTTTTCTTCGGGGGCACCGGATCGTACCCACCGGGGAACAAAACATTGCACCTCAAAAGCCGGCGAATTGCCAGCAGACTGCCAAAAAACAAGCCGTGCACCTCTATTGCCTGCATCGCATATTCGGAACAGGTTGGATAATAGCGGCACATCGGTGGCTTGTGTGGCGAAATTTTTTCGCGGTAAAAGCGGATAACCCGCAATACTGCCTTCTTCATCAGTGTATAACACCCGCCTGCTTCAAATGATTGAAAATTATTGTTTCAAGCTGAGTGCTTTTGAGGTATTTTGTTTTGCTTCGTGCGACAAAAACGATGTCCCAATTGCCGTTTGCCTCAGGCATAACTGCGCGGAACGCCGCCCTTATCACTCTGCGGGAGCGGTTGCGTTCAACTGCGTTGCCGATCTTCTTACTTGTGGTAATTCCGACACGACAAATACCCGCACGGTTCCTTGCTACGTAAGTTACCAGTGCAGGACTTGAAAAGGCTTTGCCGCGGCTGTATACGCGGCGAAAGTCGATATTACGATTCAGAGATAAGATAGTTGAAGCCATAACCGTTGCCCTTGTGAGCTCCTACCCGAATTAGTAAGAAAGCTGCTTTCTGCCCTTTGCTCTGCGGCGGGCGAGAACCTTACGGCCGTTTCTGTCCGCCATTCTCTTGCGGAAGCCGTGCTCCATCTTGCGATGACGCTTCTTGGGCTGATAAGTCCTTTTCATTGTGCATAACCTCCATTCAAGGTGTGATTTATGACCTAAGCGGAAAAAAGCATATTGGGCTTATACCCCACTTTAGACCTTACAAGGTGCTATTATATAACAAAATTGCTGCCTGTGTCAACCTTTTTTTACGTTTAGGTGCATCTTGTGGCCACCCTCTGAAGCAAGCACAAGATGGGCGATAGCAAGTTTGCCACGCATTGATTATACCACTTTTTATTCACATTTACAAGCCGGGTTTTATACTTGAGTTTTGACGCGGTATATGTTAGTATATGGAAAGATTGAGTTTCACAACAAATTACCGTGACGGAGGTTGACCAATGTCCGCACAGAACGATAAAACCAAGAAAACTGCACCGGTTCACACCGGCCACCGCGACAGAGTCCGCGAAAAATACATTACAAACGGACTTGACGGCTTTGCAGACCACGAGGTGCTTGAGCTGCTGCTTTTTTATGCCAACAAGCGTGGCGACACAAACCCGATTGCGCACAGGCTGATAGAGCGTTTCGGTTCGCTGTCCGCAGTGCTTGAGGCAAGCTATGACGATCTTACGGAAATTGAAGGTATCGGCAACACTGCGGCAACGCTGCTTACACTCGTGCCGCAGCTTTTCCGCAGATACACCTGCGATAAAGCCGATAAAACCCGATCCATCACAAACGCTGACGAAGCAAAGTCATTCCTTGCACCGCGCTTTTTCGGCTTGAGCAGTGAAAACGTCGGCATCATCTGCCTCGATTCTCAGTGCAGAGTAAACAATTTCGCCTTTGTTTCGGAGGGCTCGCTGACACTTGCACAGATTGACACAAGAAAGGTTGCACAGCTTGCGCTAAGGAACAACGCGGCAAGCATAATAATCGCCCACAATCACCCCGGCGGAATTGCAACCCCCTCGCGAAATGACGTTGAGGCGACAAAAATGCTGATAAACGCATTGGGTCTGATCAACATAAAGGTTGCTGACCACATAATAGTCAGCGATGATGACAGCTTTTCTATGGCCTCACACAGCAAATTTGCTCCGATTTTTATGATTGCATCCGCAGAGTCCTCCCCACGCACAGGGTTGAGTATGAGCCAGGATGAAAACTAACCAAAGGAGTTGCACACTATGAAAAACAAATTCAAACGCACAGTTTCGCTTTTGCTCATATTTGCGGCATTGTTTTCACTTTGCTGCCCCATTTCCGCCGCAGACACACAGCAGAACGACACTGCAGGATTTACCGAGGAAGATTTCCTCAAAACCAAAGGCCAGAAAATAGTAAACCAAAAGGGCGAAGCAATCCGCCTCAAGGGTGTCAACCTCGGCGCCTGGATGATATGGGAGGACTGGCTCTGCCCCTACGAGGGCGACCTTGACCACCACACAGTGCTCGAAAAACTGACAGAGCGTTTCGGTGAAAAAGGTGCATACGAGCTGTTCAATACGTATATGGACAACTGGATTACGGAGGCTGACCTTGACACAATCAAGGAGCTTGGCTTCAACTGTGTGCGTGTGCCATTCTGGTACAGAAACTTCTACTACGATGATAACGGCAGAAAGATTCTCGACGGAAACGGAAACTGGGATTTTTCGCGCCTTGAGTGGGTTGTTGAAGAGTGCTCCAAGCGCGAAATTTACGTTGTGCTTGATATGCACGGCGCCGTCGGCTACCAGAGTGTTGCCGAACATTGCGGCAAGAAAGATTCCTGCGGACTTTATGACGATACGCAGCAGGGAGAAAGATACCGCGAACTGACAGAGGAGCTTTGGGCAGCTATTGCAACATTGTTTAAGGATGAGCCTGCCGTTGCGATGTACGACTTGCTCAACGAGCCGCTGTGCGACGTACCCGGCAGTGAGCTTACACGCAGAAGCAAGAACGAGATGATTTACAGCCGCCTTTACAACACCGTGCGCGAGGTTGACAGCAGACACATTATCACAATGGAAGCTATCTGGACTGCGCTTGCCCTGCCGCTCGCATGGACAAAGGGATGGAAAAACGTTGTTTATCAGGTTCATTTCTACAACAATTCTGATTTCTCGTTCAGTTTTGCCGCTTGGCTTGTTAAGATAATCTTTTCCGATGTGCCTATGATGATGGGTGAATTCTATCCCCTCGGAACATCGACGTGGGAAAACTGCTTCCGAACACTCGACAAGGCAAACTACAACTGGTTCCTTTGGACGTACAAGGCTACCGGCCACGGAATGTGGAGCTCAACCTGGTGCCTGCGCGGCAGCAAAAACGGCTTTGAACGAGCCAAGGTTGAAACCGATTCCTACGAGGAAATCGCACGCAAGTGGGGCGAATGCCTACGCACCGAAAACGGATTCCGGGATACGGGACACTACGAAACAAACGTAAAAGCGTATATATAACCTACACGAAAATCCGGTGAATTCCATCGGATTTTTGTTTTTGCGGCACTTGACACACGGGATATATCATCTATAATAGAAAGCCGAGAACAAAATCACAGAGGTAATGAAAATGGAAATCAGACAGGCGCAAAGACTTGACCATTTTAAAACAGGTATTTTTGCTTCACTCAACGCTGAAAAAGACAAGCTCATAAGCGAGGGCAGAAAAGTATATAATCTTTTCATCGGCACACCCGATTTCATACCGTCCGAGCACGTTGTGGATGCACTTATCGAGGCGGCAAAGGACCCCGAAAACTGGAAATACGCTCTCACCGAAACTCAGGAGCTGCTTGATGCAGTATGCAGTTACTACGCTTCACGCTTCGACACAAAAATCACGCCGGAGATGATAACAGCTGTCAACGGCTCACAGGAGGGTATGTCCCACCTCGGCCTTGCAATCTGCAACAAAGGCGATGTTGTGCTCCTGCCCGACCCCGGTTACCCTGTTTTTGAGGTTGGCGCATACTTCGGCGAAGCAGATATTGAGTTTTATCCGCTCGTCAGTGAGCGCGGATTTATGCCTGCTCTCGATCTTATTGATGAGGAAATCCTACGCAGAACAAAGTATATGGTTGTTTCCTACCCCTCAAATCCCGTAGGTGCGGCAGCATCTAAAGAGGTTTACCTCGAGCTTATCGAATACGCAAGGAAATACAACTTCATTTTAATCAACGACAACGCATACTCCGACATAATTTTTGACGGAGTTGAGGGTTTCTCCTTCCTCTCTCTGCCCGGCGCATACGAGGTAGGTGCTGAGTTCTTCTCACTCTCAAAATCGTTCAACGTCACCGGTGCGAGAATCTCGTTCCTCATCGGCAATACACAGATTATAAACGCTGTAAAGTTGCTCAGGTCACAATACGATTTCGGTATGTTCCTGCCGATTCAGAAGGCCGCCGTTGCCGCACTCAACGGTCCGCTTGACAACGTAGAGGCACAGTGCCGCGAATATCAGCGCCGCCGTGATGCACTCTGCGGAGGGCTTCGCAAAATCGGTTGGAATGTGCCCGACAGTGACGGAACAATGTTCGTATGGGCCCCCTTGCCCGAAGGCTTCACCGACTCGGCAAAATTCTGCCGCGACCTTGTGAGCAGAACAGGCGTGCTCTGCACACCCGGCTCAGCTTTCGGCCCTCACGGTGAGGGGTACGTCCGCTTTGCCCTTGTTCTTCCTCCCGAAGAGCTTGAAGAGGTTGCAAAAATAATCGGCGAATCAGGTATGCTCAAATAAAAAACGAGAGGTAACGCGGGTTTATTTGCATTACCTCTTTTCCTTTTACCTCTTGCGGTTGAATCTTCTGCCCTCAAGTGCCTGACCTGCCGCTTTGATTTCCTCGCGGATTGCGATACTTTGCGGGCAGTGGTTTTCGCACTTGCCGCAGCCGATGCAATCGCTTGCAGGGGCACTTGTTTTATCCTTGAGCGTTGCTTTTAAGTATTCGCTCTTTGCCTTATGCTTTTTGCCGGAATAATACGTATTGTACATACCGAAAACAGAGCGGATATCAATGCCCTTGGGGCACGGCATACAGTAGCCGCAGCCCGTGCAGCCAACCTTCATACTCGCATTGATTGCCTTGCCGACACTGCGGAGCATCTCCTCATCCTCCGGGGTTAAATCACCTATGTTAGCATCGCAGGCAGTGTTAATGTTGTCGAGCACCATCTCCTGCGAATTCATACCCGAAAGCACAACCGCAACCTCCGGCTGATTCCACAGCCAGCGCAACGCCCATTGTGCAGGCGTATATTTTTTCGGGTGCGATTCAAATATCTTCTTCGCTTCATCGGGAAGGTCATTTACAAGCTTACCGCCGCGCAACGGCTCCATTATCATAACCGTAATACCCTTTTTGTGGGCATACTGCAGACCGCGTCTGCCTGCTTGGGTGTGCTCATCCATATAGTTATACTGAATCATGCTGAAATCCCAGTCATAAGCATCAATCATCCTGCAGTAGCCGTCTGTATCACCGTGGTAAGAGAAGCCGACCTGACCGATTGCGCCGCTCGCCTTCTTATCCTCAATCCACTTTTCGATACCCATACCCTTGAGTCTCTCCCACGCATCCATACTTGCAAGCATATGGAAAAAGTAGTAATCGATACGGTCGGTACGCAGGCGCTTGAGCTGCTCGGCAAACAGCTTATCGAGCGCAGAAAGCGTAAGCATCATCTGTGCCGGGAGCTTTGTGGCAATATAAACCTTATCGCGCAGGTTGTTTTTCTGCAGTATTTCTCCCAAAGCGGATTCGCTGCCGGGATATATGAATGCTGTATCAAAATAATTCACGCCGTTTTCGATTGCGGTAAGTATCTGCTGTTCTGCCTTCTCAAGTTCGATTCTGCCGAGTTTTTTCTGAAAACGCATACAGCCGAAGCCCAGCGCTGAAAGCCTGTTGCCGTATTTATCCGCACGGTAATTCATAAAATGCACCTCTGTATTTTACTTAATCGCATTATACCACATATATATACCTAATTACAATAAAATTTGTTTTACCTGTTTGTTATTGAAGTTTTGTCTCAACCGTGCTAAAATAACAGCGAAAACAAAAACAGGAGGTAATAAAAATGGCAGTTCTAAATCTTATTCTTGCCGGCATTCTTGCCCTTGGTCAGATCCTCGCTCCCGTAGGCGCATGGATAACAAACTTCGGCGAGGCAGCATTCTTTGACGAGTGGTCAGCAGAGGACAATTTCACGCAGGACTCTTACGTTGAGCTCAAAAAAACACCCGGTAAGGACTTCGTTGTTCTTAACCTTGCAGACGTACAGCTTTACGACGACGAGCTTTACGAAGACATCGGTATAGATTCAATGGCACACGTTGCAAAGGTTATTGAGGACGCAAAGCCTGACCTCATCACGCTCTCCGGCGACAATGCATGGGGCACAATGACATATCTCAAGCTTATCGAGCTTGTTGACTCCTACGGTATTCCGTGGGGTGCAGTTATGGGCAACCACGACGGTCAGCGCTGCATCAGCGAATTCTGGGCAGCATATCACCTCGCCGAGGCTGAAAACTCCGTTTTCAAATTCGGTCCTGAGGATATGGGCTACGGCAACTATGTAATCAACATCACCGAAAACGGCAAAATCATCCATTCAATCTATATGCTCGACACACACAACAACAGAGAGTATGAAACTGATAACGGCACGATCGGCGGCTATGACCACCTTTGGGACAACCAGATGGATTGGTACAAGTGGTGCGTTGAGGGCACAAACGCTCTTGCAGGTTACCCCGTACAGAGCACTGTAATTATGCACATCCCCGTTTACGAATACTACGATGCATGGCATTCAGTTGCAACAGGCATTGACGAGGCAAACGGCAAACTCGGTGTTATTGAAACTTACACTGATGAAGCATACGGCCGCAGAGGTGAAAGCGGCGGACATCCGCCCGTAAACAACGGATTCTTCAGCCTTTGCAAGGAGCTTGGCAGCACAAAGGATATGATCGTCGGCCACGACCATGTTAACGACTACTCAATCGTTTATCAGGGCATCCGCCTTACATACGCAGTCAAAACAGGCTACGGCGCTTATTTCGAAAAAGATATGCTCGGTGCAACAACACTCAGCATTCATTCCGACGGCACAACAACACTCAAGCAAAATCACTACGAGCATACAGCCGACGGCTGGAAAACAATCGACTGATAACAAATAAAAAATGCACCTCTGATACTCGATATCAGGGGTGCAATCTTTTTTTCAGAAGCATTTGCCGCTCTTGCAGTCCTCCGCGTTGTCGCCGCGGTAGCAAAGCTCATTCGGGCATTCGCCGTTTTCGTAAAAGCCGACAATGTTGGTAACCGTTGTTTCGGCGATGTTTTCAAGTGCATCCTCGGTGAGGAATGCCTGATGGGAGGTGACGATAACGTTCGGCATCGAAATAAGCCTTGCCAGCGTATCATCCTCAAGAATATGCCCCGAGTTATCCTCAAAGAAAAGGTCTGATTCTTCCTCATAAACATCCAGGCAGGCGGCACCGACCTTGCGCGACTTGATACCTGCAAGCAGAGCCTCGGCATCAACAAGCGCACCCCTCGAGGTATTGAGAAGCACGACACCCTTTTTACATTTTTCAATCGCTTCAGCGTTTATCATATGGTGCGTTTCCTCGGTAAGCGGACAGTGCAGAGATATAATATCGCTGCAGGCAAAAAGCTCATCGAGCTCAACATAGCGCACGGTATCGCCGTTATCAAGCCCCTGTGCGGGAAATTTATCGTAAGCGAGCACCTTCATCCCGAAGCCGCGGCATATATCAACAAAAACTCTGCCGATTTTTCCCGTGCCGATTACGCCGACTGTTTTGCCGTGAAGATCAAACCCGGTAAGACCCGAAAGGCTGAAATTGAAATCCCTCGAGCGGATATAAGCCTTGTGAATTCTGCGGATTGAGGTGAGCAGCAGCGCAACGGCATGCTCGGCAACCGCATAGGGCGAATAAGCAGGCACCCTGAATACATGAATTCTGCCGAATGCGTGCTTCATATCAACATTATTAAAGCCTGCACAGCGAAGCGCAATAAACTGCACGCCGACCTCGCAGAGCTTATCAATAACAGCCGCATCTACCGTATCGTTTACAAAAACGCAAACTCCGTCAAAGCCGTGGGCAAGCTCGGCTGTATCCTCATTCAGCTTTGTTTCAAAGTATTTGAACTCAACGCCATATTCTTTGCCGAATTTTTCAAAAGACGGCTTATCGTATGATTTGGTATCAAAAAAAGCAACCTTCATTTTTAATTCCTCCATATATAATAACATTATATATTATTGTCCGCAGTTTGGCAAATAACTGTTCAAACATTTGATTGTACGCTTTTCAAAATTCATACAAGCAGATAAATTGGAATTTATAGAATTGATTATACCACTCATACCAAAATATGAAAATGATTTTTATTTTTCTTTAATAAGCACCATACTGTAAAGCTCCAGCTCAAATGAAAGGTTATCTGTAACTGCGACAAGCTCTCCGTTGTGTCCGTTATCAACTTTATATATATCGTATGACCCCTTTTCACCCAAATCCAACGAAATTTTTTTGTTGGGCAAAGAGTCATTATCGCTGTAATAAGTAAGTATAATTGTTGCTTTTCCGTTTTTATCCACACCGCAAAGAGAATAGATATTTTCAATCTCATTTTGGGAAGCGATTTCTTTTTCGCAATCATAAAGGAAACCGTACCAATAAAAAGCATAGTATCCCTTTAACTTTTCATAAGT
>JAZNMK010000070.1:0-18095 GCA_045579585.1 Acutalibacteraceae bacterium
TGGGGCCCCTTACCGCCCCCCTTCCCTTGGGGGAGAATGGGGGGGGCCTTCTCAGGTCAGGTCCCCCTGACCTGAGAAGTTTCAACTAATTAGTAAGTCAGATTAAAGAGTCAAGCTCCCAATTAAGCAACTCTAAGGCTGAAGTTGAAGCCTGAAGCAGCGGAGCTTACGATACCGGAACACTGAGCGTCCTGGCCTTCTGCCCATACGTAAACCTTGATGTTAGCTGTGCCTGTTGTACCTGCATCAACTGTCATAAGGTCAAGCTCTGTTGCACTTGTTGTGGAGTCAGCCTTTGTGTTAACGTTTGCTGCCATATCAGCTGCTGCGTAACCTTCGTCACCATCATTGATGATGTTGTTACCGTCTGTGTCTTTAACAACATCGTTGGAGAGAGCCTTTACGGGAACATAGCTGCCGCCTGCTGCATCGTAGTAGTAGTACTTTGTTGCACCGTCAAATGTGACAGCAACAAGACCGTAGCAGAACTGAGCCTCTGTTGTGAATTCGGGAGTAATCTTAACGTTTGCTGCTGCCTCGCCACCGTTGATGTACTCAGCATTGAACTCATAGCAGAGATACTCAAGATTCTGAGTTGCTGCTGCGAATGTGTCAAACTTAGCTGCATCATAAGCAACCTTGTTTACATTGACAGCATTTGAATCGTCGATGTAAAGAGAAACGGGCTGAAGAGTTGTTGCAAGACCTGTGAAGTCAGAAGATGTAAGAGTTGTCTTCTTGGTCTGGTTAGCAGCGTTTGTACCTGCAGCCTGAACTGTAAGAGAACCACTGTTGTTTGTTACGGTTGCGCTGAACTTGTCAACAGCTGCTGCTGATGATGTTGCGAACCATGCGTAGGTTGATGATGTGAGAACAATTGCGGACACTACAAGCATCGCAAGTGCTGCCACGAGTGAACGTTTTTTCATAATTATTGCCTCCATTTTAGAGTTGTGCCTTTCGGCACTGATTTATATCCGTAAAGTGTTCGCGGACATTTCGGTTAAGCGATTTCTTTTGAAACGTGATACCTTGTCAAGTCTCCCCCAACTCACTCGGTATCAAGTTTTTCAAGAACGTTAAACTCCATCTTGAGTTTAACCTCGCCCGCCATAATGTCGTTAACACATTCGGGATCGTTGCCTTCGAGCCAGATAACGACCGTGTAACGGTCAACCGAATCCAGCTCAAAACCGTTGCGTACATACTCCATAACCACTGTGTCGGAAACGAAGTTTTTGTCTGCCGCAAAGATTTCTTTTGTGTTTTTTGTGCCGAGCTGCGGTTTTGCGTAAACCGTAGGCTCGCCGTTTATGAATACCATAACTCGCATCGCTTCATCAGCACCGTAAGCAGCTGCACCGCCGTCATCGACAGGTCTGTTTACCGATGTGATCTCGAGGCTCGTTACGTAATCAACTGTTGCATCCTTGCCGTTTACCTTCTCACCTGCGTTACGCACGAAGAAAGTATAAGCAAAATAGGCACCGTTACCTTTTTCCTCACCCTCAGCCGGGAAGTAGGCATTGTGTGAGCCGTAGGCTTTTTCGAACTCTTCGTACGAGCTGTAAACAGGTGCTTCAGAGCCGAGCCGTCCGTCGGTATTGAGAATCCAGTCTTTCGTGATATTGTCGAGATTCTCAATCGCTTCGCCGTAGAGCTGAAGCGTGGGTGCATCGAACGTTGGTGTTGCCGAAAGCTGTATGCCGTAGCTGTTGTGGCTCATACTTACGGTGAAGCGGCCGCCGTGATTCATAACGCTGACACAGCCAAAGCCGATACCGAAAAGGAGCAACAGCACACCAACTATGATGGCGACTATTCTCAGCAGCCAGTTGCGCTTATAGACCTTTTCAGCTGACGTGTTGACGTCGTACTTACCCATCGGGTCATCAAGCGCCGGTATGTAGGAGCCGGTTGCGCCCGGAACAAATCCGCCCGTAGGCTGCGGCGTTTCCGGTGCTGCCGATTTCTTCTTTCTTGCCAAATGGATCATCTCCGATTCTTTGTGAGATTTATGTGTAAACCGTAATTACTTTATCTTCTTTTCGTCCCAAAGCTCTGTGCAGTAGAACTTGCCGTGCATCTGATCGGCACCCATCTTTGCGATAAGGAGTGAAAGCTCCTTAGTATCGACACCGCCGACCTTTGTTTTAACACCGAGCTTTTTAGCAAAGTCGATAAGACCCTGAACTACTATTCTCGGTTTATCTTCATCCTCATAGAGGTCCGGCTGAATCGGCTCAACAAGCTTACGGTTGATGCCTATGTAATCGACCTCGTACTGTGAAAGATTTGACATTGACGTATACTCAACACCGATATCGTCGATTGAGAAGAGGAAGCCGAAATCGCGAAGCTCACGGATATTTTTGAGAACTTGTGCACTCACTGCCTCATAAATGTTCTCGGTGATGTTGAAGCAGAACTTATCAGGTTCAACGCCGTGCTTCTCAAGAATCTTTTTGACCTGAGTTGCGAAATAGGGCTTTGAGAGATAACGAACCGAAATGTTAACTATCAGTCGGTTGATGCTTGCTTCTCTTGCCTCTGCCCTGTTGATTACCTCGCAGCCCTCTTCGACTGCCCAGCGGTTTAATTCACAGATACGGTTACTCTTGCTTGCAACCGGCTCGTAGTACTCAGGGAGCATAACGCCCATCTTGGGGTCGAGGATACGGACTGTTGCCTCGAAATCAAGTGCCATATTGAGATGAGTATCGAAAACAGGCTCAAACATAAGCTCCATAGCACGCTGACGTCTGCCGCCTCTCTTTGCGGGCTGTGTGCTCTCCTGTTCAACGGCAAGCTGCTTGTTGTCATCCATTTGCCTAACCCCTTACGTTAAGAATTTGTCACCCAAGTCCCTTATAGATAAATATTTAAATATATAGAGACAGATATACACAATGAAATTCTAACACTTTGTAACAGAAAAGTCAACAAAATTGCCGCTTAAACAAATACATAATGTTTTTTTGTAATATTTGTAGAATTTTTCCGGTTAAATATATAAAAAATGCCAAATAAAAAAGCAGCATATCCTGAGATATGCTGCCTTGATCAGCGATATTTTCACTTCAAATCATAAAATTCTTTAACGCCCTTAATATCCTCGATGATTTGCTCGCCCCACGAATCACGCACCATACACGCAACATCGGGAACACTTGAAACTACACCATCCACGCAATAATTCATCGCTTTTACAGTACCGTAAACCTCGTTTTCGCATCTTACCCAAATACGCAGCTCAAGCTCTCTGGCCTTATCGACGAGCGATTTCGTCAGTTTACCTGACGAACATATAATTCCGTCCGCGCCCATCTCTTTAAGCCGGGCAAGCGAGCTTTTTGTGTCGGAATCATAATCGCAGAGAACAGGCACTTTGCTGAAGCTCTTTTTAACCGTAGCGAGTGAATTTTCATCAACACCGGTAATTAAGGTACGACCTTGCAGACCTTGCTGACAAACGGCCGCATTGAGCGACTCGAGGTAAGTATATTCACACAGATTAAGCACAAAACCGACCTGATCATCCTGTTGCTCGGCTATGTGAGTGAGTATTCTTTCGAACAAAACAGGGTTCTCACTTACAGTATCGTACGAGTCGGCAAGACAAGGCCTTTTATCTGCATCAAAAGATATATTAAGCTCAATGTATGATGCCACACTGTCGTACCTGTTAAGATACCACAAAAACGTATTATTTTCGGCTGATTCACTGTCATTGGCGGCGGCAACGTTAACAAAGTTCACTAACTCACCGCTCTCCTCATCGAAGAACGGATTGACCGAAATATAGCCGTCAACCGCTATTTTCTCAGGCAGAGTAAGAAAATCGCCACCCTTAAAAAACAGCAAAAAAACAAGCAATACCGCTATGACAGGAACAGCTATCAACAACAGCTTCTTCTTCACTGCTGTTTCCCCTTTCGCAAGTTATTCCTTGATGTTTGAATAAATAGATTGAGTTACGGAAAGCATATCAACGTAAAGCTTCTCAATCTCCTCGACAAGCTTGAACTGCGTATGGCATCTGTCAAGATTCTGTTCGGGATAAGCTATACGGAAATAGACATCGCCGTTAAGGTAGTCGGTAAGAAAACGGATTCCGCACTCCAAAGTCATCAGCTTGCACGAGAAAGGCAGATAATAAACCTCTGTTTCGGTGAGGCTGTCACCCGCCGCAGAAAGGTAGCCCTCTGTGTAGCTGCGGTAGAAATCCATATTAAACTTAACCTTTGTAAGGTCTTTTTCGTCCTCATCAGCCGTGTTGCCGGCAAAACGCAGACTGTCACCAAAATCGTAAAGAGAAAGGCCCGGCATAACGGTATCCAGGTCAACAACGCAGATACCTTCGCCTGTCTTTTTGTCAAAAAGAACGTTATTTAACTTCGTATCATTATGAGTTACACGAATGGGAAGCTCACCCTTTTCGAGCAAATCAAGAAGAACAGAGCAATCCTTTTTGCGGTTTACAGCAAACTCTATTTCCTTCTGCACCGAAGCTGCTCTGCCTGCTTTATCAGCCTTTACCGCTGCCTCGAAATCTGCATAACGGGATACTGTATTGTGGAAATTGGGTATAGTTTCGGCAAGTGTTTCTGCAGGATAATCTGCCAGCAGCTTCTGGAAATTACCGAACGTTTTGCCTGCCCTGCGGCATATATCGGAATTCTCGGGGAAGTTGTAACTGACGGTGTTTATAACGTAGTTTATTACACGCCAGTATCTGCCTTCCTTGTCCTTGTAATAAGGCTTGTTATCCTTTGTTTTGTAGACCTTTATCGACTCTCTTTTGGGATTTCCGCCCGCCTCAATTACCTTCCTGCGGACATGCTCCGTAACACCGACATAGTTGCTCATAAGAGCATCGGGATCCTTAAAAACATTAACATTTATCTGCTGAAGGATATAGCACTTCTTCACACCGTCATAATCGAAATTGAGAACATAAGTGTTGTTTATATGGCCGTTATTAAGAGTACCGAAATCGTAATACTCACCCTTAAAGTCATAATTTTCCATTATCTCTTTGATGTCAAAAAGATTATTGATCATTGCAGTCAATCCCTTTCGCTAATAAAAATATTTTCTGAAAGTATTCGGGTCTGTGGAAATCCGGTGCATCAGTTTTCACCGGAAACATTGACGAATAGTGAGGCTGCGCCGCAGCGTCACCGCACTTGTAAAAATTCGCACTTATATACTTGGTATCGGCAACTCTGAAATCCCGACCGTAAGCATCACTCACGAGCTGCTCGGGCACATAAAGCGCCGCACTCCATCCCTCAGCACTTATTTGAGCCGATACACTCGGATTGCAAACAGACTTATCTTTGAGAAAAAGCCGGTCAAATCGGTCTTTTCCGATAGCGCAAAGATATGCTCCGTTAGGGTTGATCTCAAAATTTATATAGCGCTCATCATCGGCAAAAGCCCGGAAGAAAAACTCCATACAGCTGTCGTTATAAACCGGATCGTCACGCTCGGTATATACGGCGCGCGGTGAGGGCTCGTCAGCCTCAAAAAATACATATATTCCTTCGTTTACAACGGCATAAAGGCCTGCTCTGCCGGTAATATGGCAAGGGTAAGCCTGCTGCCACAAATGGCATCCGAGCGAAAACATTTCAGGTGGCTGAGCATCCTCTTTTTTTCTGTAGAAAAATGCACGTTCCATAAGTCAGCTCGCTTTGTGTTCTGCCCAAAGGCGTTCAAGGCTCTTACCTGTTTCGCTTGTCCAGAAGTCATCCTCAAACCACTCATTTGAGATTAGCAGTCTGTTGATACGGAAAACAATGTCTACGCCGCTCTTGCTCTTTATCCAGTGCAGGAAGTTTGCGCCTGTTGCGGCATCATCCTCATATGAGCCGCCTTCATATCTGCCGGAAAGCTCATAGCCTGCCGCACCGAATTCAGCACCAATGCAGTAATTGACTGCAGCCTTTATCCATTCGGGAGCAGAAGGATTGTAATCCATAACAGTTGTTGCTATGTAGTATGTGATAACGGACACTTTATCGGGATTATTGTTGAACCAGTTGATGTTGATATTAATCGTATTACCCACGACATTGGCAGGATCGTCACGCAGGTAGGTCGGATCAAAGTTAAGAGTAACTATCGGCTCGTAATACTCCTCACCGTACTTATAGTAAATGTCGGGATATATCCTGTTGAACGTATGGATAATTTCGTTGTACACCTCACCGTTTACAAGCACACTGCTGCCCACAACTCTGTAGAGTGAACCCGGTTCGGTTGCAGCTACACTTTCGACCTCGCCGGCATCGGCCAGGTTATCGTAATATGACGCTCTTTCATCAAAAGAGAGCGTTGTATGTTCTTGTTCATCGGGCTTGCTGTTGTTTCCGCAGCCGGAAAGACACACCGACAGAATTGCCGCAAAAGCCAGAAGCAAAGATACTTTTCTCAAGTTTTACACCCCTTGTATACCTGTTGACTCAGGCAAGATTATCCTCGGGAGAAGGAGTCTGAGGACATTCAATCGAAGGCTGACGGTATATAGGCGCAGCCCAACGTACAGCGTTTGTGATTATGCGCTGAACTTCGGGGATATAGTAAGTGGGATTACTCTCATGACCGGGTTGGAAATAGAACACCTTGCCAAGGCCCTTGTTCCAGCAGCAACCGGAACGAAATACCTCTCCACCCTTGAACCAGCCGAGGAAAATAAGCTCATCCGGCGTCGGGATATCGAAGCGCTCACCGTACATTTCCTCTTCGGGAATTTCAAAATAGTCACCGATGCCATGAGCAATCGGATGAGAAGGCATAATATTCCAAACACGCTCTCTGTCGGCATCGCGCCAACAAAGCGAACAGGTTGTACCCATAAGCCTGCGGAAAGGCTTTGAAAAATGAGCGGAGTGCAGAGCAATAAAGCCCATACCGCACATTACCTGCTCATATACTCTCTCAGAGATTTCGTCAGGCACTTTTTCGTGTGCACAGTGACCCCACCAGATAAGAACATCAGTATCTTCAAGCACCTCTTTTGTGAGTTCCTCTACAGTGCTGAGAGTTACTGTTCTGACGCTTATATCATCGTTTTTGCCGAGAAAATCTGCAATGCATCCCTGAATACCTTGGGGATATACTGCAGCAATGCTCTCATCCTCAAGCTCATGAACATATTCGTTGTAAACAGTTACTTTTATCATGATATCACCCATTTCGACAAATATTCTTTCTAACATATTACTTTAAATCCACGTTTAAGTCAATAAGGAACGCAATAAAAAGAGGCAAGTTGCGCAAACTTACCTCTTCTGTGCAATTATTTCGGCAGAGCCGTAAGCGGTTTGAACACATAGCCCTGTGAAAGTGCATAATCTATTATTTCTCCCAGTGCCTGCGCATTATCGGCAGAAACAGAATGCAGCAAAATTATCGCGCCGGGATGGAGCCTGGAAGTAACTGTTTTGAAAGCGTAATCCTTACCCTTCTGTGCAGAAGTATCCCAATCTGCATATGCCAGCGACCAGAAAACACTCTTATAACCCAAAGACTGTACCAGATCCAGCGCACTGTCGTTGTAAGCACCCTCAGGGAAGCGGAAATACGGTGAAGAATAGCCGAATTTTGTACGTAGATGGTTCTCAACAATTTCAATTTCCTCTGCCATTCTCGTGCGGCTTATCTTGCTGAAGTTCGGATGCTTTGTTGAATGATTACCTACGATGTGTCCCTCTTTTATCATTCTCGTAATAAGCTCGGGCTCTGCCTTGATATGGTCAAGAGTACAAAAGAATGCCGCGCTGACGTTCTTTTCCTTGAGGGTATCAAGCACATTGTAGGTGTAGCCGTTTTCATAGCCGCAATCAAAGGTGAGATACAGCACCTTTTCGGTTGTTTTCGAGTCATAAGTTACCGCGTTAAACGAATTATTGTCGAAATAACGCTGCGAATCAATGCTGACCTGATGCGGCTTTGAATCCTTGGCAACACCGAAGCTGTGGTTAATTGCAGAGGTGGAAAGCCCTCTCGTATTTTCGGGATCGTTAACGGTGAAATCCACGGTGGGAAGCGGTTTATAGCCGGTATAGGTTCCTGCCGACGGGTCGTATGCACCCGTAATATTTTCGGGTCTGAAGGTGGGATTTTTATAGGTTGTCGCAGGAGCCGTGGGCTTCAACGCTGTTGTGGGAACACGTGTGGTGTGGGCCTGCGTTACAGGAACGGTCGTGGGTGCAACAGTAACCGTCTGAGGGCTGACTACCTGCTCCTGCGTTGTGGGCTGAGCGGTTGTATCGCCTTCGCCCAACAAAAGCTCTTTATTGCCGACAAATACGCCTAAAGCAACAACCAGCAAAGCGATACAGCCGAATATCAAAACTGATTTTTTCACAGTATAATCCTCCGTTTTTTATGTTAAGCGGCTGAGCCGCTTACTCTTCTGCCGACATTATATCACATTTTTCGAGCAAAAGAAAGTTATTTCATCATACTCTGAACGCTGTCGAGTGCAGAGCCCACCGTCTTCATCGCTTTCATCATATTTTTGCGTGTCTGCTTGCGCATTGACGGAGTCATCATAGATGCACCTACTGCTGCGGCAACACCGCCCACAGCCATACCGAGCGCAACCTTTGACATTGTTGATTTCAAACCGTATCACCTCACAAATTCAAGTTAATATTATTCTTACCGCAATTGCCGATAAAATAGGCTGAAGTTAATGGAAGAAACGGTTGTATTAGTGTTACGCTTGTGCTATAATTATTTGGTAATTTTTCATCAAGTGGTGATCGAAATGGACAGAACCAACCGCGCTCTGGCAATACACGATATATCGGGTTTCGGCAAATGCTCGCTGACAGTTGCACTGCCCGTAATTTCAGCCTGCGGAATTGAAACAACCGTTATGCCGACAGCCGTGCTATCAACGCACACAGGCGGATTTACAGGCTATACCTGGCGCGACCTTACAGAGGATATGCTGCCGATGGCTCAGCATTGGAAAAGCATCGAAATCGGCTTTGATGCGATATATACGGGATATCTCGGTTCATTCGAGCAGATAGAAATCGTAAAAAAAATCGTCAGAGATTTCAAGACTGAAAACAATTTTTTCCTCTGCGACCCCGCAATGGCGGACCACGGTAAAATGTATGCACTTTTCGATATGGATTTTGCAAAAAAAATGGCTGAACTTTGTGCACTTGCAGATATTATAGTGCCCAATTTTACAGAAGCGGCTTTTATGACAGGCGTTGAATATAAAGAAGGCCCGTACACGAAGGAATACGTCGAAGATATGCTGGCAAAGCTTGCCTCACTCGGCCCGAAAAAAATCGTGCTGACGGGCGTATATTTTGACAGCGGCAATCTCGGCTGTGCCTGTTGGGATAACGGCAGAATCGACTACGTTATGATGCCCAGGCTTAAGGGAATTTACCACGGCACGGGCGACGTTTTTGCAAGCTCGCTGTGCGGTGCGCTCATGTGCGGCAAAGATTTGACAAAAGCAGCGGAAATCGCCACAAAATTCACCTGCAAATGCATTGAACGCACGCTGAAATACACACCCGACGTACGTTACGGCGTAGCATTTGAAGGAGAATTACCCTCGCTTATCAAGGAGCTTGGACTTTATGAGTAAACATACACTTAACATAGTGCTTATTGAGCCGGAAATACCGCAGAATACAGGCAATATCGCACGCACCTGCGCCGCTACGGGAGCAAGGCTTCACCTTGTTGAGCCTATGGGTTTCAAGGTTGATGATAAAAAATTAAAGCGCGCAGGGCTCGACTACTGGCATCTGCTGGATATTACGTATTATAAGGATACTGCGGATTTTTTCGAAAAAAATAAAGACGGCAACTTCTTTTATTTTTCAACAAAAGCCACGCACAGACACACCGACATCACCTACCCTGATAACACCTATCTCGTATTCGGAAAAGAGACAAAAGGTCTGCCCGAGGAATTACTTAAAGAAAACGCCGAAAAATGCGTCAGAATACCGATGATAAACGATTCTGCAGCCAGAAGCCTTAACCTTTCAAACTCCGCTGCAATAGGCGTTTATGAGGTTCTCAGGCAATGGGATTACCCCGAATTATTATGCGAGGGCAAGCTGACAAAATACGAATGGTAAAATAAACGCAAACCAAAACGGGCGGATGATATCCGCCCATGTTAAATTATGTCGCATTTACTCAAAGCAAATGTAGAGAGCGCTCAAGAGCGTTCCCTACGGCGCTAATGTATAGTGATAAAATCCGAGGCTAAAACTATGAACAAAAACTCAGCTGCTAAATTCATTTTGCAAAATGCCCGACCGCTTGAATTATCTCTCTACAAATACTTCTTTGAAAACGAATCAAACCGAGCTGTCATTAACGAGCTTTCAAAATTTCAAAATACTGACGGCGGTTTCGGCAATGCTCTTGAGCCTGATTTTTTCAATCCTAATTCAAGCCCTATTGCAACAAACGATGCTATAATTACTCTTCATCGCATTAATGCAATTAACAAAGACTCGGATATCGTAAAAGGAATTGTCAGATATCTTGAATCTCACGATTCCTTTGATGAAGATAAAAAGCGTTGGCTGTTTGCAATAGACAGTAACGAGGATTATCCCCACGCAATCTGGTGGAAGAAAAAAGGCGACGGTATCAGCGGCTTTAATCCGTCAATATCTTTGGCGGCATTCTTAATTTGCTACAGCAACCGTACATCTTTGTATGAAGAAATCATAAAAGAAGGATTTGAATATCTTGAAACAGCCGAAGAAATAAGCAGTGATTCTTTAAAATGTTTTCTGCTTACATATGAGCTTTTGAAAACCAACGTCATAAGCGACATAATTGATTTGGAACATTTCAAAGATTTGTTATGTAAAGCAATTGATAATTCCATATGCAAGGATATTAAAAAATACGGAGTTGAATATGTACCGATGCCATCCGACTTTTTCTCCGACACATATTTGGAATTTATCACACCTGAAACAAAAACTCTGATAGTTGCAGAAAAAGATATTTTAGGCAAACTGCAAATGGAAGACGGCGGTTTTGACATCACTTGGAAGTGGTATACACCGTATACCGAATTTGAACAGGCAAGAGCTTGGTGGCGTCCTCGAATTACAATTGAAAAGCTTCTTTTTAATGAGGTGCAGATATAAAAGCCTATGCCGATTTCAAAGCAAAGCATTTTCCGTTATCAATAGTTATCAAAGCAAGAAAGCTTTAATTTGTTACAAATCAACATAAAAACGGCTGTCTTATTCGCTTATAAGACAGCCGTTTTTTGCGATTATTTTAAGTTGAACATAATTATAAACGCTTTTTCGCCTTCGGGGAGGGTGAGTTTGATGCCTGAATTCATAAGCTCTTCGCCCGTCATTTCAAACACGTTTTCGGGTGAATCGTAATCGTAAACACTGTAAGCAGCATCGGGAACAAGTCCGTTAAGCTTTACGGTATACTCACTATCCTTTACGTCTGCACGCTTATATACAAGAGCCATACCGCTTTTCGCATCGTAGGATGAATACTGCATTGCAAGCATTCGATCGGAGAAATAGCCGCCTGAAGAGAGAGGATAATAATACCCGTTCATCATTGAACGCTGAGCGATATATTCGCCGTAATGCTCACCGTGGACTGTACCGAAGGTTTCAAGGCCGAGAGGCATAATGCTCGAGCGTGCGGCATACTCGGATTCGCTGTAAAACAGAGTACCTGTAAGAGGAAGCCAGAAGGAAAGGCCGTAGGTCTGTGACTGGGTTGCCTCAAGAATATTCTCGTGAGGGTTGCAGTTATAGTCGCTGCGCCATACCGGCACACTGCGGCGTGCCATTTCAAGGTCAAGCCTTCTGCCGCCCGAAGCGCAGTTATCAATAATCAGACCGTCAACGTTTTCGCAAAGCGTGTCAAGGTATCTGTAAAGATTTGAAACATATCTGTTTTCGGTTATACCGGTTCTGCCGTCATAATAATTCTTGTCAGCATATTTCCAATATACATCAGGTGAAAAATTGAAATCCTGCCTGTAAATCGAAACTCCGTTATACTTGAGGAAGGTTGATATATAATCGCTCAAGTAATCGGTTGCCTCATCCTCCGCAAGGTTCCACATCAGATTATCTTTGTCCTCAACCTCAATAAGCCAGTTCTTATTTTCGGCACCCTTTTGGTGAAAGAGAGAATCCCTGCACACGCGCTCGGGCTCAAACCACAGAACAAGACCGCAGCCTTTTGTTGAAGCATAATCGGAAACCTCGCCGATACCTTTGGGGAAGCGTGCGGGATTTGCAACCCAAGAGCCGACAGAATCGTGCCAGCCTTCGTTGTACTTATACCAGCCTGCATCCATCCAGAAATAATCAACCTTGCTATAGGTTTCCTCGCCGTAGCCGTCAGCAGCCGCAAAGAGCTCTGCGGCAGTCTGAGTATGCATCGGACCGGAGAATTCAAGCATTGTCATTGTATCGGGAATATTATCGGGATATACGCAATTGCTGACCCAATTTCTAAAGGAATTGAAACCCTTAAGAGGATTTGCGCCGTCATAAAAGCTGAGCGACACGAGGGGCGAACGCACCTCTTCACCCGGCATAAGATAGGCCTTGAACTTTTCCTGCTTTGCCTTTATCTGAGTATTTTTACCGTTCTGACTTATGTCAGCCTGCCATAAGCCTGTCCAGCCGATGCCGAGAACAGCGCCGCCGTTTTCACCGCTGATGTTGAAATAAGAAAGATAGTTATCCGTAGACCTGCCGTCATAGCTTGTAAACTTCGCCGGAATAAACGAAAGTTTTTTATTCATCAGCGCAAAATCATACGGCACATCGCAGCTGCCCTTTGAGTAATAAAGCTGAGCCTTTTCTGCCTCAACGGCAGTTTTCGCAGCATAAAAATCGCTGATTACGGGCGAATTCACTTCACCCTCGTTTGAGATATAGACAGTCCACTCGCAGGTGGCGTTTTCTTCATAGATCGTGGCCTCAACCACAGCCTTGAGAGAGCTTTTTTTGTGAGTAAGCGTTATGTAGGAGGTTTTGCCGCCTTTGTACACGGCACCTGTCCGGCTTTCGCTGCTCACATCAATATCCCACTGCTCAATATCTTTGCTGACGGATTTTCCGTCAACCTTAAAATCATACGGCAGATTTTCCGCACCCTGTGTCAAGCGCAGATTTTTATCAAACCAGTCGCGGCATCGCTGCTTTTCGTTTTTGCTGATTGCGTTTTCTTCAGCGGTGATACCGGCAAAAACAATGTTGCTGTTGTACTTATTCTCCGGCAGTCTTTCAAGCTGAACGACAAAATCACCGAAAAAAGAAGAAATGAGCATAAAAAATGCCATCAGAAATTCACGCATAAGAATCCCCTTTCATGACCTTAACCGACCCTTTGACCGATATCAGACATCCTTTGAAATAACGTCATCATAGGTTTCGCGCCTTACGACAGTCCTTGATTCACCGCCGCTTACCATAACAACAGGAGGACGCGGGATGCGGTTATAGTTTGATGCCATGGAGTAGTTATATGCGCCTGTCGAGAGCACAGCCATAATATCGCCAGGCTCCACCTGCTGAACAGGTGCATCCTCCTGGATGAGGTCACCGCTTTCACAGCAGCGGCCTGCAAGAGTGATCTTGAAATCTCTGGGCTTATCCGCCTTGTTGGCACAGACGAGCTCATAGGTTGACTGGTAGAGAATATAGCGCGGATTATCGCCCATACCGCCGTCGATTGAAACGTATGTTCTGACGTCGGGAATGGTCTTGACAGCGCCGACGGTATAAAGCGTTATACCGGCAGAGCCTGCAACAGAGCGACCCGGCTCAATGATGATAAACGGCTGAGCAACACCGTGCTTTACGCACTCTGCCTTGAGAACGGTTGCAACCTTTGCCATATATTCCGAATACTCCAGCGGATTATCCTCGTTTGAATACTTGATGCCGAAGCCGCCGCCAAGATCAAGCTCCGTAACATCAACACCTGTCTGAGCCTTGATTTCAGCCATAAAAGCTACCATAACCTCGGCTGCACGCTCAAACGGCTCAACGTCAAAAATCTGCGAACCGATATGGCAATGGATACCCTTGAAGTCGATATTATCTGCGGCAATTGCGGCTTTGACGCCCTCCATTGCCTCACCTGTTTCAAGAGCAAAACCGAACTTACTGTCGATCTGACCCGTCATAATAAACGAGTGGGTGTGAGCATCAATACCCGGCTTTATTCTGAGGATAACACCTACGTTTTTGCGGCTTGCCTTGGCTATTCTGCTGAGGTTTTCAAGCTCATAGATATTGTCAACCATAATTCTGCCGACACCTGCGCTAACCGCTTCTTTAAGTTCGGGAAGAGTTTTATTATTGCCGTGGAAATAAATTTTTTCTGCAGGGAAGCCTGCTTGAAGCGCGGTATAAAGCTCACCGCCGGACACTACATCAAGGCCCATTTTTTCTTCATTGACAATACGGCACATTGCCTTGCAGTTAAACGCCTTTGAGGCATAAATTGCAATGCCGTTGCCATCGTAATTCTCCTTGATAGACCTTACATATGCACGACAATTTGCCCTTATCTGGTCTTCATCTACAACGTAGCACGGTGTGCCGTACTCGGCTGCAAGCTCAACAGTATCAAGCCCACCTATGGTGAGATGGCCTTTTTCATTCACCGATAAACAATCCGAAACAAACATATCTTTCACCTTACCTCAACATACCTTCTCAATTTCAGCCTTGACGGCCTCAACACCGTCACCCTTGACGGAAGAACAAGGTATCTTCACAATATCTGTATAGTCCGCAAGCTCCGTTTCAAGAGCTGCAAGCCTTGCATTGAACTCTGTTTTGTTAAGCTTATCGCACTTTGTAAGTGCAATAATAAACGGGTAACCCATTTCGCGCAGGAAAGAGAGCATCGTCATATCATCTGCAGTCGGCTTATGACGCATATCGATAAGCTGTATCACAAGGCGGATATCACGCTCTGTTTTGAAATAGCCCTCCATAAGCTCCGCCCAACGGCGTTTCTCGCCCGGGGCTGCCTTTGCATAGCCGTAACCCGGGAGGTCAACAAGCCTGACATCACCGACAGAGTAGAAATTGACAGTGATTGTTTTGCCCGGCACAGAGCTGACCCTGGCAAGTGACTTGCGGTTGAATATTTTGTTAAGCAAAGACGATTTGCCGACGTTTGACCGTCCTGCAAAAGCAATCTCTGCTTTATTAGACTTCGGAAGCTGTTTGAGCGTGCCGAAAGCCGCCTCAAACTGAACGTTATTGTAATTCACCGTCTCACCTCTTACTGTACAAAATCACGTACCGCAACGCTCTTATCTTCTACGGGAGCAGTAACTTTTTTGCGCGGTGCTTCACCGCCCGGCATTCTGACAAGCGCTGTTTCAAGCACCTTCATAACGTCGCTGACAGGTACAAATTCAATATTCTCCTTTACAACACTCTCAACCTCATCAAGGTCAGATACGTTGCGCTGAGGTATAATAACCTGCTTCACGCCCGCTATATATGCCGCCATTGATTTTTCCTTAAGTCCGCCGATAGGCAGCACCCTGCCGCGCAGAGTTACCTCACCTGTCATCGCAACGCTTGACTTCACGGGAATTCCCGTAAGCGCTGAGACAAGAGCAGTTGTAATCGTAACACCTGCAGAAGGGCCGTCTTTAGGCACCGCACCCTCAGGGAAATGCAGGTGAATATCCTTTGTTTTGTAGAAATCGGAAGCAATGCCGAGCTGTGCGGCACGGCTGCGGATAAAGCTTACCGCCGCATGGGCAGATTCCTTCATAACGTCGCCGAGTGAGCCTGTGAGCTCAAGCTTGCCTGTGCCGTCAAGCACAGCCGCTTCAACATCGAGCATTTCGCCACCGACAGCAGTCCACGCAAGACCTCTTGCGACACCGATTTCGTCCTTGACAAATTTATCTTCCTTACGGTATTTGCGTGCGCCGAGGATATTTTCGAGATCTGCAGGCTTAACGCTGAAAGATTTTGCACCCTCTGCAACGGCAACCGCACCCTTACGGCAGACAGAAGCAAGCTCTCGTTCAAGCTTACGCACACCGGCCTCACGCGTGTAACCATCAATAATATCACGCAGAGCCGCATCACTCACACGCAGCGTACGTCCGTTAAGACCGTGGCGCTTTGCCTGCTTGGGAAGCAGATGCTTCTTTGCGATACAGAATTTTTCCTGAGCAGTATAGCTGCCGAGTTCGATTATCTCCATTCTGTCAAGAAGCGGCTGAGGAATGCTGTCGCGGTCGTTTGCCGTGGTGACAAACAGCACCTTACTCAGGTCGAACGCAAGCTCGATATAGTGATCGCGGAACGTATCGTTCTGCTCACCGTCGAGCACCTCGAGAAGCGCAGATGACGGATCACCCTTATAGTCTGCACCGAGCTTATCGATCTCATCAAGCAGAAGAAGAGGATTGCAGCTGCCTGCCTGAGTGATTGCGTTTATAATTCTGCCGGGCATTGCGCCGATATAGGTCTTTCTGTGACCTCTGATTTCAGCCTCATCCCTTACACCGCCAAGTGAAATGCGAGCATACTTTCTGCCCATAGCACGGGCAACAGAACGGGCAATGGAGGTTTTGCCTACACCGGGAGGACCGACAAGGCAGATAATCTGGCCCTTGATATCGGGCGAAAGCTTACGCACCGCAAGCATTTCTATCATCCTGTTTTTCACCTTTTCGAGACCGTAATGGTCATCGTCGAGAACTTTTCTTGCCTTTGCAAGGTCGAACGAATCCTCGGTATACACCCCCCACGGAAGAGCAATACAGGTTTCAAGGTAAGTGCGTATAACCATTGCCTCGGGTGAGGATTTTGTGGTTTTATCAAAACGTGAGCATTCCTGAAGAAGCTTTTTGCGCACATCGTCACTTACGTTGAGTGCCTTTATCTGATCACGGAAAATCTCAGCCTCATCAGCCTCTTCACCGTCAAGCTCAACGGAAATAGCACGCATCTGCTCGCGCAGGTAGTATTCACGCTGATTACGGTCAATCTGCTCCTGAACCTTATCCTGAATTCCCTCTTCGATACGGAGAATCTCCGTTTCGCTGCGAAGTATTGCACAAAGCTTTTCCATCCTTCGCAGAGGATTAAGCTCCGCAAGAACAATCTGCTTCTTTGCAGGATCAATCGCGGTATTGCTTGCTATAAAGTCAGCGAGTATACCCGGCTCCTCCTGCGAAAGCACGTCAAGTATAAAATCTGTCGGCATACCGGGCGCAAAATCTGAATAATCCTGAAAGTCATCCTTACATACGCGAACAAGCGCCTGAGCATAATCCTTATCCTCAGCTTTAATCCGTGTTGTCGTGCGTTGCTGAACAAGTGTTACAAGGTGCGGATTTGTGCGCTGAATTTCAACAACACTGCCGCGACTGACACCCTCAACCACAACTCGCAGATTTTCGTTGCCGGGTGCAGTGAGAATCTGCTGAACATCGCAGATAACACCCATAGGATAAAACTCATCCGGCTGAGTCGGCTGCTCTGTACGAAGGTCACGCTGCATAACAAGAAAAACTTCGCGGTTGCCTGCCATAGCCGCCTTGAGAGCAGAAATGGACTGCTTGCGGCTGACTTCAAAATGCAGCTGCATATCAGGGAACACAGCCATTCCACGAATGGCGACTGTGGGTATTGAACGTAAAATTAAATCTCTTGCCATTTCTTTTTGTTTCCTTTCGTTTCATACGGCATTATATACGCGTATGTAAACCTCTAATAGTTCGTTATTTTAACATAAAGAAAATCTTTAGTCAACTGTAATATATGGATAGCGAAAAAACACATATCCAAATCTCCGTAAAGCATAATAGCTTTACGAATTCTCGCTTTTTCATATTTTGCTGTATTATGGAACTAACACCAATAAACGGCTATATACAGCGATTTCTGTAAATATTACCACAGCATAAGATTATAAATTTCCAATTTTGTAAAGTATATATTCTTTACAAGTCAAACAAGATAATAAAAATCCGCCCTGCCTTACAGAGCGGAAACTCATCATATTTTTTTAAGTTTTTCATATTCTTCGTC
>JAZNMK010000071.1:0-2989 GCA_045579585.1 Acutalibacteraceae bacterium
CGAGTATGCAGAGGCTGGCGACAACATCGGTGCTCTTCTTCGTGGTGTTCAGAGAACTGAGATCGAGCGTGGTCAGGTTCTTGCAAAGCCCGGTTCAATCAACCCCCACACAAAGTTCTCCGGTCAGGTTTACGTCCTTTCAAAGGATGAAGGCGGCCGTCACACACCTTTCTTCAACAACTACCGTCCTCAGTTCTACTTCAGAACAACAGACGTTACAGGTGTTATCAGCCTTCCCGAAGGCGTTGAAATGTGCATGCCCGGCGACAACGTTGTTATGAACGTTGAGCTCATCACTCCCATCGCTATCGAAGAGGGTCTCCGTTTCGCTATCCGTGAGGGTGGCCGTACAGTTGGTTCAGGCGTTGTTATCTCTATCAACGAATAATTAACTGTTAAAACAACCTAACAAAAGCCGAAAGCAGTGCAAGCTGTTTTCGGCTTTTTCTTTTTCACTTTTTTGGTTGAAATGCTTGCAAAAGGGCAGGATATATATTATAATATCTCTTGTTCAGAAATAATATCTGTCCACTACAGCTTTGTTTTGGTCATGTGGTGTGTGGGTTCTGTGCGACGGTGCACTGCGAACCATGTCAGGCGGGGAACCGAGCAGCATTAAGCAGACCGCACGGTGCGCCACAGTCCGCCTGCACACTGCATGACCAAGGCAAAGCTGTTTTGTTAAACTAAGCAGAAAGGGAGGCGAGTTTATGGTGTACCGTGCACTTTATCGAAAGTGGCGTCCGCAGACGTTCAGCGATGTTGTAGGTCAGAACCACATAACAGTAACACTTCAGAATGAACTCAAAGCAGGTAAGCTTGCCCATGCCTACCTTTTTACAGGTTCCAGAGGAACAGGTAAAACCAGCTGTGCGAAGATACTCGCCAAGGCTGTTAACTGCGAAAATCTGATCGACGGTAACCCTTGCAACGAGTGTGAGGTGTGCCGCGGCATAGATTCGGGCGCAATACTCGACGTAGTTGAAATAGATGCTGCCAGCAATAATGGTGTTGACAATATACGTGATTTGCGCGAGGAAGCAAACTATACTCCTGTTCGTGCAAAGTATAGGGTATACATCATCGACGAGGTTCATATGCTCTCTGTCGGCGCTTTTAATGCTCTTCTCAAAACTCTCGAGGAGCCGCCTGAGCACGTGAAATTCATCCTTGCAACAACTGAAGTTCATAAGCTCCCTGCTACGATACTTTCCCGCTGCCAGCGTTTTGATTTCAAGCGCATTGAGCCGGATGATATTGCAGGCAGAATCAATGAGGTTGCTGCAGGAGAGGGCTTTACCGTTGATGATGAAGCGGCGATGCTTATTGCCCGTGTTGCGGATGGCGGTATGCGTGATGCGCTTTCTCTTCTTGACCAGTGTGTAGGCCAGAGTGAGAATATAACTGCTCAGCTTGTGAGCACTGTTGCCGGATTCACCGGCAGAGACCATCTTTTCAGCCTTGCCGAATGTATTAGAAACAGCGATTGTGCACGTGCACTTGCAATAATCAATGAGCTTCACAACTCCTCCTGTGACATGGAGAGGCTTTGCAATCAGCTCATTGAGCATTACAGAAATCTTATGATTATTCGCTCTGTCAACGAGCCGGCGGGTCTTATCGTCTGCACAGCTTCAGAGCTTAATCAAATGGAGCAGCAGGCACTCAGCTATACTCTCGAGCAGATTATGTACATTCTCGGCGTGCTCGAATCTACATCAGGCAATCTTCGCAGAGGCCTTAATCGCAGAGTTGAAACTGAGATGGCGTTTGTGCGCCTTTGCTCACCGAGCCTTGACAGCAGCGTTGATGCGCTTCTCAAACGTGTTGCCGCACTTGAAGGCTCAATACGTTCAGGCGTTGCGGTGAATTCTGCCGATCATAATACTCAATCCGTTCAGGCTCAACCGACAGAAACGGTTGTACCGCCTGCGCCCGAGAAACTTCCTGACGGTGAAATGGGTTGTTGGCCCGATGTTCTTGAGGAGCTTAAGAATATCAACCGTCCGCTTGTAGGTATTCTCAGCAATTCTGCGGCATACGTCAATGGTGGTCACGTTGTCATTTATTCTGATAACGATTCGCTTGGCGCACTGCTTAAGGCAAATAACAATTCTATCGATCTTCGCCGTGCGATATTCAATGTAACCGGTATAAGATATAAAATAGGCATAAATAAAGCGAAACCTCCTGTTAATGATGTGCCGCCTGTGGCAGATGAGTCGGAGTCTCCGTCTGACCCGTTGGCATCGTTCCTCGCCAAGGCGGGAGATTTCGGAGTTAAAATAACAAACTGAAAAAATTTGAAAGGATAGATAAAAATGAAAGCAAGAATTCCCGGTGCGCCTCAGGGCGGTCAGGCAGCAATGCTCCAGAGACTGCAGGATATGCAGGATCAGATGCAGAGAACTCAGGAAGAGGTTGAGGCAACCGATTTCACAGCTTCTGCAGGTGGCGGTGTTGTTGAGGCAACAGTTACAGGTGCAAAAGTTGTAAAAGATATCAAGATCAGCCCCGAAGCAGTTGACCCCGAAGAGGTCGAGATGCTTCAGGACCTTGTTATTGCGGCAGTCAACGAAGCTCTCCGTAAGGCAGAGGACGCAATGATTCAGGGTATGGAAAAGGCCAAGGGCGGCCTCAACATTCCCGGTCTGTTTTAATTATGGGATATGAAGTAGCCAGCCTTGCACGGCTTATCGAGCAGTTTGAGCGTATGCCGAGTATAGGCCACAAGACAGCACAACGCCTTGCGTTTCACGTGCTGAATATGAGTGATGAGCAGGCAAAGAATTTTGCAAAAGCAATTCTTGATGCTCACGAAAAAATTCACCGTTGCTCGGTCTGCTGCAACCTTTCGGAGGATGAGCTTTGTCCCATCTGTGCCCGTGCAGACAGAGACAGGTCTGTTATCTGCGTTGTAGAAGACCCGAGAGATGTTATTGCAATCGAGCGTACCCACGAATTCAGCGGCACCTATCACGTTTTAGGC